>JBOHGE010000071.1:0-21591 GCA_050700055.1 Pseudonocardiaceae bacterium
AACCGCTACAGGCGGTTATATACACCGGACCGGCACGCCGGTCACGGTCTCCACCCGCCGACCGGAACCCCCACTACCAACCCGACCACGGGGCACGCCTCGTCGGGCTGGGGTGAAACCCCGTTAGTGATGCTGCGCCTCCGACCGCCGAGACGCGGGTCACCTTGATCAGTAAAGCGACGTGAACCGCTATTCGGCTCCGAATGGCGACTCACGGTCACACAGCGTCTGGGAGGTGTGAGATGGGCGGGCATTGCGGGAGACGTCTGCAGAACTCGGGCTCAAGTGCCACGCTTCTAGCGCCCAAGGGGCGCTACGTTCCGTCCGAGGTCTAGCTCCCGCCGACCGGAACCCGCTCACCCAAGCCAGCCACGGCATGCCTCGTCGGGCGGGGGCAACGCCCCGTTAGCTGTGACGAGCCACTGGGTTGACCTCATCCTGCACTTTCCGCTTCGACCGCAGGCGCTGGTCGACACCGCCCGTTCACTGCTCAATGGCGTAGACGATCTCTACCAGGACGGTGAGCTGCTGGGTACCGGGCTCGAGGGGGACGGACGCATCGGCCGCCGGTGCGGCCTCCCGGTAGATCGGGCTCGGCGGGTTGACCGGCACCTCGGTGATCGAGTGCAGCCGGCCCAGCGTCACTCCGGCCGCGTCGGCCAGCTGCTTGGCCTGGGCCTTCGCCTGCCGCACCGCGTCGGCCCGGGCCTGGGCTCGCGACGCGCTGTCGTCGCCGATCGAGAAGCCGAGCTGCTGGACCCGCACCGCGTCACCGGCGGCCGCGCTGGCGGCGTCGATCAGCCCACCGGCGCCGCCGATGTCCCGCAGCGTGGCCGTGACCTGGTTGGTCACCTCGTAGCCGGTGATCCGACGGTCACGGTGTCCGGAGTCCCGGTGACCGTGCCCAACCCGCGGACGGTGATACCGGCCTGAACCGTCGATCCACCGCTGGACGCCGCCGCGGCCGGCGTAGGACTGCCTGCGCACCCGGCCAGCGCGAGCGCACCGAGCGCGAGGATCGCCATCCTGGACAAGACATGCTTCACCGGGATCTCCGTTCAGTAGCTGGTGCACCAAGGACGATCCGGAACACCGAGTCGGTTGCTTGCGGCGACGTCCAGGGCTGTTATCCGGCGGGCCGGTGCGGCACCATCGCGGCATGGCGACTCCTCCGCGCGGGCGGATCGAGGCCGTCGGCCAACAGGCCACGGTCACCCCGCTGGAGCTGTTCTTCGACCTGGTGTTCGTGTTCGCGCTGACCCGCGTCACGGACTGGATGGCCGATGAGCCCACGGTGCCGAACGTGCTGCGCGGGATCCTGATCCTCACCGTGATGTGGTGGAGCTGGGTCGCGTACTCCTGGCTGGGCAATGTTGTGAAGGCCGATGAGGGCGTGATCCGGGTCGGCATGCTCGTCGCGATGGCCACCATGTTCGTCGGCGCGATCACGATCCCCGAGGCGTTCGACGACCTGCCCGGTGGGCTGTCCGGCCCCGCCGTGTTCGCGGCGTGTTACTTCCTGGTGCGCGCGGTACACCTCACGCTGTTCTGGCTGGTCAGCCGCGACGACCCGCAGCTGCGCGCGCAGGTGGTGCGGTGGATCCCCTCGGTGCTGGCTGGCACCGTGGCGCTGCTCGTCGCCTCGCAGACCACCGGCACCGCGCAGACCCTGCTCTGGCTGGCCGCGCTGCTCGGCGACTACCTGGGCACCCAGCTGGCCGGCACCCGCTGGCGGCTGAACTCGGCAGCGCACTTCGCCGAGCGGCACGGCCTGATCATCATCGTGGCGCTGGGCGAGTCGATCGTCTCGATCGGCATCGGGGTGGCGGCGCTGCCGATCTCCTGGCCGATCATCGTGGCGTCGGCGCTGGGTTTGGCCGTGTCGGTGGCGCTGTGGTGGGCCTACTTCGACGTCACCGCGCTGATCACCGAACGGGCGCTGGCCGCCGCTGCGGGCGCCCGGCAGATCCGGCTGGCCCGGGGCGGCTACTCGTTCCTGCACCTACCGATGATCATCGGGGTGATCATGATGGCACTGGGTCTGAAGAAGGTGCTGGGCTACGTCGGCGGCGGCGATGGGCAGCTGCTCACCGACCCGATCTACGGGGTGCCGCTGGCGACGCTGTACGGCGGAGCCGCGCTGTACCTGCTCGCGCACGTGGCCTTCAAGTGGTACGTGGCCGGCTCGGTGAATCGTGAGCGGATCGCGCTGGTGACGCTGATGCTCGTGCTGATCCCACTGGTCGCCCGGCTGCCGGCATTGCTGACCCTGGCCGTGCTGGCGGCCGTGCTCGGCGCGCTGATCGCCTGGGAGACGATCCGCTACGCGGAGATACGCCACCAGATCCGGCACGACCGCGCGCACTGATCCGCGTCACCGGCTGAAACCGTCGATCTTGGCGGCCATGATGAAATCGCTTTCGGTCAACCCCTTGGCGGCGTGCGTCGTGAAGGTCACGACCAGCCTGCCCCAACTCACCTCCAAGTCAGGATGATGGCCCTGCGACTCGGCCAGCAACGCGATCTGAGTGGCCAAGGCGAAGGGTTGACGGAAATTCCGGAATGTGAAGACCCGGCTGATGACGCGGTTGGCATCCCGCTCCCAAGCGGTATCGATCTGCCGATGCAGCTCGGCTGCCCGAGCCTCCTCTAGCGGCCGGGAGCCGGAGCACTCCTTGCAGGTCCGGGTGGACAGATCCACGGTGCTCATGCCGAGCCCCGCTCGTACAGTCCTCCGGACTCGACCACGGTGAGTGCGTCGCCGAGCGAGGGGAGACCAAGCGCGGTGAGCGCGCCCGCGACCTGGGTCCGGTATTCCAAGATGTCGGATCTGATCGCAGCAGTGTCACCCGGGACGCAATCCCCGATCGCCCGGGCAATCGAGTCAGCCACCTCGTCGGCAGGCTTGTTGTGACTGATCCCCCGCAAGCTCACATACTTCGCCGCGAGGCACCCGACCGCCCGACCGACGAAGGCCACCGCAGGAATCTCCGCAATGCCCAGTGGCCCTCCCGATTCCCCCGCCTGGAGAACTCCCGCTTCTTGCAGGCGTCTCTTGATCCGGGACTCGATCCCACTGCGATCGCCCGTCGAGAGAATGTCATCAGGTATCGATCTGAGGGCCTGCTCGAGCGCATCCTGTTCCGACGCTGATAGCCGAGCGAACGAAGCGAAGTCCGTCTTCTGCGCCTGAGCCATCGTTGCCTCCATATTTTGACGGTTTTAATCCGACACCTACCGGCTATCGTAGCCTACGAAGTACTCCCCAGCGCAGCCGACTTCCCCGACCGTCGCAGCCGGATATATTTACTTGAGGCGCCTTTTCCGTACTGAACGACGGGAGGATGGGGGTGAGCCTATCTCGCTCACGAGTTCCTGGGCGAGACCGTGTGTCGCCCGCGACCGACGTACTGCGCGCCCGCACGGCCGTGGCGGTGGCCTTCGCAGTGAGCGGTGTCGCGCTCGCCTCGTTCATCTCCCGGGTCCCTGGCATCCGCGACACGCTGGGGCTTTCCGCGGTGCAGCTCGGGCTGCTACTGCTGTGTGCGTCCGGCGGCTCGATCATGGGACTGCCGCTGTCCGGGCGGATCGTGCACCGGCTCGGCCCGGCTCGGGCTGTGCTGACCGGCGCATTGACGGTCACGGCGGGGCTACTCCCGCTGGCCGCCGGGCTACAGACGGACGATGTTCGCTTGGCGGCGATCGGTTTCGTGCTCATCGGGCTCGGCATCGGGATCTGGGACGTCGCGATGAATGTTGCGGGCGCAGACGTCGAGCGGCGGCTCGGTCGATCCCTGATGCCACGGCTGCACGCCGCGTTCAGTGTCGGCACGGTGGCCGGAGCCGGCGTCGGGGCGGCGTCGGCGACCACTGGTGTGCCGCTGGCCGTGCAGGTATTCGTCGTCGCCGCGATCGTGCCCGGGTCGATGACCGTCGCGGTCCGCTTCTTCCTGCCCGGCAACCACGACGCCGCGCAGGATGCGTCCGGCAGCTGCGGAGTGCTGGCGGCCTGGGCCGAGCCGCGGACGCTGTTGATCGGATTGCTGGTGCTCGGGTTCGCCTTCATCGAGGGTTCGGCCAACGATTGGATCGCCGTGGCGATGGTCGACGGCTACGGCACGAGCGAAGCCGTCGGCGCGATCGGCTTCGGCCTGTTCGTCTTGGCGATGACCGTCGGGCGGCTGGTCGGGGGCTCGGCCCTGGACCGGTTCGGCCGCGTCGCCGTGCTGCGGCTGACCGCGGCCAGCACCGCGGCCGGCTTGCTTGCCGTCGTGCTGGGTGGCAGCACCGCGTGGGCGCTGGCCGGGGCCGCACTGTGGGGTCTCGGGGCATCGCTGGGATTTCCGGTCGGGATCAGTGCCGCCGCCGACGACTCGGTCAGGGCCGCCGCCCGGGTATCCGTCGTGACCTCGATCGGCTATACAGCGTTCTTAGCCGGTCCGCCGCTCATCGGTCTATTAGCGCAGAGCGCGGGGATCCGGCAGGCGCTGTTGATCGTGCTCAGCGCGGTCGTGCTCGGCTTGCTGGCATCGGGTGCGTCGCGACCGCTCGGCGCAGCCCAAGGTCCAAGCGGATTCAACCGTGTGCGCCGCTCGTGCTAACGTGAATCACCTTGGGAGGAGGCGGCGCGATGAACGCCGATGATTGCGATGCCGGATCCGGCCCGAGCGACCGCCAACCCTGGGCTCCTGACGTCAGCACTCTGGAATGGGCATTTCGCCAGATCGACACAACGTCCCTGGCCGAAATCATTCGTGCGGACGTTGAGCGAAGGATGCAGGCTGAGGGCGACGACACCGAGTTCTGGGCCGCTGTGTCTGACGCAGCCGTAGAGGCGATCTTCTGGCCACTCATGAAGAGTCACAGGGCCGCCGAATAACCAGAGAGGTGTCCGGGTGCCATCCAGAACGTGGCGTATCCTCGTAGTCGTCGTGCTGATGCTCGCAGCGGAGGTCACCTGCACCAGCATTGCAGCCTCGGCCACCACCAGGCAGGAAGTCTGCCAGGTTCAAGTCGAGAACCCACATTTCTCGGGTGGGGCGAATGGCGTGATCTACAAGTCCCGCGTCCAGTGTGCCCAGACCCGCCAGGTTGTCGTCGGCCCGGCTCTTTACGTCTGCCCGGTGGATCCGCAGGGGCCGGAGGGAACTTGGCCGGGTCAAGGATGTGAGATGAGGATATCCGACGTCGAGGCGCGCACCGTGCAGCCGGGAAAGGTGGAGACATTTTACGCGCCCCGGCTAGGACAGCCCGGTGCACGCGGATCCGGGCTGTGGGTGGGAAACACTGCCGTATCCACTGCCGAGGAAGGCCCTGGTGGCACCGAGTCCTTCCGAACTCGAGCGGTTCGCATCGACGCTTCCTAGCAGTTCGGCGACCACGCCTGGCCTGATCCCTGCGAGCGGGGACGTCCAGCCGCTAACCTTCACTGAGCGACGGTGGGGGGCTACGATGCGCAGTTGGACGGATTGGCCGCCTGCTCGGGCAGGAGTCGGCGCGTCGCCTGACCAGGTGCCATTTTTCGTGCAGGGCCGCTCAAACACCGAGGTGATTCTTACCGGATTTCGGGTTCGTGTGCACGAACGGCACCCACCGCTCGCGGGTACCTTGTTGGGAGCAGCATGCGGCGACGTCGGGGCATTTCGGTGGCTTGAGATCGACCTGGATCACAACCCACCTCAAGCACTGCCTCACTATGACGAGACAACAGCGCAGATAGCAGAGCGCTTTCATGGGGTATCCGCCGCGATGCTCCAACCCATCCGGTTTCCCTACAAGGTGTCAGTGTCCGAGGCGGAGTCTTTCCTCGTCGTAGCGCACACCGAGGGCTGCGACTGCAGCTGGGACATGGAGCTTGCCTGGGCGACGCAAGGGCGCACGGGTACCAGAGTGATCAACAGCAACGGCACACCCTTCCGAACGACAAGTGCCAGGGCTACCGTCGGGCGCTGTTGGCTGGGGACCGAAGTCGACTGCGAAAACGCATGAACGCGCCTGCGTGGGGGCCTTTCTCGTCATCTGCCGCGCAACAGCTCCCGGTGTGGGCAGCTTCCTTGGTGATGTTCGATCGCTCCTTCCGCGATGCATCTTCTCGGTATCACGGCAGGCCGCCGCTGAGGATGCCGATCACGGCGTCACCAGCATGCTGATCCGGCCCCAACCATGATCGTCGTTTCCCATGGACAACGACCTCGCAGCGCTGGTCCTCGGCGAGACCGCTGGCTTGGAGCTGCGCGTACCGATGCGGTGGGAGATCCGCGCCACTACCGTCCGCGCTCAGATGGGCGTGCACAACGCCTACGACCTGCCGCTGCTCCTCGGCGTTCAGGTACTCATACCCAAGCCGTGGAAGCTGACCGCCTACCTGATGATCTACGGCCAGCACCTCCGTCGGCTTGACGTCAACGGCCCGCATGGCAACCGGACCGGAGGCCGTGAAGTGTGGAATGAGCGCACGCACAAGCACACCTTCTCCGATACCGTGGAGCGTTCGAGGCGTTCTGCGGCGAGCAGGCCATCAAGCTGACCGGCGAGTACCGCTGGATCGACCCGGTGTTGCCGACGCGCTAGGAGGGGACTGGATGACCGAGTGCAGCGCTCTGCTCTCCGCCGTCCTCGCAGGTGAGGGCAGTCGGTGGACGTGTCGCGAGGTGGCACCTGACACCGTCCTGCTGGTGACGTCGCACCACTACGCCGACGGGGATACCGTCGAGCTGATCGTGCAGACCGTCGGCGACGAAGTGATCGTGTCAGACGGCGGCGAGGTCTTGGCGCGGCTGGACAGCGTGGGCGTGAACGTGGACTCACGCAGTCGGGTGGGCACCTCATGGAAGCGGCTGATGGCGGCCCACGCACTTGAAGACGACCACGGTCAGCTCGTGCGTCGAGCACGCCGCCGACCTGGTACAGGAGATGGCCGATGCAGTGGCCAACCTCGATGGCCTGCGGCTGCTGGCACCAGTTCCACGCCGCCCGGGCTTTCCGGAGCGGCTGACGACCTATCTGGAGGCCGAGTTCCCCTTCGTGGAACCGCGAGCCAGACTGACAGGTGCCAGCGGCTCGCCCTACCAGGTCACTGCGGCGGTCGGCAGCAGCGAGAAGCGGCCGGTCTACGTCCAAACGGCGGCCGGTCAGAACACCGCCGTGCAGAGGTCGGCCGTGGAGCGCTGTTTCACGATGTTCTCCGACGTCAATGGGCACCTGTCCATTGAGCGGAAGCTTGTCGTGCTCGATGACGAGGTGACACCGCAATGGCGTCCCGAGATGATCAATCTGCTGGCCGGCGTGGCCTACGTGGATACCTGGACCACTCGCGATCAGTGGACCGAGTTCGTGTGGGGCACCGTCCCTGAGTCGCGGCTGATGCTCCCGTCAGAGCAACCAACCCTCGGCTGATGAGGCAGCCCGGCGGGTCATCGTCGAATGTCCAGTGTTCGGCTGGTGGATGGCGGTAGCGGTGGGATTTGAACCCACGCCAGCGCGTGAACCCTCACGCGCTTTCGAGATCTGCGATCCGCAGTTCAGCCACGATAGTCTAGCTGTTTCAGCAGGTCACCGACACAGTTAGTCCTCCGCGCGCATCCGCGATCCTGAGCGAATGAGACTCTGAGCGCGGGTCTGCCGCTGCCCGTAGCACCCGGATGGGCGGCCGGTGACCGACCATCCGGACACCCCCAACCGGGACATGCCCGTTTCGCTGCCGGTGAGGCTTACGATGGTGGCATGAATGAGCAGCCAGTGAGCGTCTCGACCGACGGGTTCGAGGCGTGGCACGACGCTGTGCGCCGTGCCGAGAACGGCGAGACCGTCGCGGTGATCGCGCACGGCGAGCATGTGGCCGACGTGGTGCCCTCCGGTGAGCTGGATCGGTTGCGAGAGACGATCGAGGTGCTGTCCGACCCGGAGGCCGTTCGGTCCTTGACCGACACCGAACCTGTGGTGTTCGGTCGCGAGGCGATCCGTGCCCTAGTCGCTGAGCGGGTCGCCCGTGAGGGCCGGTGACCGGCCAGCCCTATGAGATCGACCTGACTCGCACCGCCCGCCGTGCCCTGGCTGAACGACTCCCCGTTGACGTGGTCATCGGCGCGTCGGAGTTCATCAATGGCCCCTTGGCAGACAATCCTCAGCGGGTCGGCAAAAAACTGGATCGGCCATTCCACGGCGTGTACCCGGCACGAGTGATGCCGGAATGGCGCGTGCTCTATGTCATCGACGAGACACAACACCGCGTGACCATCCGAGACATCAGCCACCGCCGCGACACCTACCACGCTCACTAGTGCGTCATATAGGGCTGCTCCTCGACGTCGTCGACGAGGCGACGATCTCCTCCGAAGTCACGGCGGCGACGTCCTACACCGCCGGTGGGAGCACCTACCTGGCGCTCCTGACGAACTCCGGGACCGAGATGGTGGTCTTGTGGATGGACCCGACCGACCGCGTCGACCGCCGGGTCCACTCCGGACCGCCCGGAACGTCGCCACGCCATTCCTGACTCCGTGGAAGCATAGGGCGGCAGTCCGGGTCGGCAACACCCGGTTCGTCTGCCTGGTCACCGCGAACGAGGAATGCCACCATTGTCGGGTCGAACCCGACGAGCTCGGAAGACAAACCGCCCCTTCTCTCGAAGGGGCGGCGCTTTGCCCGATCCCGGGCCGGTCGGGCTCAGAAAGAGCCCGTGGAGTGCTCAATAACCTCTTCCGTGGTGTGTGCTGTAGGGGTGTTCCGGGTAGACGTCGTGGACGCTCAGCCGATCCGGATCGACGCCAGGGCGTGGATCAGCTGCAGTGCCCAACGTTGTATCAGTAGCCGCCGAAAGGGGCAACTGAGACCCTGGCAACGATTCGCCGACCGCTCTACGGAGACGATGCGGCGTTTCTGCTGGTCAATGGCGGTAGCGGTGGGATTTGAACCCACGGAGGGCGTGAACCTTCACGCGCTTTCGAGGTCTGCGATCGACACTTCAGCCCAGACCGCACAGTGCGTTCTTGCAGGTCATCGACGTCGCGTGGTCCTGCGCGAACGTCCACGATCCGCAGTGGCTGAGACCCCGAATGAGACCCAAGCCGGGGTACTGTCTGATGTCGAGTCGATCGTGGCCGTGACGGGACGGTCCGCGACGCCCTGTCGTGTCGAATCTCTCCCGACGGAGAAAAGCCACATCATTCGCCCGATGGCGGCGGTTCGTCCGGGGCGCACGAAAACGCGTCCAGGCTCGGAGGCCGAACAAACCACAGGGCGGCGACAGTCCCGAGGTGCCGACCGCCCGCTCCCGCACAGTGAGCATGGTCCACACCGAGCTGCCCACCTCGCGAGCGTCAAGGTGCTCCGCCAATCAGCTCACGGTTTCGAGCAGACGGTGTCATGCCTGCCGGGGGTAGGAGAGGGGTCACCAACATCCGGTCACAGCCCGCGCGCTGACCCGACACGGGCCCACAACCTCGCCACGCCTTCCGTGACGGAGATTACGCCGGGCCGCGGCGCGAGCGGCAGTCGGCGAGCACTTATTTCCGCTTGAGAATCAAGAGCCCGGTGCGTGGGTTTTCATTAACTTCCATGCCCGGTGGCAGTTCGCTAACAGCTTCTGGGCGCTCTTCTCGGGTGAAGTAGAAAATAAGCTGCCGCTTACTCTTGCGAAGCACGACTTGCTTCGAGTTTAAATAGTACGTGACACCTTTGGGGTTAGTGTACTCGTATGTCATTGTTGCAAGCCGCCTCTCTAATATTAATTAGCAACGGTACCCTTGGGCTTACAACACCACCAGTGGGGCCCGGGGCGTGCCCGGGCCCCACTGGTGGTGTTGTGGTGCAGTCGGCGTGCCCTGTGGAGCGGCCGACGGGGGGTTACTGTCCTTAGCCGTCCTGCTCGTCGGAGAACTGGTCCTTGTAGCCCTCCTCGTCGTAGGCGTCGTCATCATCGCTGACGTCGCCGGGGACGGGGATCACCTCTGGGGGCTCGTTGACCGTGATCAGCGAGCTGATCTTCTGCGCCCGGGTGCTCAGATCTGTCCAGTCCTCTCGGCTGCCGAGTGCTGGCCCGACGGCCTCGTCGTCGGCGCTGGCCAGGCGCAGGAGACGGCCAAGGAGATCCTCAATGGACTTCAGGTCACTCTCCAGCTGGGTGCGCAGCAGGTTGGCCAACTGCCCGTTGCTCTGGGGCATCTGGTAGCCAGTAACCTGTGCGGCGTCGGCCCCAGAGTTGGCGATGGCCTTGGCCGCGCGGTCGGGGTCGGAGAGCCGAACAACCTCGAACTGAGTGAGCGGCCGGGGCTGCCCAGCACCGTCGGTCAGTACAATGCTGGGCTTCTCGGGGTCGATCGCAGGCACGACGTATACCGCCGCCGGCAAGTTCTGGTCCCTGCTGAAGTCCCGGTCGCTGAACGAGTTGACGGCGGGCTTGTCGGACTGAAAGGTCTGAGCGGCATAGGCCAGCTGGTAGAGCCCTGCCTCGTTGTCCCGACTGCTTAGCCCTGCGGCAATGTCGTTGGGCTCGGCGCGAAAGGGCACCATCCCCGACTGCAGTGCGCTGCCGACGTTGCTGGCCAGCAGCCGGTCGGCGACCAGGGCAATTCCGCCGGCGACCTGCAGGGTGCGGCGGGCGTTGACGTCACCGTTAAGTGCCCGGGGCACTAGGGACAGGAAGTCCTCGGTAGGCACAGGCTCCCAGTCGGTCCCCAGCAAGTTGAATGGGATGGGGCCGCCGCCGCTCCAGGCCCGGCGGGCCTGTTGCAGGCTGCGGGACTTTGAGGACCGCCAGGGCACGTCGATCAGCGGGCCGAGGTAACCGACGAACCGCTTATTTTGGATCTTGGTCATCCCGAGCAGCGAGCGCAGCTGCTCCTTGATTCCGTCGAAGGCCCTGGGCTGGGACAGCGCGCTGATCAGGTAGACCCCGCGCCACAGGGCGGTGTCCGGGATCGCGTCGTTGCCGAAGACCTGGCTGGTGTGCTCGTGGCCGAGCGTTCCGATAGCCAGCTTGACCACGTCGGCGTCGAGGTAGCCGACATGCTGGGCACGCAGCAGTGCCCGCTCACCGACGTCGATCGCTTGCGCGGCGGGGTCCCAGCTGCGGAACTCGGTGTGGATGGAGCCGAGCACCGCCCGCATCGCTTCGGAGAAGATCTCCTCCGTCGGTAGCATCCCCGTCGGTGTGGCCTGCACCCCCACGTAAATCTGCGCTGGGAGTGTGAAGGTCTGCCCGATCCGAACGGCGTCCTCGGTCGGCACTCCGCTGGCGACCCCGGCGGCGAACCGGGCCCGAAGGTCGCCGGCTACCCGCTCTCGGCCACGGGCGTAGTCCTGGGAGGCGTCGGGAGCCTTGCCCGCCCGTGGCGGCAGGGTGGTAAGCAGCTCTCTGATCATCTGCTGCGCGACGTCGTCAGAGCTGGGCTTTCGGCCCAGCCGCGCGGCCATTGCCGAGACCAGCCGGGTGATCCCGTCCCGCACCGCCAACACGGTCAACGGCTGCGAACCGTCTTCGAATTCCAGCCGCACCACGTGAGCCAGCACTGGTCGGCCGACTCGGCGGGACAGGATCGACGCCGCGTAGTCGTTGCCGGTTCGCCGCGTGTGGGTGATCGTCTGGTGCATGTAGTCGGCTAGATGCTGCAGGTTGCGGAAGGTCAACACTAGCAGTGCCTGCGGATCACCTGTGCTGTTGAGCGCACCGGCGATCCGCGGCCGATCCACCGTCAGCGACTCGGCCTCGGTCCGCGGCTGCAGTAGCGGCCACAGCTCCGTGGACCACACGGGCCCCTGCACGTGAGCCAGCGTCGCGGTCTCCATCGTCTCGGTAACCAGCAAGTCGGCCTTGATTAGCGGCGCGGCTCCGTCCGGCTGCACGAGTGCGCGGGCGATAGCGTGCCGCCCGTCTTCATCCAGCAGTCCAGCAGCCTCGGCCGCCCGCACGAAGGTACTGCGGGTCCTCGCCGACGTGGGTTCCGGCAGCTCGTTGCGGAAGTTGACGATGGTGAGAGGCTCGTCCCCGCCCACGTCGAGCGTCACCGCGGTGATCTCCGACGGGGCGTGCAGGGTACTGGTGTGTTGCTCGTCCGGCTCAACGTCGAAGGAGGACTTGCCGGGTTCGGTGAACAGAGGGGCAGCCACAGTGGGCTCCTAGCTGCGTGCCCTAGACCATCCCGGCAAGCCCGGGAGTCCTGCCCGGCGATCGCCGGGACACGGGGGCACTGCATCGTCCGCGCTGCGACTCGTCACCGCCGAGAACACCTCACGCATCAACCAGCCCGACTTCCGCGGCATCTGACCGCTTCGGCCCGGCTGTCTCTGCGGCCCTCGCAGGCCACCCAGACGGTTCCGGATGTGCTGTGCCTCGCCACCAACGGGCGCGACAATAAGCAGGCTACACACACAGCGACGGCAGTTGTCAAGCCGGGGTTAGAGGTCGGTATGAAGGCCGACACCAGGAATGCCAAAACCAGGTCCCGGCCTACTGCCAGCGGCGGGTGCTAGGGGTCGAGCACATGGTGATCGAGTCGGTGGAGGTGGAGCCCGACGGACGAGGCGAGGAGTGTTGATCGCCCGGTGCGGCCCAAGGCGGGTGTGGCACAGCGCTGCTCACAGTCTCAGCGACGCGCTCCGGGCCAGATCCAGATCCAGATCCAGTTTCGAGTGCCGTTGACACGCCCGGTCGGCACTTCAGGTGGTCCAGTAGAACAGCACCGTGTACAGGACGGTCAGGGCATCCCCGCGCAGTTGTTCGGCGACCGGTAACCCGCCGGGCACGACCAGAGACGAGCGTCGTCGCCGGATCGCGCTGCACGAGTTTTCCTGCCAGAACCCAGCCAGGTAGATCTCGTCGCGCCACTGGGGGGATCTCCCGCACACCGCGCAGCGGCCCATCCGGTCCCGGCGCGATCCGCTCGAAAGTGAACCCCCGGCTCTTCGCGAGATCCAGCAACCGCTTCGCGGCCGTCACATCCGGGCCATCAGCGTGAGTCATGGCCGTCCCCGGTGGGTGCAGGCAGCAGGTCACGGAGTTGTCGGAGTTGGGCAATGATGTGTTCGATGCTCAGCGGTGGCGGGAAGCGCAGCGTCTCGTGCACACGGTCGATGCCGATCTGCTCCACACGGCGCCGGTCCGGAATGGTGGTTGCCTGGGTGTCGCGCCTGCGGTCATCGACCGGCCGCTGCGGGCTCACGACGGATAACCGGCGAGGGTGAGGTGCCCCAGCAGCTCGCCGCGGATCTGCCGCCACACCACGCAAGGGAATGGGCGGCGGCGGCGCCACTGGCGCCAGCTGTAGCGGCGGCAGGTGGGGCAGCGGCCAGTGCGGGTGGGCGGCTGGTGGTGGATCACGACGAACCGTAAGGCGGCGAGGGTCCCGGGATGCTGACCGGCCCGCTCCAACTCGGTGAGCGTGCTCCACACCGAGCAGACCACCTCTCGGGCGGCGGGATGCTCTGCCAGCCAGCTCGCGGTAGACGCAGACAGTGTGGTGCCCACACCAGGTAGTGGGATGGACGAGGACACCGGGTCGCTTCCGCACCCAGTGCGCGGTGGCGGGGGTCTGCGGGGAGATACCTCGATGCGGCGCCCCTGCGCTGCGACCTCCTGGGTGGAGACGGATGTCGTGGTCTCGTTCACGGCCGTGACGCTATGACCATCTGAAGGTCAGCCCCAACGATGTTGCGCGATGTTGCTCAATTCAGACTGGGGGCTCCGATGAGAGATCGGCAATAGCCCGGTTGATCAGATCTCTTGCCTTGTGACCGTACACTGCAGATTGTTGATGTCTGGAGAATTTTTTCTCGAATACCGCTATCTCGCTGCGCTGGGTGATGGTCAATTCAGCGGATGGCGTATCAATATGTACGGTGTGCTGATCGAAGATCCAGAATCCAACTGAAGCCCACGTGTGGCGTTGACCCATTGCCGGGATGATTCCGAGGCTAATGCGATGCAGTGGCATGACCTCGAGTAGCCGGTTTAGCTGATTCGCCATCACGTCAGCGTCGCCTACGCGAGTACGCAGGGCTTGTTCCTCAAGTACGAACAGGAATCGTCTATCACCTGTGTGCAGGACCCGCTGGCGCTGCATGCGTGCTGCGACCGCCTCCTCCAAGTCGTTGGGGATCCGATTAAACGCGATAAGATGGGCAATGATTGCTGACGCATACTCCGCCGTTTGAAACAATCCCGGCATCAGGCCTGGTTCATAGGCTCGAAAGAGCTTGGTTCGCTGGTAGAGGGGGATTACTTTCTTCTGGCAGTGTCTCATGCCAGCGTGCAAGGCGCGCCGCCATTCGACATACATGGACTCGATAGTGCGTACCGTCGCAATGAGATCAGAAAGTTGATTCCCTGCTTCGCAGGCGTGGCACCATGCCCGGATATCGTTCTCCGACGGGTTCTGCGCGCCGCGCTCCAACTTGCTGATCTTTGTGAAGTGCCAGCCGCAGAGACTAGCAAGGGTCCGCCCTGTGAGATTGGCGTCTTGGCGGATCTCTCTAAGGCGGGCGCCCAACGCTTCACGTGCTCGTCTGGTAGGCGTGGACACCGTCAGGATGGCCTGTACTCGCTATGTGGGATGGCGATTAGCCAGACGGCTTCGAACGCCGCCTGACAGAGTCCGACGACAGCCGGATCAGTGGTCAGTTGCCGTTCGAGCACGTTGCCTTCTCCGGTGAAGATCGTGAAGACCACGGTTGAATTATCGAAGATCCAGAAATCATTGCCGGGCAGTGCAATAGACGATGCCAGTCTGCGAGGCAGCCACTTGATCTGCTCTCCGGCTTCTACGCTGTGTCCTGCGCCCGCCCACACATAACGAATGTAGTCGGTCACGGGCTCGGAGATGATCCGCACCCTCCTGAACGTCTTTCCGAACTCGGCGGCTTCCTGGATCAGCGTTATCCATGGCTGTCTCTCTTTGGATTCGGCGTCATGATCTCTGTATCCTTTCTCAAGGAATCGCGCAAACCGCTCCCTCTCATCCGCAATCGCATATACATCCCGCATCTCTAGATGCACTGCTTCGCGCTCAAATGTGGCGAAAAACGCGTCTCGCTCTTCGCCTGAAATTATTTTCAAGGTCTATCCCTCGCCGAGGAGTGCTTCGATGGCTGCTTTGTCTACTTCGACCACATCCTCGTGATCAGGAATCTTCATCTCTGCGAGCGCCTCAGGACCGGCTACTCGCTTGCCCTGGATGATCAGGTTCCCGTTCTCCTTAATGTGAACGATCGGAGGAGTCCAGCTCGTCACGACTCCGCTGAGTCCATCCTTCGTTAGATGAGTCATAAGGCGAGCGTAAATTTCCACGACCGTCTCGCTCTCCGGTACGTCCAGTTTGGTCAAGATTTCCGGGTCGGTGACCTTCCATCCCTGAACGAGATACGTGCAGCGCTCTGTCGCATACAGCGTTGGAGAGTCGCGATATTCTGACTCCTTGCCCAGAAACCGTATTTTCATGATTCCCCTCTCTCGTGGTGAGCCGTTCGACCTTAGGTATAGGGTATCCCTGTTCGACGGCGCGACGTGGGCGCGGGGTACGCTGGGGGGTGCCTAAGATGTCTCGGTGCTGCTCGTCGCGGTCAGAACTGCGCCAGCCGACGTTGCTCGCAGGCTGAATGTGGAGATCTTCGAAACATTTAGGTAAGATTTGTGGCAATCTCTGCAATTTCGCCGACGGCTGGTCACCGGGGGGATCATGAGATCAACAGGGAATCTGAAGGAAGATTCGCTGCGACGAAGATTTCGCGCAGAAATAAGCAGAAATCTGCTCGGAAATTTGCTTTCGCTTGCAGCTGTCACTATTAGCGTGGTTGCAATAGTCGTATCTTGTGTCAGCAGCGTAAAGGCTAACCGGATCTCGCAGGAAAGTCTCGATATGGCAAAGGCTGCAAGCCGGGAGGCTGGAGCCGCAAAGATCGACGGCAAGATAATTGGCCCCGACCCGGCGTGGCCCTTATCTGCGAATATATGCTTCCGATTTTTCGGTTATTATTTTAACGTTCCCGGAAATGCGAGACTATGGATTACCGTAAAAGCGATTGACGATTCAAGGGTGTACTTAACCGATGTTAAGCCAGCCGACATTCCTTCTGCTTCCGAATCGACGAAGGCTATGACCGCACGCGCCGGGGCGGGTAGCTGGGTGGCAGCAGTGCAAATAGGCGATCCGGGAAGGTTAGAGGAAGCGAAGGCGTATTCGGTAACACTATATTACACGTATACCGCACAGTCGGTAGCGCTGGAAAAAATACGAGGTAGTGCTGATCGATTTTTGCCTCTAGATGTTGAAAATCAGCAGCTTGGATCCAGTGTTGAGTACGAACATCCCGGGCACTCTTCAATACCCGGCGCTAGCTGCTCTCTGAAAGATGCAGTCGGTAAATAAAAGTAATACAAACAAACGGGCAAAGCGTTGATAAAACCACTGTGGGCCAAGATTGGCAAAGCGGTTTCGGCCTTCTTCGTGATTTCTCGATGCGAACTCTCGGCAACAGGGTTTAATGGAGTCTCCGGCGCTGGTCAGGAGTCTGATAATGTTCGCTCGGCCCTGTCTCAGCTTCCATGGTTGCTGTTCCCACTGCTGTACGGGCGGGAGTCATCGTGAACTCGGGAACCCTACAGCGCGTCTTCGGGTGCCCACCGTTGGTCTTCGCGGTGCGGAGCAGTTCGGGGGCGAGCCGGCGCATCGCGGCGAGCTTGAGCCGGCGCAGCCCGTCGGCGAGATCGGGTGCCAGCGCCGGTGGTTGCCCGGTCACGACCGGCTTCCCGTCGCATCGATGGTGGCGGCGGCGCTGGCGGCGCCGGGGATGGCGTAGTCGGCCAGCGAACGGGTCGGGACCACCGGCAGTTCGAGCACCAGGGCGCCTCCGGGCGGGGTGGGTTGCGGTGTCCTGGCGCCGGCGGCGAGGATGGAACGCACGTCCGCGGCCCGCCAGCGGCCGAACGCGACCGCTCGGGACAGCGCGTCGATGAACGGCTGGCTGCCGTGCGCCGCGGCGAGGGCGTTCAGCTCGACCAACTCCGGCTCGAGACGGGTGTTGCCGGCCGCGGCGGCGCCGGTGATGGACGCCTCGGCGATCGGCCCGAGCGCGCAGAACGCTTTTTTCGCCACGGTTTTCGGGCGCACCGCACCGCACGGCGTGGCGTCGGCCGCGGCTCACCGTAGTGATCATCGTTGATCGACGCCTCCCCGGGGGCGACCAGCAGGTGCTCGGCGACTAGCTCACCCTCGCCCGGGCCAGCGATGATGGCCAGGGATCGGTAGTGGTCCACCCGCAGCCGAACCTGAACGCCGATCAGCGCAACCGGGACCGAGTAGCGCGCCGAGCCGAACCGGACGCACGAGAGCCGGTCCACCTCGTCTCAGCGCGCTCGTCCTCGGCGAAGCGCACGAACCGGACCCGACACCATGCCAGCACCGCGCAGAACACATGCAACCCGCCCAGCACGCCCCAGTCGATGACCAGATGCCCACCCGGGGACCACACCGCCGGTCGCCGGCCACGATGATGGTCGCGACGCCACAACGCCTTCTGCTGCGCGACCAGCCGCCGCAAGTTCCGCGCCGACCCCTCATCGCCCGGGCGGCCGGCAGCAGACGCTTCGCGGTGATCCTGCCCTTGGTCTTCTCGACCCGCTCAGCCACCATGCCGACGACCGCGTCATAGTTGTGCTCCCACGGCACCCGGGCCGGCGCGCCACCACCGGACTCGTGGCGGGCGACCACCCACTTCACCGTCTTCGATGTGGTACCGCTGATCGCAGCCACGCCACGGTAGGTACCCACCTCGCGGTAGGCGGAAATGATGTCCATCCGTTCCCTCGCAGACTTCAATGGAACCCCCTGGACGGTGCAGTGGTTGATTGGCACCGCCACCACCCAGGCCCACGCTCCGGGTCGACACAACGAGCGAGGAGTGAAACTTCTACCCGACCATCAGCGGGGACCTACACCTGGCCCATCAGCGGGGACTTTTCCATGGCCACGGACATCAGCGCCGACGTAGGCGGCGAGCCTTGATTCTCCATACAGGCGTATTCGACAGCATCGAGACTGCACGCGACGTAGCACATGGTGTAACTGCCAGATGACGGCAGGTGACGGACCCACGAGGCTCCAGCACCCGCCGAGGGGAGCAACTGAGACGAAGGCAGCGAACACCGGATGAGTCGGTGTGACTCGCCCGGCAACGTTGCTGGTCAATGGCGGTAGCGGTGGGATTTGAACCCACGGAGGGCGTGAACCCTCACGCGCTTTCGAGGTCTGCGACCGGCAGCTCAGCACCGATCGTTCACGGTGTTTTAGCAGGTCAACCGACCAAAGCGGTCCCAGGCGACCGCCAACGATCGTGGGCGAATGCCACCAGAATTGCGCCGGGGAGCCCCCAGGTCGGGGGTCGCTCACCGGCCGGGCAGCCAGGTGGAACCGCCGACTGGGAACGAACACTGACCACTCCTCCCATCCGGGATTACCCCAGGGCGCAAGCTCAGCGCCTCTCCGGCCGCTCATGCTCCGTCGGGTCGTGGAGGCCACGCCAACACCGTAGCTACGAGAGTGAGACGCCACCAGTGCCCAAGGACCAGCCCGAAGGCATCCGCTGCGGCCGAGTACTGGGATGCTGTGTGTTATGCCCGGTGATCAGCCGCCCCTCGACGAGTGTTCTTGTCTCACACGTCGGAGTTGCGGCAGTTCCCGGTGGGGCGATCGTTTGTGGCGGCGGCGGAGTCGGCGGTGGCCCGGGCGGGTGATGCCGTGGTTGATATGGCGTACTTCGCTGCGCGGGACGAACAGCCGGCGTCGGTGTGCTGGGGTGCGGTGCTGGCCGCAGATGTGTATGCGGTGATCGTGGGGTTCCGGTATGGGTCGCCGGTGCGGGACCGTCTGGAGGTGTCGTACACGGAGCTGGAGTTCGAGGCGGCAACTGAGGCGGGCAAGTCGCGCCTGGTGTTCCTCGTGGGTGAAGACGCCCAAGGCCCGGCGGCGCTGTTCCGAGATCCACAACACAGCTCACGGCAGGAGGCGTTCCGGAGACGGCTGATTAACAGCCAAGTGACTACCACGACCGTGACCAGCCCCGACGGCTTGGAAACTGCGCTGCTGCAGGCACTGACTCAACTCACGCGATCGGCGCGGGAGGTGCCAGCCGCTGACGGTGTGGGCTCCGCGGTGTCGCGGGAGCTGGGCGACGGGATGCGGGTTGCGTATCTGGCAGCGGTGGTCAATTGGTATCGGGTGTTGGAGCTGGCCAGGTTGAGCCCGGAAGGACTGGACGAGCAACTGCCGGTCTTGTTGGCGCAGGTGTTTATTGAGCAACACGTGCGGGCCGACCCTCCGCCGATGGAGCTGCCCAAGGATCTGCGGCGGCGGCTATTGGAGGCAGGAGATCTCGACCTGGAGGAACTGCCGGAAGAGCTGGATCGGGAACTGCTGACCAAAGCACGTGCAGCACATGCAGCTAGTATCCCGCGTCCGGTGCTCGACGTCGTGACCGAGCCGAGTCAACGGCTGGTTGCCTTGTTGGGCGACCCGGGTGCGGGGAAGTCGTCGCTGCTGCGATACCTCGCCCTCACCCTGGCTGGTCTGTTCGCTGCCGACACGCAGACCGGGGATGATGGGGTGTTGTCTCGGTTGGCGGGGTGGTTGCCGCTGCTGGTGGAGCTGCGCGACTACGCTGACCCCGGCTGGCGCGCCGGGCGGTGGTCGGACGGCACCGTGTTGGACTACCTGGACTACCTGCACACCCACGAGAACCTGGGGCTGCCCCGCGACGTCCTTGACGCCTACTTGCGCAGTGAAGGTCAGGCGGTGGTGATGTTCGACGGCCTGGATGAGCTGTTCCAGCCCGCGCAGCGCGACGATACCGCGCGGCGGATCGCCGCGTTTGCCGCCCACTTTCCGCAGGTACGGGTGATCGTCACGTCCCGTGTGATCGGCTATCACCGGGCGGTCCTAGACGGGGCCGGGTTCAGCGTGTACACCCTCCAGGACCTTGGCCCTGACCAGATCACCCAGTTCGTGCGCCGTTGGTACACCTTGGCCTACCACACCGACCCAGGTGAAGCCGCCCAGCGCAGTACCCGGCTCTTGGCCGCGATCGACCGGTCCGTCTCGGCCCGGGATCTGGCTGGGAACCCGCTGCTGCTGACCATCCTCGCCGTGATCGGGCGGCGCCGAGAGTTACCCAAGGAACGCCACCGGGTGTACCAACACGCGGTGGAGCTGTTGACCCAACACTGGGACCTCAACCGGGCCGTGCGCGACACCCGGGTGGCGATGGACTACATCGACGAGGAAGACAAACGCGAACTGCTGCGCCGTATCGCCCGCCGCATGCAGGACGGCCACGACGGCGTAGCCGGGAACCGGATCACCCGTCACGATCTGCTGACCGAGTTCGAAGCTTACCTGTATGAGCGCTACCAGCAGCCCCCGACCAGTCGAAGATCGTGGCCAAGGCGATGTTGGAGCAGTTCCGGGACCGCAACTTCATCCTGTCCCGGTTCGGGCCCGGCCTCTACGGGTTTGTGCACCGCGCCCTGTTGGAGTACTGCTGCGCCGATGACATCGTCTACCGAGTCAACGTCGCCCAAGACCTCACGATCGACAAGCTGGTTACCGACATCTACGGCGCCCACGCAGAGGACCCAGCATGGCAGGAAGTGCTGTTGCTGGTCGCGGGGATGATCCACGAGCGGTTCCTCGCCCGCGTCGTGGACCACTTGCTCGACCGCGCTGCTGCCCCCCGTGCCCGGCTCAACCCCGATTGCGGTGCACGCCTGCTCATGTTGGGCCTGCGGTGTCTGACCGAAGCCCGCCGCCTGACACCCCTGCACCGGCAAGGGCGCGACATCCTGCACACCCTGACCCGACAGCTCACCGCCGCCACCCAGGACATCAAGAACAGCTATTATTTCGAAGCCCCGGAGTCGGTCCGCGAACTGGGCGGTGCGGTGACCGCGTTACGTGACATCGGGGTTCCGTTCCCCGGCCGGGACGTCTACCTGGAGTGGTACCGGCGGACACCATTCACCGACGGACCCTTCGTCTCGACCGCTGCAATGGCAATGGCTGAGACGATCACGGCCATTGCTGTCGCACTGTTTCCCGCAAGCCCGGACCTACACCAGTACCTCCAGGCCCAAGCACGAAGCAGGACCCACTCAGCCCGGCAGGCCGCCGTGCGGGCGTTGGCCAGCGGCTGGCCCGACGAGCACACCCGCACCCTGCTCACCGACCACGCCACCACCGACGACCACGAGGACGTCCGGCAGGCCGCAGTCCGGGCGTTGGCCAGCGGCTGGCCCGACGAGCACACCCGCACCCTGCTCACCGACCACGCCACCACCGACAACCACGAGCACGTCCGGCAGGCCGCGGTCCGGGCGTTGGCCACCGGCTGGCCCGACGAGCACACCCGCACCCTGCTCACCGACCACGCCACCACCGACAACCACGAGCACGTCCGGCAGGCCGCGGTCCGGGCGTTGGCCACCGGCTGGCCCGATGAACGTCGGGATGAACGTCGGTAGGAGAACCTCGCTCAAGTGGTGATCTCCTCGCGGCGCGGGTTCACCCGGCCGGGCCGGTGGTTCGACGCGCAAGCCACTCTTTCCCGGCT
>JBOHGE010000072.1:0-19911 GCA_050700055.1 Pseudonocardiaceae bacterium
TGAAGTACCGAACTGCCACCGCAGTGTGTCTGAGTAGTGCATGAGCACTGCCCTTGCGCATCAGACCAAAAAATTGCCATACTCACGGTCATCTTACCTGTTCAAGTGTGGCGCCCCCGGCAGGATTACCAAAGGATGGGACCTGGTGTGACCAGCGGTTTTCCACGGGAACTCTGATGCTCGAAGCCGGTTTCGAGCTGTCGTCGTCCGACTGATGGGTGGTGGTGAACATGCTCCCAGCCGGGCTTGGCATCCGGTGTGCCTCGTGGTGTCGGGATGTTGAGGTGCAGGTTCGCGAGTCCTGCTAGGGACACCAACGGCGGCGGTCAGATCCATTGCCGTTAGCGAAACAGGCTCGAGCTTGATCGTGCAGGCCGGAGTCGACGCAGCACCATCCGGCGAGCACCTCTTCCGCTCTGGGTCACCGCTTGTGGATAACTCGGGCACGTGTCGGGAGCCGCTGTCGTAGAGTGCAGCGTCCATCCAATCAGGGGAGCCAAGGATGTATGAGCCGTCGGTGCCGAACTTCGAGGAGCGACTCGTGGCCTTCGCGTCGGCGGACTTTGCAGCGCTTCGTCCGGGCCAGCAGCTGGTGCTGTCCAAGTACGCCGGAGATCACCTGAACACCTCCGACCTCGCGATCGAGATGCCGACCGGTGAGGGTAAGACGTTGGTGGCGTTGCTCATCGCTGATTACGCCCTCGACCAGGGACGTTCGGTCGCTTATCTCACCGGCACCCGCCAGTTGGCAGAGCGTGTCGAAGTTGAAGCCTCGAAGTTGGGCCTCGACGTCGTGCGGTTCGCGTCGAGGAGCTATGGCGGTGCCAGGCTGGACGACTACCACCAGGCCCAGGCGGTCGGTGTCATGAACTACTGGGTGTACTTCAACAGCCAGCCTATTCCGCAACCCGCTGACTTGGTGATCTTTGATCATCTTGCGGAACAGCCGCTCAGCGGTCTCCAGACGCTGCGCATCCCGGACAAGCCGGGTCAGGCAAGAGAGTTGTATCAGACGATCTGCAATCTGGTCATTGCGCACACCGATGCCTACCCCGGTCTCCGTGCGATGCACGACGGGACGGCGTTACCGGGCACCTCTCCGGAGTTGTTGTCATTCAGCGACTGGTCATCGGTGTCGATCGCCGCCCGGGATGAGATCGAGCGATCGGCCTATGCCACCGACAACGACATCAAGTGGGTGTGGCCGCGCGTGCGCGACCATCTCAACCGATGCGGGGTGCTCATCGGCTCGTCAGGCATCGAGATGCGTCCCTATCACCCGCCGACCGCCCTCAACCCGGGCTACAGCCAGGCCAAGCAGCGGATCTACCTGTCCGCCACCCTCGGCTCGATGGATGACCTTCAGCGTCGTATTGGAGGCGCCAGGTTGGTTCCCTTGGTGCCCGATCAGCTTCTGCCTGACGGTGCCACCGGCGAGCGTCGGTTCGTCCTCAATCCCAGTAGCGGTCAGCCATTCGACGACGGTGTCTTGGGCTGGGCGCTAGATCAGGCGATTGCGGCGGGAGGCCGGGCGGCGTGGCTGTGCGCCAGCCACGCCGAGGCCGACATGCTGCAGCGACTTCTTATCAGTGCCGGTCAAGCGGTGTTTCGATTACGGCACGGCGACGACGACACGGTCGAGAGCTGGAGTCATGTGGGTGCCGGGCACCTCGTGACGTCCGGACGCTACGACGGGCTCGACCTACCTGGCGATATCTGCAAGCTGGTGATCATCACCACGGTGCCACAGGCCAGTAGCGAATTCGAACGCTTCGTTGTGGCCTACCTGGGCGATGCCTCGCACATGCGACACCGCGTCGGGCAACGTGTCACTCAGGCTCTGGGCCGCGCCAACCGCACGGCGACGGATCGCTCCCTCTACCTGGGGCTTGACCCGACCTTCGCACAGATACTCGCCGATCCCGCAGTCCGAGTCTCGATTCCTGAGGGCTCACGGGGCGTTATCCGCGTGGCGTTGGAACTCTACGACAAGGGTTGGGGCGCGACACGGGCCGCCTGCGACGCGTTCTGGTCCGCGCCAGTGCCCGCGCCGTCGGTATCGGCCCCAGCGGAATCGGAAACCTCTACGACGCGGACACGCAAGCCGCGACCCGGACGTGCCGCGGGCGGTAACGCTCAGATCGCAAGCGCCAACGCCGAGGTGTCCGCTGCGACTGACCTGTGGATTGGCGATCACGTCAGCGCTGTCAGCAGCGCCCGTCAAGCCGCCGACCAGCTCGCGAGCGCTGGTGAAACCGAGCATGCCGCCTTCTGGCGTTATGTCGAGGCACACGCCTACTTCGATCGCGGCCGCAGCGCGGACTTGGCCGCCGCCAGATCAGCGCTGGAGGACGCAACCAAGAATGGGCCACGAACGACGTGGTTTCGACGACTGGAGCGCACGATTGCTGATCTGGCCGGACACGAGAAGGCCCGGGCCGACGACACTGACCGCATCTTTCTCGTATGGGACGAGTGGCGCCGGGAGGCTGGCGCCCGACTGGACCGGGTGCTGTCGGATGGCCGTGCACACTTAACGGGTAATCATGACCAGCAGTGCGAGGGTCTCAAGGTGCTGGCCCGTCTTGCAGGCGCCATCGGCGAGCGGCCACCGAAGGCCGAGCAGAGCGCTACCGACTGCCGCTGGAGCTGGTCGACCGTCCGTCGCGGCGAGCGGCGGGTATGGGAGGTCAAGACCAGCGAATCGGACAAGATCCCGCGTGATGACATCAACCAGTTACTGGGTCAGGTCGAAGTGGAGAGTAAGCGAGCTACCAAGGCTCGCGTGCTCGGTTGTCTGCTGACACCAGTGAGTGAGGTATCTGACGACGCAGGCGAGGCTGCGCACGACAAAGTCACGCTTGTCCATCACCCAGCAGCGGTCCGACTGTTCGACATCCTGGCCGACCGTTTCCGGCAGTACGCCGCGCTGTGTGGCGATGGCAGCGCTGAGGCTCGCGGCGAAGCGCGGACCAAGATCGAAGCCTTACTTCCGACCGATCGGTGGCTCGACCGGTTACTCTCGCCATCACAGGGGAAGGTCATCGGCACGTACGAGATTGCGGCGTTGTTCCCGCCCTGTTGATGCACGCCTGCCGACCCTCCAGGCTACTGTCGTCCCCGTGCGAACCCCGATATCACCGTTTCACCCTGGCACCATCGAATGCGTCAGCAAGCCGATCGGCGAGCTGTATAGCCACCCCGAGCTAACGAGGCTCTTGGGCAGCATTCCACTGCGGGGCGATCCCGGCGATGGCTTCGCGAAGTGGAAGCGGGTTGCTCAGGCCGTCTTGACCAATCAGGATCGGACGAACACCGGGAACGCGTTGGTGGCGCTAATCCGTGAGGCGATGCGCCCTGAGCGCACAATTGACCGCAAGCCCAGAGCCGATACCACCCGCCACGAGCTGAACCAGGTGCTATCGCTTGCCGGTCTGAAGGTGCTAGATGACGGGACAGTCGCCAGGGTGCCACGGGCTCGAACCGATACCGAGGCATTGGCCCGATCGCGGCGGCTACACGGCCTGCTGGTGGAACGCGGCGCGCACGACGACCTAATCGGTTATTGCCGCGCGGAACTGCTGGCCGAGGACTACTACCAAGCCGTATTCGAGGCGATCAAGGGCCTGGGGGCGAGACTGCGAGAATTGTCGGGTATTGATCTTGACGGTCACCGGCTCGTCGACGCTGTGCTGTTTGGCAGGGAGCCACTTCTGAAGATCAATCTCTTTTACACTCAGACCGAACGTGACGAGCAGCTCGGGGTCGCCAACCTCGCCAAAGGTCTATTCAGTGCCTTCCGTAACCCTACCGCGCATGAGCCACGCATCCACTGGCAGCTCAGCGAGCAGGATGCGCTCGATGTCTTCTCGACCCTGTCGTTGATCCACCGACGGCTAGACGCTGCCCGGCGATAAAGCGGGATTCCTTGTGAGTTTACCCGGCATCGTCGGTCATCGGGTCGGGCTGGTCGTCGGTGTCGGCGTCGATCTGTGTCTCGATGTGTTCGGTTTCCTCGTGTGGGAGCGCGTAGTGGGATGTAAGTTCGGCGAGGTGCAGGATTAGCGGGAGGCCGAGGCCGTCGCGGTAGTCGTCTGAGAAGCGTTGCTGGTGCAGGTACATCGCCCATTTTTCGGCGTTGTCGCCTGGTTGGAGTCCGATCATTGTGAACTCGAGCAGTTCTGGGTTCCAGGCGTTCTGTGTTATATTGATTTCTGGCTTCCCGGTCGGGTTGATGTGTGGTGTGAGTTTGGTGGCGTCGACGCTGATCTTGTGGGTGCTCGCCTTGTCGGATGTGCTGTAGAAGACTCGATTTGTCTCGTCTGTGTTGTCGCCCACCCACAGTCCCTTCGAAAGCCCTGCACGCCCGTCAGGCTTCGGGGCCCACCATTCTGGGGTTTCATCGCGGTCGCTAGTGGCCACTCGGGCAATGCGGAGTTTCTTGCCATGGAGAGCGAGACGCTGAAGGGGGCCACCACCGATCTGGATTCGGTCGGCGACGAGACCGTTGTTTTGTAACCATGGCCAGCGGTAACGGGTGTTCTGGGCGTGGGTGACGATTAAGGTGGGATCACCGCGCAATCTGTAGAGGGTTGTCTGGATGAAAGCCGCGGCTGCGGCGGATTGCTGGTCGGCCGTCCTGAGGGCGTCGGAGCGGATCTTGCCGGTGAGGCTTTTGAGTAGCTCTGGGTAGGGTACCCAGTCCTGCGTGTCGGCCGTGCGTCCCATGATGCTGTGTTGGCCGGGCCGGATAAGCACAGCGACCGGGGTGAACTGCGGATGGTAGGTCGGACCGTCGACGCGGCGCTTGACCATCCAGAATGCGACCTGGTTGAGTCGTTCGGGGATGGCGTCGCCGAGGGTGTGTTCGGGGACGAACCGCATGCCGATCTGGCGGAGACCGTCAGCCCATGCGGCCGATACGCGAAACGCTGATTGGTCATTCTCGTTGGTGATTTCCCGCTCGGGTGGCCGTAGGAACTGGCTAACCAGGCCGGCGTCGGCGCAGCCGAGTCGGAGGGCGAACTTAGGATCGGTGGTGCGTTTCTTGAATCGGTCGCGTCCGTCGAGTTCGATGAACGCGATCTGTGCGGGCTCAAGTACGTCGTCGGACAGCCTGGCGAGGAAGGCAGCCGTCTCGGTTCGGCGGCAGCTGATTGCCTCATCCAGCTGGTCGCCCTTGCGTGGTGGCTCTTCGTTACCGAGTGGTGCTCCCAGTGGGCCGAGCGGGCGGGCGTAGATCCGGACCGTCAGCTCAGGTGTTTGCCACGACCAGACCGCCGGTCCCGTGTCGGCTCGGTAGGGTGCCAGACCGAGGCTGCTCTCGGCGGCGTTGACGAGGTGGTTACGCATCGCGTCGGACTGGTAGAGCACGACCGCGGTGAGGCCCCGTTCACCGACTGCGGTGGCGACATGAGGCCGGCGCTGGTCAGCATTGCCAGCGTCGATCGTCTCGTTGAGGATCGCGATACCCGCTCGTTGATCGTCCGTCGAGTCCTTCCGGACCGGAAGGTTGCGCTGCAGCAGGTGGGTCGGGTTCTGCTGTTTGATAGAGCTGCGACGTAGTTCGCTGATCCGTGTGAATTGGGGTTCCAATGCCTGGGCTGCCCACTCCACGAGCCGACGGCGTTCACTGGGCATGATTCCGGCCCCTACTCCGTGCCAGCCCATCGCGGTCTGGTAGGTGACAGCGGCGGTGACACCGTCCCGGCCGGTGATCCACGTCTCGGGTTCTTTGGCTAGTACGTCGGCGGGAGGCAGGTTGTTCAGGGCCGAGATGCGCAGGAGCATCCCTTCGGGTCCGCCGTGTGCCCAGCCGATTTCGCGTGTCTTGTAGTCCCAGGTGAGCTTGGCCACGGCGAACCGGTCGGGCGTGAGTCCGTCGGGCACGAGGGAGTTGTTCGCGAGGAGGTAGATGGACACTCCCCGTTTGGTTGGTATCCAGACCGGGCCGTTGACCCACCGGCGGATGCTGGCGCTGATGTGGATGCGCGGGATCGACGAGAATGGGACGGTACGTAGCGAGACGCGGATAACAACCGAGTAGTGCCAGGCGCGCCCCGCGTCATTTTTGCTCTTGGTGTTGTGCTGCAGTGGCGGCCACGACAGGAGTTCGGCTCCGTTCGCTCGGGCATCGACCGCGACCCGTCGGAATGCGATTTCGTGACCGCAGTGCTCATACGGAGGCAGCGCAGCGATGCGCGCGGCTAACGTCTCGGGGAGTAGTCGGAACAGTCGCGGGACGGGCAGGGAGGTTCCGCCCGGGGAGATTGTTTGCTGGAGCATGTCGATATTTTCGAGACGCCATTGGAGTGCCTGGGCGTCGAGCTTGTGCACAGTTTCCTTAAACAATGGGTAGAGTTCTGCGCTGGGTTGCATGTCGCGCAGCCAGGCGTGGATGAAACTGTCCATTACTGCTGGCGGGTGCTCGTCGGCAGCGTAAAGCCAGGGCGAGGTGTCGTCGAACGAGGCGTTGGCGTCGACGGCTACGAGGTCGGGGGCGACAGCGCGCAGGACAGCGTTAAGCTTGCTAATCGGCACCTGTTTGATCTTTTCCTGCGCGAGCTCCGATCTGCCGTGTCAGTATAGATCGAGGATCGGGCCCCGCCAGACGGTGGGGAAGGTGAGGGTGTGATACCGGGCACGGAACGGGCCGGCGTCGGTATTCGGGATGAACGCGGCGGGCTGGATCGCGTCGTATGTCACGGAGTGGGCCTTCCGGGAGCAGGGCAGTTGTTCAGTCCATATCGACGAGCGCGCGGTAGAGCGGTTCGTAGAGGGCCTGGACCAGGGAGCGGTCGATAGCGGACTCCGGCGAGTCATCGGTGAAGTAGGGATCAAGGATGTGGCGCATGCTCGCCAGCAGGCTGGTGGCCGGAGTGTCGGCTGCTTTCAGGCCGGCCTCGCGGGGAGAGAAGGCGGCATCAACGAACACCACGCGGGCGGCCACGCCGCCGCGGACGAGACGGCCGATGACCTGCCACATGACCACGAGCTGGTCCCAGGTGAACGCGGTCTTCTCCTCCTCGGGAAGACTGGTCCATGACAGCTGGCGGGTCAGGAACCGGTTCCACTTCTTGCGCGCTTCACGCCGGAACGCCAGGCCGGCCTCGTCGGGGGTGCCCGCCGCGAGGGCGGCCTGACGGAATTCGCATCCGGGACCTCGGACTTGTCGGACAGCCCAGTCATTGATCGCCTGGATCGCCAAAGCGATGTCGTCGGGGCGGGGATGCGGCCGGGCGAGGAAGTAGACACTGCCAATCGCGGCCTTCCCGCCGGCCACGACGATGTTGTGACCTCGTTCCACGGCGAGCAGGGGTGCGACGAGGATCTCGCCGCCGGTGTTCGCGAAGGAGGCGACGTCGCCACGCCGTAGTTTCCTGAGTGAGGAGTCAGCGGGCAGGGCGGTCCATGCGTTGTCGAGGTCGGCGTCATCGGAGATGAGAAGGGTGATCCGGCCGGTCCATTCGGGGAGGGCGTTGAGGTATTCTGCCGCACGCTTGGCCTCGACGTAGCTGCCGACGAGCAGTAGAATCCTGCGCCGTTCTGGATCGTCGATGTCGGCAAGCTCACGTTCGAGCATGCTGCTCGCGCCAGCCAGGCTCCGATCAGGCACCGCGAGTTGGTGGAGCATTTGCTTCAGGACATGCGGCCGTATGTCCGGATCGCTGCCGGAGAGCCGCAACGCAGTCGTGCCGCCCGGCCAATACAGGAACTCTTTGCGGAATTCGGTGCCCAGGACGAGGCGAACCTCCTCATCGTGCGGGCGAAGCACCGCGCCCACCGGGGTGTGCACGTGGTACCGGCTGGAGGTGCCGGCCCAACTGGTGGCGGACATCAACAGGACGTTCAGACCGGGTCGGTTATCGACGGCAGGGAGGTCTGGCAGCGCCAAGAGCAGTTCACGGCCCACCCCGCCGCACCGGAAAAAGCGTAGCTCGCCACTCTGTTTGCCATCCCGGTTGTGGTCACCGAGCTGGAACTGGAAGCCCAGCACGTTCCCCATCGGTGACTCCGGGATGACCGGTTCATAGTCCTTAGGTGGCCGGCGGGAGAGGACGTTAGAGGTCGATTCGAGATTGAGGGCGGCCTCGACTCGCGGCCAGAGCACGGTCATGAAGTTCAGCCGATGGTGCAGGGCGGCCAGGATCAGGGTGAACTCAAAACGAGTGGCGTGTGTGTCGAGGTCGGCGATGATGCTGCTGTCGTGGGGAATGAGGTCGAGAAGTGTTCCCCGCAAGCGTTCTCGGATCGTCGAATCACGCGGGGCATGAAGCAGTTCAAGGGCGAGGTGGACCAGATCGTTGACCGCCGCGGTGGTGTCGTCGCTGGGGTCGGTGGTGTTCGTTGGCTGAAGCGGGTCGTCCCGGAAGCGGTCGAGGATCTGGTCGACCCGATTCATCGCGTTCTCCCGCTCCTCCCGCATTGTGTCAGGCGGCATCGACTCCGATGAGGGGTTCCGGGTCAACTCGGGGAACCAGGCGTTGATCAGCCATTGATGCAGGGTAAGGGCACTGAAGTAATCCTCAGTGATCCACTTGCGCAGCGGCGGATCGTCGATCAGCAAGGCGTAGAGCCGGTCGGTGGCCGCCGTGACGGTGTTAACGGCGTTGGTCCAGTCGTCCACCTCGCGACCGGACAGCTGCAGGCGTCCCTGGCGTGCCAGTTCAGCTACCTTGTGGCCGGCGACCTCGTCGAGCCAGGAGTTCGGGGATCGCCCGGCGAGGGTCGTCGCTGGGGCAAACGCGGTGTCGAGCTGCATCTGCACCCGGTCGGCCTCGTCCACGATGACCAGGTCGCTGAGCCGACAGACCAGTTCGAGATACCGCAGTCGCTCGGCGTGCAGATGTGCCGGAACCGCGCTGTGGACCAGGCCTGCAGGAGTCGCCACCCAAATCTGCGCCTCCACCAGGGCACGGGCGCCGTGGTGGCGAGGGCACTGGGTCCACAGCGGGCACACGTGCCGACGGGGGCGCTGGTATTCCGGCGGGTCTGCGGCTGGTTTCGCCTCGTGGATGTCCGGCTTGTCACCGAAGACCGGTGATTCTGGTGTGTCCCGTGTGGCGGCCGGGTACAGCGTAAGGCAGGGTGCTTCGCCGATGCGCAGCGGACGCGGGGCTTCCAGGCCACGTAGGGCGTCGAGCGGGCAGGCGCTGCTGAGGTAGGCGAAGCCGGGATGTTCGTGGGCGAGCATCGTCGCCGCGCCCGCGGTGGCAATACGTCGATGGAGGCGCTCGATGTTGCGTTCACGAGTCGAGCTCCCGAGGATCGGGGCCGCCGCCACCCCCAGCCGATTGAACTGATCGACGACGGTGAGAGTTTCGGCGACATCCCCCACGACGATCGTGATCCGCCGACCGGTTTGGGTGGCCGCCCAGAATGCGAGAATGTCGCGGAGGGTGGACTTTCCGGCGCCGACCATGCCCACCAGGTTCAGCAGCTTGTCGATACGCAGGACATCACTAGCGGTGAATTCCCCCTTCGCGTCGTCCCGGACCAGCAGTTTGACCCGGCCTAGCCGCCTAGCCCACTTGTTCTGCCTTCCTTCTGGAAAGGCGGTTTCCAGGGTGTCCATAGTCGAGGCGGCCTCTTCAAGTTGGGCCCACGTGACCTCGATCGGCTTGCCGCGGCCAACCGGAAGGGCGCTGAGGTCGTGTGGCTGGGGGTCTGGTCCGCGCAGCAGCTCTTCGGTGAAGGTGACGGAGTATCGTCGGTCGCGAACCGGGAAGTCGTATTCACCCGCCCCCGCGGCTGGGAGCACCTGCCGGGCGAAGGCGGGCGGCGAGGTCAAGAGGCTCTCGTAGATGGTGAAACGCTTTGCGGCTCTACTCGGTGAACGGCGCTGCGGGACCGCGTCAAGGTCTTTGACGTCATACCCACGTAGCTCCTGGGGAACCTGTCGGTAGGTCTCGACAGCGGTACGCCATTCGCGGCGGCGGCGCATGTCCCACAGATAATGCCGAGCGCGGCGGATCCTCAGCCGCTGGATGTCGCTGCGTACGTCACCGAACGCCTCGCTGTAGGGATAGCCCCCGAACAGGGTCCACGCGTCGGCAACCGTCCGCGTCGGCATCACAGTGTCCAGGAGATACAGGCCAAGTTCGACATCCAGCAGGAGTCCGGGGCTAAAGGAGCGCAACTCGGTGGGCCACACGTCGGTGAGCTCTCTGAGCAGGCGTCCGTGCCAGCGGCTGCGGTCACGCATCGTCTCGTCCTTCCGGGTGCACGCCAGCACGGTGCCCCCGCCTGATCCGGCGCAACTCAGCGTCGAGACGACCAAGGAAGCGCTCTTCCGACAACAGTTCGAGGCAGCTCTCCAATTCGTCGGGCCGGTGCTGATCGAAGATCCGCCCGTACGCCTCACGCTCCTCGAACCGGTACTGGGGCACGACAAGAAACGCCTTGTCGTAAGGCGGATCAGGGCGTAGTGGCCGGGCACCGCGCCCAAGCAAAGCAGGATTGGCCCGATCTTTGACATCGATCGCCCATACCCGCCGATTGGGCAAGGTGATCCGGAGGTCATAGGCGTCGAAGTTCGGCCACATCTGCGGTGCGAGACCGCGCTCGATCAGGCTAGCTTCCAGATCTGTTTCGGCGAGGCCTGGCCCGGTGATGAACATTCGCAAAGGTCGGCTGAGCTGGTACACACCTCCCAACTGGGTCGGATCGAGCAGGCGACCGACCTTTGGATGGTTCTCGCGTCGGCAGCGATCCAGCTCGCACCGGTAACCGGCGCGTCCGACCGGAACCAGAAGACAATGGCACCGTGCACACTCCGTGTACCGTCCGTCGCGACGGTAGGAAGCAGCCACCGGTTCGTAACAGCGCTTGATCGTCTCGTGCAGCAGGCCGAGGTCGACATCGGCGCTGGTCAAAGTCCGTTCCGTGCCAGTCAGCACAGGCCGAGTGATGAGCAATCTGCGAAACGCGGTGTAAGAATCGGGAGACTGCGCTACGCGGCTCTGGGCGATGGCCTCGACCATCAGCTGGTTCTCGAACTCCTCGGCAATGGGATCCAGCCCGCAGATGACCCACTCGAAACACCGTTGCGTCGGAGTTCGCGTCTGCCCGTCAACAAGGCAGCCGTCGATGGCGTCCAGATCCTCCGGCACAACCAGCGGCCATTCACGCAGCGGCTTCATAGCTGCCCAAGACACCATGTCCGGCACACTGACCGGCGGCGGAACACCGCGCCGCAAGCACAGCAGCACCAGATGGTTGAACGCGCTCTGCACCTCATCGCCATAGACCGGGTTCCGCGGAGAATGCTGCTTAGACAAACTCACCAACGCGGTGGCAATGATCCGCAACAGGGTCTCCCCGTCGAAGAAGGACAGATCAGCAGACGGGCTGCGAGCGGTCATCAGCAACCTCCTGGGTCATCGAGGGTGGCCGCGCCAGGGAAGCTCGGACACCACTGAGATACAGGACACCACTGACAATCTCGGCCGGGTCGAGCCTCGAAGACCTCATCGTCTCGCCACGGTTGAGCAAGCCGCCGCACCATGGCCCGGGCCGTCGCAACCCGCTCGGGATCTGTTGGGTCAATCAGCATGATGTCAGCGCCCTCCGGTCGCAGCACTTCCAGCTCCACCCGGGCCCCGGCGCCGTCCCCACCGAATGCTCCCTCCGCCAGCAGCACCACCGCGAGCGCTAGTTGCGGGAACTCCTCCAGCAGGTCGTCGTGGAACCACCGCGGCTTCTGCGTCGTCTTCACCTCGCGCCATACCCACGAACCGTCCTGGAGGTACAGCATGTCCGGTTTGGCAATAACGACCGCGTGCGCTGCGGTGTCGTGAAACACCAGGCTCGGCTCCAGCCGGACGTCCGCGATTCCATCCGAGTCCTGCAACGGGCAGACATCCGGGTGATGGGCGAGCATCCGCACACCCAGGTGAGCGGTCTCCCCAGTCATCCGCCACCGCCCGCCCGACCACGCCTGCTCATCCAGGGGCATGTCGCACGGTCGGCATGCGATGGGCGAGTCGCCGGTGTGACGGGTCTCCAGCCAGCCATGCACGGCGTGCCCGAGTTCAGCCTCCAGGCTGTACTCATGCGAGCGAGGCAGGTTGAGACTGCGCAGGTGGGCCTGGGCAGGACAAGCCCGGTAATAGCGCAGATCACTGACCGACACCATCCGCAGCGGAGCACGTCGCCCCGGTAAACCGAGCAACCCCGGTATGCGAGGTAATTCGTCGCAGGCAGTCAACAGCTTGCACTGCACGCAAGAAGCTCCCGGACGCGGCCGTCCACCTGCGGCTATCCGGGCCACCTGCGCGCGGCCATGGTCGGCGAAATATGCCTCGGCCTGGTCGGGCGTACCGTCGAAAGAAACGACGCGAGAACCGTCGAGCAGCCCGACGTCGATGATCCTGACCCGATTCACCACGGTGGCCGCGCGTAGCTGGAACGGCTCGGCCCACGGGTCAGGCCACGGTGCCGCTACCCCGAACGCAGCCGAGAACGCAGCGATCGCGATCTGGGCAGGATCGCGTGCCCGCGACCCGGCCTCGCCGTACCGCAGGAACCGGAACTCTCGCAGTGCCCCATCGGGAGATTCGTATCGCCGGCCCCAGGCGTACAGCTCCCAGATGCTACGAGTGATCCTCTGCGCGACCCAATGGTCCTGTACGGGGGATAGATCCCCCTCTTCGCCCGATAGGTACGCACGCACCGCGCGCTGCGCGAACCTGGCCAGTCCGGGATGCAACGGCTTGTGGCTACTTCCCATGTCGGCGAGGGCGCTATCGACCGCCCAACCGTGGAATTCGATGCGGTCGAGTACAGCCATTACCGGGCTGAGTCCGAAGGTCTCCAACGTCGGCTTCGGGAGTGTGTGGCGGACCCTCGGCTGAATGCCGGGTCGCACCTTCACCGCCGCGAAGGAAGCACAGCCGGATTCCTCCTCACCGACTACACCGGCACCGATGCGGATCACCCGAGGATCACCTCGCATCCCCGCCGGCATCCGCCAGTGCTCCGACACGAAGATCGTCCCCTTCCGCCGAATTTGCCTGTCGAAGCTATGGCTGTCCGCGAACCTGCCTACGCAACACGCCCGGTCGCTCGGTCCGCGGGTGTCACTGGACTTGCCCCCACAGGCTGCTCGTTCTTGCGGCTGCGGCGACGTCACGCCGATCTCAGCGTCGGTCTCACCGTAGCGACATAGGAGTCGAGTGGTGGGCGGCGGTGCGCGCCGCCCGGGGAGACGCTGCGGGCACCCGGGCGCTAGTCGAAGTCCTGCTGCTGCACCGCAGCATGAGCCACGAGCTTGCGAGCAGCGCCAGCTCGTCGAACCGCTCTGGTTGGTGATGACGACCAGGACGAATCTCTTCCTTGGCGTGCGCAGTGGCGCACCGATGTCGGGCTGCCGGGACAAGGTTGTCGGGGTGGTAGGGGTACGTGGCGGGGCTCGGTGAGCGTGCCGTCGCGGTCGAGGAGACCTGCCCGGCGGAGTCCAGCGGCTCGGTCATCGGTTGCCGGGTGGCGGGGGTCGCGTACCGCTGTGACGGCACACCGGGACTGATAGTGATCGAGAAGGTCGGCCTGGTCCGGCTGATCCCGCCACGGGTGGCGCTGCCGCGAGGTCTGGGGTGGCCGCCATGGTTTCTCTACGACGTCGCGGTGACGCTGCCGGAGCCTGGTGGACAGCGTGCGGTTGGTTCGTCGAGTTAGGGGCTGGTGTTAGGCGATGAGTAGTTCGGTGCGGGCGCGGTGGTGGAGTTGACGGACGGCGGGTTCGGTGTGCCAGCGGTTGAGGCGGGAGAGGAGGTCGTTGAGGTAGTCCAGGGCGCGTGCCGATGTCACGCGCCTGAGGATGTCGACGGTTTGGTGGCCATAGTGGATGGCCTGGTGCAGGTCGGGGGTGTGGCCCTGGAGGTGGACGCTGCCGAGGACGGCGAGACGGAGGGCGTGGGAGCGGGCGTAGGTCTTGGTGGCCATGGTGGCTTCGCGGTTCCAGCGCAGGGCCTGGGTGGGCATGGCGAGGTCGCGGTGGATTTCGGTGGCGTCGGCGGCGAGGCGGGCGTGGTCGAAGAAGTCGATCCAGCTGGGGTCGTCTCCGCTGTGGTTGGTTGCGGAGACGAGCAGTCGTTCGGAGGCGGCGAGTGCGGTGCTGGCCGCGCGGGGGTTGCTGTCGCGTGCCCATATTCGGGCTTCGATCAGTTTGTAGAAGGCGAGTACGCGGGGAGTGGTGTAGTGCCGGGCGCGGTGGAAGGCGCCGTCGACCATGTCGATGGCGTCGTCGTGGAAACCGCGCAGGGTGGCTTGCAGGGCCATGCAGACGAGGATGTACCCGCCCAGGGGGATGTCGCCTCCGGCGCGGGCTTGGCGGAGGGCTTGGATGTAGTGGCGTTGGGCGAGGGCGTGTTGGCCGTTGTCGAAGGCGGCCCATCCGGCGAGTCGGGATAGCTGGGCGGTGGCGCTGAAGAGTTGTTTGCCGATGTCGTCTCGGTATCGGCCGTGGAGGAGTGGCGCGGCTCGTTCTTTGAGGCAGGTTGTGATAGCGGAGGTGCGCCAGTTGCCGCCGCCGTAGCGGGAGTCCCACCATCGGGCGTCTTCGGCTGCGGCGAGGAGTTCGGTGATGTCGGCTTGGCCTACTTGGGGGAAGGCGGCATCGCCGGTGAAGGTGGTGTCGGGGTCGGCGGGTGTGGTGAGCCAGCGCCGGAGGGGTGTGTGGTAGTAGACGAGGGCGATGCCCCCGTTGGCGAAGAAGTGACGTCGGTCCACTTGGCTCCAGAAGCGGGTTGCGGCGTGGATGGCGCTGGGTAGGTCGCGTGGGAAATCCAACCCCACGTCGGACTCGTTGTCCTGCGCGGTGTCCATGCCGATTTCATGGAGGTTCACGGGCCGGCCCAGGCGCTCGGCGAGGACCTGGGCGATGAGTGGGCGGATGGGTCCGGCGGGTATCGTGCCGCGCCTGGTCCAGTTCGCCCAGCTGGTGTGGGTGTAGCTGGTGTGCAGGCCGTTTCCGCTGGCCAGTTGGTTGAGGCGGTGCGCGAGGGAGCTGTGGCTGGCGCCCGATGTGGTGATCACCCGCTGCAGGTCCTGGTTGGGCTGACGCGCACTGGATTTATCTGTGGGAGTCATTGAGGTTCACCTCCGGTCGGTCAGAGTGCCGCAGAGCGGGCTGGGGTGCGCCCGGATTAATCAGCGGGCTCGGTGTGCGTGATCCGTGAGCCCCCGCGTGAGCTCTCCCGGCGGTGGCCTTTGGGCACTTATATGGCGGGTAGCCCAGCAGACCGGTGAACGGGAGGACGCTCGTGACGACGGCTCCGTCAACCGCCGGGCGGTATCGGATTGGCAAGCGGTACAGCTTCGCCGCGGCTCATCATTTGGATGCGTTGCCCGAGGGGCATAAATGCGCCCGGCCGCACGGCCACACCTACACCGTGGAGGTGATCCTGGTCTCCCCGACACTGCGGGAGCCGGGTTTCGTCACTGATTTCGCTGATCTGCAGCCCTTCGGTGCCTATCTCGACCAGGAACTCGACCACAACGACCTGAATGAGGTGGTCGGGTTCCCGCCGACGTGTGAGCTGCTGGCCGAGCACCTCTACAGCTGGTTTGTGATCAACGTTGCGGCGCGGGTGGGAGGCCGGCTGGATGCGGTGCGGGTGTCGGAGTCGCCCACGAGCTGGGCGGAGTTCTCGCGGGAGCCACCATCGTGACCGCCGGGACCGCCACTGACGTGGTGCTGGTGTCCGAGATCTTCGGTCCCACCGTGCAGGGTGAAGGACCGTCGATGGGGCAGCGGGCGGTGTTCATCCGGCTGCTGCGGTGCAACCTGAGCTGCCGGACCTGCGACACCCCCTATACCTGGGACACGACCCGGTTCGACCTGGCGGTGGAAGGCCGTCCGGTGTCCGGTGCGGAGCTGCTGGCGTGGGCGCTGGACCGGGACGTCGAGCTCGTGGTGATCACTGGTGGGGAACCGTTGTTGCAGCAGCGCAAGTTGGTGCCGGTGGTGAGCGCGCTGGTAGCGAGCGGTCGGCGAGTTGAGATCGAGACCAACGGGACGGTCGCGCCGCTGCCGGAGTTGGTCGAGGTCGTTGATCAGTTCAACGTCTCTCCCAAGCTGAGTCGCTTCGGTGCCGGGATGCCCGCGTCTCGGCGGATCAAGCCCGAGGTGTTGCGGGTGTTCGCCGCGACCGGGCGGGCGGTCTTCAAGTTCGTCGTCACTGACGTGGCTGAGCTGGAGGAGATCGACGCCCTCGCCGGAGGGTATGGCTTGGCCCCGGTGTGGGTGATGCCGGAGGGAACCGAGGCCACGGTGGTCACCACCCGGCTGCGAGCGCTGGCCGAGCCGGCGATACGGCGCGGCTATCACCTGAGTACCCGGTTGCAGGTGGTGCTGTGGGGTGATCAACGTGGCCGCTGAGCTCACCACGCTGTTCGCGCCGGAACCGCCGCTGGCGCCGCGGCGCGGTGTGCTGCTGTCCGTCGAAGGGGTGTGGGGTGCGGGCAAGACCACCATCGCGAGCCGGCTCGGGCAGCGCCTGTCCGCCGCCGGCTTTGGCACCGCGGTGCTGCACTACGGCCCGCGCCACGGCGTGGTGGGAAAGCTGTCGGAGTATTTGGAGGACTCACCGCTGCGCAGCCGTACCGGGATGGGGGGTTATGCGTGTGCGCATCACGCCACGGTGGATGTGCTGCTGCGGTGGTGCCGGGAGGCGTATCACCACACCCACACCTACCGGCCCGCGCTGGCCGGCCACGACGTGGTGGTGCTCGACCATGGCGTGTACGCCAAGCTGGCCTACGCCCTGGCCGTGCTGACCGAGCAGCATCCCGACCGCGATGCGCCGGAGCTGCTCGATCAGATACGGGCCTGCGTCGCCCCGTGGTTTGTGCATCCGGATCGGGCCTTCTTCCTGGACGTGCCCTGGCCGCTGGCTCGGGAGCGCGCGATCCTGCGCGGCTCGGGTGGCGGTGACCCGGGCTCGGTGGAGCGGCTGCTGTTCCTGCCCCGCTACACCGCGGCCTATCGGCGGGTTATCACGGCTCACCCGGCGCGGGTCTGCCGGATCCATGTCAGTGCGCGCGGTGTGGACTCGGTGCTCGCCGAGATCGAAGACCACCTCGGTGTCCTGCTGCGCACCTCGTTGGGAGCCCTCGATGAGTGAGGTCTTGCTGTTCTCCGCCGGGCTGGACTCCTTCCCCGCCTGGTACTACCTCGGCCAGCCACCGGGGCTGTATGTCGACCTCGGTCACCGCTACGCCGACCAGGAACGCGCCGCGATCGCCGCGCTGGCTGGTCGCTGCGGCATCGAGATCACTATCAGTGAGGAGCTACGGCTGGGTGCCTGGGAAGCCCACGATGCGATCATCCCCCTGCGCAACGCGTATCTGGCGATGCTGGCGGCCCACCGGGCCGACAGGGTGTGGTGTATCGGCGTCAAGGGCGATCACACCCTGGACAAGAGCCCGCAGGCCTTCGCCGACATCTCGGCGTTCATCACCCGGTTGTCCGGGCGGGAAGTCCGGATGGACAGCCCGTTTTGGGAGATGACCAAAACCCAGATCATCGCCTGGTACCTCGCGGAGGGCCTACCCGCTGAGGATCTGCTGCTGACGTTTTCCTGCAGCCGCGCCGACGCCGAGATGACTCACTGCGGTGCCTGCTCCAGTTGCCTGCGCCGGTGGGTCTCGCTGGCCAACAACGGCGTGCCCGCGGTGTTCAGCTCCCCGCCGTGGGAGTGGCAACGAGTGCACGAGTTCTACCTGCCGGCTATGCAGCAGGGCCGCTACCCGGCCCACCGGGCGGAGGAATTCTTCGCCGCGCTGGCCACCGTCGGCCCCACCCCCGCGAACCACTCCAGCTGAAAGGCGGGCCATGCGGGCATACATCGCCGCCCCTCTGTTCTCCCAGGCCGAGAAGGAGTTCAACCTGCAGGTGGACGCCGTGGCGCGGTCGCTGGGCCTGGGCACGTACCTGCCGCAGCGCGATGGCGGCGAGGCCGCCCGCCTAGTCCGCCAAGGCATGGATGAGCACACCGTGCGACTGCGGCTCTTCGAGCTGGACTGCGCCGCGATCGCTGAGTGCGCGGTGTTTGTGTTCGTGCTGGATGGTCGGGTGCCCGACGAGGGGGGATGCGTCGAGCTGGGCATGGCCTTCGCCTACGGAAAGCCGTGTTTTGGCCTGCAGACCGACAGCCGCCGCTTCGGCGGCACCGACTCCAACAACCTGATGATCGACTACACCCTCACCGGCGGCATCGCCACCTCACTCGACGAGTTGGCCGACAACCTGCGTGCGCACCTGGGCGCACTCGCCACCCGCTGACCGATCCTCACCGATGGGAGATGTCGCGATGCCGTTAGGCGTGAATCTCTGCTTCGCCGTCAAACGGATGACCGAACCCGAAGCCTGGGCCGCGTTCGTCCGCGAGGACCTCGGACTGGCGCACGTGCAGTTCACCTTCGACCTGCTCGACCCCTGGTGGCCAGACCCCGAACGCGGCGCGCTCATCCAGCGCGCCGCCGCCGCGGCGCGCGGCCAGGACCTGACGATCCACAGCGCCTATGTCGGTCTGGCGCACTACGTGCCCAGCGGCCTGCTTGATCCAGACCCCGACGCCCGGCGGGTAGCCCTGCACTGGTGGCATCGAGCCATCGAGGTCACCGCCGCGCTCGGTGCCAGCGCGGTGGGTGGCCCGTTGGGCACCATCAGCGTGGCTGACTTTGCTGACCCCGTTGCCCGCCAGCGGCGCTACGGAGACCTGCTCGATGCCGTGGATCTGATCTCCCGGGCGGCCAGCGGCGCGGGTCTGCGGGATGTTCTGATCGAGCCGACCCCGATCGCTCGGGAGTTCCCTGCCACCATCGACCAGTGCCGAGAACTACTCACAGATCTCGAGGATCGGGGCGCGGCCAGGGTGGGTCTCACGCTCGATACTGGGCACGCCCTCTACCAGCCCCTGCACGGACCCGGGGCCCGCGCCCAGGACTGGGTCGAGGAACTGGGCTCCCACATCCGGTTGGTGCACCTGGACAACACCGACGGATTCGGAGACCCGCACTGGGGCTGGCCGGATCCGCGCGGCAGCGTCGACGTCGCCGCCGTCGCGGACAGCTTGGTGAGGGCGGGTCTAGGCGATGTGCCGGTGATGCTGGAGGTGTACCCGCGATTCGAGGACGACGATCAGCAGGTCCGGGATCTGCTCGTCAGCTCGGTCGAGCACTGCCGCCGGCATTTCACCCCGGTTGCCCAGCCATCTGCCTGATCTGGGAGGTCCGCATGTTGGCGCTGGCTGATCACCTACCCGGTGAGCGTCTGGCGATCGATGCGTCGTTGTGGTCGGCGGATCTGGGCGCGCTGGCCACCGAGGTCCAGCGGATGACCCCGCACGCCGACCTGTTCCACATCGATGCCTCCGACACCCGGTTCATCCCCGAGCCGTTGTTCTTCCCCGGCCTGGTCGCCGCGCTGCGCGCGCACACTCACCTGCCGTTCCACGTCCACCTCATGGCGACCCGGCCTGCTGATCTGGTCGAGTCGTTCGCCCTGGCCGGCGCGGATCTGATCACGGTCCACGCCGAAGCCGAGGGGGTCACCGAGGCGCTGCGCCGGATCCGGCAGTGCGGCAAGGCCGCCGGGTTGGCGCTGACCCTGGACACCGCACCCGAGACCATCACGGCCGACCTCGACGCTATCGACGCGGTGATAATGATCGGCACCCCGCTGGGCACCAAGGGCAGCTCGATGCACCCCACCGCGCCCGGTCGCCTCGTGGCGCTGCGCCGGGTACTGGCCGCCATGGGCCGCGAGGACGTCGTGGTGTTCGCCGACGGCGGGATCCGATCCGACACGGTACCCAGGCTGGTGAGCGCGGGAGCCGACGTCGTGGTCGCCGGATCACTGCTGCTGAGCAGCGCCGATCCGGCCGCCACCAGCGCGTGGCTGCGCAGCCA
>JBOHGE010000073.1:0-9042 GCA_050700055.1 Pseudonocardiaceae bacterium
ACTCAACGTCTCCATTCGGGACTTGACTACAAGACCCCACGCGAGGTCCGCGACAAGTACCTGAACCGGCAATACGCAGCCTGAAATAACCACCAAGAAAGCTGTCCGGAAAACGCAGGGCCCATCATTGCCACCGACGGTGAGTTGCTGCGCCCAAGCCCAGGGGATGTGACGCACCGAACAGGTGGCGATGATCCGGTCGTAAGGGGCGTGCTCCGGCCAGCCGTCAATGCCATCGCGGGCTGCGAGCGGGGGTGGCACCCGATACCGGCCAGCCGCTTTCCGGCGGCCTTGACGAGGTCGGCATCGACATCGAGGGAGAACACGTTGTCGGCACCGAGACGGTGGCACAGCAGCGCGGCGTGGTAGCCGGCGCCGGTACCTATCTCCAACACCCGGTGTCCATCGTGGACATCGAGGGTTTCCAGCATCCGCGCCATGAGATCCGGCTTGGTGCTGGAGGAGATGGCACTGCCACCGTCATCGATCTTGGTGACCAGGGTGGTAGCCGAGTAGACCAGCCCGAGGCCCGGACCGCTGGTGTCGATCTTCTCCCAGGAACCGTCGTGCTGCTGCTGGTAGGCGGTGGGCACCAACAGATGGCGGGGCGTAGCGGCGATCGCCGCCGCCCAAGCGGGACTCTGCACGTCACCAGAGTCACTCAAGGCGGCCACCAGCCCGGCGGCGCAGTCAGCCCACTCGGTGTCCGTGCTGGTCACAGTGCGGCTCCGGTGAGGAAGTCAGCGAGCTGGGCGCTCAGGGGTGCTCCAGTGCAATGCCACTTAGTTAAGCGACGGTGGGGATGTCGTGGTGACCGGATGGCCTGCAGGGCGGCCGTGGTACGACAGGGTGATCTTGGTGGATGGCGGTCCTCGGGGTAGTGATCGCTGTTTGGGTGCCGAAAACGACAAATTCTGTCGTTTTCGGCACCCAAACAGCGATCATAGGGGTCGTGGCGGCGGGGGACGTCGGGGATGGCTGCTCTTGATCACTCTGGCAGCTGTACTGGTAACCGTTGCACATACTGCAAGCAACTACACGATCGTGTGGCTGCCCACTAGGGGCGCATGGTCCATAGTTTGCCGCCATGTCCGGTAACCCGCACACCTCGATCCGATCACGCCAAGCTGCGGCCGAACTGCGTGCCTTACGCGAACAGGCCGGGCTCTCCGGTGCGGAGGTCGCCAAACGGCTGGGCATGTCACCCAGCAAGATCAGCCGGATCGAGACCGGCAACAGCGGCCTGCAGATCGAGGACGTCACCGCGCTACTGGGCCTCTACCAGGTACCCGCCGCCACCCGCGACGACCTGCTCGACCTGGTCCGCCGGGCCGAGGAACGCGGCTGGTGGACCCGCCAACCCGGACTACCGCAACTCTGGCGCAGCCTCATCGACTTCGAAGCCAAAGCCACCCGGATACAGAACCACGAAGCGCTGGTGGTGCCTGGGCTGCTACAGACCGCCGAGTACACCCGGGCGATCATCCAGGGTGTCGCCCCCACCGTCTCCGTATCTGAGCTGGACAACCTGGTGGCCGCTCGGATGGCCCGTCAGGCGGTGCTGACCAGGGCCAGCGCACCACAGTTCTTCGCGGTGGTGGACGAGGGCGCGCTGCGCCGCCCGATCGACGATGCACTGGCAACTCCAGCACCTGCTCAGCGCAGCCGAGCGACCGCACGTGACGCTGCGGGTGGTCCCGATGGCTGCCGGAGCTTACGCCGGGCTGCGCGGTTCGTTCGTGATCCTGGAGTTCGCCGAGGAACCGGCGTGGGTTTTCATGGAGAACCACGGCACCGGGCTGTTCTTGGAGGAAGAGGTCGATTTGGCGGCCTACCGGCTGGCCCTGGGGACTATTCTGAGCGCAGCCCTTGCACCCGCTGCAACGACCGAGGAGCCCATACGGAGCGTTGTCGATCAAGTACGAAGATGGTGAACGGGGAGGACACTGTGGCCGAGGAGCCGAACGAGGGCAAAAAGGATCCGAACGAGGGAAAGCACGCCAAGGACGATCCGTCGCGAGCTGACGGAAAGGTCCCGGATGGTACCCGGATCGATCCGCGAGAACCCAAGTCCGGCGGAAAGCACGACCGTTGACTATGACGCATGCTGCGCGGCTGCTCGACCACTTGGTAGAGCAGCTGGCTGCTGACGGTGACCTCACGCCGGAATGGCGGGACACTTTTCTGGCCGTGCCCCGCCACGCCTTCCTCCCCGACACCGTGTGGCGACCTGATCCGGCCATCGACGGCCCGAATGACCTGGTGCCGGTGCACCGTAGCGAGCAGCCGGACCGGTGGCTTGAGATCGCCTACGCGAACCGATCGGTGACTGTCCAGGTGGACGACGGCCACCCGGTCGGCCCGGACGGCCGGGGCCGCGACATCTCCAGCTCCGCCAGCCAGCCGGGCATCGTGGCGCAGATGCTCGCCGCGTCGGGCGCCCAGCCGGGCGAGCGGATGCTGGAGATCGGCACCGGTACCGGCTACAACACCGCCCTGCTGGCACACCGGCTCGGCGCCCACAACGTGGTCAGCATGGAGATCGATGAAGCATTAGCCGAGCACGCCCAGCGGGTTCTGAAAGCGGCAGGCTACGACGCGGTCACCGTCCTGACCGGGGACGGTACGGTCGGCCACCGCACCAAAGCGCCCTATGACCGGGTCTTGTGCACCGCCAGCGTCCAACGCGTACCCCCTGATTGGGTAGCCCAGACCCGGCTAGGCGGGCGAATCCTGACCCCTTGGGCGAACGCGTACTTCGACGGGGGGCTGCTGGCGCTGGAGCCCCTCGGTGACGGCACCGCCACCGGCCGGATCGTCGGCAAGGCGTGGTTCATGTGGCTACGTGACCAGCGGGTACCTCGGGTCACGGTCAACAGGTTCGTCCGAGACGGCCAACACGCCGACACCTCGGCGACCGAGGTACATCCCTTCGAAGTGGCCGGAGACTACGACGCGCAGCTGGCTGTGGGGCTGCGAGTGCCCGACTGCCGGCACCTGTACTGGCACCCGGACCACGACGATGATCACGGCACCCTGTGGCTGATCGACCCCGATTCCGGGGCGTGGGCAAGCCTGCGGCACCACCCGAGATCCGACGGTCCTTACGAGATACGCCAGCATGGGTCACGGCGGCTGTGGGATGAAGTCGAAGCCGCCTACCGGTGGTGGCGCGACGCCGGCAACCCCAAGGCCACTGACTGGCACTTCACCGTCACCCCAGCCACCCAACGGATCGAGCTCGTGAGCCAGGATCTGTAGTGGGCTGGCTTGTAGGGGCTTGACCGCGACCGGGTCGCCTGGCGGCGCTGCACAGCAAGCCACGGAGCACGGCGTTGCGCCGATCCTCATCGATCGCCGACGGTAAGCTGCACACTGTGGATGCCGTCGCCGCACTTTACCGTGAGTTGGACCCGCTGCGACCACTCACCGCCGACGACGCACTCTATGTGGACTGGCAGCATGAGCTCGACCCGGGCGGCAGGGATGTGCGATCTCGACTCGTCCGGACTTTTGTCCACAACGCTTCGCCCGAACGTCCGATCGCCCGGCTGCTCACCGGCCACAAAGGATCAGGAAAGACCACCGAGCTGTACCGAGTCGAGAGCGCTCTACGCGACGGCACGGCCGGCAAGAAGGTATTCGTCTCCACCCTGCACGCGCAGCGATGGCTCGACATCCAAGACGTTCAGCCCGAGGATGTGGTACTGCAGATCGTGCGGCAACTCATCGCCGATCTGACGCGTGCCGGAATGAGCCTCGCCGAGCAGCGGCTCCGCGGTTTCTTCCGTTCGTTGTGGGAACGCAGCAGGGGGATCCAGCTCGACTCCTTTGACGTCGGAGCGGACCCACTCACCTTCAGTTTCGCATTGAACGACTTTCCCACCGCTCGCCGAGAGTTTCGGGAGCTGCTGCGCGGGCAGCTTCCCACAGCATACGACCTCGTCAACCGGGAACTGCTACCCAAAGCCCGCCAACACCTGCGGACCCAGGGATTCGAGGACATCCTGCTCATCGTCGATGATCTCGACAAGATTCCCCAGAAGGTGCTCACCGAGCAGGGTTTGACCAACCACGAGAACCTGTTCCTCGACAATGCCGCCACGCTCCGGGCGATCAAGTGCAGCCTGCTGATGACCGTGCCGATCGAGCTGGTGTACAGCCATACTCAGGGGCGGTTGCGTGATGATTACGGCGGTGCCATCGGAACGATCCCGCTGATCACCGTGCAGGATCGCAACCGTGCCCCGGTAGCGGCCGGCGAACGGGTGCTGACCGAGGTGATCGGCCGGAGGGCAAAGGCGGCATTCGCTCAACCCGACACTGATGTGACCTGTGCGGCACAGCAGATTTTTGCGAGCAAACCTGACCTTGAACGCGTGCTGCGCCTGTCCGGTGGACACCTGCGAAGTCTACTGGTCATGCTGACCGAGCTACTCGACCGAGTCGATGAGCTACCCATATCTCGCGCAACCCTGGATCACTACACTTCCCGGGCCGCGAGGGACATGGTGCGGGGCCTGCTCCCCGAGGACAAGGAAGTGCTGCGAGCAGTAGCGAGCACCAAGGAGGCGTCCAGCGACCCCCGGTTCTTTCGACTACTGCGTAGCCATTACGTGTTCGCCTATGAGCACGGTGAGGACGCGGACTGGTACGACCTCAACCCGCTGCTGGGGAAGATCGACCTGTGAGCACCACCTCAGCCGCATCCGACGAGGTCCAGAATCCGGACAACCTCGTCGAGCTCGCCGCTCTCGAACGAATGATCCGACGAAGCAACGGATTCCGTATCGCATTCGCAGTAGCCAACCATCCCATGGTGCGGGACAGGATCATACGGGCAGCGCGTCGCGATCTCCCCGATCTCACGATTGCGGAGCTGACTATTCCGGCCGGCCCCGCCGGAATAGTCGCGGAGATCGAGACCGCCGCTCGATCACTGCCTGACGCGGTGTTCGTCTTCGGGCTCGACGAGCTTGGATCGGACCAGGCCCGCTCCAGAGTGATCGCCGAGTTGAACCTCAACCGGGACCACCTCTGGCGTGCCGTCCCCGTCCCGGTGGTGTTCTGGGCGAGCGATTTCGCAATTCGCCAGTTCGCTCAGCAGGCCACCGACCTGTGGTCAGGACGATCAGGAATGTACCGCTTCCGCGTGGAAACCGACGACAACGCCGGCACGATCACCGACGTCATCAGCGGAATCGCCTGGGGAACGACTCCGGACGAACGACGCGAGCGGGAGGCACGGCTGCGCGACCTGCTCGACGAGAGTGGCGATGATGCACCGGCCCGCGCACGGCTGCTGGTGGCTCTCGGTGACGCGGCATCGGCACAGCACCGCTACGACGAGGCGCGCGAACTGTACGAACAGGCGCTGCCCATTCACCGCGACATCGGCGACCAACTCGGCGAGGCCAACACTCTGAGATCCCTCGGCGACACCGCACTCGCCCAAAACCGCTATTACGAGGCGCGCGAACTGTACGAACAGGCGCTGCCCATTCACCGCGACATCGGCGACCAACTCGGCGAGGCCAATACCCTGAGATCCCTCGGCGACACCGCACTCGCCCAAAACCGCTACGACGAAGCCGACGAACAGAGCTTCCCGATTCAGCGCGGTACCGGAGGCGCCGAGCGCCGACTCGAGAAGCCAGGTCCGGCTGCTCGTCGAGGGATCAGGGTATTCCTCAGCCACGCGAGCCAGGATCTCCCGTTGGTCCGCAAAGTACATCAGTGGCTGGTCGAGGATGGCCACGAGGTCTTCCTGGACGGGCATGACGGGGCCACGATCGGTGAAGACTGGAAGCAGCAATTGTATGAGCGGCTGCGCTGGGCGGACGTGGTGGTCTGCATCGTCAGCCCGGCCTCTCTGAAGTCCGTGTTGAACACCGCTGAGGTCGCTATCGCCTCGTCGCTGGGTAACCGGTTGCTGCCGATCCGCACCGAACCCGGTGTGATTCACCCGCTGCTGCAGTCGGTCCAGCACATCGATATGGCGCGCGATCCGATGCGCGCCCGTGCGGACCTCACCGAGGCGTTGCGCCGGGTCGAGGCCGTTGCGGGATCGGGCTGGTCGGACGATCTTTCCCCGTTCCCGGGGCTGCGCCCGTTCGAGGTCGACCAGCATCGGGTGTTCTTCGGCCGCACCGACGAGGTCGGGCAGCTCGCCGGGCTGTTGCGATCACCTGCCCTGCGCGCGGAGAGTGCCGCGCTACTGGTGGTGGGTCCCTCCGGATGCGGCAAGTCGTCACTGGTCCGAGCCGGGCTGCTGCCGGTGATGGCCGGCGAGGTGGGCTGGCGGGCACTGCCACCCATCATGCCGGGCACTGATCCGGTAGCAGCACTGACCCGGGAACTCACCGCAGCGGGACGGCACGTCGGGCTGGGCTGGACGGTGGAGCAGGTCCGCCGGCAGCTCGACAGCAGCGGTCTCCCGGGTCTGGTCGACGAGCTGCTGGCGGCAGACCCGGCGGGCGCACAGCGGCACCTGCTGGTCGTGGTGGACGAACTCGAGGAACTGCTCACCCAGGCCGCACCCGGGCAGCGGGCCCGATTCATCGAGCTGCTGCGTCCGGCGCTGGCCGGCCCGGTACAGCTGGTGGCCACGCTGCGCCCGGAGTTTCTGGACCAGGTGCTGAGCGACCCTGACCTGGCCACCCTACCCACCCGCACGTTCACGCTGCGGCCACTACGACGTGAAGCGCTGCGCACCATCATCGAGAGGCCGGCCCGGCTGGCCGGCATCGACGTGGACGAGCACCTGGTGGCTCGGCTGGTCGACGACACCGACAGTGGGGAGGCGCTGCCGCTGCTGGCCTTCACCCTGGCCGTGCTCGCCGAAGGCGTCGGTCGCGGCGGACGGTTGTCGGGCACCCGCTACGAGCAGCTCGGCGGGGTGCAGGGTGCGCTGACCCGCCAGGCCGATGCGGCGCTGGCCGACGCCATCACCACCGGCGGCCGCAGCCACGACGAGGTGATCGCCGGGCTGCTGCGGCTGGTCACCGTCGATGAGCAGGGCCGCCCCGCCCGGCGGCGGGTTGCTCGGGACGAGCTGCCCGACGCGGTGCCCACCGAGTTGGACGCCTTCATCGAACGCCGGCTGCTCACCACCGACATCGACAACGGCACGGTGGTGCTGGGAGTCGCCCACGAGGCGTTCCTGTCCGCCTGGCCCCCGCTGGCGGAGGCGATCGCGGCGAACGTGTCAGCGCTGCGCGCCCGTCGGGCCATCGAGCGTGCCGCCGAGGAATGGACCGACCAAGGCCGCCCATCCACCCGACTGTGGGGCGGGGGCCAACTCTCCGCCGCCGTGGCCGACACCGGCGCCCGCTTCCGCCCCACACCGCTGTCGGTGCCGACCCGCCGACCTACCCGGTGGTGGCCACGCCGACATCGAGTGCTGGTCACCGATCGCGTCGACCTCAGCCCGAAGGCCGGCGACTTCCTGCAGACCAGCATCCGCCGCGACCGCTACCTCCGCAGCCGCGCGATCACCGTTTTATCGGTGCTGCTCATCCTGGCCGTGACCGCAGCCGGCGTCGCGGTCGCCCAGCGGCAAACCGTGCAGGAACAACAGCGGATCACGATCGCCCGCGGGCTCGTCGCCCAAGCCGACGCGGTGCGGGACATCGACCCGGGCACCGCACTGCGACTCGGCATCGCGGCCGAGCGTATTCACCCCAGCGGTGAGACCCGGGCCGGTCTGGTCAACTCCCTCACCACCACGCGCTACGAACACACCCTGATCAGCCCCACCGGCGCGGAGAACGGGGTGGCATTCGCCCCGGACGGGCGCACCGTGGCCACCGCCGGCCAAGACGGCACCGTGAGCTTGTGGGACCTCACCAACCCGGCCCAGCCCAGCCGCATCGGCCAACCCCTCGCCGGCCACACCGGCGCGGTGACCTCCGTGACGTTCTCCCCCGACGGCCGCACCCTGGCCGCCGCAAGCGCCGACCAGACCGTCAGGCTGTGGGATGTCAGCGACCCAGCTCAGACCAGCCTGCTCGGCCAACCCCTCACCGGCCACACCGGCCCGGTGACCTCCGCAGCGTTCTCCCCCGACGGCCGCACGCTGGCCACTACCAGCACCGACAAAACCGCCAGACTGTGGGACGTCCGCGACCCGAACCAGCCCCGTCCACTCGGCCAACCCCTCACCGGCCACACCGACGCCGTGACCTCCGCAGCCTTTGCCCCCGATGGACGCACGCTGGCCACCGCAAGCACCGACCAGACCGTCCGGCTGTGGGATGTCAGCGACCCGAACCAGCCCCGCCCGCTCGGTCAACCCCTCGCCGGCCACACCGGCGCCGTGACCTCGGTGGCATTCGCCCCGAACATCATCGTGGCAAATGCCCCGGACCGCCGCACTCTCGCCACCACCAGCACCGACGGCACCGCGATCCTGTGGGACCTCACCGACCCAGCCCATCCCCGCAACATCGGCCCACCCCTCACCGGCCACACCGCCGCGGTGACCTCCGCAGCGTTCGCCCCGGACGGGCGCACCCTCGCCACCGCAAGCACCGACCAGACCGTCAGACTGTGGGACGTCAGCGACCGAGATCGACCCCGGCCACTCGGCCCACCCCTCACCGGCCACACCGGCGCCGTGACCTCCGTAGCGTTTGCTCCCGACGGGCGCAGCCTGGCCACCACCAGCCTTGACGGCGCCGCGATCCAGTGGAACCTCACCAACCCGGCCCAGCCCCGCCGCATCGTCCGACTGATCGGCCACACCGCCGCGGTAGCCTTCGCAACGTTCTCTCCCGACGGACGCATCCTGGCCACCGCAAGCACCGACCAGACCGTCAGACTGTGGGACGTCAGCGACCGAGATCGACCCCGGCTACTCGGCCCACCCCTCACCGGCCACACCGGCGCCGTGACCTCCGCAGCGTTCTCCCCCGACGGCCGCACCCTCGCCACCGCAAGCACCGACCAGACCACCAGGCTGTGGGACATCACCAACCCGGCCCAGCCCGCACAGCTCAGCTCACTGACCAGCCACACCGGCCCGGTGAACTCAGCAACGTT
>JBOHGE010000073.1:9142-19596 GCA_050700055.1 Pseudonocardiaceae bacterium
CAAGCACCGACCAGACCACCAGGCTGTGGGACATCACCAACCCGGCCCAGCCCGCACAGCTCAGCTCACTGACCAGCCACACCGGCCCGGTGAACTCAGCAACGTTCTCCCCCAACGGCCGCACCCTGGCCACCACCAGCAACGACCAGACCGCCCGACTGTGGGACATCACCAACCCAAGGCAACCCCACCCACTCGGCCAACCCCTCACCGGCCACACCGGCCCGGTGACCTCCGCAGCGTTCTCCCGTAACGGGAACGTCCTAGCCACCGCCAGCGCCGACCAAACCGCCAGGCTGTGGGACCTCACCGACCCGAATCAGCCTCGCCCACTCGGCCAACCCCTCACCGGCCACACCAACGCAGTGACCTCCGCGGCGTTCTCCCCTGACGGCAAAGTTCTGGCCACCGCCGGCGCCGACCAGACCGTGATCCTGTGGGATCTCGCGGACCTCAACTATCTGTTAGACCATGCACTGGAGCGCGCCTGCGCGATCGCCGGAGGCGGGCTCGATCGTGATGGGTGGGCCCGCTACCTCCCGGAGCTGCCCTACCAGGAAACCTGCCCCGCCTGACGGCAAGCACGAATGCTGTTCAATTCTTGCCGGAAGCGGTGCTGGTCACAGGTGGACCCGCCGCGATTGGGCCTGGGATAGGCATCATCTGCGCAGCGGTGCCAGGGTGCGTCCGCGCTCGTACAGCTCTTTGGCGTGGTGGTTTCGCAGGTAGGGGCGCAAGGTGATCATCATGGTGGTGAATCGGTCGTCGCAGCGGCCGGACTGTACGGCGGGGTAGTCGTCGAGCATCCGGTCCCAGGCGGTGCAGGCTTCTTCGAGCCGTCCTATGTGGACTCTGCGCTCGGCCAGCGTCCCGAGATGTCGTACCCGGGCGCGGCGGTACACCTGGTGCCGAAGGCGGTCGGCTTGCTCCATGGCAGTGATGGACTGCGCGCGGTCGCCGAGTTCGTAACGGACCTGCGCGATGTGGTAGTTCATGGAGGACGGGTCGTAGGATCCGAACGTTGTGGCTTGTGATTCAGCGCGGTCCATCGCGGCTTCTGCTTCTCGGAGTTTGGCCAGGGCTTGGGTGCGGTCGCCTGACTGCGCGGCGGCATGGGCTTGTTGCCCGGTGAGGAACGCGAGCATCCGGGGGCCTGCGTGGGGTGCGGCGGCTGCGGCGGCGTCGGCCAGGCGCAGGGCGTCGCTGGTGTGGCGCAGGTCCACCGCCAGCACGCTCATGCCCCGCAGGGTGGTGCAGTAGGTCAGGTGGTCGTTGGCGTACCCGGCGAGTTCCAGCGCCTTGACGTAGTAGCGCTGGGCCAGGCCGTCGGCGCGTTCGTCCATGGCCATGTATCCGGTCAGGTAGCAGTGGTCGGCCGCTGCGGACAGCATCTGGGCGCGGATCTCAGGGATGGCCTCGGCCCGCAGGTAGGGGGCAATGGTGTTGACCAGGAACGCCGCCGCCATGGGGCGCGCGGTACGGCCACCGAACTGGTCGTCGAGGGTCGACAGGTGGTCGGTCATGGAGCGCACCGCGTCGACCTCAGCGTACCCGATACGCACCCGCGGGTTCTTTCGCAGCAGGTCGAACCGGCCGCTGACCTCAGCCCATCCGGGAATGACCAGCACAGACGAGTAGAGCCCGATCGCCCCCAGTGCCACCCGTCGCGAGGGATCCATATCCGCCCTCCCCAAGTCGATAAGTCCGGCCACGGTATCCGCAGTGTCCTCGTACTGCTCTGCACCCAGGCCGGCTGACGCCAGCGTCACCGGTCTGCCAAGGCGGCGCGAGAGCACCTCGCAGACCACCGGCCGGACACGGTCGCGGGGAAGGGTGCCGGCCAGCCAGTGACACACCGCGCTGTCGTCATAGCTCAGTTGCAGTCCCGCCTCGGCCCCGACCCGGTTCACGGCCCGGGCGAACTGCCCATTCGTCCACTGCGCTTCAGCGATGAGCGCTGCGAGAGCGGTGTTCGGAGTATGTGTCCTGGCTGCCATGGAACTCGCTCCGAGCTTCAAGTTTCAAGGCTTTCAACTTTCCGTTCAGTGTGGCCTCTTCTGGCATCGGTGGAACAACATTCACTGGTTGTAGCCGCCCAGGAGGAAAGGGCCCGGGCGGTGGCAGGTAACCGGGAACCCACGGAACAGGAGGCTGATCATGGTTGCGGATCAGGCAGGCGGCATCGCCGAACTCGACCTTGACATTACCGTCGTCGAGGCCGGCGACGCCGTCGAAGCGCTGCTGGAAGACACCGACAACGGGTGCGACACCAAGACAGACGGCGACTGCTGAAGCCAGGCCCCGGTCGTCTCCGGCGAGTAGCTGGACCGGAGACGACCGGGACGGTTCGCAGTGACGGCTATCTGGAGGACACGGAGGACACCAGGGTGAGCACGCGGGAGCGTTCACGGTGGTATCACCAGGTTGATGCGGCTGTGATCCGCGCAACAGCGCACACGGGCGAGCTGACTCCCCAGTCCTGGCCAACGCTGGAGGACTCTGACGACGTTGAGCAGTGGTGCGCCTGGATCGATCACGTCTGGGCGCAGGAACCCATCGCAGACGCCGTCACGCTGGCCAGCCCCGCGTTGGCAGAGCGCGTCGAGGCAGTCTGCCGGGGGCACCGGCCTCGTACGGGTCAAGTGCGGCGCATGGTGATGTCGCTGACCCGTTACCTGGTGCGGATGCGCGGTCGGGCGACACCGTTCGGAATGTTCGCGGGTGTAGCTCCGCTGCGTTTCGGCCAGGAGGCATCAGCCGTGTGGACCGGCGACCAGCACGTGCGGATCAGAGCTGATGCAGTCTGGCTGGCCGGAGTGATCGCCCGGTTGGAATCGTGCCCTTCCCTGCGGCGTCGGCTACCGGTCATTGCGAATGACCTTGTGTTCATACGGGGCGAGCGACTGGTGGTGTCCTGGCAGCCGCACTCCGGTGACCCCGCCCGCAGCGTCTCGGCGCAGGTCTCGGTGCGGCACACCCCAGCAGTCCAAACGATCATGCGTGTGGCCCGGTCGCCCATCCTGTTCGATGACCTGATCGGCGAGCTGGCCTCCGAGATCCCCGGAACTCCAGCCGCAGCGATCGAGGGCATGCTGGCTGATCTCGTGGCCTGCGGCGTCCTGATCACCGGCTTGCGCCCGCCGTCGACCAGCACAGATGGACTCGCCTACGTCCTGGACCGGATCCAGGAGGCGGAAGCCGGCGCGCTGGAGGAGGTTGCGCCGCTGATCGAGGAGCTCTGCATGATCCAGACGCAGCTGGAGGCGGCCAGCTGCGGGGCGTCCTCGGCCGTGGGGCAGACCGGGCGGGTGACGGGTGGCCGGATGCGGGCACTGTCGGGCGGTGCCCCGCAGCAGTTGATGGTGGATCTACGACTCGGCTGCACCGTGGTGCTCCCCTCGCAGGTCGCGGCCGAAGCCGAAGCCGCAGCAGGAGCACTGCTGAGGCTGACGGCGACCCCGGCGGGGAGTCCGGCATGGCGTGACTACCACACCAGGTGGGTTGACCGGTACGGGCCTGGTGCCCTGATCCCGGTGCAGCAGCTCGTGGACGCCACGGCCGGGCTCGGGTTCCCCGCGCACTACGGGCGGCCGGGGCGTCCTGCCATCCCTCCCCAGCTCACAGCGCGGGACAAACATCTGCTGGCATTGGCCCAGCAGGCGGCCCTGGATGGTACGCAGGAGGTCGTGTTCGACGAGCGCGCCGTCGATGCCCTGGCCGACAAGGGGATCGACGGGATACGACCGGCGCCGCACATCGAGCTGTGTGCTGAGTTGCTCGCACCCACGATGGCCGCACTCGCCGAGGGGACATTCATCTTGGCGGTGACCGGGGTCAGCCGCAGCGCGGCCTCCATGACCGGCCGGTTCCTGGACCTGCTGCCAGGCGATGATCGGCAGCGGATAATCAGCGAGTACGGCGATTTGCCAGGACGTAGCAGCCGAGACCGACGTCGCCCGCGGCGTGGGCCAAGCGCAGAGCCTGGATGAAGTGGCGCTGAGCCAAGCCGTGGCGGCCTGTGTCGAAGGCGATCCACCCGGCTAGATGGCTGTGGAGCCTGTCGTACGGTCGCCGGGAGGGATCCCGACGGCGATCTGTGATGATCCGGAGCAACTCCGAGAGGATCACCAGATGAGCCCGCCTGTCAGTGGAGTCCAGTTGTTGCCGGCCGGAACGGGAAGCCTGGCGCGAGGCCTGCCGCCGGTGCCGGCCGGGACGTTGTTCGTGCTGGGTGACCGGGGTGGCATCAGCGCGGCGCCGACGTCTCGGCTCACCGTGGTCTTCGGCCGCAACGAGCCGGAGGTGCACGTGTGTGTGGGTGCGGGTGACCGTGGGGTCAGCCGCCGCCACGGGCTGCTGCGCCACGACGGCCGACGATGGTTGGTGCGCAACACCGGCTGCCAGCCGATCCGCCTGCCCGGTTCCCAGTTGCTGCTCAGCGGTCATGAGGAGCCACTACCGGTGGCGTACACGCCGCTGTTCATCCGGTCGGCACGTGATCGGGAGCACTTGTTGGAGATACGAGTCACCGGGCCGGTGATAGCCGGTCATTCGGACGTGCGGTTCGACGACACCACCCATCACACTGGGACGATCGGGGAGCTGTCCGAGCGGGAGCGTCTGGTGCTGGTGACGCTGGGTCAGCGGTACCTGCGTCACGAGGCATATCCGCAGCCTCTGGCGTGGAACACTGTCGCTGCCGAGTTAGCGGCGTTGCAGCCGGGTCAGGGGTGGACGGCCAAGCGGGTCGAGCACGTCGTCGCTGCGGTGCGGGCCCGCTTGGCGGGGCGTGGGGTTTCCGGGTTGACTCGGGACGAGGTCGGCGAACCGGTCGGCAACGTGCTCAACCACAATTTGATACTCGAGTTGTTGCTGTCCACCACACTGGTACCGCCGGATCTGCGGTTGCTGGGTTGAGCGTAGGGGGGTCGATGGACTCGGGCTCGGTGGTCTTCGACCGATACCGGCTCGAGGAGCGGATCGGCAAGGGTGCGACGGGTGTGGTCTGGCGGGCCGCTGATCTGTTACTGGACCAGACGGTCGCGCTAAAGCGAGTCTTTCTGGGCGGGGTGGATGACGAGCAAGCCGAGCTCATCCGCCAGCGCGCCCTACGCGAAGCGCGGCTCGCGGCCCAGCTGCGGCACCACCGGCACGTGGTGGCCACCTACGCGTGCGCATCGACGACGGCGACGTGTGGCTGGTCCTGGAGTACTTCCCTGCCCGAAGCCTGGCCTGCGTGAGCGCGGGCCACTGGGTCTCGGTCAGGTCGCCCGGATCGGCGCTCAGGTCGCCGACGCGCTGGCTGCGGTGCATGCGCTGGGGACACAGCATCATGACGTTACCCCTGGCAATGTGCTCATCGCCGAGGACGGCACCGCCAAGCTCACTGACTTCGGCATCTCCCAGTTCACGGGCGACGTCCATCTCACCCAAACCGGGACTATCTGCGGAACCTGCGCGTACCTGGCCCCCGAGGTCGCCAGGACCGGAAAGTCCAGCTCCGCCTCTGACGTGTTCTCTCTCGGCTCGACGCTGTATGCGGCCATTGAGGGCCAGCCTCCGTTCGGCACCGCGGACAACGCCCTGCAGATGTTCAACATCGTGGGTGTCGGCATCATCCGTCCGCCCACCGCTGCCGCAGCCTTCACCCCACTCGGCGGTGGCGGCCCCACCGGCCGGTACTGATGCTGGTGATCACGCTCGCCATCCTGGCCGGAGGCGTCACCCTCGCCCTGGTCCGCGGTGATGATACCGCCGGGAAGTCGACGCTGCCGTCTACTACCGTCCCGATCCCGCCCCCGCCCGTGGTGACGCCACCGGAGGCTGGGATGCCCCAGCCGACGTGCGACACCTGCGTTCCAGGAGGCCAGACGTTCACCCAGCAGGTGCACACCAGCAACCCGGCCGGTACCAACGCCTTCCGGGATCCGCGTGGATTCGGCGGGCAAGGACGCCGGGTGCTGCCTAGCCAGCAGATAGAGGTGGTGTGCCGGTTCTTCGACCCCAATGCGCCGATCACCGTGCAACCTGGCTGGTGGTACCTGGTCGACAGCCCACCATGGAATCGGGAGTATTGCACTCCGGCGAATTCCTATCTCAACGGCGACCCGGCCGAAGTGCCCTACAAAACGGATGTCGACGAGCGCGTGCCGGTGTGCTGACCAGCCGACGCGATCCCCGCAATGAGGTCGGCGAACCGGTTGGCAACGCGCTCAACCACAAGCTGATCCTCGAGCTGTTGCTGTCCACCACGCTGGTGCCGCCGGATCTGCGGCTGTTGGACTGAATGCCAAGCTCGGTCTTTTCGCGAGCAGCGGACCACGAGTCTAACGGGGGCTGACCGCAGTGACTCTCACATCATCGATGACCGGACCATACGCGGTGCCACAGGTACTCGCGAACTCGATGGTCGTCTGGGTACCTGACGACGTGAAAGAAAACCTCATTTTTCGGTGGCGCGGATCGTTCCCGTGGTGTCCGCTGAGGAGAAGTCCATGACGGGTTGCCCGTTCACCGAAGCGCGGCCGGTTTTCACGCCCGGAAGTCCGTCGGGGTTTCCAGCCAGTGCGAACTCAACCAGATAGGTCTGGCCGGGGATCGTGCTGAAAGTCTGTGCGATAGCCCCGTCGATAAATCCGCTGAGGTCCACCGACTGGGCACCTTCGGCCGCCGACCAGTAACCAGCCCCAATAAGATTGGCTTGTCCCTGCGTTACCGTCCAGGCACCGATGGGCTGGCCTGCGACAATCACAACATCTGTGTACGCGGCAAGCTGCGGTGTCTCGAACCCACCGTCGAACGACACAGCGGAGGTGGAGCGGGTGAACAGGCTCGCGTGGACTGTCGCAGCGGTCGCAACGAGCGCGAGAACCGCAGCGACGGTAATCAAGATGAGTCGTCGGGATGGCTGGCGTCTTGGCCTGCGCGGGGGTTTCTGGTGGCCGGGTTCGGAGAATCGGAGGGCGAACTGCGCGAGCAGGTCGCGGGCGGTGGCGGCGTCGGGCCGGGTGGCGGGACTGACTTGGAGCAACCGCAGGAGCAGAGGTTCGAGGGGTCCGGCCTGGCTGGGAACTCGGATGACACCGGTCCGGATGACGTTGATCAGCCGCAAGACGTTGTCGTCGCTTCCGAAGGGGGGCTGACCCTCGACCGCAGCATAAAGAGTAGCGCCGAGGGAGAAGACGTCGGAGGCGTGCAAGGACTCTCCCGAGCCGGCGACTTCGGGGGCGAGGAAGGCGGGGGTGCCGCTGATCCCGGTCTGGGTGAGTTGCGGGTCTCCGGTGAGATGCGAAATGCCGAAGTCGGTGAGCTTGACAGTGCCGTCGTGGCCGACGAGCACGTTGCCGGGCTTGACGTCGCGGTGTTCGATGCCGCGGCCGTGTGCGGCGGCCAGCGCGTCGGCGATATCAGCCCCGATCCGGGCCACTTCGCCGGCGTCGAGTGGACCCTGGTCGTCCAGGATCTCGCGCAGACTGCGGGCGGGAAGGTATTCCATCACGAGCCAGATGTCGCCGTCGTCGACCAAGACGTCGTAGACGGCGACGACGTGGGAGTGCCCACGCAGCTGCGCGGCTAGCCGGGCCTCGCGCAAGGCACGGTCCACCGTGAGCTGGGCCTGCCCGTCGTTCAACCCGCTGACGATGACGCGTTTGAGGGCGACTGTCTGGTGTAGCAGCTCGTCAGTGGCCCGCCACACCACGCCCGCCCCACCAGCTCCGATCTGCTCATGCAGCCGGTATCGGCCGAAAACGACCGTATCGACGTCCATCCGCCCCCCTGTCGATCTAGTACAACCGGGATATTACCCTCCGGTGAACTTCTCCCTCAACGGAGATCCGACCAAAGGACCGCATACAACGGAGGGCGGGACCCCTCCCGGCCAGACCCTGGTATTTCTTACGCATGGTCTTTCATGGAAAGGAGATACCGGTCATGAATCGGCGACTGCTCCGTATCGCAGTGTCAGCTGTCGGTGTTGTCATGCTGCTCGGTTTTGCCGGAGTGGAGGCTGGGGCAGTACCACAGGCTCCTCAGCGGTTGTCTGCGTCCACCGCATTGCCGCCGACAAATCCGCCCGGTCCCTGTAACGCTGACGAGATCGGCCAGACCAGGATCGGCCCGGACGGGAAGCCGTATGTCTGCGTTCCGGGGGGCACCGATTCCAGTGGTGTCGACAACAGATCAAGCCAGGAGTCGACGAAGACGCACCGCATATCGGAGCATCTGACCCAGCGGGATCTTGATGCGGCCAAGCGGGAGACCGACGGCGAAGTCGTTGCGCGCAAACCAGACGGGACACCTTTCGATCACGTCAAAGAGGTACGCGACGCGCAACGGGGCCTACTCAACCGCATCGAGGACATCAAGCGCAGGCTGGGCGACACTCGAATTCCGGACGAGGCGCGCGCCGTTTTGGAGTCCGAGTTGTCTCGGGCGAGTCGCCTGCTCGACTATTCGGAAACCTACCTGCCGAGACAATGAGTAGGTGCCACATGACAGATGATCGGTCGCTCGAGGATCTCGAGGAGAGTTTCTGGGGTCCTGCTCCTGCGGAGGCGACTCAGCTCGTCAGGAAGGTCTACGAGTTACGGCGCAAACCCGTCGCCGACCTGACTGCGGGTGAGATCAGGATTCTGGTCAACCAGGGCGTCGGTCTGGGTATCCTGCTCCAGCGTGCCGTGGGGTTCCTGCGGGAAGCTCCGTTACTCGAAGCCGATGTGTACCCGGGAGATCTTCTCGCGGCGGTACTGCGGATTCCACGCCCGTACTGGGCGATGAACCCGACACTTCTTTCCACGGTCGAGGCGATTCTAGAGTCGATCGAGGAACCGCCTCCCGAGGCGCTGGACGGTATCCGGATTTTCCGGCACGAAATCGGAGATCTGCCGGGCTGCGCCGTGCCCCGTGAGCTCGACAGCAGGGACGTTCACCCGACCCGGAAATGGTCCTGACGTCGAGTTCGTGGTGCTGGACACGATCGTTTCTTGGTTACTGCTCGTGAAACTGGGGAGAGCGCGAGATGGGAAGAACTCCGAGCGAATTGAATCCAGACGCGTCCGTCCGACATGAATTTGGCGCCGAGTTGCGCCGCCTGCGCGGAATACGGGGATTTTCACAAGTTGGCCTAGGTGCGCTGATCATGCACAGCGGGTCGACCGTGGCCAAGGTCGAGAAAGCGCAGCGATGGCCCAGCCGAGATTTCGCTCAGCGATGCGACACCGTCCTGGATGCCCGTGGGAAACTGCTGGCACTGTGGGAACGCGCCGAACGTGAGCGTATAACCGGCCTAGCGACAGTCCAACGATTTCGAAGGCTGGCGTCCATGCTGGGCTCCGGGGTCCCGCTGATCGACGAAACGGCAGCGCTCACCGTCAGTGGCACCCAGCCCAGAGAACTGGCTTCTCGGATTGTGACCGACTTGCTCAGCCTCCGGACAATAGCAGCCGGGGACAGCCAGGGCGATCGACTGCGACAACTGCTAGACGACACGATTGGCTGCCTGATCGGCAGCGCCCGACACGATCCGGCATGACAGAATGACCCGGCACCGCCGTGGGCCGTAACACCAAGTAGTCCTCAGACCCTGCCAGGTTCCCGGCATGCCATCTTGCGCTGCCAGAAAGCCTTGGTGTCAGCCGGTGGAAGCAATCGAGCTGGTGAGGAGGTCGGTGAAGACTTCTGCTGGGGTTCGGTAGCCCAGGATAGGGCGTGGCCGGTTGTTGAGCTCGGTGGCTACGCGGTCGAGGTGGGTTTGGTCGTCGGTGATCTCGGTGCCCTTGGGGAAGTACTCGCGCAGCAGCCCGTTGGTGTTCTCGTTGGTGCCGCGTTCCCAGAGTGAGTGGGGGTGGGCGAAGTACACTGACACGTAGGTGGCCAGGGAGAATGCGGCGTGGGCGGCCATCTCGCTGCCCTGGTCCCAGGTCAGGGTCTCAACCAGCTCGGTGGGCATCCCGGTCACCGTGGTGATCAGGGCGTCACAGGTGGTGGTGGCGTCGCGGCGCCCGGCGGGCAGCGCGACGGGCACGGTGTAGCGGCAGCTCCGCTCCACCAGGGTGGCCATCGCGGTCTTCCCGGCCTTCCCGATCACCAGGTCGCCCTCCCGATGCCCGGGCACGGCCCGGTCGCCGGCCTCGGCGGGGCGGGTGTGGATGCTGGTCATGCCCACGATCCAGGCTCCCGGTGAGCGTGTCCGGCCGCGTGTCCGGCGCTGGGTGCGCCCCGAGCGCAGCACGATGCCCTGGGCGGCCGGCTCGCCCTTGGGCAGGGCGTAGATCCAGGTGTGGATCGACTCATGCGACACCCACCGAGCCTGCTGCCCGGGGTACTCATAACGCAATCGCCCGGCCACCTGATCCGGGGAGTGCCCGGCCCGCAGCCCGGTCACCACCTCAGCCCGCAGCTGCGGGCAGGCATCGCGCCTGCGGACCTTGGGCCTGCGGCGCTGCTCCGTGGCC
>JBOHGE010000074.1:0-19154 GCA_050700055.1 Pseudonocardiaceae bacterium
CTGGATACACAACGGCTCAGCTCCACTCACCAATAATCCTCTCAGTAGACCCCCGGAAAGGGGGTACCTTAGCAGAGTCAAAATCCGCCAGGATAATGGTGTGTCGCCATGACCATTTGAGCCCAAGCCTGGAACGTGCCATGGTGGACGCGGGCGTTGCAACGCGGTAACCCGGGCTACGCGATGATGGGGTCGTGGCCCTCGTTGACTACGACCTGCACAAGCTTGGTTGGCGCGCTTTTCAGGATCTTTGCGCGGTGATCCTGCAGCAGGTTCTTGGACAGACGTTTCATACATTCGCCGACAGTAATGATGCGGGCCGTGATGGTGCGTTCCACGGTCAATGGGCGATCCAGGCCCCGAGCGATCCGTTGGCGCTCGGCTCGGGCGTCGCGACGGTCGCACAGTGCAAGTTCAGCGCCCAGGCTTCAGGGACGCTCACACCGTCAACGCTCGTCGATGAGATCACCAAGGTTGGGAGGCTGCATTCGCACGGTCTATGCGACGCCTATCTTCTCCTCACAAACCTGTCAGTGACGGGGCGAACGGACGAGTGGCTGAAGGAACAAGTCCGAACGCACGGCGTGCAGCAGTGCCTCGTCCTCGACGGCCGGTGGATTTGCCAGCAGATCAGCCAGCGCCCCGACCTTCGACGGTATGTGCCGCGTATCTACGGGCTGGGTGACCTCGGCCAAATCCTTGACGATCGACGCTTGCGCCAGGCGCAGGCTCTACTAAGTCGTCTGGAGGCAGACCTAGCGACATTCGTGCCGACCGAGGCGTACCGCCGCGCAGCGGACGCGGTGGCCGATCATGGGTTCGTCCTTCTACTGGGAGAGCCAGCGTGTGGAAAGTCAACCATCGCGGCGACACTCGCGATGGCGGCACTTGACAACTGGGGGTGCGGCGTCCGTCGAGTCGACTCGGCGGAGGAACTCATCGCCGCGTGGAACCCCGACGAGCCGAGCCAACTATTCTGGGTCGATGACGCCTTCGGCGGGATTCGCCACGACGCTGCCCTGACCGACAGTTGGTCACGTCGAATGGACCAAGTGATGACGGCCGTGAAACAGGGCGCCCGTGTGATTCTGACCAGCCGCGACTATATCTACCGCGACGCCCGCCCCTATCTGAAGGAGTACGCCTATCCCCGGCTCCGCGAGCGAAAGGTCGTCATCGATGTCACGGACCTCACTGACGCGGAGAAACGACAAATCCTCTATAACCACCTCAAGGCAGGTGACCAACCCCGGCAAGTACTCGAACAGTGGCGTCCTCATCTATGCCGGGTCGCCGGGGTCAAGCGATTCCAGCCGGAAGTCGCCCGGCGGCTCAGCCGGCAGACCTTCACCCAAGGCGTACGTCTCGTGACCGATGACAATCTTGTCCAGTACTTCGAGCGCCCGGTTGCGTTCCTGAGCGATGTACTCCACCAACCGGAGCCGGGCTCACGTGGGGCGCTAGCGTGCGTCTACCTGTCCGGTGACGAACTCGCTGCACCAGTTCAATTCACACCCACGCTCGCCGAAGCCGTCACTCGGCTTGGCACATCGGAAGGCGACGTCCTGCGCTCGTTCCCGATGCTGGACGCCACTTTCCTGCAACAGTCGACCGACACACACGGCGACCCTGTTTGGCGATTTCGACACCCTACAATCCGTGAGGGATTTGCCGCCGTCATCGCCGAGGACGCTAACGCGGTAACCGTATTCCTCGATGGACTCGATGACCACGAATTGCTGCAGCAGATAGACTGCGGTGGCGCGACCACACGGGGCACGCTTGTCCGCGTGCCAGCCAGTCAGTACGCGCGGGTTATCCCACGGGTCACCGTCCCGGTCCTCTCAATCAAAGAGTCATGGAGCCATCCGTTCGCTCAATTTCTACTGCATAGATGCTCGCCAGTCTTTCTCCGTGAGTGGGCTGTCGTACATGACCAGGATCTCGACAGGTTGTTGCGGTTCGGTGGATACATCGGCGCCTACTGGGAGCCACGGGTACTTGGCCGACTGCAGGAGGCACGAGCGCTGCCAGAGACGCTCCGCCGGAAGGCAGTCGAGCAACTTGAGGAACTGGCCTTGGAGCTGCTCGACGCCGGATGGCTAGATGAATCGGTATGCCAACTTTTCACCGATGTCGAACGGGAAGAGCTGCTCGGACGCGTCCGCGACGAGATCCTGCCGAACCTCAACGAGGAGATCGACATGTCGGCTGACGGCTACTCGTCGGACGTCGAACCAGAGGCCTGCTACCAGGCGGCTAGAGATGCGATCGCCGCATACAAGCTAGCCTTCGCAAACGACTCTGAGATCGTTACACGTCTCGACGAAGCTGAACGGTATGTGGAAAAGGAGATCGAAAACGCCGCGAGTGACGATGAGACACCACCATCATCATCACGACTTGCCGAAGCGTCGATCTCACAGTCGACGACGCTGCATGACCGAGACGAATTCGATGATATCGCGGAAGGCAGATGATCCCTGCTGACCACAGGCGCATGTACGATATGTGGCAACGGTTGCGGAGGGGGACCCCGCGCTCACCTAGCCGCGACGTGCGTGGTTCAGAAAGCAACCTGACCCAACTGGGTTACTGCGCTTACTTGCCACGCCGAGCGATACAGCATCCAACCAGGCCCCGTGTGGCACCCCACCGACAGGGGCCTGCTCACGTCCACCGACATCCGCACCATCGATGACGCCGGTGTCTGCATTCTCAGCGGCGGGCAACAATAAGCCGGTAAGCGGCTATGAGCGGATGCTGACGCGCTAGGGATCAAGGGCGAGAGTGCCTCAGACGCGGCGGTAACCCAGTGGCGGGATAGAAACGGACAGGCAGGAGAATCGTCGCGTGATCGACCGTGACGAGATCGACGCGACGAGCAAGCTCCTCGGTGTCCACGCCTCCGACGTGCAGCGCGATTACCTGTATGGGTGGCTGCTGGCTGGCCTGTACGGCGACAACCCGCTGATGCGCGACCGGCTCGTCCTCAAAGGTGGCAATGCGTTTCGCAAGGGCTACTTCGTCAACACTCGGTTCTCCGGCGATCTCGACTTCGCCGCCCCGACCGGGCTGGACCCCGGCCAGCTACTCGACGCGCTGAACAGCGCTTGTCGGATGATCCAGGCACGTACCAGCGTCGAGTTCGACCTGGACCGAAACGCCCAAACCGATCAACGCAGCATCGACCGAGACAGGATCGTGCACAAGTTCACGTTGTACTTCAAAGACTTCTACGGCAAGACCAGCACGATGACCATCGCGCTGCGCCTGGACGTTACCGAGTTCGGCCGCCTCTACCTGCCGATTCAACAACGCAAGCTCATCCACCCCTACTCTGACCAGGCCGACTGCGCCACCACGCTGGAGGTCATCAGCTTGGAGGAGGCGCTGGCCGACAAGCTCAAGTGTCTACTGCAACGGCACATGTCCAATGACCTGTTCGATCTCGTCTACTCGATCTTCGTCAACAACGACATCGCGGTGGACAAGACGACGATCGTGACCACGTTCCTCCGCAAGACAATCTTCGAGCCCAGCCCGCAGGCCGCCCTCGGGCTCCTGCTGGCCGTGCCGTTCGAGATCATGCGCAGCTATTGGAGCAAGGTCGTCTGCGTTGCAGAAAGCCGGATGGACTTCACTACGACGGTAGACCGGTTCAAGGACGAGCTGCGGTCGCTGTTCTCGTCGTTCCAATACGGCGACGCCAACCAACTTGCCTTCTTCCCCGCAGAGCTGCGCACACCAATCATGCACGCCGGGCGCTCACAGACCCTGCTGCGCATGACCTACGACCGAGTACAACGGCTGGTCGAGCCCTACTCCCTGGAGTTCAAGTGGCGCAAAGGCGGGACCGGACAGGAGTACCTCTACGTCTGGGACCAGACCGGCGGCCGCTCATCGGGTCCCGGCATAAAGAGCCTGTTCAACTGGAAAATCACATCGCTAGAGAACACCGACATCAAATTCGAGCCCCGCTACGAGATCGAACTGGCCAAGGCCGGGGAGTATGGCGACCGCACCACCTTCTCTTCCTCCCGCCGATCCGGTGGTCTGCGCTCAACTCTGACACGTCCACGCTCGCAAGCCCACTACCGGGTGCGCTGCGCCTACTGTCAACGCGACTTTGGCCGGATCAGCCCATCCACGGTGATGCGCCCGCACAAGGACAGCTACGGCAACCCATGCCCAGGGCGGCAGGGCTACCGCATCTGAGCAGCGAACCTGGAGCGGATGGGTCAATCTTTGCGGCAGGGATACGATCTTGTATTGGCTAGGTGCAACCCCGCCCCGACGGCCAAACACGTAGCCGAGACGTTCGGTGTCAGCCTGCGCAGTGTCAGGCGACTACTTCAGCAGCGCAGTGTCCGCCGTGACGAGCGCAGCCACCAATCCGTTCGTGAGCGGTACTCATGGTCTGGCAGAGGTCCCGCCGTATGCCGTCTCGGGTCGACCCGATGATCAACAGAGTTCCCGGCCGCTCTATGCGCACCTAGAGTGAGGGGTGTGCGGTGACGACACAGGGGAGCTGGCGTGGCAGGTGGGTTGTCGGAGTACGAGCGGTGGGTCCGCCAGCAGCAGCGGGAGGCAGAACGAGAACAGCGTGCGGTGGCTGCGGCAGAGCGCGCGGCGGAGCGCGAGCGTAGGCAGCAGCACATCGCGGCCTGCCAGGCGCAGGTCGAGCTGCTTAATCGGAGGCTTGACGAGCGGATCGCTGATTTGGAATCGATTCTTCGTCGTAGTTTGACGCGTTCGTCGCGCCTGGATTTGCGGTCTTTGTGTCGAGTCGATCCGCCGCCGCCGCTCGATCTGGGAGAGCATGCCCATCCTCTGCCTCAACCGGATTGGGAGCAGTTCCGCCCGCACGAGCCAGGCGTCCTCAGTGGGTTATTCGGCGGTCGGAATAGATACGCCAAGCAGATGACCGACGCTGAGGCGGCGTTCGCACAAGCCGAGCGCGAGCGCGACGCCGCAGAGAACCGGCGTCAGGCGTGCAGCGTGAGCAGCGCGCCGCTCACGCTGCACGCGTCCGCTCACACCAAGCCGAGGTTGAGGCCCATAACGTCGAGATTGTCACGTGGCAAGAATGCTGCACGGCGCGACATCGCGAGAGCGTGGAGCGGTACCTGAGTGCCGTCAGCGAGAGGGTGCCACTGCCGCAGGATTTGCCGAGGGCGGCCGAGATCGCGTATTCGCCGCGCAGTGAGCAAGTCGTGGCACGGGTCCAGCTACCGGGCACCGACGTCGTGCCACTTGTGGCCCGTTACAGCTATGTCGTGTCCAAAGATGAGCAGCGCGAGACAGCCCGGCCGAAGGCGCAGGTAGCCCAGCTGTACCGATCGATCGTTAGCCAGATCGCGCTGTTATATCTCCGTGACCTGTTCGACGCGGACCCCGCGCTCCAGATCGTCGACGTGAATGCACACGTGCGCGCCACGAATCCGGCCACTGGTCACCGTGAGTATCCCTGCCTGATCAGTGTTACCGTCGAGCGCACGGTGTTCGACAGCCTCAACCTGCATGAGGTCAGTCCTCAGGACTGCCTTCGTCATCTCAACGCACTTGTCTCTCCCCATCCCTACGAAGTTGAGCCCGTAACGCCGATCCGAGAGTTCGACTTAACTCGGTTCGCGTTTGTCGACGGTCTCGATGCGGTATCACGCCTAGATTCACGCCCAGACCTTATGGAGATGACACCGACGGAATTCGAGCATTTCGTCCGGCAAGTCTTCGAAGCGATGGGCATGGAAGGATGGACGACCGAACGGACCGGCGACGATGGCATCGACGCAGTAGTGCTTAACCGCGACCCAATTATCGGCGGGCTCACAGTCGTACAGGCCAAAAAATACAGCCGCGTGCTCGGCGTCAGCCACATCCGTGAACTCGTCGGAGCCATGGACGAAAAGCGGGCCGGACGCGGCATCCTCGTCACGACTTCCTGGTTTACCAGCGGCTGTTGGACCAAAGCGAAGGATAACGGCCGGATCGAACTCATTGACGGCGCCCGGTTGGTCGCGCTGACCCGTGACCACCTCGGCAAAAACGTGGTAATCGGCGGCGCGCCCAGCAAACGAGGTGACCGGCCAGCTCCGTCCACATAAAAACACTGCCCAGAATTTCCAAATCCCAAGCAGATAGCTCCCGGTGCACAAGCCCCGCGGCACAGGGACAGCCTGGGGAGGATCCATAAATGTAGAGCGAGGGTGTAGTTCTAGTTTTCGATTCTACGCCTCACCACTCCCTGGTGGACCAGGGTAACCAATTGAAAATTGGCATGTAGTTCTTTGTCTATTGTGGATGGGTGTCGGCGCATGCAAGGGATGCGCCGACACCCGCCGCCCGCTACGCCGGTTAGTGGTCACAGCGTTCAGCGAGGGCCATTGAAGCCCTGACCCGACGACAACTATTAGGGCAAATAGGGGTACCGAGTCAGGACACTAGGATTCCTGCTACCAGCCGGTTGGTATTGATAGTGCCAGCCCGATGATCGTTCGTCAACAAATTGGAGTCGATTCGTTCACGAAGTTAGGACGATCTGGGTAGGTAAGTCACCCCGGACACTTCCGACATGCTCGCTACATTAAATGCGGGCAAATAGGAGGTGTGCGCTGACGCACGCACTAGCACGGCTTATCCATGAACGCCGGGCGGCTGATCCGTCATTGAGTTATGCACAGATCGCGAAGCTGTCAGGCGGGCGGATCACCAAATCAGCAGTAGGTAAGTGGGCCAGCGAAACCGAAGAACGGCTCGATGGCATACCACAGCCCCCGAGCATTGCTGGCCTCGCACAGGCTCTCCAGGTATCCCAATTACGAGTACTGCTGGCTGCGGCGGAAGCTGCGGGCATAGACGTCAACGACCCCCGTTCGGGTGTCTTTGCGGGCCGCCTACCCGCAGAAATCGATGAGCTCCCCGAAGCTGTCCAGGAATCACTCCTGCACCACATCTGGACACTAATCATCACCGCAGAAAACACCAGCACATAGACGTGTAGCTCTTAGTCGGCCGGCCAGCAGATGGCCCCGGGACGCTCACCACCAGGGACGAGGTTGTCCCCCGCAACCGAACCAGGTAGGGCCGTCTTCGACTTGGCCCCGCCGTGAGCAGCACGCGACCCGAAGGATCACTACGTTCATCCGTGCTGCGGGAAGGCTCTGCTGCTGCTCGCGATTTGTGAAAACGCAAGCGGATTTCCCCATAGCGCCCTTCTTATGATCCAGGTTGACCTTGTTGGAGTTTCTTGCGGCATTTTTCGCCGCGTTGTTGGATCTTCTCGGTGTATTTGAATCGTCGTACTTCTCTTGAGAAGCGATTCCAGCCTGTTTGGCAGATGTGTGCAGCGGTGGCATAGTCGGCGGCGCGTTCCAGCGCTAAGGAGAGCCGGTCGAATGTATTAGCAACGTCGCTGCCCCTGTCGATGGCTTGGAACCAGCATTGTTTGGCTTCTTCTAGTCGTCCGATGCGTTCCAGGCAAGTGCCGAGGGAATCTGCCGCCTGCCAGAAAATCTCCGGTCGTGCTTGGCGTCGCGCCATCTCAACGGCAAAAGTGGCTACGGTGATTGCTTCCTCGTAGCATTTGGCTGCAGCGAGGGTTCGCGCTAGGCGGTCGGAATTTTCGGCCAGCGCAGCAGTCTCGTGATCGGTGGCATGAGTGATGATGCTGCGCCAGACTGTGAGCGCCTCGTCGGGCCGGCTCCAGGACACGAGCCGCTGGCTAAACTCGAAACCGACATAGACATAGGCAGTCAGGTTTGATTCTTTTGCGAGCAGGGGCAGGGCAGTGTGGGCACACCGCTCAACCAGTTCCGGATTTTCACCCTCGTTCGAGTTAAAGTCGATGTGAAACACGGCCCGTGACGCGCGGGTAGCCAAGTCCGCTGTCGTGCAGACGTAGCCGCCGCGACAGCCTGAGGTGAGATCGCCGCATTCGCCACAGGGTGGAAGCGCAGCTAACTGTAGCCCCCACGAGCCATAGACCTCTATCAGCTCATCAGGCAGATTCGCATCTGTGCAGGTGATGTCCAGCCATGTGATGGCGTCATCGATACGAGTCCGGGTGGGCACGGGAGAGGAAAAATACAATTCGAGAGCGCGACGTAATGCTTTCACAGCACGCTTGGCGTTTCGCTTGGGCCCTTGAATGCATTTGGCATATTGGACCCACGTGTCTGGGGATTCGGGGCATCCAGCTGTTTCAAGTGCCTCTAGGACTGGCAGCCATGCCGCTGCTCGGGTGTCACAGGTGTCCAGCGCGTCCTTGAGTTGATGCGCGGTTCGGTGGTCTGGTTGCATTTGCGCGTAGGCGGCGTCTCGCTCGGCACGCAATTGTTTTCCGTAGCGGTCCCACGCATCCTCAACAGGTTCATAGCCGGGACGCCAGCCAGCTTTTTCGATGAGCCTCTCGGCCAGCAGCTGCTCTACGTCGATCTCGAACGTGTACGAAAGCTCACCAGGATCGCTGTGCGTTGTCGCCGCAAGGACATGCTGCAACGTCTCGGTATCGTCCCATCCTCGTGCTGCTGCGAGCGGGAGCAAACGCGCCAGTAGCTGAACAGTAGCCTCAACGTCCTCTTCGGCGTGGTGCCTCCGCAGGTGCGAAATCCCGAAATGTGCACAACAGGCAACCAAACTGAACGACGAGACCGTTAGTTCCAGACGCTGGGCGAGCCGCAGTGTGCATATTGTTGATACTTCTGGCATAGCCAACCCGACCCGGGCATACTCGGCGGCAAGAAACGCACGGTCGAAGGCAGAATTGTGCGCGACCAGAACACCCCCCGACAGCAGCTCAGCGAGCCTTGGAGCGACGTCAGCAAACTGAGGCTGCCCGGCCAACTGGGCACCGTTGACGGAGGTGCGACTGCCTGAACCGGGATCAAGGAACGTTGACCACCGCTGGGTTACCTCCCCGTCGTCGAGGACAGCGGCTGCGATCCACACCACCCGGTCACGCGCCGGGTCTAATCCCGTGGTTTCGGTGTCCACGACCACATAGCGAGTCACAGTTCCTCGATCACTTCTCGCGCGATCATTATGGGAAACCCATGAGCGGCAGCGCCGCGAGCCTCCAACAGCCATATCGAGTCTTGAGCGACAGAAGTTACACGAACTGACACGGCTAGCAGCCGAGAGCCTGACTGCGTTGCACAGGCCCCGCGCTGGGTTGGGTGCCACGGGTACTTGTGCTGTGCTCATATACGGCTCGCTTCATAGCCAGCTGAGCGACGGCTGTACTCCGCACAGGTAGGGATAGGCTCTGAGCCCGCTGCGAACTCTGCTTCAAAGGTTGAGTAACGCTCTACTCCCTTTGGTCGGTCCGTTATAGCCGCCTGCCTGCAACGAGAGGTCGCCGCCCGCGAGGCCCACGGCGGCGAAAGCCGCATCCGCGCCGCCCGTTTTCCCTCCCGCAAGTCATTAGAGGAGTTCGACTTCGACCATCAACGATCGCTCAAACGCGACACCATAACCCACCTAGGAATCCTGGACCTCATCACCGCCAAGGACAATGTCGTGTTCCTCGGCCCGAGCCAGCCCGAGCCGGTCCTTCGCAAGCGTGGAGTCCGGCGAGCCCCCACCGCCTAGCGCCACCCTTACGAACATGAGCCCCGACAGGCTTCCTGTCGGGGCTCAGCAGTTCTGGGAGGTGGGAACGCCCAGGGCCGCAGGTGCACAAAAGCGGCGTTATTCGAACCACGGCCAGTCAGCGCGTCGCGCGGCTGGCCGTAGTCGTCTGCGGGTCCGTCTTGGTCGTCTGTGCCTATCTGTGGGGTATCGACGGGCGGTGAGGTCGGTAGGGTGCTGTGTTGGGCGTAGAAGCGTCCGAGGGCACGAGGAGGTCAACAGGACGTGGCTGATCCTGTGGAGTTGATGCTCGGTGACCTCACGGACAAGTACGCGAAGGAGCCCGCGTCGGACGCTTTCATGCGTCTGTACACCGACGAGGAGCGGTTCGGGCGGGTATTCGCGAGCCTGCATGAGCGGTTGAACGACCATTTTGTTGCGATCAACGACAGGGCGAGGTCCACTCGCCATTATTGGGCCGACAACAGCCGGGCGTTGATCGCATTAATCGACGAGCTGGCTGAGACAATCGGGACGCTGCGCCGAGGCGGGTTTGATGTCTCATTCCGCGAGGGCTATGACGCGGCTGTACGGCGATGCAAGCCGTGGCTCTCGACGGGTGGCGGCAGCACAGTGCCAGAGGACTTCGAGCCCATCAAGATTGTCAGGTACGAGTCGGTTTTCATCCGCTCTGAGACAACGGTAAAGCTCAAGAAGCAGAGCGCGGCGGTGAAGCTCCAGCTGATCGGAGAGGGCTCGTACGCACATGTCTTTTCCTTCGTCGACCCCGACTATGGAATCAAGATCGCGGTCAAGCGTGCGAAGACGGGGCTCGACGAGCGCGACTTGCACCGGTTCAGAGAAGAGTTCAACATCCTGAAACGGCTTAGTTTTCCATACATCGTCGAGGTCTACCGGTACGATGAGACCCGCGACGAATACAAAATGGAGTTCTGTGACGAGACACTGCGAAAGTACATCGGCAAGCGGAACAACAATCTGAGGTTCGCGACTCGCAAGCGGATCGCTCTTCAGTTCCTCTACGGGGTCAACTACATTCACGGCCAAAAGTTTCTTCACCGCGACCTGAGCCTTCAGAACGTCCTCCTGAAGGTCTACGCGAGCAAGGCGGTGCTGGTCAAACTCTCCGATTTCGGTCTGGCGAAAGACCATGCGTCGGACTTCACTCGCACGCAGACAGAGATGCGCGGCACAATACGCGACCCAACGCTGGCTAGTTTCAAGGAGTATAACGTTCTCAACGAGGTGTACTCAATCGGCTGGGTGCTGTCTTACATTTTCACCGGCAAGGAGTCGCTCCCACCCGCTGACGACGATATAAGCCGGATCGTTCGGAAGTGCACCACCAATGACATTGGGCAGCGATACCCGAATGTTCGCGCAATCATCATGGATGTCGAGCGACTTGAATCTGTCCCAGTCGACGCCACAGCCTGACGAACGCGATGTCCGAGCAGCCAGTAGGTGGTGATTATGCCAGCTGAACGCCCCACGGTTCTTGCTACTTCTATGGGCTTCAACCGGGCGCGTGATCCGTGGCAGCCGTCGTCGGTTTTCCGCTACGCCTTTGGGCTGGTCGGTAAGCCGCTACGGCCGAGGTTGTGCTTTATCTCAACCGGCACCGGGGACAAGCAGGCCAGCATTGACGCCTTTTACGCTGCCTTTGCGGGTAGCGACGTTGCGACGAGTCACCTTGCCTTGTTCGATAAGCCGAACGTGCCGAACATTGCCGCGCATTTGCATTCGCAGGATGTCATTTGGGTTGACCGTGGCAGTGTGGTTAATTTGTTGGCCGTATGGCGCGCTCATGGTGTGGATAAGATTCTCCGCGATTGCTGGCAACAGGGCGTTGTCTTGGGTGGCGAGTCGGCCGGGTCGCTGTGTTGGTTCAGTGCCGGCACCACAGATTCCTTTGGTGAAGTGCAACCGTTCACGGGCGGCCTTGGGTTTCTTCCCTTCGCTAACGCGGTCCACTACGGCGACCGGCGGGAACAATTCCGAGAATGCGTTGCCGGTGGCACGTTGCCGGATGGGTACGCCACTGACGTGGGCGCGGGCTTGCACTTTGCAGGTACCGACTTTGTGACCGCGATCAGCGATCGGAAGAACGCCGGGGCTTACAAAATAACGCGTCAGGCAGACGGCACGATCAAAGAAGAAGCCCTTGACGTAACACGGCTCAAGCGGTAGGAGTTAGGCGCTGCATTACGGCCTGAACGTCATCGCGGCCGTGCCATTGTCGCAAGATGGGCAACGCCCGCCGTAGTTCACTGCGCGCCGACAACGAACCGATGCGGTCGATGTCATCTAGGGCCGTAAGCGACAACCGTGCGGCCTCCAGCGGTTGGCCAGCGTTGGCGTAGGCACGGGCGAGCTTGGCGCGCGTAATAGTGGCCGTACGGACCGACGAGGCCGACAGAGAAGCCAAGCGCGGTTCAAGGATCGGAACGACGCGTTGACCACGGCCGAGGTAAATATCGCAGGTGGTATGAAATATCGTAAATAGGTCGTCATCAACCACACTGCGCTGGCCGAGTACCGCATCCTCTTCACGAACTGGTTTCGAAAGCAGCTGCATCGCGCGGTCAAGCGCCCGGCTGCTCGCGTTTTCGTCTCCTGCCAAGGCGTAGCCAAAAGCCATTTGCTTAGATGCCAAGCCTTGTATCCGGGGGGAAGCCTGGCGCATATCTAGGACGACACTGGCGTTGTCCACGGCCCGATAGCCGTCACCAGTGAAACTAATGACGACCATTGAGCGGCGCACGAAGCCGTACGCGGACATTTCGGGCCAATTGGCGGCCTGCCCCCACTGACTAGCGCGGTCAATCCAGTACATCGCGGAGGCGAGGTCTCCAGCTTCCTCGCTGAGCCAACTCAAAGACTCGGCATAACGAGCTTGCATCCGACTATAGGCATGCCGTTGACGACCGCTGGTACGGCGACGCAATCGATCAAGAATAGCCACGTTGCCGGTCAATCCGTCGATAAGGCTAGACGGTGGCAAGGTGCGGGCGGCGGCCTGGAACCCCGCGTAGGCGTCCTCGAAAGATTGCAGAGTCTCGTCGCCCACCGAAATGTTCTCAGTCGCCTTGTCAAATTGGGCGAGTAGTTGCCCTCCGACGATCCCCACGCCCAAGGAGGCCAGCAACTCTCGCCGCGACAGCGGCATCGCTACACCTCCTCCGGGCAGCTCGACAATGAGAGTGTCGCTCTGGAGTACCCCACCAGCGCCGCCGTTAGACCTGTGGTTGGTGCCCCGCATCAGGGCGGCGATCACACCCCCGGTGCGGTAGATGTCATCAAGCTGGGCGGCAAGCCACGGGTGCAGTTGGCGGTGGCCAGACTCTACATAGGACACGAGCGATTCGGCGCACCCCGCTTGGCGGGCGACCACTGCCTGGGTCAAGCACCGCCCCTCCCGTAGATCACGAAGTACCGCCCCCAGCTGGGCGTCACCAAGCATCGTCGTCACCTCCCTGACAGTTCCTCACAACCGCGTGCGATTGATCGACTGCGACCACCGAAGCACACAAAGCTAGTGGTCAGGCGCCCAGCACCGGAAACAGCCTCACCGGATCGGTCATGTTCCCGGCGTTGGGCCACCGACCATAGCGAAGCGACACAGGAAGCGGGACGCAAGCGGCATGTTCAAGCCCTTCAAGATCATAGCCGAGCAAGAGCGCATGACGACCTTCATTCCGTCCAAGCTGCACAACTACGACCTAGCGGCATCATGAGTTGCCGTACGAGCGGGGTGGGTTCGGCGACGCAGCCCGGAGGCGTCGCCCGGCCCGTCCTCACGCTGGGCGCGGGGTCGAGGTTCCGTCCGTTGGCGGTCGGCTACCTGCGGCTGTGGCCGAACGACCCACCAGGGCACGCTGACGCTCTGTCAGCCCACCTGCGCGCGTTCGCGCACCCGCGCGGGCTGGCGTTGGCCGACACATATACCGAACAACAACCCGACGTGTCCTCCCGCGAGGGGGCGGCGTTTCGCGCGCTGGTTGAGGCGCTGCGCCGCCCCCACATCCATACCGTGATCATCCCCACCCCGGAGCATTTCTCTCGGCTTCGTGGCATGTACCGGGCCATGCGGACCGTCATCGAGGTGGAAACCGGCGCGGACGTGCTGGTCATGTCCAGCATGGGCGGGAGTGCGTCGTGAGCGTGTTCGATCCCCGCAGGTTGCAGGAGGAGTACGAGCGAGAGCTTGCCGCCTTTGTTGAGTCGGTGCGCTGCGGGGAGGCGTTTTCCGACCAGGCAACAGCCGAGCGTTGGTCGATTCGGTTGGTAGGTGCGTTGCTGTGGTTGCAGCAGTGTCACCGCGTAGATCGCCATGGCCGCTGCCCGATCTGCCGGGCGAACCTTCGCTGGTGGTGGCCATGGCCCAAGCGCGTCCCCTGCACGGTTCATAGCGCACTAAGTTTCCACCTGCGCCAACCGGAGCGGTTCGTGCTGTCCGTCATCACGGAGAACGCCGCCACCGTTGAGGGGCGGTCATGACTACACCCGCTCATGCCCTGTATCCGAGCTACGCCGTGCCGCCGTCTCCGTGGCCCCGGCGAACCGTTGAGGATTTAACACTCATCGCAGCGAATAGCGCTGAACGGTTCTCGGGATTGTTCGCTAAGAGCATCGCGGTGGCGTGGGGCTTTCGGCACCTGGCCACCGATGCCCAGACGCTAGCGGTGGAGCTGGTAACCCGCGCGGTGGAAACCACCGGCAACCCGAACCCGCGCCCGACCTTTACCGAGTTGTCGAAGAATCGGCCGCTGAATATCGGTATCCGCATAACTCAGCGAGTTCACGGCCTGCTCATCGAAGTATGGGACAGCGACCTCACTCCACCACAGGGCGCAGACGCTCGCCTGGCCACTGTGGCGAACGTCAGCCAGGAGTGGGGCTGCTATCGGCCACGCGGCGGCGGAAAAATAATCTGGGCCGAACTCGGCGTGCCGAGCGCCGGACACACATGCGGGGTCTGCGCGTGATCCCTGTTAACTGGCCGTATTCCCCGGAGACATATGAGGCGTTCGCGGCGTTAAAGACAGCCGGGTTCACCACCTACTGTTGCGGCGACCGACACGCGCCGCACGTCTTGGTCGCAGCCTATGACTGGGAGGACGGCTACGTTGATGTGGTCACCATGCGGGGAGCGGATCGGGTCACCGCAGCCCGCCTCCCGAAACACGATGACCTAGATATCTTCGCCCCTCACCAAGCGGTGTGGCATTACATGGGCGCTCTCGGACCCGCTGTCGCCGCGCTGCTGCGACTCCCACGCCCCAGCCACCCAGACGCACCAACGACTGCTTATCAAGCACCACTGACGATGTTTGTTTCCTCCCGCGAGCAACGCACCATGACCATCAAACCAGGCAATGCGCATAACACCGGCTAAGGAAAGAATGCACCGGTATACCTATTCGCCCCCGGTCACGTCGAGTCAATACTAGCGGCGGTGCAGCCTCATGGGGCAGCCTCATGGGGCGCGATGGGAATGATCTCTTTATGAAAGTCCGGGGGGCTGCCGACCCTGCTGGTGCTTCGTTCGGGGTAGGTCTCGCGGGTTGATCGTGGTTGCGGTCCTTGTGGTAGTACGGCGGTTGTGTTGGTTTTTCACCGCTGCGGTGAGGGCGCGTATGGCGTGGGCGGCTTTTTCGGGTGGAAAGTCGGCGGTTTGTGCGTGCAGTCTGCTATTGAGACGCGCGTTACTGGCCGATACCCAATGCTGTGCGGTCCACAGTACAGGATGTGGATCAACGCCTAGTTTCTCACGCAAGTAAACAGCGGTCTGCTCGATGGCGTGCGGGTCGTTGGGTGGGGCGGCCCTGATGATCCCATCGTCGTATCTGGGGAATGTCACCGTTGCGGCCTCAACCTCGTTACTAGGCCCGGCAAGAGGGTTGTGTATTTCTTGAATTTCCTCATGGATGGTGGCTGCGGCCCATCCGAAGTCTGCCAGGGTCGGCTGGGAAGCCACTTTCTCGGCGTCTTCCCTGTCCGCGACTGGTTTTTGTTCTCCTTTTATGATCAGGCCGCGTAGCCACTGGCCGCCCTTCTCGGGGTCGAGGAGGTCATCCCAGTATTTCCATCCTTCTTTTTCCTCTCGTCCTATCAGGCGGGGAAAATAGGTCAAAGACGTGTATTCAAGTTCCTTACGAGGGTCCGATTTCAGTATTTGCCCTTCTGGGCTGATGGTGAGCACGCAGCGTTGGTATCTATCGATTTCTCGGGTGAAGGTGGGGTGGAGAGTGGTCATGAGGTAGGTGAACCGTTCCGCCGTCATAGGCTCCCACAGCTTGGAAAGCTCCTCGTTGTCCCGCAGAGAAACCGTGTGGACGCCTGCCGTGTCTTCCCACCGCACCACACCCGTTTCCAAGGAATACGTTAAGGGAAGGTCGTATATATCCTTCCGTGTGGTGAGGTCCATGAGCACCAGGAAGGTAAGGGGTTTTCTGGCAAAATCTTCTGGGTTGGGCAGCTCCATGCCGGAAAGATTTTCGTTAAGCCGCATACAATCAGGCTAACAACCAGCCCGAAATCACAGCGAACATATCGCGAGATTTCTCTGGTTTCGGGCAGCATTTTCACCAACCCAAGGCATGCAGGTGATAGCCGGAATGGGATAGATTGTCCATCGGTGGGTATGGTTGACTGGTGACCTGCGGCGATGCTGATCGCGTAGATGCATTAGTTACGTCGTTGCATCTCCGTACTGGAAAACAATATTACGTGCTTGTTGCCGCAGTCTTATCCTGGTCTCCCACCGCTGGCGTTCAGGGCGCTCAAATTGCAAGTCATCGGTGTGCATATATTTGACGACTTCTGCCGTGAAGGGGTCATCGGGCGAAAGGTAGTTTTTACAGTCGGCGTACAGGCCGATCAGGAGCTTACGGGCAGGCGATAGACCGTCGCGGTAGCGAGGGTTAGTAAACCAGAAGTCAATACGTGGTCCAGTCGAGGGCGTTGTCGAGTCTGCATCCTGCGATGATGGAATAAGTAGCGACTTTGTTGTTTTATTGTCACGCATAAACAATGTCGCTACCCAATATATGTGGTCCAATCGCAGTTCAAGGGTCGTCCGGCTGCCTTCTGGCAGCGAATGCTGATGCGCACGGATGAGTTTTTGCCAACGCTCATTCAATGTGTGATGCGTGAAGACCCGGAATCGGATGCTGCGTCGCGACCGCCACGAAGCTTCAGTCTCAACCTCCAAATGTCTGTGTTGGGCCTGGAGGGTACGTGGGTCATCTGGCCCGTGTTCGCGTTCTACGTGTGTGGCGATTTGGCTATATAGATCTACAGCGGCCGCATAGTCGCGCGCCTCATGGTATGCGTCGGCTTTGCGACGGAGGCGGTCAAGAGGCTTAGGCAAGCAAAGGGCTGCTGATTGTGATTGGTGGTATGCGGCAAGGACCGCTTCAGCGCCCTTGGCATTGGCCTCGGCCGCCTCTACAGCAGCCGTTAGCTGGTCAATACGTTCCTTAGCCGCCGCAAGCTGCTCAGTACATGCCTCTGCCGCCGCCAAGTCTGCGGTGAGCCGTTGCTGTTCCTCCTGCCAGGCGGGCCTGTTGGGTGCCACGGTGGCTTTCCATGCCGCCCACCAGCCCTCTAGATCTGCTTCGGGAACACCACACGCCCGCACGAACAGCCGCACGGTCTCCCATTCCGGTTGACTTGAGCGGGTCTCTGCTTTTTCGCCAATCAGATCACTGAGGGTACTGGGCCGCAATTTGTTCCCGGCCAGCTCATTGAGCTTGCTGTAGGAGGGACGTCCAGCCTCGACGCGTAGCTGCCGGAGGCAAAACACCAAGTCCGCCCGGCATCTGACGTTATCCAGGTCGATGCCGCTGGTGTCCGGTGCCCCCATGCCCCACCATCCGCGTCCTGTTCGCTGCCCTCCGGCGAGACCAGCAGCATAGCCCAGCAGGTGGCCCGAACGGTCGAACAGCGGCGAGGGCCTGTGGAACAACCCCCTGACCAGGTGAATTCGCCTCTCGGACACCCAAACCGGACACCTGCTCACTGCGCTAGTACGGACACACACCCCCGCGCTGCCCCTCGCGACGAGGTGGCGGAGGGACCGGGGTGCCAGCGGTACCGAGCCAGACAAGGAGTGGTTCAGGTGGTGTATTTGCCGCGTCGTCTTAGCGACGCTACGGGTGGTTTTTCTGGGCGTGAGGTGTTGGGTCGGCGTCCGGTGCCGTTCCATGTGGAGCGGGCGGTTAATCGTGGGGTGGCGGTGGAGCACGGGCGGGGTATTGTGCGCGCCGCCCAGGCACGCGCGGTGGAATATGTCGCCGAGGAAGCCTTGCAAGCCGTGGGCCGATTGGCGCGCACGGAAGCCATTTATGCCCGCCACGTGCCGCATGCGGCGGGCCGGTTGCAGGCCATAGCTGATGTAGCGGCGATGAATCTGGCCGACATTGTGGCCGAGACAGGACGGGACTGACATGACCACGCCGATGCTCACCATCACAGTGGCCGCAATAGTGACACTGATGTTGATATGGCTGGGTTACCAGCTAGCCCGCGACCGAATGCGGGATGAGCACGCCTGGATCGCGCACCAGAAAGCAGCCTTGGATGCCGAATGGCGGCAGCTGGACCAGACCCGGCGTGTCCGCTCGGTGTTCTGGGCAGCACGACAAGCCATGCACGCCGAGGCAGACAACACCCTGCGGCCACCCGTCACCGACACCACAAACACAAGCAGGAACGATGATCAGGAGAGTGCCCGATGAGCCAAGACCACACACACCAGCCAGGTAGGCAAGCCGCTGTGCCACCCCTATGGGCCGAGCCGAGCATCACGCCCTCCCCGTTTTTCACCCTACCCACCACTCCACCGAACAGCAGCGACATAGCGCCCCCGTATTCACAGACGCTGACCCAACGGCAGCCATGGCCCGTATCACCACCGGGACCGGTGACAGACCAACGAATAGAGCAGGGACCAGGCCAGCAACCCCAAACACCGAAGCAGGCGCAGGGGCAGGGGTTAGCGGCCCCGGACTCGGCGCGGTTGCGGCGCTTGTGTCGCCGCTTGCGACAAACCCACCGCTGCCCCGGCAACTGTGTGCTCTCCCGCGCCCGCCAAGACGACACGCTAGGGCAGTTCCCTGACATACGGTGACCAGAAATCCGACCACGACAGCAGCCATCCGTGACACACGAAGGCGAACCTCGCGGCACTGCCGCGAGGTTGCCAAATCCCTACGAACCGGTGAGGAGATTTCCCCGTGACTATGCTGCTTGTTTTGATCCTGTTGTTAGCCGCCTTTGCTGTTGGGCGATTGTTTCAGTGGGTGCGGGACGCGCGGGGCGTTCTACGGTCTGAGGGACGGCCCAACACGGACCACAGGTGAACGCCAACCCGTTCACCTTCTAGGCCCTTGTGCTGATGTCTGCCCACAGTCGAGCCGTGCTCTTGGGTCAATGCCACTAAGTTAGGCGACCCGGCGTAGTTCCACGGTCGGTGGCCCGTCGTGCTTGGTTCCGGTATCCATAGCTCGTTTGACTCGGTAGGAGTTATGGCGGGCTCGTTTGACCACGCGGGGGTA
>JBOHGE010000075.1:0-18851 GCA_050700055.1 Pseudonocardiaceae bacterium
TGCAGAGCGGTCCCGGAGGGCCCACCTCCATCACCAACACAGCACCACACACGAAGACCCAGACCTCTACATCCGAACCTCCCTGCATGCTCGTGGCACACCCCAAACAGCGATCACCACCCCGAGGGCCACCATCAACCAAGATCACCTCGTCACACCACAGCCGTCCTGCAGGCCATCCGGTCACCACGACATCCCCACCGTCGCTCAACCACGTGGCATTGCCCCTCGGGCGGTTCGTGCTCGTCGTAGGGGTTCCTGCCGGGTGTTCATCCTGAAGCCTCCGTTCGGGCGTGCTATCGCCCCGGCCCGCTCACAGGTGTAGGCGCGCGAAGAGCAGGGCCTCCAGGAGTGCGGCGCGGCGCTCCGGGCGGGTACGGGCCCGCCGGGTGCTCACCTCGAGCACGACGGTGCCGGTGAAGCCGCGATCCACCAACGCCCGGCACACCTCGGCACAGGGCTGGCTGCCCCGGCCGGGCACCAGGTGCTCGTCGCGGGCCGCGCCGGTGCCGTCGGCCAGGTGCAGGTGCGCCAGCCGCGACCCCATCCGCTGCGCCATCGCCACCGCGTCCACCTGGGCGGTCGCGGTGTGGGACAGGTCCAGCGTGTAATGCGGATACCCGACGTCGGTGGGATCCGGCGACGGTGCATAGCTGGACACCACGAACTGGCCGCGGCGCACCGGGAACATGTTCTCCACCGCGATCGTGAGCCCGGACGATGCCTCCAGCGCGCAGACCTGCTGGGTGAATCCCGCAGCGTAGTCGCGCTGCCAACGAAACGGGGGGTGCACCACCACGACGCCGGCTCCCAGCTCGAGAGCCGCCAGCGCGGTGCGGTCCAGCCGGACCGCCGGATCCGCCGTCCACACTCGCTGGGTGATCAGCAGGCAGGGGGCGTGCAGGGCGAGCACGGGCATCCGGTAGCGGTCACTCAACTTCGCGACAGCGGCGACGTTCTGGCTGGCCGGATCACCCCAGACCATCAGCTCGACACCGTCGTAGCCGAGCTCGGCGGCCAGTTCGAAGGCCACGGTGACCGATTCGGGCCACACCGAGGCAGTGGACAGGGCCACCCGGATCGGGCCTGCCGGTGGCACCGCCTATCGGCCACCGACAAGCAGCAACGCAGCCGGGGACACGGTGACGAACAACCCGACGAGCACCGCGATCACCGTCGTCTGCAGATCCTCGGCCCGCCGGACCCGGCGAACCACCCAGACCAGCCCGGTGATCACGGCCAGGGCCACGACCAGCGCCACCACCGGCAGCCGTTGCCAGAGCCACTCACAGATCAGCCACAGCGCCGCACCGCCGACCAGACCGATCCCGACCTGGGCCACCATCGAGGCCCATTCCCGCATCGGCGAGCCGCATTCCGGTACGTCTGGCTCCCCGGTGCCGACGTCACCGGGTTCCTCCGCTGCTTCCCGCCCTGCAAGTTCGTCGACCTGCCGGGCGTTCACTTTCTGCTCCGGGATGGCATGCTCAGGGATGCCTGTAGCGGTGCCCAGCCCAGCGGGGGGTTCCCCGCCACGCGCCGAGCGGCCGGGCCAAGGTGTGGGATTCGGGGGAGCCGGTTGCAGGCGGGGGAACTGGACGGTGGCCCGGTCGTCGGACAGCACCGTCGCAGTGGGGACCCGGCTTCCGGCGATCACTGATGAGGGCCCCACCGAAGTGCGACCCACCGCCGGAGCGTGCCCCGCCGAAGTGGGCACCGCAGGGGCCAGCACCGAGGTGTCCACGGCCGGGGTCGCCACAGCTGGAGTCCACCGACCGTTGCGATGGGGCTGGGCCGAAGACGACTGGACCGAAGACGACTGGACCGCGGTGGACGGGGGCGCGCCGTGCCGGCTGGGCCGGTCAGCGTCAGCTAGCGCAGCACCGGGGGGCTGGGCGACAGCGTCGGTGTCGTCGGCAGCCCGGCGGCGTCGCCGTCCGGCAGTCGGAGCCGGCTCGCCATAGCGAGCCAGCAGCTCAGCCACGCTGAACTGGGCCCGCTCCTGCGGGTCGCTACTGCGCCTCATCATCGTCCCTCACCGTGCCCCCCGAGCTGCCGTTCGTCCAGTCCGCCGAGGTGGGCGGCGCCCCGGCTGCGCCGTCCGGTTACTGCGGTCCAACCAGTCCAGCCTCCGCAGAATCACACCCTCCCGTAACGCCCACGGGCACAGATCCAGCTCATCGACGTTCAGGGCGCGCATGGCGGCCTGCGCCACCAAGGCTCCGGCGACGAGCTGATGGGATCGGCTGGTGCTGACCCCTTCCAGCTCGGCCAGGTCACCGGCGCTCATCCGGGAGATGAACGCGATCACCTGGCGTAGGCCGGCGTCGGTGAGCGTACGTCGGGTCCGCAGACCGGCCGACGACGGGGCCGCACCGGTGAGCCGGGCCAACGACCGGAACGTCTTCGAGGTGCCCACCACCCGGTCCGGGAGATCGACCGCGCTGAGCATCCGGGCCGGCGCTTCGAGCTGCTCGACGAGGTGGTCACGCAGGCTCGCCAGCTCGCGACGGCGGGGCGGATCGTGCGCCAGCCAGGACCGGGTGAGCCGGGAGGCGCCCAGCGGCAGCGACACCGCCACATCCGGTTCCTCGTCAATCCCGCTGGCGATCTCCAGCGACCCGCCGCCGATGTCCAGCATGAGCAACCGGCCAGCCGACCAGCCACACCACCGGCGCACGGCGAGGAAGGTGAGGATGGCTTCCTGCTCCCCGGAGAGCACCTCGAGCTCGACCCCGGTCTCGGCCTGCACCCGGGTCAGCACCGCACCCCCGTTGGGGGCGTCGCGCACCGCTGAGGTGGCGAAGGCCATCAGGTCCTCGCACCCCAGCGTCGACGCCGAGTCGACGGCGTCGTGCACGGTACGGATCAGCTGGTCGGCTCCCGCCCGGGTGATCTCGCCCCGGGCGTTCATTTGTTGAGCCAGTTGCAGCACCGTCTTCTCCGAGACCGTGGGCATCGGGTGCGCGCCACGGTGGGCGTCCACCACCAGTAGGTGGACGGTATTGGAGCCCACATCGAGCACACCGAGCCGCACGGCGGATCAGGTTACCTGTCCACCATGTCAGGCGTCGTATTTGTATCCCAATCCACGGACGGTCACCAGGTGCCGGGGCGCGGAGGGATCCCGCTCGATCTTGGAGCGCAACCGCTTGACGTGCACGTCAAGCGTCTTGGTGTCGCCGACGTAGTCGGCGCCCCACACCCGGTCGATGAGCTGACCACGGGTCAGCACCCGGCCTACGTGACGTAGCAGATACTCCAGCAGGTCGAACTCCTTGAGCGGTAACCCCACCTCCTGCCCGGCGACGGTGACGGTATGCCGATCGATGTCCATCCGTACCGGGCCGGCTTCGAGCACCGAGGGTCCCCCGACACCGACATCACCATCGACCTCCCCGCCACGGCGCAGTACCGCGCGGATCCGGGCGATGAGCTCGCGGGCCGAGTAGGGCTTGGTGATGTAATCGTCGGCACCGAGTTCCAGACCGACCACTTTATCGATCTCGCTGTCCCGTGCGGTGACCATGATCACAGGAACCGCGGAACGAGCCCGCAGTTGCTTGCAGACGTCGGTGCCGCTCATGCCGGGCAACATCAGGTCGAGCAGCACGATGTCGGCGCCGTTGCGGTCGAACTCCTCCAATGCGGCAGAGCCGGTAGTGGCCACCGCGGTCGAGAAGCCCTCCTTGCGGAGCAGAAAGGCCAGTGGATCAGCGAAGGACTCCTCGTCCTCGACGATCATTACCCTGGTCACAGTGATCCTCCCACGTGTTCGGGTGTCGATGGCATGTGCGGGCCGTGGGTGGGAGCATGGGTGGAAGTCTGCGGATGCGCCGGTACCCTCAGCGTGAAGGTGGAACCGGTTCCAGGCCGGCTCCACAGTTGCACGTCTCCACCATGGTTGGCAGCGACATGCTTGACGATCGCCAGCCCCAACCCGGTCCCCCCGGTGGCCCGGCTGCGCGCCTGGTCGACCCGGAAGAACCGTTCGAACACGCGTTCCTGATGTTCGGGGGCGATGCCCAGGCCGCGGTCGGTGACAGCGATCTCCACAAAACCGTGGGACAGCCGCCGGCTGACCGAGACCGGGCTGCCCGGCGGCGAGTAGGACACCGCATTGTCGACCAGATTGGACAACGCTGTCACCAGTAACGGCGCATCACCGTTGAGCAACAGCCCACTGGGCGGGTCGACCGTGATCCGGATATCGGCCGACTCGGCGACCAGCCGGCAGCGATCCAGCGCATCGCGCACCACCTCGTCGACCTCGACGGTACCCAACTCGGGGAGTCGCTCGGCGCCCTGCAGCCGCGACAACGCGATCAGCTCGGTCACCAGCGAGCCCAACCGGGTGGCCTCGTTGAGGATCTTCGTGCAGAACCGGCGCACCTCCTGCGGGTCGTCGGCGGCGTCCAGCACCGCCTCGGCCAGCAACGCCACCGCTCCGACCGGGGTTTTCAGCTCGTGGCTGACATTGGCCACGAAATCCCGCCGGGTCGCCTCCAACCGGGCCGCATCCGACTCGTCGGAGGCGTCGATGACGGTGAAGCCGTCGCCCAATGGGCGGATCTCGCCGAGCACCGCGGTAGGTCCGCGTCCGGACTTGGTCCCCCGATCCAGTGGGGACAGGTCGACCTGGAGTACCTCGCCGGTAGCGCGCACCTGCTCGGCGGCCTTGGCCGCGCGCTCGTCCGGATGTGGCCCGTGGACCAGACCCAGCTCGACAGCGGCGGCATTGGCCAGTACCACGTCACCGACACTGTTCAGCAGTACCACGCCGTTGTGCGAGGAGAGCACGGCCCGCTGAACAAGGTCGGCAGCGGTGGCACCATCGGGGGACCGCTGCGGTGCCGCCGGTGCCGCGCGGCGGCCGATCAGAGCACCGGCGATCAGGCCGGCCAGCAGCGCACCGATCGCCGTGAACACGACGACTACGAGTGTCACGCGGCAATCGTAGACACCGAACCCGGTAAAACACCTAGCCTTGGCCCGACGCAAGTGACCGGATCTACCTGGTGCCCGGTGAACCTTCGTCCGCCGTTCACCGCGAGTTCATCCCCTGAATCCTCAAGATTCGGTTAGGAAGACCCGGCGCGTAGGCTGCCCTGGTTGGCCACCGCAGCGATGGCGTCGACCGCCGCCCCGGGATCGAGATAGGTTCCACCGCGGGTGACCGGTGACAGCCGATCGTCCAAGTCGTACCGCAGCGGGATTCCGGTCGGGATGTTGAGCCCGGCGATGGTCTGCTCGTCCACCCCGTCCAGGTACTTGACCAGTGCCCGCAGCGAGTTGCCGTGCGCGGCGACCAGAACGACCCGCCCGGCCGCCAGGTCGGGCACGATGGAAGATCGCCAGTACGGCAGCATCCGGGCCACCACGTCGGCCAGACACTCGGTGCGGGGAACGTCAATGCCGGCGTACCGGGGGTCGGCGTCCTGGCTGAACTCGCTGCCCAGCGTGATCGCCGGCGGCCGGGTGGCGTAGGAACGGCGCCATAACGCGAACTGCTCGTCGCCGTACTCGGCACGGATCTGAGCCTTGTCCTTGCCTTGCAGCGCGCCGTAGTGCCGCTCGTTGAGCCGCCAATCCCGGCGGACCGGAATCCAGTGCCGATCAGCGACCGCGAGCGCGAGATCCGCCGTACTGATCGCACGGCGCAGCAGCGACGTGTGCACCACGTCAGGCAGCAGCCCCGCCTCGCTCATCAGCGTGCCGGCCCGCACCGCCTCGCGCTCGCCACGCATCGACAGCGCCACGTCCACCCAACCGGTGAACAAGTTCTTGGCGTTCCACTCGCTCTCGCCGTGGCGGAGCATGATCAAGGTGCTCAGGGTCATGCCCGCAGCCTGCCAGGCGTCGCGAACCACAATCGGGGGACGCCCCAGCGGGTCCATCCGCTTCCTATCGCTACCCAGCCATGATTAATGCGCACACTCAAATAGCCCGAACGGCCGCTGGCAATGACTCCAGGGTTACCCATACATTAACTCACAACGACGGTGTTTCCAGAACCCCTGCTGACACCCCCACCGTCGTCGCAGGGAACCGCTAGCCGCTCGCTTCCCCCCCGCCCCCCCGGGAAAGGCTGGTCGCACAGCGGTTCCCTGCCTTTTAGTGTTCCTTAGTTTTTCGGGTGCATCGACATACCGTGATGTCCAGATACTGCGACATCGGGAACCGTGACATCGAGAACTGTGACATCAACGGAACCAGGCAATATGATGTCATGTGTCGCATTCTCCCGATTTCTGGATGCTAACGAGCGTGCCGGCCGCTGAAGGTCCCCGGCAGTCCGCCCTCGTAGAGGTACTTGGCCTCTTCGGCGACCTCGCGGGTCAGGCATGGCCAGGACGCCGCGACGCCGTTGGCGTCTCGGCACGCCCAGCAACGACCCTGCGGGTCTGGCACATGTGCGTTCAGCACGCTACGCCACATGTCCGGCAAGTCCGCCAGGATTGCTGCCATGCCCATGTCCTCATACCTCCCAGAGATCGAGCCACCTTACAACCGGCAAGTCCGGTCGCACTTCCTACCAGCGATTCGCGCCCACCGAAGCAGCCGAACGGGCGACGACCACAGTGCGCGACTGACCGTATCCGTTACGTGACTGCGCACTGGCTACCTCCTCCTCGACACCCCGAACGCGACACACCGTTGCCCCTGTCGTGGGCGGCCGGGGGCAACGGCGACCCACGTGGGTGGCTGCCCTGTGTGTCGCTGTCAGTGTCCAGAGCGTTACTCAGAGTTTGAGATCTGGATGGCCCAGGTCTCAAGGACCCAGTCGCCGGGCTGGCGGCGCGCGGTGTTGCACCGCCAGCCCGGCGACCCAGTGGCCGTGACGGACTCATGACAGGATCCGGCTACGCCAATCGGGTTAGACTGAGCCTTGAGTGCCGCGAAAGTCTTGAGATCCGTCGACCTGGCTGAGAAGGTTTCACCGCTCACCTCGCCGGCTCCCCCCGAACTCCCGGCAGGCGAGCGCAAGCCCGCGGTCCGTCCTCCCCCGTCGGACTGCGGCCCGCCAGGATCCTTGGGGCACCCCCACCCGAAGGGCTCCGCGACGCGGGACTTAGTGGCGGGGCGACCCGGGTGCGACTCCCCCCTCTCCCTGGGCCGCCCCGCCACCACACCCACCCAGCTCAGCGCACCAGGTACTCGAAGGCGGCGAGATTGGCCAGCGACTCGCCGCGCGCCACCCGCCAGTCCCATTCCCGCCGGATCGACGATGCGAACCCGATCTCCAACAGAGTGTTGAAGTCCCCATCAGCGGCCTCGATCACCTGACCCAACAGCCGATCCAACTCCTCGGCGGTCACCGCATGATGAGCCAGCCGGCCAACGAGGTGAATGTCACCGATCTTGTCCAGCGCGTAGTGCACGCCGTACAGGCGGGCGTTGCGCCCCAGCAGCCAGCGATACACCTCCTCGTGCGCTTCGTCTGGACGCCGGCACACGAATGCCTCCACCAGCACCCCGTACCTGCCGACCAGCACCCAGCAGGTGGTCTGCAGCTTCTTGGTACCCGGCAAGACGATGCGGAAGCGGCCTGGCTCAGGGTGATCGTGGTGCAGCCCGGCCTCCGCCAGCACCCCCGCGATGATCCGATCCAGATCCGCTGGACAGCTCACACCGCCACCTCGCGCGCCAAGGAGCCCACCCGGTAGGCCGTCGCGGCGTCGGCGTAGACCCGCAGCAACGCCTCAGTGGTGCACTCCCAGGAGAACCGCCGGGCGTGGCGAATGGCACCCGCCGTCAGCTCCGCGCGGCGTCGGGGATGCAGTGCCACCGCGGACAGCGCATCCGCCCAGTCGACCGGACGATGGCTGCCCACCAACTGACCGGACACCCCGTCGGCGACCGCCACCGGCAGCCCGCCCACCTTGGCGGCGACCACCGGCGTCCCGCAGGCCTGCGCCTCCAGGGCGACCAGACCGAACGACTCGTTGTAGCTGGGCACCGCCACCACATCCGCGGCGCGGTACACACCGACCAGCTCAGCCCCACCCTGCGGCGGCACGAACACAACCTGATCCGGGATCCGCAATGCCGCGGCGAGCTGGCGCAGCATGGTTGGCTCGGCCAGGCCGGTACCCGATGGCCCGCCCACCACCAGCACCCGCAACCGGTCGCGCAGCGCGGGCTGGCGGCGCAGCATCTCCGCGGCGGCGCGCAACAGCACGTCCGGGGCTTTGAGCGGTTGGATGCGGCCGATGAAGGCGAGGACCACGGCGTCCGGTGGCAGGTCCAGCTCGGCTCGAGCAGCGGTGCGAGATCCGGGCGTGAAGCGCTCCAGATCGACGCCCGGTGAGATGGTGACGGTGCAGGCCGGGTCGGCGCCGTACAGCTCGACGAGCGCAGCGGTCTCCGCCGGCGTGTTCGCCACCAGCCGGTCGGCCTCGGCCGCCACCTGCTGCTCACCGATCACTCGGGTGTGCGGCTCCGGAGCGTCACCGTGGGCCAGCGCAGCGTTCTTCACCTTGGCCAGAGTGTGTGCACTGTGCACCAGTGGCACCCCCCAGCGGTCCCGGGCCAGCCAACCGACCTGGCCGGACAGCCAGTAGTGCGAGTGCACCACGTCGTAGTAGCCCGGCTCGCGGCGCGCCTCGGCCCGCAGCACCCCGGCGGTGAAGGCGCACAGCTGGGCGGGCAGGTCATGCTTAGCCAGCCCCTCGTAGGGACCAGCGGTGATGTGCCGCACGGTGACGCCGGGCGCGAGCTCCACCACCGGGGGCAGCCCCGAGGAGGTGGCCCGGGTGAAGACCTCGACCTCAACGCCACAGCGGGCCATCCGGGTCGCGGTCTGCACGATGTAGACGTTCATTCCGCCGGCATCGCCGGTGCCCGGCTGGTCGAGCGGGGACGTGTGCACAGACAGCACCGCAACGCGGCGCAGCGCCATCCCGATCCGGCCGATCACTCACTCCACCCTTGCCTTCACCGGCCCGATACCCGGGCTCTAAGGTGAACATGTTACTGAGCCGGGTAATTCCACCTGCGGAAATCGGGGGCGTCCAACCCGGTCTCGGCCGTCTTGGATCTCGCGATCTCCCAGGAAGGCTCCGAGGAGTCGAGTGGCTCACACCTCCCAAATGATGATCATGGACGGTTACCGGCGCTCGTCACGTCGGGCGCACCGCATCACCGATCGCGGTGGCCACGGCTCGGCTGCGGACAACGGGTAACAAGCTCACCGGCGATCCTGGTCGGCTGGCACGATGCGGGTGCGGAGGTAACCGATGACGGTCGTGGACAACGCGGTGTACACCGATGGTCGGCGCTGCGCGGCACCCGAGTCGTTGGAGACGACCTACGAACTGTTGCGCGAGCACAGCATCGGCGACGGTGGCTGCCTGGCCTGGATCGGGCTCTACCGGCCCGACGAGGCGGAGATCACGTCGGTGGCCGCCGAGTTCGGCCTGCACGAGCTGGTGATCGAGGACGCGGTGCAGGCGCATCAACGGCCGAAGCTCGAGCACTACGGCGACACCCTGTTCGTGGTACTGCGCCCGGCCCGCTACGTCGACTCGGCCGAGGTGGTGGAGGTCGGCGAGGTGCACGTGTTCCTGGGCAAGGACTTCGTCGTCACCATCCGGCATGCCGCCGAGCCGGACCTGGCCGAGGTCCGCCGGCGCCTGGAGGCCGAGCCCGAGCTGCTGAAGCGGGGACCGCCGGCGGTGCTCTACGCGATCCTGGACCGGATCGTGGACGACTACCTGCCGGTGCTGCGCGGGCTGCGCAACGACATCGACGAGATCGAGGACCAGGTGTTCAGCGGCGCGCCACACGTGTCGCGGCGGATCTACCAGCTGTCCCGGGAAGCGATCGAGTTCCAGCGGGCCTGCGAGCCGTTACTCGACGTGCTGAGCTCGCTGATCAGCGGGGTCGACGGGCTCGCGATGGACGTGGAGCTGCAACGCCAGCTGCGCGACGTGCAGGATCACGCGGCGCACGTCGTCGAGCGGGTGGATGCCTTCCGGCAGTTGCTCGGCAACGTGCTGACCGTCAACTCCACGCTCGTCGCGCAGCGGCAGACCGAGGCCAGCCTGGCACAGAACGAGCAGGTCAAGCGGATCTCCTCGTGGGCGGCGATCCTCTTCGCGCCGAGCGTGATCGGCACCGTTTACGGGATGAACTTCACCCACATGCCGGAACTCAGCTGGACGTGGGGTTATCCCATGGCGCTGGCTCTGATGCTGCTCATCTCGGGGTTGCTGTACGTGCTGTTCCGCCGGCGCGGCTGGTTATAGCTCACTTGTGCTGGAGACAGTCCATGCCGGCGCTGGTAGCACCATCGCACCGGCCCCGCCCTGGGTGGCAGGCGGCGCCGGTGCGGTGATGGTGATCAGTCGAACTCGCCGCAACGCACTCCGGCGGTGAACACGGCCCACTCGGCTGTGGTGCACAGCAGCGCCGGGCCGGTCGGGTTCTTGGAGTCCCGGACGGCACAGCCTGCGCCGCCGAGGTCGGCCACCTCGACGCACGCGCCCGTGTTGTTGCTATGGGTAGACTTCCGCCATACGGCGGGAGACAGGTCATCCCTCATCGATGCCCCTCCTAGCTTTACTCACGTTTGCGGTTGGCGAGCTGCGCGATCATGGCCAGGCTCTCGTCGGCATCGAGCGCTTGGCCGCGCAGCTCGTCAAACAGCGTAGCCAGCCGGGCGACCACCGCGGGATCGTCGATGATGTGCCCGCCGACCGCGTACTCCTGATAGGCCGCATCGGGCAGCAGGTGATCAGGAAAGGCGAGCAAAGTGAACGGCCCCGTGCCGACATGCAGCCCCAGGTCGAACGGGAGCACCCGCAGCTCGACGTTCGGCCAGGTGGCACGGTCGAGCAGCTGCGCCAGCTGAGCGCCCGCTACCGCCTCATCGCGCGCACATCGCACCAGGGCACCCTCGGACACCACGGCGCTGAGCTGGAGTGCATCCGGTCCGGCAAGCCTGCCCTGGCGTTGCAGCCGCGCCCGCACGAGCCGATCGATCTCCTTGGCCGGCGGTGGGTCGCTCAGGGCGTAGAGCCTGCGCATGTACTGCTCGGTCTGCAGCAGTCCGGGGAGGATCTCGAGGTCCAGGTAGCGCAGCGAGACGGCGTCGGTTTCCAAGCCGACGTAACCCGCCAGCCACTTGGGCAGCCGGTAGGTGGACCACCAGCCGCGCTTGCTGGCCTCCTCACGGAGCTCGTCGAGCACGGCGAGCGTCGCGATGTCCGCTCCGTAGACGCGTTCGACCAGCACAATCAAGTCGGACTTGCTGGGTGCGTTGCGGCCGGTCTCGATGTGGCCGATCCGAGCCTCTGAGCAGCCGATGGCCGCTGCCGCATCCGGCCGGCTGACACCAGCGGCCTCGCGCAGCCGCTGTAGCTCGATCCCGAGTTGGAGACGCCTGACTGTAGGTCCTGCCATGGCGGAGATCATAGTCACAATCCAACTCCTTAGGGTTCATGTCGTAGAGACATATCCTGTAGAGCTAGATTATGTAGAAATACCGAGCTATAGTCTACGAGACATCAGCCCAGGGCTGATGCCAGCCGCCCGGCCTGCTGCCCTCGCGACCGGGCCGGGCGGCGCTACGCCTACGTCGCCGCGGCAGCCGAGGGTGGCCGGCCGGCCCGGGGCGCCGCCCCGACGGACACCCGCCCGACTCGCTAACCGCCCACGGCGGGGTATATCTCACAGTCCGGGCCCGGGAAAACGAGGCGCTCGCGGCCGTCATCGAACCGGACGAGGAACGGCGGCTGGCCGTCGGGGCCCCGCACCTCCACCACGTCGCCCATGCGATCCGGCCGGTCGACAGTACGGCCATGCACGCACAGCCGATCACCGATGCTCGCTCGCATGATGGATCACCTCGCCGGCCCTGGGTCGATTGTTACCAGGCTCGACGCTAGCAGCTCAACCTCCCCGTGGTGCCGTTCGGAGAGGCGGGATGATGGGACGCGTGGCTGTGTTGCGAGTGGGGCCTTACCGGGTCGATCCGCCGGTGGTGCTCGCGCCGATGGCCGGGATCACCAATGTGGCGTTCCGGCGGTTGTGCCGCGAGCACGGCGCCGGGTTGTACGTCTGCGAGATGATCACCAGCCGGGCGCTGCTGGAACGGCACCCGGGCACGTTGCGGATGATCAGCTTCGACGCCGCGGAGCAGCCCCGCTCGATGCAGCTGTACGGGGTCGATCCGGCGACGGTGCGCAAGGCCGTGGAGCTGATCCGCGGCGAGAATCTCGCTGATCACGTCGACCTCAACTTCGGCTGCCCGGTCCCCAAGGTCACCCGCCGCGGGGGAGGCGCGGCGCTGCCCTACAAGCGGGCCCTGTTCGGTGAGATCGTCCGCTGCGCCGTCGAGGCGGCCGGGCACCTGCCCGTCACGGTGAAGTTCCGGATCGGCATCGACGACGAGCACCACACGTTCCTCGACGCCGGCCGGATCGCCGAGCACGCCGGCGTGGCAGCGGTCGCCCTGCACGCACGCACCGCCGCGCAGCGCTACTCGGGCACCGCCGACTGGGACGCCATCGCCGCGCTCAAGCAGGCCGTGACGTCGATCCCGGTGCTGGGCAACGGGGACATCTTCGCCGCCGCCGACGCGATCCGGATGGTCGAGCACACCGGCTGCGACGGGGTTGTGGTGGGCCGCGGCTGCCTGGGCCGGCCGTGGCTGTTCGCCGAGCTGGCGGCCGCCTTCGCCGGCATCCCGGCCCCGACACCGCCGACGCTGGGGCAGGTCGCGGCGACGTTGCGGCGCCACGCCGGGCTGCTGGTCGAGCACCTCGGCGCCGACAAGGGGCTGCGTGACCTGCGCAAGCACATCTCGTGGTACCTGCACGGCTTCGGCGTCGGTGGGGACCTGCGGCGCGCGCTGGGGATGGTGTCGAGCTTTCCCGAGCTGGACGACCAGCTCGGCCGGCTGGACCACGATGCGCCGTTCCCGCCCGGCGCGGACGGACCCCGGGGTCGCCAAGGGTCACCCGGAAGGGTGATACTGCCCGAGGGCTGGCTGGACGACCCGATGGACCGGACCGTCCCCGCGGGTGCCGAGCTAGCCCATTCCGGCGGATGAGGTCGGGTGCCTAGTACGATCTCTCACCCGGATGGAGTATTACACCTGTTCACATCGCACCTGGTTCCCATCGCACTGGTCCAGGGGAGGAGGTCAGGGTGTCCGACCAGCCGCACGATCGCCTGCCCGGTGGGCACCAACCTCACCTCTTGCGGCGCACCGGCAAGGCTCTGGTGGTCACGGTGGCCTTGCTGGTCTTCCTGGCCACCGCTGCCGGCTGGGCCACCACCCGGTGGGTGGACGGCCAGGTCCGCGATGTGCTCGCGCTGGACCCGGACTCCGCGGCGATCACCAACGCAGACGCCCAACGCGGCACGGAGAACATCCTGCTGGTCGGCTCGGACAGCCGGGTAGGCGTCCAGCAGGAAGACAACGTCGGAGACACCGACCTGGTAGGGGGTGCCCGTTCGGACGTGGTGATGGTCGCCCACCTACCCGCCGACCGATCTCACGTGGTGATCGTCTCGTTTCCCCGGGACCTGCAGATCCAGCGACCGCGATGCACCGTCTGGGACCCCGTCTCAGGTGCCTACACCGGAGAGACCGACGCCGGTGCCCCCGTCGCCAAGCTGAACACCGCCTACCAAGTCGGTGGGCCGTTGTGCGTCACCAAAGTCGTTCAGTCCCTGTCCGGGCTGGCCATCACCCGGTTCGTCGGTGTCGACTTCCACGGATTCAAGAGCATGGTCGACGCCGTGGGTGGGGTGCGGATCTGCGTGGAACGACCCCTCAAGGACAGCCGGCTCGGCACGATCATCTCGCGGCAGGGTTTCTCCACCATCTCGGGCGACACCGCGCTGAACTACGTTCGGGCCCGGCACATCACCGGTGACCCCACCTCCGACTACGGCCGGATCGCCCGCCAGCAACATTTCCTGTCCGCCCTGCTGCGCCAGGTGCTGTCGCCGGGGGTGCTGCTCAACCCCACCAAGTTGCGCGCGCTGATCACCGCGGTCGCCGCGAACACCGTCGGCGAGAACGTCGACTCCTCAGCCCTGCTCACCTTGGCCCAGTCGGTGAAAGGGCTGAGACCGACCAACGTCACCTTCGTCACCGTGCCGACCACCGGGTCGGCCAACAAGCACGGCAATGAGGAGCTGCGGGCACCCGACACCGCGGCGCTGTTCCGGTCGATCATCGCCGGTGCAGACGTGACCAGCGCCTTCGTCGACGAGGTCGCTGGCGACCTTTCCGGATCGGCGGGTGGCCCCCCGGCGGCCACCACTGCGCCGGCCGTTGATCCGTTGGTCACCGCTCCACTGGCTACCGTCAACGGAGCGGACACCGCCTGCAGCTGAGCAGCGCCGTGGCCTGGTGTTCATCTCCGCTTCACATCGACAGCTCAACATCACGATCTTCACCCCGTATCCTCGGTCAATGCGGGAGATGTTCCACGCCGAGCTGGACAGCCTGATCGGCGATCTGGCCAGGATGGCGCGGCTGGCCGGGCAGTTGATGACCAACGCCTCGACCGCACTGCAACAGGCCGATCTCGGGCTCGCCGAGCTGGTCATCTCCCGTGAGGACGAGATGGCTGCCTTGTGCCTCGAGACCGACCAGCGCTGCGTCAACCTGCTCGCCTTGCAGGCACCGGTCGCCGTCGACCTGCGCAAGGTGGTAGCGGCCATGCGCACGGTACGTGACCTGGGGCGGATGGGCACCTTGGCCCAGCACGTCGCCAATATCGCGCGGCTCAAGCACCCGGCCGTGCCGATCCCCGACGACATCCAGCCGGTGCTGGCGCGGATGAGCCTGCTCGCCACCGGTCTCGCCGAGGCTGCCGCGAACGCGATCGAGAACCAGGACGCGATGTCCAGTGCCCGGCTGGCCGAGGTCGACGACGAGGTGGACGCGCTGCGCCGCCAGACGCTGCGCATCCTGTTCTCCGAGGACTGGCCGCACGGGGTGGAGCCAGCGGTGGACGCCGCGCTGATCGGTCGTTACTACGAGCGTTTCGCCGACCACGCGGTCGCGATCACCCACCAGGTCGGTTTCCTGGTCACCGGCCGGCCACCCCAGCAGTGATCCGGCGGAGGAATTCCACGTCGGTGTGGTGGTGGGTGAAGCCCAGCTTGCGGTAAGTGCGCAGCGCAGCGACGTTACCCGAGTCGACGTAGAGCAGCACCTCGGTCAGGCATTGCGCACGCAGGTACTCCAGACCAGCCACGGTCAACGCACCACCCAGACCGCTGCCCTGGGCGTCCGGATCCACCCCCAGCACGTAGACCTCGCCACTGCCGTCGGCGTGCACCTTGGTCCAGTGGAAACCGAGCAGCCGGCCGTGCCGGTCGACAGCCAGCAGGAACCCTTTCGGATCGAACCAGGACCGTGCCTGGCGCACGGCGAGCTCACCGATGTCCCACCGGCTCTGCTCGGGGTGCCCGGAGAACGCGCGATTGTTCACCGCCACCACGGCAGCCTCGTCCGCGCCGGGCACGAAGCCGCGCAGCGTCACCCCGTCGGGCAAGGCTCGGGGCGGGATCGCGGCGGTCAGGCTGCGACGCAGCTGCCACAGCTCGCGCTGCCGGACCAGCCCGGCGCGCCGCGCCAGCCGTAACGCCGCCGGATGCTCGCCATGGGCCCATATCCACAGCGGACCGTCCACCCGCGCCAGCAGCGCAGCGAGCAACGCGGTGCCGACCCCGCCGCGCCGGTGCTCGGGATGCACCACGAACTCGGCGGTATGCCGCTGCGCCCGATCGTCCAGACTCGCGTAGCCGACCAGGGTGCCGGTGCGGTCCTGAGCCAGCAGGTGCTGCCCGCGACCGCGCAGCCGCAGCACAGCCGCTTCGGAGACCGGATCGACGCCATCGGCGACCGCTGCGGCAGCCAGTAGCCGCGTTGCCTCGGCGATCTGTTCGTCACCAGGCTGGACCACCCAGTTCAGCGCCGGGATCACGCCCGGGTCAACTCCGCTGCACGGGCAGTGGTTCCGGGACAGCCCGGTCCGGGTCGGCCTGTTCCGGGTCAGCGGTGTCCACGGTCTCGGTGCCCTGGTCTGTTGCGTGCTGCTGCTCGGCGCGCTCCCGGGAGCTCATGCTGCGCAGCGGGCGGACGAACTTGTAGCCCACGTTGCGCACCGTGCCGATGAGCTGCTCGTGTTCCGGGCCGAGCTTGGCCCGCAACCGCCGGACGTGGACGTCGACCGTGCGGGTGCCACCGAAGAAGTCGTAGCCCCACACCTCTTGCAGCAGCTGGGCCCGGGTGAACACCCGGCCGGCGTGCTGCGCGAGGTATTTGAGCAGCTCGAACTCCTTGTAGGTGAGGTCAAGTGGGCGGCCTTTGAGCCGGGCGGTGTACGTCGCCTCGTCGATCACCAGCTCACCCAACACCAGGGCGCCGCCACGTCCCACGCCCGGCTCGGTGGCCCGGCGGGCCACCATCAGCCGGAGCCGGGCGTCGACCTCGGCCGGGCCCGCGGTGGGCAGCAGGACCTCGTCGCAACCCCAGTCGGCGGACAGCGCGACCAGCCCACCCTCACTGATCACCACCACCACCGGCACGTCCAGCCCGGTGGACCCCAGCAACCGGCACAGGCTGCGCGACCCGGCCAGGTCCGAGCGGGCATCGACCAGCACCGCGTCGTACGGGCCGGCGTCCAGCAGGGCAGCGACCTCCGGCGCAGCTGACCGTACGCCATGGGACAACAACGACAGCGCAGGCAGAACCGAACCCGGCCCAGAGTCGGCAGTAAGCAGCAGCAGTTCCATGCCGGGCTCCCTCCTGATCGCTGGAGGCTGGCGGCCGCGACCTACAGCATGTCCTGGGAGGATACCGGTCGTAGCCGTATTCACACCCGACCTCGGTGGGTCGGCTCTACGGGAAACGGGGATGCTGCGTGCGGAAGCTGGTCATCGCAGTGCTGGTGATCGTGGGTCTGGCCGTGGTGGCGGACTTCGGCGCCGCGGCTGCGGCCGAGTACACGCTGGCCCAGCAACTCACAGCGCGGCTCGCATTGCCGGCCGACCCGTCAGTGCGGATCAACGGCGTCCCGTTCGCGACTCAAGCACTGGCCGGCCGGTATACGGCCATCGACATCCAGGCCACCGGGCTAACGGTGGATCCGTTACGCGACGTCGCCGTCGAGGCGACGCTGCGCGACGTGACGGCACCGCTGGCGGAGCTGATCGCCGGCGATATCTCATCGGTGCGGGCAGCCCAGGTGGACGGCCAGGTGCGGATCAAGGACTCCGATCTCGGCCGGGCGATCGGGATCGAGGACCTCAGGATCCAACGGCCCTCCGACAAGGAGATGCAAGCCCTGCTTCCAGCCGGTGCGACGATTCCACCGCCGGACGGCACGCCGGCCGACCGGGCGGCGATCCGGATGGCGGCGACCACCGACCTCGCCAGCCGGCGTACCGAGATCATCGGGATCGGGTTGATCGAGCTGACCGGTGACCTGGTCCGGATCACCATCTCGGACGTGCGGCTGGCCGGCGACGACATCGGCGCGGCGAGCCTACCCCGAGAGATCCGCCAACTGCTGCTCAAGACGCTGAGCACCAACGTCAAACCCGGTGGGCTGCCGTTCGACGTCACGCCGACCGGGGTGTCGGTGCAGACCGGGTCGTTGACTGTGGCGGGCACAGCGACCGACGTCCCGGTGGGCCGAGCCGCGACCGGCATCGGATAGGTAGCGCCAGCCCTGCTCTGTTGTCGCCGAGTTCGACATGAGGGCTATCCGAAGGGTCTTGGGCAGCGCTGGTGTCGAACTCGGCGCACGTGGAGTTGTCGCTGCGAGGTAGGGGTGATCGCGATCGGCAGCAACCCGCAACCGGTCAACGCCAGGCCGGCTTAGTGAGCTGGTCTGCCCGCTGGTGCGACACGCCGAGCAGCGTGCCGAGGTCCCGCAGCGAGATCCCCGATTCCCTGAGCTCGGCCGATGCGGCACCCGGCTCACCGGCATCGTGCAGACCACCGGACCGGCCACTGCGCGGACACTGAACGCTGTCTACTTGACGAGCGGGCTTGTCGTAGGTGACGGCGTGGCCGGCGTCACGCTGTTTCCCGCACTCGTCAGCGTGGCGCCCGCGCTCCACGAGATAGGGAACGCCGATGCTGGTCGTCCACGGCTTCTAGTCTACTTCGAGCGGTTTGTTCCTGTGGGCCGAGGATTCCGATCTCCCGGTGCGGGTGGCGCAGCAACGCGATCGTCGAAGCCCAGGTGTGGCGTGATCCCCAGGGCCGCCAGGCTCGGTTGGCGCGACTGCTTCGCAGCGTCGATGTCCGCCCAGTCGACGACGAGCTGGGGCGTGCGGCCGGGGTACTGATCGGCCAAGCGGGCAGCCGGGATCCGATCGACACCACGCTGGTGCTGATGGCGCGCTCCGGCGACCGCATCCTCACCAGCGACCCCCAGGACATTCAGCGCCTGCTCACTGCGGCAGCCAAGTACGTGCCGGTCATTCCCTGCTGATCCCGGTCCGGGTTCTCGGGTACCTTTTCGACGCGAATGGCGGCCTGCGGACCTAGTAGGGTCGGCGAGCCGGGTAAAGGGGCGGTGACGTGGCCGACGTTCGGCACGACAGGCGCTGTGTGCCCAAGTGTCGGTGGGCACAGATGATCAAGCTGACTGTGTTCGGTCAGAGGTCGTTGTTCTGCTGGTGTCGGCGGGTGGTTCGGGTGCAGAAGTCGGTGATGCGCTCGTCGAGGTCGGTCAGGTGTGGTGAGGCCGACCGCAGCGGGCGGACCTGCCGTTGCAGGGTGCGCAGGCTGTCGAGGGTGCGGGTGGAGCTGACCTCGGCGGCGGTGCGCAGCGCAGCGCGACCGGATGCGGCGGCCTGTTCGAGAT
>JBOHGE010000076.1:0-18541 GCA_050700055.1 Pseudonocardiaceae bacterium
TCAACGTCTCCATTCGGGACTTGACTACAAGACCCCACGCGAGGTCCGCGACGAGTACCTGAACCGGCAATACGCAGCCTGAAATAACCACCAAGAAAGCTGTCCGGAAAACGCAGGGCCCATCACAACAGCCGATGTTGCCACAACGTGTAGTCGGCGTACTGCACCGCCAGCGGCGACCACCTTGGCGACTCACCCCGGCAGCGGGCCGCATAAGCGGTAGCCAAATCGACTGATAAGGGGCCCATCGACCAGCCGTCACCAGCGATATGGTGGATCACGATCAACAAAACATACTCGTCCGGTGAGAGCGTGAACAATTCCACTCGCACCGGCGGCTCGACGGCAAGGTTGAACTCGTACCGGGCCGCCTCAGCCAACACCCCAGACCATTCGGTCTCGCTGGTATGGGTGACTGCCAGCGGGGGGTAGGCCGTCAGCGCGTCCAGAATCTGCTGGTATGGCACGCCGTCGAGCTGCGGAAAGATCGTGCGCAAGCTCTCATGGCGCGTGACGACGTCGGCGATCGCAGCGTGGAGCGCTTGATGGTCCAGTTTTCCGGACAGGCGCAGTGCGAGGGGGATGTTATAGGTGGCGCTCAGGCCTTCTAGCTGGCGCAGGAACCACAGCCGGCGTTGCGCGAACGACAACGGCATCACTTCCGGACGCTCACCCACTGTCAACGCCAACCGCGCCCGCCCGGCGCTGTCCAGACGTGCGGCCAGCCCGGCCACCGTCGGAATCTCGAACAGAGCGCGCAGTTCCAGCTCGACACCGAGGGTGGTCCGGACCCGGGCAACGAGACGGGTGGCCAACAGCGAGTGCCCACCAAGATCGAAAAAGTCATCGTCGATACCGACCCGAGCGACCCCCAGCACGTCAGCGAACAGCTCGGCTAGTAACTGCTCCTGGGGTGTCCTCGGCGCTCGACCGGTACCCGCGGATCCGATCTCGGGGATGGGTAGCGCATTGCGGTCCAGCTTGCCGTGGGGCGTCAACGGCAGCACATCGAGCACCACGAACGCCGCGGGCACCATGTAGCCGGGCAGACATTCCCGCACATACCCGCGCAGCAGGTCCAGTTGGCAATCATTGTCACCGGCGGCCACCACATAGGCGGCCAGTCGTTTGTCCCCGGGCCGGTCTTCACGAGCGATCACCGCAGCCTGCGCGACGTCAGGATGCGCCGCCAGCACCGCCTCGATCTCACCCAGCTCAATCCGGAAACCACGAATCTTCACCTGATCATCAGCGCGACCGACGAACTCCAACTCCCCCTCGGCACGCCGGCGCACCAGATCCCCCGTCCGGTACATCCGGACCCCTGGCGGGCCAAACGGATCCGCCACGAACCGCTGCGCCGTCAACCCCGGCCGGCACCAGTACCCCCGAGCCAGACCGGCACCCGCGATGTACAACTCACCCGCCACACCCGGGGCCATCAGCTGCAGCGCAGAGTCCAGCACATATACCCGGGTGTTCCGGATCGGCCGACCGATAGGGGGCGCTCCCGAGCGGTCTTCCAGACCTGCCGCAGTCGACCAGACGGTGGTCTCGGTAGGCCCGTACAGGTTCGTGACCTCGCTCGCCAACTCCTGCATCGTGGCGGCGAGGCCGGTGGGCAGCGCCTCGCCACCCACCACCATCCGCAGACCCCGCAGACCCTCTGGATCACTGGATGCCAACGCCTGCCACAACGAGGGCGTGGCCTGCATGATCGTGACATCCGAATCCGCGAGCAGCCTGATCAATGCCAACGGATCCGACACCGCCTCCTTCGTCGCCACCACGACGGCGGCGCCGCTCAGCAGCGGCAGGTACATCTCCAGAGCGGCGATGTCGAACGCGATCGTGGTCACCGCCAGCAGACGATCATGCTGTCCCAGCGGGAATCGGTCCTGCATCGCCAGCAAGAAGTTCATCAACGCATCCCCGGGAATCACCACGCCTTTGGGTTGGCCCGTCGAACCGGAGGTGTAGATGACATACGCGGGGTCCGAGAACGACAACGGCCGGACACGATCGTCATCCGTCGGATCGGTGTCCGGATATCGGTTCAGCGCTTCGTCAGTGTCAGGGGCATCGAGCACCAACCGAGGCATGGCGGTGTCCTCAGGAACACACCACATGGTCTGGGTAGCGGTCAGCAGCAACGCTGGTTGCGCGTCGTGGAGCAGGAACCCGATCCGCGTGGCGGGGTAGTCCGGGTCCACTGGCAGGTAGCCGGCTCCGGTCTTGAGTACCGCCAGGATCGCGACCACGAGTTCGGGTGAGCGGGGCAGGGCCAGCGCCACGATCTGTTCTGGACCCACACTCCGGTCGATCAATGCGTGCGCGAGCCGGTTCGCCCGGGCGTTGAGCTGGGCGTAGGTCAGCGTGACCGCCCCGAAGACCACCGCTACCGCATCTGGCGTGGCCTGTACCTGGGTTTCGAACACTGCGGGCAAGCTGGTGGCAGGGATCGAGTGGGCGGTGTCGTTGTAGTCGACCAGGAGCTGGTGGTGTTCCTCGGGAGAGAGAATCTCGATCCGGCTGATCGACCGATCCGGATCAGTGACTACCGCCTCGAGCAGGCGCACCCACCGCGTGCAGATCGTTTCAATCGTGCCTGGATCGAACAGGTCGGTAGCGTATTTGACGAACCCGTCGATGCCGTCCGGGGTACCGTCTGGGCCGCGCCGCTCACGCAAGCTGAAGACCAGGTCGAACTCGGTGGCTCCACTGCGCGCCGGCACAACGGAGGTCCCCAGGCCGGGTAGCTCGAAGCTGGCCCGGGGGGTGTTCTGTAATGCCAGCATGACCTGGAATAAGGGGTGGTGCGCTAAGGATCGGGTGGGGTTGAGGATTTCGACGAGGTATTCGAAGGGCACGTCTTGGTGGGCGTAGGCGGCCAGCGCGGTCTCCCGTACCCGAGCGAGCAATTGGGTGAATGATGGATCACCGGAGGTGTCGGTGCGTAGTACCAGCGTGTTGACGAAAAACCGATCAGATCGTCAGTCGCCTGATCGGTACGCCCCGCGATCGGGCTACCCACCGGAATGTCGCTGTCCGCACCCAGCCGAGACAACAGCGCGGCCAGCCCGGCCTGCAGCACCATGAACACGCTTGCCCCGCCTTGGCGGGCCAGATCCACCAGGCCTTGGTGCAACGTTGTGTCCAGCGCAACGGTGAGGTACTCGCCGCGGTAGGAGGCGATTGCCGGGCGCGGGCGGTCTGCGGGAAGCTCCACTTGCTCGGGCAGCCCGGCCAGCGCCTCGGTCCAATAGGACAGCTGGGCGGTGACCAGGCTGTCGGGATCGGTGTGGTCGCCGAGCAATTGGCGCTGCCACAGGGTGTAGTCGGTATACTGCACCGGCAGCGGTGCCCAGCCCGGTACATGACCTTGGCAGCGGGCCGTATAGGCGCTGGCCAAATCTCGTGACAGGGGGCCCAGTGACCAATCGTCACCAGCGATGTGGTGGATCACGATCAGCAGGACATGCTCATCGGGCCCCAACCTGAACAGTTCGGTACGCATCGGTGGCCCGGCGGCAAGATCGAACCGGCGCCGGGTCGTCCCAGCCAGCACTTCCGGCAGCTCGGCTGCAGTGATCTGGGTGATAGGCAGCGCTGGGCGGGTCTCTTGGGCGCCGAGGACCTGCTGGAAGGGCACGCCATCAATGTGGGGGAAAACTGTCCGTAAACTTTCATGGCGGGCAATGACGTCACCGAGCGCGGTATGCAGCGCTGAGTGGTCCAGATTTTCGGACAGCCGCAGTGCAAGCGGTATGTGATAAGCGGCGCTGGTACCTTCTAGCTGGTCGACGAACCACAACCGGTGTTGCGCGAACGACAACGGCACCACATCCGGACGTGCACACACCATCAACGCCAACCGCGCCCGCTCCGTTCCCACAACCCGCCGCGCCAACTGCGCCACCGTCGGCGCCTCGAACAACGCCCGGACCGCCAACTCCACACCCCACACCGAACGAACCCGACTCACCACCCGAGTCGCCGCTAACGAGTCCCCACCCACCTCGAAAAAATTATCGTCGACACCAACGCCGGGAAGTGCCAATACCTCGGCGAACACCTCACACAAAACCTGCTCCTGCGGGGTGCGTGGCCCCCACCCGGATGCCTCAACCGCCCTGTGCGGGGCCGGCAGCCCCCGACGATCCACCTTCCCATTCGGTGTCAATGGCAACCCGTCCAACGCCACCCATGACACCGGCACCATATAATCCGGCAAGTATTGCGCCACGAACTCCCGCAATGCACTCGGCTCGGCCTGCCGGCCTGCTGCCGGGACCACGTACGCCACCAACCGCTTCCCGGTCGACCAGTCCTCTTGTGCTGTTACCACCACCTGCCCGACGTCAGGGTGTCGAGCCAGGGCCGCCTCCACCTCGCCCAACTCAATACGAAAACCTTGTACCTTTACCTGGTTATCAGCCCGACCCACAAAAACCAACTGGCCATTGGTCCTCCATCGGACCAGATCACCCGTACGATACATCCGTTCACCGCAACCGAAGGGACACGCCACAAAACGTTCTGAAGTCAACCCCGGACGGCGCAAGTATCCTCGCGCCAACCCCGCCCCAGTAATATACAACTCACCTATTACGCCTGCCGGAACCACCTGCAAATCCGCATCCAACACGAATACCCGGGTATTATCCATGGGTCGGCCAATCGGAACTTCTGCGCCTGTGAACTTGTCTCGCGGCACAGGCCATGATGTCGCGAAGGTCGTGGTCTCCGTGGGACCATAGACGTGCACAACCTGCAGTTGAGGACAGGTTTTCAGCGCTTGGTCGACCACCTGCACGGAGACGGATTCGTCACCAAACCACACTTCTCGACAGCCGTTCAGCGCGTCAGGAGCCTCCTGTATCAACAAGTTGAACAACGCCGTAGTGATGAAGAGAGCGGTTATCTGGTGTTCCTGCACCAGCCGCCGCAGCACCGCGGGGGTGAGATGCCCACCCGGTGCAAGCACGATGTGGCCGCCACCCAGCAGGGGCACCCACACCTCGTAGGTAGACGCATCGAAGACCAGCGGCGAGTGCACCAGCACACACTCATGGCCACCACCACGGAAGCACGAGTCGACCGCCAACGCGACCACGTTCTGGTGTTCGACCAAGACGGCTTTGGGACTGCCGGTGGAGCCTGAGGTGTAGATCAAATACGCCGGGTGCGCCGGTGCGAGGAGGGTGGTGCGGTCAGTGTCGGTGGGATCGGTATCCGCGTAACCGCCCAACATTTCGATGGTGACGGGGTCGTCGAGCACCAGCCGAGCGATCAGACCGGGGCCAGGAAGATCACTTTCGATCTGGGTATTGGTCAGTAGCAACACTGGTTGAGCGTCGTGGAGCATGAAGTTGATCCGCGCGGGCGGGTAGTCCGGGTCCACCGGCAGATATGCCGCACGGCCTTGAGTACCGCCATGATCGCCGCCACGAGTTCGGGTGAGCGGGGCAGGGCCAACGCCACAATGTGCTCAGGACCCACACCCCGGTCGATCAACGCGTGCGCGAGCCGGTTCGCGCATTTGTTGAGCTGGCTGTAGTTCAGGGTGGTGTTCTCGAACACGACCGCCACCGCCTCGGGCGCAGCCCGCACCTGAGCTTCGAACAACACCGGCAGACTGGCCTGGACCGTTGGGCGGGCGGTGTCATTGTAATCAACCAACAACCGGTGGCGTTCTTCTGCGGAAAGCAGATCGAACCGGCTGATTGGCCGGTCCGGATCAGCGAGCGTGAGGGCGTCCAACAGATTCAAGAAGCGTTGATGATGGGCGGTCAGTTCGTCAGCACCGCACACGTCCGGGTGCGCCCGCAAGGCGAACTGTAATCCTGAGCCATCCCTTCTATCCCATACAAAAAATGATAAATCGCCGATCAGCGGAATGGAAACGTTGTGCACCGCGGTACGGTACCCGGAAAAACGCAGATCATAGTCGAATGACATGATATTAACTAATGGCGCAAAAGATGTTCCGGTGTTGCTGGCCAGCCCAAGGTCCCGGCGGAGATCCTCACCCCGGTAACGTTGATGTGCTAATAGTTCACTGACTTCCCCCGCCACTTGTCCTATAAGCTCGGACAAGATCATGTCGGGGCGTACCGACAGTCGCAGTGACAATAGATTGGACACCATACCCGGTATGCATTTCAGCACAGGATCCTGTCGAGCCGCGATCGGCAAACCGACCACTACGTCCCGTGCGCCGGTCACTCGGTGCGCGTAAACCACCGTTGCCGCGATCACGATTCGGGACCACCGCACCCCAACCTGATGCGCCGCTGCTTGCAACTTGTCCCCCATGGACGGCAACGAGGAGACGACTGTCTGATGGATGAAACTTGCTGGTTTCCGCGATGACCGACCAGTGATACTGACCGGCTCTGGCCGGTCGGCGAAGCGCTTTCGCCAATATTCTCGATCAATAGTAAATTGCTTCGACGCACGATAAACCGCGTCACTGTCCAGTAGCTCGCGCAGCGAGCCAAACATATTCTGATCGATCGCGAGTCCCTGTGCGAGTGCCGTGTACATCGCTGCTAACCGTTGCGCGACAAGGGAAAATCCGAGCCTGTCAATGACAATATGATGGTAGCTCTGATACCACAAGAACCGGTCAGGTCTCAATTCGATCAGCGCGTAACTGAACGGTGCGTCACAAGTGAGATCCATCGGCCGGGCCACGTCCGCCGCCATCCATTCTTGCGCAGCAGTACGCGGATCAGGTTCTTGACTGACATCGACCACCGGCATTAGCCAGTCCGACAACGGCTGTAAAATCTGCCGCGGTCCGTCATTGTCCTCGATGAACCGGACATGCAGCGCATCAACTTCTCCGACAACCCGCCGCAACGCTGTCTCGAACAACACCGGATCAACCGGCCCATATATCTCTACATACTCGCCGAACTTATAGACCCGGTTCGCCCTGTTCAACTGTTGCTCAGCAAACCAGATCTCACGTTGCGCAGCCGACAACGGCAGCGCAACATAATCACGACCAGCCACTACTACCTCCCCTGACCGCCCCCACAGAGGGAACACCGGCCCATAACATCCCCGGTCAGAATGCGTCTCCCTCGACGATTACCCCGTCTCGCCCATCACGTAAATGTAGTCAACATGGCGGATCGCCAACAGGCGATACGCAATAATGACAAACGTTCGATTCCTCGTGAGATAATTGAGAGCACGTCGAATGACTCCGCCAACGCACGTCCCGGGTCAGCATCAAAAAATTCCGGGTCAGCATCAAAACCGCCGTACCCGGTACCGCCCTCCACTTGCCCGCCCAACTCCCTCCACTTGCCTGCCCAACTCGAGATCCTGGACACGCCGCAAGAGACATCCCCAATAGGGTCATAGAGACCGCTGGGGGACGGCCAGTCCGCGAGCAGGACAGCGCACGCCGTCGTCATCTCCCTGACCTCACGCACACTGCAACGGAAATTACGCAAGACTCAAGAAAACGTCGACCTAAGTAAGAAAAAAATCACTTAATGTGGAGCCAGATACTTCGCCATCGGCTCGCCGCCCCTCGCCGGCCACATCTACACCCTCGCTACACGCCCTCGGCGGCACCCACCTCGGCAGCACGTACCTCGGCGGCGATACCATGTACTTCCGCACCCGCCTCCGCGGCTGCCTTTTTCGCTTCCAAAACAATTCCCACCGTCGCCTTGACAGTGCCTCGCACTATCGGCTTAAGGATCCTCACCACCAACGGGGCGGTGACAACACCAGCCACGTATGGAGTCACCACAGACGGAAACATCTTCCAGACCTCCCCTTGCGGACACTTAATGCCCATATAGGACTTCGTGCAACTACATTCATTTTTCCTATAAGGGACCTGGCTATTTCCTATAAGGGACCTGGCTAGCCTCGAGTCTAGCTCGGCCACCCTTGGCAATCAAGGAAAATGGGGCCTGAAGGTAACTCATGATCACCCAACAATCGCCTAGTCATAACTTTAGGTAACCAAAACAAGAAATACCCAAGCCTGACGGGTGCTTTAAGTCACCGTTTGACGGCCGCGAGTTACTTTCGGTGAACAAGTCGCAGGCATGTGGCTTGGCTTTAACCGCCCGAGTGACGTCGCCAGATTGGCAGTAGCAAGTCGTGATCATGGTCCAAGCTGTGGTTTCATATTCGACTACACAGAGAACAGCAATGATCACGAAGAGTCATAGACACCTTACATCAAGGGCTGCGCCTACCGCTAGCTACAGAACGTCACCTCACTCGAGCAGTGAAGCGATCTCAACAAGAAGTGGGTAGCCGGAGTTGTTCGGTATGTGTGCCGACGAGTGCGGCTTTGACGTAGTCGCCGACTCTGCGGGGCTAGCGGTGATGCGTCGTAGTGCTCGTCAGCGCCGGTGAGCAGGACGAAGCCGCGTTCCCCGTGGCAGCGGACCGATCGCAGCAACGCTTCATTCTAGGAGGTCAGCGCTCTGGACCCGGCCCGGGTGCCGCGGGCTTGTCGCTCGGCACGCACCAGTTTCACCACCCCCTGGAAAAGTTCACGGAGGAGGTCGAGCATGGCACGATAGGCGATCACGTCGGGTACCCGGTCTGGTCGATCTTGTGGTGAGAACTCCTTACCAGGGACCCCGACCACCACCGTCGAGATTGCCCGTTATGGGCGTGTCACGCCGCCACCAACCTTACTGATCTTATTGAGATCACCTCAGTGGGACCGCACTGCCTACCAAGTTCAACGCCCCGAAACTCTGGACCTTGCGGACCTGTCATTCCGTCCAGTAAGAGTCGATGACCGCGCTTTGTTGTGCTCGATCATGGTATGGGTGCGTTAGGCCAGGTCCGGGCGACAATCGTGTAACCAGTGTCAGCCGCGTACCAACCACGCCTGAGTCTGAAAGAACGCGCGGCGCGCGTACATGCCGTCAAGTCGTAGACTCGAAGCATGAAATACCGCAACCTTGGACGTACCGGAATGCAGGTCAGCCCCCTCTGTCTGGGAACGATGATGTTCGGTGCGTGGGGGGAACCCGACCATGACGCGTCGATTGCAATCATTCACCGCGCACTGGACGCCGGGATCAACTTCATCGACACCGCTGACATCTACTCACACGGCGAGTCGGAGGTCATCGTCGGCAAGGCGCTTGCCGACGGCCGCCGCGATGACGTCATCCTGGCCACCAAGTTCCACGCTCCGATGGACGTCCCGATGGCCAAGTCCGGCGGTGACCCCAACAAGCGCGGCAACTCACGCCGCTGGATTGTGCGCGAAGTCGAGAACAGCCTCCGCCGCCTCGGCACCGACTGGATCGACCTCTACCAGGTGCACCGCCCGGAACAGTATACTGATATCGAGGAGACTCTCTCGGCGCTCACCGACCTGCGGCACCAGGGCAAGATCCGCACGTTCGGTTGCTCGACGTTCCCGGCGCACGAGGTGGTTGAGGCTCATTGGGTGTCGGAGCGGCGTGGCCTTGGCCGGTTCGTCACTGAGCAGCCGCCATACTCGCTACTCGCTACTCGCTACTCGCTACTCGCTACTCGCTACTCGCTACTCGCTACTCGCTACTCGCTACTCGCTACTCGCTACTCGCTACTCGCTACTCGCTACTCGTGCGAGGCGTCGAGGCCGATCTGTTGCCCGTCGCGCAGCGCTATGGTATGGGCGTGCTCTCGTGGAGCCCGCTAGCCGGCGGGTGGCTGACCGGGCGGTACCGCAAGGGCCAGGACATGCCGGCATCGCGTCGCGCCCAGATGCCCTCGGGCCGATATGAGCTTTCGGACCCGGATAACCAGCGTAAGTTCGATGCTGCAGACGCCCTGGCCATGCTCGCCGACAAGACCGATATCTCGCTGATCCATCTTGCGCTGGCGTTCGTCCTGCAGCACCCGGCGGTGACCGCGCCGATCATCGGTCCGCGCACCATGAAGCATCTGGAGTCGCAGCTCGGCGCGGCGGATGTGATGCTGTCGACAGAAGTATTGGATCAGATCGACGAAATCGTCCCGCCCGGTGTCACGCTATCGCGCTCCGACACTGGCTACCTGGCGCCGGCGCTGGAGGACCCGTTCCTGCGACGCCGCCGCACCACATAAAAAATCACTATAAGGCCTCGCCAACCTGCAGGTGCACGGCTTCTAACTGCGAAAGTTCACCGATTCATGCTCGGCGATGCCATACGGACGGTCGGAGTCACCGATTGCGATCTGCCCGTGTTCACGCCCGGTTTCGAATTAGCGCTTGAGTATCTGTGACGGTACTGTTGTCAAATTTGTTGGGTCGAGCGTGACAACGACGTCGTAGGGCACGGGTGGCTCTGGCTGGACTGTGTCGTGGTGGTGTCGGGCAGCAGCTCACCGACGAACCAGCGATCTCTCGGGGCGTGTCGCAGAGCCGGACTGCGTCGATGAGCAGATGTGAACTGTCGAACCCACCGGAACACGATCACGCGGTCGACCTCGACCCGTGTTCGCCAAGCAGCTCCTCAACGTCACGGTAGGGGAGCCTGCAGCGCAGGTACCAGCGGACCGCCAGCACGATGACCTCCGGAAGGAAGCGGACCCAGCGAAGCCGGACCTTGATTGCCAGGAGTACCCGGACTAGAGTCGAAACCGGGGATACAGCAATGCTGCGGGTTCAATACGCACCGGTATGAAGAAAGACCAGGTTGCGGAGACGGGCCAATGTGAATCAAGCGGCAAGTTGTTCGGTCTGAACCGTGAGGGGGCAGGTTGAAGATCGCTATTGACAGTCTCGGCTAGCTATCTCTGCTGCGACCACCGGTGACCGTCGATCATCGGGAAGACGGGGTAATCTGGGGTACCGTTGGCGGGCGGCGAACCCCTTACCCGCCTTGCCGTGTAGGCGTGGGCCGAGCACCTTGTAGCTTGGGTATCATCACATGACTTTGCCAGGGCCTTGAATGGGCTGCCAACTTCGAAATCGGTGACTGTGACATATGCCATCAACAACAGTGAGTACCATCGTGGGGCGTCAGCGGGGAATGCTCGCAATGCGACCGCGGTCGGTCATTCGGGGGCGCCAGCGTTGGGACATTGGGATGGTGCTGGGTACGCCTGGTGTCGCCAAACTCCTAGAAGAAAGGCTCCGAGAATCGCAGGGTTTCGGCGTGATACGTGCGAACCCGGTCACCGGCCGGTTGCTCGTCTGCCACGACGCGACGCTGAGCGGAGAGATAGTCGGTCAGCTCATCCGGGAAGCTGTTGCGCTGGCTGTTCGGCAGGTCACGACACGCACTCGATCCTCGAACCCCGAGCCCCGTGTGGCATCGGCGCGGGTTAGGCACCGGCAGCACACCGACCCGTTACTCACCCTTGCCGGCAGCGCCGCACTAGTCTTAGCTCTAGGTCGATCCCTTCGCCCGCCACCGGTGGTGCGCCTAGGGGTCGTCATTGTGGCGACCGTGGTCGTTATCCGGCGCGCCTGGCGAAGATCCAGCCGTTCTCAGCATGCCTCAACGGCATCGCTGAGATCAACACGGAATCCTATTCTGTACATTGTTGGATCACACAAGCGAAAGTTTTATCTGGCGTCACTCTTTTCTGTTCTCGCGCAACTCTTGGACATGACAATTTATGTGTTTTTTGCCTGGTTTTTTTGGGTTCTCATCAACGGGGGAAGCGGCGCTCTCGCATATCTGGGATTGGCCAGTGTTTCCAGTCAGCTTTGGTTCCTCGCCGGAGCAACTGTCTCCGTGTCTGCGGTCATCGCTGCGTTGTCGTACGGCGCGGGCGTACTCTGGCGCGATCTCGCTCAGTCTGTGCAGCATGAGTGGCGGACCGAGATGTATGCGCATGTTCAGAAAGTCGGACTCCGGTACCTCGAGGGCGAGCGAACAACCAGGATCGCCAGCGTGCTGACCGACGACATCAACCAGTTAGGTCGTTTTTTCGCTACCTCAGCGAACGACCTTCTTCAACTTGGAACCACTTTTCTCGCCTTCATCCCAGTGTTTCTATACTTTGCCCCAGGGATTGCCTGGGTCGTTCTCTTGCCGGTACCGATCATCGCCTGGTTGTCTTTCTCCCACCAAGAGCATGTGGTGCCAGAATACACGATTAATAGCGAGAAGGGATCGCTGTTGAACAGTCAACTGATCAACAGCCTGGAGGCGGGCGCGACGGTTAAGAGCTTCACCGCTGAAGAGTACGAGATCGACCGCGTTCACCGCCTCAGCGAAGCGTATCGCCAGAGCAATTACCGAGCCGACACGCGGACCGTGCGCTACGTTCAGACGGTACGATTGTGTGCCATGACTTCCCTGGCGGGAATCTTCCTGTCGGGCGGCCTCGACGTGCTGACCGGCGCGCTCTCATTTAACGTCTATAACGCCTTGGTCGGCGTACCCTTCCTGCTTCTCGGACGACTGCCGTTACTCGGGGACGCTGTCGAGCAGTATCATCGGATGATAGCGGCGCTGACACGGGTACTCGACCTTCGCCGCCTCCCGGTGGAGTCGGATGGGACCGGTCGAGGTCTGGACGTGGCGAAGGTCAAGGGCGAGATAATGCTCGACGGGGTCACGTTTGCCTATCCGGGACGTCCACCAGTCCTGCACAACCTGTCCCTGCGTATCGCCGCTAGGAAAACCACGGGCATCGTCGGCGTCACTGGGGCCGGCAAGACGACTATTGCCAAGCTTTTGCTGCGATTGGAGGACATCGCGTCGGGGCGAGTGCTCCTCGATGGCGTCGACGTCCGCGAGTTGAGATTACACGATCTGCGGAAAGCAATTAGTTTCGTAGGCCAGGATGCCTTTCTGTTCGACGGTACGGTGCGGGACAACATCAGTTACGGCACTTTCAATGCTGACCTGGCGTGGGTAGCAAGCGCGGCGCGGCTGGCTGAAGCCGATGGTTTTGTCCAAGCTATGCCATTCCGGTACGATACGATGGTCGGGGAACGTGGTGCAACCTTATCCGGCGGGCAGAAACAACGCATTTCGTTGGCGCGAGCGATCGTGAAGGACGCGCCCATCGTCATTCTCGACGAGGCGACGTCGGCCGTGGACAACGAGACAGAGGCGGCCATCCAACGCGCGCTCAACGACTTCGCGAGAGACCGAACGCTGGTCGTCATTGCGCATCGTCTGTCGACGATCCGTCATGCCGACTGGATTTATGTGTTAGGTCAGGGTGGGATGGTCGCCGAAGAGGGAACGCATCACGAGTTGCTGGAACGCGAGGGCGTGTACGCGTCCTTGTGGCGCCTGCAGGTCGGCGAAGCGAGCGCATGATCCAGCGCTGAGAGCCTCTTAAGTCGATCTGGACAGCCGGATGCAGAGCGGGTCTTCGCGCTGCGCGTCGGTGGTCAGCTCGTCACCCCTGCCCGGCGGGGAGAACTTGACGAAGACACGAAGCTGTCAGCGTCGCCACCCCAACGCGAGGTTACCCAACCCCAACCCACCACGCCGGGAGTCCAGATCCACCCCCGCCAACTCAGCCTTTGCCGTATTCGCCCGAAACTGAAGCCACTGCCAGGATCCCACTCCACACCCGAATACTGATCAAGCTGCTCCCAAAAAAAGACATCAACACATGCCTCATAAGGCAACAAATCTTCCCGATGTGAAAGGTACCGATGAATGACTTCTACGGCATACATGAGGTTCGCCAGGGTTGTAGATCATGACAGTACTTGTGGAATCACCATTTCGCCTAGAACTATTAGCACTTCGCCTGGAACCATTAGGTGGCCTCCATGTAAACCTGGCAACTCATCATTTGAATATTTTGTTGGATCCCGGGCTACTGACCAGAGGGTACGCTTTCGTTGATAAAGCTACTTATCACAGTAAGCGATTTCGACAATGGATGCCGTAACCCATTGACATTGCTAGCGTCAGGGGCACTGACCGCTGGCTCGGCTGGCGATCGAACACTACCCACACCAGCGGCTCCCGGCGGATAATCGGAACACGTTACCGAGTTGTGCGGTGTCGAGTGTGTCGCGGCATACGGTCGAGAAGATGATGCTCGTCTGTGGCGTCGTGGTCTGCCACGAGATATAGCGCGTGGAAGGTTGTTGCCGCGCCAGCTCAAGGGGTCGCTGAGCCGCGCAACCATTCCAGGGTGAACTGGTACTCGGCCGTCATCAGCTTAGCGACATTGGTAGTGATTATCTTCTCTACCTTGCCGCCGAACAGCGGCAGCGGGACCTCAGCCGCGAGCTGGGCGCCAAGCACGCATCCGGCGGGGTCCGGCTCGAGGCGCATCGCAACGGTCATCGTCCCCGGTATCCCGTCGACCACGGCATTCACATTGCCGCCCGAGCTATCCCAGGTCTCGGTACGGAGGATCGTCAAGCCTTCGGGCCACACCGAACGGAGGAAGGATGGCAACACATCACCGGGAACAGCATGATGCAGCACGATGATGACGCCACGCTCGTCCTCCTGCCGCGAAACCAGCTCTGCTCGTGGCCCACTCACCGCGCACAGCTTGTCACGCACGTAGTCCGGGTCGGTGAGCACCTCCCGGATCCGCTCCAGTCGCTCAGGGTAGCGGTGCCGCAACTCCACTCGGCTGACCATTGCGTACGAGGCTACCGTGGGTGCCCATGACGACCGACCGCACGACGTTCACACCCCTGTGGCGGGGTAGCCACAACGATGTCGTGGAGCCGCGACGGTGCGGTCGGGGCCGCCGTTGCTGCTAGCAAGCAACTGCTGTCCTGAGTGTTCAACCTGGCCACTACCGACTGTTCATGGCGTTGATGAAACTCGAGGGTGGTCTTCGGTCCAAGCCGGTTGACGTTCAGACTGGAGGAGGTGGGTAGTGTCGTGTCGATACCATCGTCCAGTCTACCCCCGCACGACCGACAGTTCGAACCATCATGCAAGATGACAACCCCCCCAAGTAACAGTAAAATCAAAAAAATTGACCCGCATACGCAATTACTCAAATTTGACTTAGTCTCAAACCGAACTCAGAATTAGTCGATTCGGGTTAGGTCCGCGACCTCATCTACGCCGAGGGAAACTTCCATGCTCGTAATCGGACAAACACATCCCAGATCTGGCCATAGGCAACTTTCGCCATCAGCTCGTCATGTCCCACTAGCACCCCCACTAATTAGCCTTGGCGGCATTTACCTCAGCGGCGATACCCTGAAACTCCGCACCCGCCTCCGCGGCTGCCCTCTTCGCCTCCAAAACGATTCCCACCGACGCCTTGACGGTGCCTCGCACTATGGGCCTAATGATCCTCACCACGAGCGGGGCGGTCACGACACCAATCACGTATGGGGCTACAACTGGCGGAAACATCTTCAGGTCCCCCTTGTGTACGAGCGAGTACTTATGCGCCTGCAAACACTAGTCTGTAGAATTTATGCGCATGCGGTGAATGTAGTTAGCTGCAAGTCTAGCCCGACCGCTCTCGACAATCAAGGTCCAGGGTGGCCAAGGTAACGTAATGATCTATCGACATTTCCTATATATACTTTGAGTAGCCATGGCAAGGAGGTGGCTCATTCGGATGAGTACTTACAGTCACTTTTTAATGAAGCTGAGCTACTTTTAGTGAATACGTTGCGACTCCCAGCTAATCGCGGTAGAGGCCGCTCTTGCGGGCGGCCCCTGCATAGATCCCACGTGCACTGCATAACACACTGAGCTCCTGCCTTGGGTACGGACGTCGAAGCGGGCGTCCGGGTAGGAGTGTTTCAGGAGGGCGGGTGGTAGCCACCGGTTTGCAATCCGGTTCATCCCCATCCGGTGATGCGTGCACTGGCTGCGGCTTCTCAGCGCCGTGCCAGTGTCGCGTCATCTGGGTGTGGAAGGCTGCTATAGCGTCGATGTCGCCCGGCACGGCGGAATAGGGGCGAGGTGTCCTCGCACCATGCTTGCCAGCCGGTGGGCCTTGCACCGGGATGGCTGACACCGGCGTCACGTGAGCTGGTCGGTAACGCCTCACGTAGTTTCGTCCGCATCCGTTTTGCTCTCCCCGTGAGGTCACCGTGCTGGCGGGTGCGCTGGCCCGGAGGAGCGGGTGCACTCCACACCGGCTCGCCACGACACTCCCCCGGATGTCCAGGCCAGCATCTGCCAGTAACCTGCAGTGGTCGGCGCAAGCTCCGAGCGCCCAGCACACGTCCGGTGTACTGATCACTGCGGTGACGTGGAGATCTTTGTGAGTGTCCACACCGAGATGACCTCGGAGCTGGTGTGGACCTCGCTGGGCGAGGTTGTCGAAAAATCTCGATACTGCGGGTGGTGGCTGACCTCACCGAGCTGGCCATGGCCAGCCACTCCATTGGGAGCCCATCCCACCACACCCGAACAACTTGATGCGATCAGCGGCGACGCACTTCACCGTCTAAATGTTCTTGTAGATCAGCGGCAGAAACATCAGATTTCGTCTCGGCCGCGACAAATTCGGCGCTCGCCTCGGCAGCGAGATCCTGCAAGTCCTCAGCCGCCTCCGCGGCCAACTTCTTCGCCTCCAAACTAATCCTAATCATCGTCTTGATAGCGCCCCGTATTAGCGGCTTAGCAATCACTCCCACTAGCGGAGCAGTTACCAAGCCAATCAAGTACAGTAGAACCATTTTAAAAGGTTGGGTCATCTTGCATCATCCTCCATGTCTCTGCGCCGGTCTTTCGTGTCCGTATTACTGCGCATATAACGAGTGCTGTCCTCGCGAGTTCGCTTGACTGAGATTCGCAGAGAGGTGAACTTCGAACCCCTCCACGCCTAAGCGGAGTGGCGCGGTTTCAACGTTAAATATCCTGCAATTTCACACTTCACGCCGGAAATTTGCACCCACTCGCCATTCAAACGATCTTGACGTAAGAACTTATCCACGAACCACCGATCCCCCGAGTCGTGCCGGCACAGTCATGCTGCGTTGATAAGCAGCGGCGGAAGCTGTATGCACTTTACCGGAACGTGACGACGTGGTCGACCTCGATGCTACGTTCAACCAGCAGTCCTTCCACGTCGCGGGAAGAAGTCCCAGACCTTCGGCAGTAGCTGAGGAGCACCCCTGGCGAGGTGGCCTTTTCGTGATCGAGTTGTTCCCGAAACCAGCTGAGATTCGGGACGGTTTGCGGTAGGTTCTGGTCGCGTCCTCGACGATCATGGAACCGGTGCTGGAGGGCATGCCCGAGCCTGAGTCGCTGCGGTTGTTGACTCACGAGGCGAGATGGTGGTATCGGCGGGGCGCTGGGTGCTGTTCCGGTTCGCGGTCGCTGATACCGGGATGCGCAGGCTGGCGATGGTGGCGTTGACTGAAGCCGGGCATGCGGTCAAGTCGGTGGCCGAGGTGTTCGGGGTGCACCCGAACTATCTGTCGACGTTGCGTAAGGCCGTCCGCGAGCAGGGCTCGAACAGGCTGGTCAAGGCGATGGGTCGCCCGGTGAAGCTGACCTCGGCGCAGCTGGCGCAGGCGTACCGGTGGGCCGGGCAGGGCGTGGCTGGCCAGGAGATCGCGCGGCGGTTGCAGGTGTCCGACATCATGATCAGCCGGCTGGTGGGCGGCCGGCGGAGACCCGATCCGGTGCAGGACGAGCTGGTCGTGCCCGAGCCCGCAGACGCGCCGGTCGAGCCGGTCGACACCGAGCACGAGGATGCGCTGGCCCTACCGGTGGTGGGGTCGGCGCGGCTGGGGCAGGGCAGCGTGGACAGCCGCTACGCGGGGGCGATGTTGTTGCACGCGTTCTTACCGGGTCGGGGCGCAGGCGGTGTTCGCTTCGCTGGCCGGCGCGTGCCCGGTATCTTGTCGATCGGGGCGCTTTGATGATGTGGAGTTGCTGACCGCGACCACCGTGGCGTTCGCGCTGGGAGTCGCCTCGGTGGAGGCCACCAAGCACCTACGTCCCGTCCGAGACTGCGCTCGGAAGGGATGGCCCCTGACGGGGCAGTGTTGGCCGCCGGTGTGATCGGGGCGTGGTCGGTACCCATAGTGTGCCGCGGTGGTTGATGAGTTCAGTGATCGTTACGGGGATCTGCTGGCGGGTAGCTATGACTGCGTGGACCGCGTCGTGCTCAACGCCTATTTTTCGTTGGGTCACAACCCGGGTGGGTTTCGGGTGTGGTGGCGGCGATTGCATGGCGACTCCGATGAGCAGCTGGACAACACGGATCTGATGCGGATGGCTGGCCGGTTCTCTCGCCGGTTGCGTGCGTCGGCCGCGGCTCAGGGGATCCCGGTCATCGACTGCAAGCGCGGCGAGCGCAAGCACCAGCTTGCCGAGGAGTATCTGGCCACGCACTCGGTGGGGGCGGGGGTGTTTTTGATCCTGGTGGCGCGGGCCTCGGCGGCGGTGTGGGAGGTCACCCGCTCCAGCAGTGGGGTGCTGGTCAACCTGGCCAAGAAGGTGGCCTTCGTCAATCACCACTCCTTTCACATCATGAACCCGCAGTGGGGGCATGTGACGATCAAGATGTCCGGGCGAGCCTGTCAGAATTTCCGTGTAAGCAACGGATGACTGATGTCCTCGTTCTACCGTTATTCTATCATAACGGAAGCCGTCCCGGGAAGAGGATGGCCAACGTGTTCAGTGCCATTGTCCAGCCA
>JBOHGE010000077.1:0-16138 GCA_050700055.1 Pseudonocardiaceae bacterium
GGTGCTGGGCGCCTTCGAGGGTCTTGCGGTTGGCTTGCAGGCTGAACCCCATCGAGGCCAGGATCTTGGCGACCACGGAGTGGCTGATCGTGTGTCCCATTGCGGTCAGCTCTTTGGCGAGGTGACGGGTTGATTTCGTGGTCCACCGCAATGGCGACTCCGGATCTCCCCGTGTGCCCGGCTCGATCAGCGAATTCAGACTGCCCAGTAGCTCGGGGTTGGCGTTCTCGGCTTTCTTGCGTCCACCGCCGGGTGCTCGGACACGCCGGCCCGGATCCTGCGGGGCATCGGCGAGCAGTTCTTTCATCCCGCGGCTAATAGTCGACCGCGACGCACCCGTCGCCTGATGCACTGCGGTGACACCGCCCCGCCCCCAGGATCGCGCTTCTGTCGCCAACGCCAACCGTCGATCGCGTTCATTGAGCCGGGGCAATAAACCCTCCAGGCGGGATGCCATTTCCTGGAAGGAGTCGTCGTCGCGCACAACCCCATGTTAATCTTCGGCTCGATTAGGCCAGGACGACACTCCGCGTATTACTGAACATTCACTCGATCGTATTAGTTATTTACTTACGGTTACATAGCCTCGGGCAGGCATTGACCGGCCACAATGGATATGTGTGGTCGGTAACGTTCTCCCCCGACGGGCATATGCTGGCCACTGGTAGCTTCGACAACACTGTGATCTTGTGGGATCTCACCGACCCGGCCCGGCCTCACCGCATTGGACAACCCCTCGCTGGCCACAGTGACCGTGTGTTGTCGGTGGCGTTTTCCCCCAACGGGAAGACCCTGGCCAGCGGCAGCTACGACCAAACTGTGATTTTGTGGGATCTCACCGACCGGGGCCAACCCCGTCGTGTCGGGCAGCCACTGGCCGACCATCGCGCAGGTGTGTTGTCGGTGGCATTCTCTCCCCAACGACAGATTCTAGCCACCGGCAGTGATGACCACACTGTGATCTTGTGGGATCTCACCGACCCGATACAGCCGTACCGCCTCACGCAACCCCTGCCTGGCCACAGCGAAAAAGTGTGGTCGGTGGCGTTCTCGCCGGATGGGAAGACTCTGGCCACTGGCAGCTTCGACAAAACCGTGATTTTGTGGGATCTCACCGATCCGACTCAGCCACGTCGTCTCGGGCAGCCGCTGGCTGGCCACCGCGAAGGTGTGTTGTCGCTTGCGTTTTCCCCCGATGGGAAGACTCTGGCCACTGGCAGCTTCGACAATACCGTGATTTTGTGGGATCTCACTAGCCTGATCACGCCTCGCCAACTCGGACAGCCGCTGAGTAATCAGAACAACGACGTGTTCTCGATGGCATTCTTCCGCTACGGGCGGACCTTGGCTATTGGTAGCGGCAAAATCGTGATCTTGTGGGACCTCACCGATTTAGCCCAGCCCCGTCACCTCGGACAACCCTTGACCGGCCACAGTGGCACCGTGTGGTCGATGGCGTTCTCCCCGGTCGGGAAGATCTTGGCCACCGGCGGCGACGACTACACAGCGATCTTGTGGGACCTCACCGATCCGGCTCAGCCCCGTCGCCTCGGACAACCTCTGACCGGGAACACCGAACGCGTGAACTCGGTCGCGTTCTCCCATGACGGGCAGACCTTAGCCATTGGCAGCTTCCAAAAGACCGCAATCTTGTGGGACCTCACAGACCCGGCTCAGCCCCGTCGTCTCGGACAACCCCTGACTGGCCATACGGACACGGTGTCCTCGGTGGCCTTCTCCCGTGACGGGCAGACCCTAGCCACCGGCAGCTACGACGGTACTGCCATCCTGTGGAACCTCACCGATCTCAACGATCTTCGGAATCACGCGACAGAGCGGGCCTGCGCCATCATTGGTCGCGGCCTCGATCGTGACGAGTGGGCGCGTTACGTCTCCGGCCTGACGTACCAGGAAACCTGTCCCACATGATGACGGCACGCTCAGGCGGCGATCACGGTGCCGATGCAGTGGTGGAGTTCGGCGACCCCGGGCAGGCGAGCGTGGGGTTCGGCGAGTCGGCGTAGGTCGCGCAGGTCGTCAATGGCGCGGCGGGAGCGCAGCGGGCCTGCCCAGTCCAGTGCCTGGGTGCCAAGGGCGACGGCTTCGAGGGGGTCGCCAGTGGTCATGATCAGGCTGGCGAGCCTGATCTGGTCGCGGGTGCGGGCGCGGCCTTCGGCGCGGGCGACGATTCCCGCAGTCAACCGGTTGCGGGTCTCGGCGACGAACTTGCTCTGCATGCCCAGTTCCCAGAGCACATTGCCCGCGAAGCCGGTATGGCGGGCCTCGTCGTAGGACGCCATCCACGGCGCGTCCTCGGTGGGGCGGGCGTGGCTGAACTCCTCGTCGGCGGCGCCGATGGCCCGCAGGGCGTCCTGCACCTCGCCGAGCTTGGCTAGGTCGCGGGCGCGGCTGTTGTGCAGCATGGCGCGCTCGGTGGCGGTCAGCCGCCCGGCGCGCACCAGCGCCGACTCGGTGTAGGCCAGGCCCGCATCCGGGTCACCTCCCCAGGAGGCTTGAAAGGCCATCGAGCACAGCACCTGGGCACGCAGGTGCCAGTCCCCGGCCTTCTCGGCGCAGACCAGCGCGAAGCGGTACATCCGGTGGGCATCGTCGTGGGCGTAATCGTCCCCGGCCATGTACCCAGCCGTCTCGGCGAACGAACCCACCGCAGTGAACAACTCGCCGCGTACCACATCGGAGCAGCGGGCATTCAACAGTTCGGCACAGTGACGCAGCTGCGCGGTGACGGCCGCGCGCATCAGCCCACCCCCGTAGCGCGCGTCCCAGCCCCTGAACGCTTCTGCGGCGGAGCGCACCTCAGCGACATGGGTCATGCTCACCACTAAGGGGACCCGGACCGGCTGGGTAGACGCGAGTAACTCCGCCAGAGCCGCCGGACCGACCATCGCTGCGGCACCGGCTCCGAGGCCGACCCGGATGAACTGCTGGCGCTCCACACCCGCCACGATAGTCGGGGCACGCCGAGGACGCCGGAAACCCAGCTCCGCATCCGTCGCCGCTCCCAGCACCGCCCGGAACGCGGCCCGCCGGTCCGGATCCTGCGGCCACCGGATCTTGCCCCGCTCCAAATGTCCTATGTAATTCGCATTCAGTTCGATTATCCGGTGGTCCTTGTGTTCATATACCCAGGCATTGACCAACTCAGCCAGTTCCTGACGCGACAGACAGTCACCACTGGAATACGGCGACTCAATGCGCTTCCGCGCCCGGCGCAATAGGTCATTGGGCTCGGCCACAACCGTCCTCCCCGCTCGACATGATCCGCATGATCCGCGCAGCCTTGCACAACCCGCCACCACCAAGCCACCCAATCGACCATCCCCGCAATCCTCCCCCCGTCCTCCCCTTGACACCGCCGCTGCCCACCGTGCCGAACCACGGGCCTGGACGGGTTGCCGGCAACGGGGTGGATCTTGGTGGCCCGCACCATGGCGTGCGAGGACTTGCTGACCTGCGCACGTCATAGAACGGTGATCAGATAGGCACTACCCTGCAAGCCGAGTTCCCCTTGGACGATGGCGCGCACAACTGGCCTACCAGGTGTCGGCTCTGTGCATCAACGGCGAAGACACCACGAACCGCGAAGGCGCTGAGCGCGACTGCATAGACGCGATCTCCTCCGCGCTACAAGGCGACCCAGCGGATGCCGTCGCGGGCGTCGACCACTTCGGTGACGCTCCCGTGGAATTCGGCATGCGTAGGTCGCCCAGGTCGTGGGTGGCGCGCCATGAGGGCAGGGTGCCTACCCCGACCAGAACCTGCCCGCCGAGGGCGACGGCCTCGCGGACGGCGTACGCGAGCGGTTCAGGCCGCGACGACGGTGAAGGCGTTGATCGCCGATGGCACTGGAATGGGATCGCCGTGCTCGCGCATGACCTCCAGGTGACCGGCGATCGCTTCACGCATCAAAGCGACGCATTCCTCGTAGGTGGCAGCGGCGGCAACACAGCCCAGGAGGTCAGGGCTCCATGCGCTGAAACCACCAGCCTCGTCACCCTCGATGACGACGACGTATCCGTTCACTGCTCGGTCCTCCCAATGCCAGCCTGTCTCAGAATGCTCTTCTCGGTCATCGGCCGCAACGTCTCACTCGGCTTGCCGGCCACTGTGGCTGTGCCCGGCTTGGTCGGATGGCGGTAGTGCCGATGGCTGCCTCGAAACCGGACGAGGCACCATCCGTCGGCCTCAGCAGCGTTGATCTGGTTGATCACAGAGCGTGGTTATCGGGCTGTCGGCGGGTGGGGTGGGTGAGGAAGCCGGTGAGCCGGTCGTTGAGGTCGGTCAGGTGCGGGGAGGCCGACCGCAGCGGGTGTACCTGCCGTTGCAGGGTGCGCAGTCGCTCCTGGGTGATGGTCGAGCTGAGGTTGGTGGCGGTGCGCAGCGCGTCGCGGCCGAACGCGGCGGCCTGTTCCAGGTCGCGGCCGTGGAGATGGGTGAGGGCGAGGTCAGTCTGGGTCACACACAGACCGCGGACCGCCCAGGGTTCGCAGCCACGCAATGCCATGGTGCTCAGTGCGATGGCCTGCTCGGTATCACCGATACCGCTGAGGGCCTTTCCCAGGTCACCTCCGAACCCGTTGACGAGATAGAAGAGAGCCGCGTCCTCGGGGCTGACGGATTCGTAACACCGCTGGGCCGCCAGCACCGCGTGGCGGGCCTCGCGAGCGTCGCCGAGCAGGGCGAAACCACGGGCCTCCATCGCGTGCAGCTTGGCGGCCAGCGCGGGCGTGGCCGTGTCCTGGGCGATGGTCAGCCCAGCCCGGGCGAACGCCACCGCTTGGCGCCCGTGCCGCAGGGTGTCCTGGCCGGCGGGTGCGTTCTCCCCGATCCGGACCGTCAAGCGACTCGCCTCGGCCAGGATGTCGGCGCCGTAGCGCCGGTCGCCCGCCCGCATTGCCAGGTCGAGCGCCTGGATGTGGTAACGCTGTGCCAGCGCATGACGGCCGACATCGCCCGACATCCAACCGGCTGTCTTGGTGGCTGTCGCCACGGCGGAGAGCAGTGCCCGGCCGGTCTTCTCCGAGTAGCTGCCGTGCAGCAGCTGGTTGGCCTCCCGGTGCAGCAGCTGCACCACCTGCTCGCGCACCCGCGCCGAGCCGTACTGGGTACCCAGCTTGCTCAGGTGGGCGATCTGCTCGGTGAGAACCTCGATATCGGCCATGCCCACCCGCCGGCCCGCCGCGCGGGCAGTGCTCTCCGCAGGCGCAATGGTGAGCGCGAACAATGCCGGCTCGGCGAAGGCTGCTGCGCTGAATACCGAGCCCAGCAGGAGCTTGCGTCGGCGCATGTCCCGTCCCGACAACTCGACAACCGTGCGGACCGTGCCCTCCAGTGTGCCCGAACAGCGCAGCCCGTCATAGAGATCCTCCTCGGACGGGGCACAGTCGGCAAACCCACACTCGGTCACGCTGACCTCACGCAGCAACCGTTGCGACAGCACGGTGGCGACCAGCCTCGGCGCCGGCCAGCGCGGCTGGCAACCCTCCAGCATCCGCCGCACCGACGTGGTATTGGTGCCCACGTGGGCACCTTCCCTGGCCCCAGCAGCCACCACCGCGCGACCCAGCGCGGCGTTGCTCAGCTCAGCCTCGTCCAGCAGTCCGCGCAATGCGGTGTTCGTGCCGTGCCCGCTCATCGCCCCTCGTCCCCGTCTCGCTCCGGACCGGACCGGACCGGACCGGACCGGACGTCGATAGTGGACTATCAGTAGAGGTCCAAGGAAGGAATCCAGCGAAGTGCGAGGCAAGTGAGACCCCTGGACGTAGTCCGGGCGCCGCTCACCGCTGCCGCTCGGGCCGCTCGACTCGGACGAGGTCAGCCGCCTGCACGCGGCGGGATCCCGTCGCTCAAAAGTGGACCACGCTAGGGTCACCCGGAGTCTGTCGACCGTGCGTTCGGTGCCTCGATCGCCGGCACCCCCGACACCCGTTGAACCGTTATCTTCAGGAGGATAAACGTGATCAACAGCACCGGGGAGCCCATCGTGCTACCCAGCGATCCCCGATTCGGGGCGGTGACCCGTGGTTTCAACCAACGTTGGGTTGCCGACCCGGCGTATGTGCAGCTGTGCAGCAGCCCGGCTGACGTCGTCGCGGCAGTCGAGTCGGCCGTGCGTGACGGGTTGCGCATCACCGTGCGCAGCGGCGGTCACTGCTATGAGAACTTCGCCTACCAGAACACCGGCGGAGTCATCGCCGATCTGTCCCTCATGAACGGCGTGTATGTCGATGCCGAGACCGGATGGCTGGTTGTCGATGCGGGCGCCACCCTGTTCGATATCTATGCTCAGTTGTACAAGCAGCACGGGGTGACCTTACCCGGAGGCTCCTGTTACTCGGTGGGCGCAGGCGGTCATATCACCGGTGGGGGCTATGGGCTGTTGTCGCGCCTGCACGGACTGACAGTCGACTACCTGAGCGCCGTCGAGGTGGTCCATGTCGACGGCAACGGACGGGTGCACTGTGATCGGTTCAGCGCGGAGGTGAAAGACAGCGCCGAATCGCTGATGTTGTGGGGAAACCAAGGCGGTGGAGGCGGCAACTTCGGTATCGTGACAAAGTTCTTCTTCGCCAACCCGCCAGCCGCGCCGTCACAGGTGTGTCTGGTCAGCGAGAGCTGGAACTGGGCGGACTTCACCATTGATTCGTTCACCGAGTTCTTGCAGAACTACGGTCAGTTCTTCGTCGATCACAAGAACCCCGGCGACCCCTTCCAAGACCTGTTCGCGCTGCTGCACCTCACGTGCGCACCTACCCCTAACATTGGATTGACCATCCAGCTGGTGGGCGACGACCCGGATCGTATACACGCCTTCCGGAATGCGGTGCGTCCCGCCGGCATCCGTCCCGAGCCTCTTTCGAGCCCGGTCGGTTACCACGGGATCCCGGCGTCAACCCTCGACATCCAGGTGCTGCCCTGGTTGTTTGCGACCCAGACCCTCAACGGCTCGGGAAACCCCCGGCGAGGCAAGTACAAGTCGGCCTACATGATCGGCAACTTCACCTCCGGCGAGTGCCGATCGATATGGAGAAGTTTGCGCGAGTCTGAATTCAAGAATCCGCAGGCGTTACTTCAAGTCGATTCCTACGGCGGCCAGGTGAATGCGGTCGATCCGACCCGGACCGCCATTCCACAGCGTTCGTCGGCCATGAAGTTGCAGTACCAGACCTACTGGACCCACGAGAACGACGACGAGGTGAACCTCCACTGGATCCGTGACTTCTACTCCGCCATGTACGGCGACGGCGGGCCGGTCCCCGACGGCCGCCTCGACGGCTGCTACGTCAACTACCCCGACGTAGACCTTCCCCACTGGCAGAACCTCTATTACAAAGAGAACTATCCCAAGCTGCAGCAGGTGAAGAGGAGATGGGACCCGCTCAATATCTTCAACCATGCACAATCAATCGAGTAGGCACGGTCGTTCGGCGGGCGGGCCACGCCGCACCTGCGGGTATCCAGCCTTGCCGATGACACGGCTGAGGCGCGCTCCTCCGCAGGGCTGGACACCACGTTCCCCGAGCAGCGTATGAGCATTGTAGCCTCAGCGTATGAGCAGCACTAAGGAACGGATCACCGTGAGCCTGAGCCCCGGCGTCGTCGCAGAGCTCAAGGCCGCCGCCGAACGGGCCGGCGCGGCCAGCGTGTCGGAATACGTCGAAGGCGCCCTGAACGCCCGGATGGTCCGTGAGCAGTGGCTGGCTCGCTGGCGCGCCGCGGTCGGGGATGTCGATCCCGAGGCCCTGGCTTACGCCCGCCGTTCGCTGACCGGCGATCACGTCGATCAGCGTCCGCAGGCGTCGTGAGCGGCAGGGTCCTGACCGCCTCGGCCATCGTGGACATCGCCACCGACCGCTCGGTGTACGGTCGCGCGTTCCTGGTGGCTGCCGTCGAACTCGGAATGACCTTCCCGACCCCCTCGACCGCGCTCCTGCAGGCATGGGCCGCCGTCCCGCCCGAAGCGCGGGCGTTGCTGGAGCTGTTCCTGGACGCCCCTGCGGTCGTCGTCGAGGACCTCGGTGCGTCAGTGGCCGGCCGGGCTGGCGTGCGCGCCCACCCGGCGCATCAGGTCGGATGCCTCGATGTGGCCGCCGCCCACGCCGTGGACGTGGCGATCACCCGCGGGTTCGCCATCCTGACCGCAGAACCCGGCCCACTGCGCGCGATCGACCCGAACGTGCAGATCGAGGAACTGCCCACACCGTAGACGTGCGGCGGCAGCGATCAGTGCAGGGCGGTCGCAATTCTTTGCCGGAGGCGGTGCCGTGCTCGGGCGGGATGGCAGAGTACCGATTGTCGACCATTTCGGGAAGGCGGCGTGCGGATGAGTGGTACCGAAAGCAATCCGACGGATGATGGCGGCGACGTCGCAACCGTGCGGCTGAGCGGCGAAGGACGCCGGTTCGCGCAGCGCTGCGCGGTGCTGACCGGCTTCGAGCTGTATGACCTGCTGGCGACCGGCATGGCCGACCTGTATCTGGCCACGGCCCGTGACCAGGTCGGAGCCACCGTCGTCGACGAGGTCCTCAACGTGGTGGACCGGGATCTCGACGCCCTGAGCGGCCTCGAGCTGGAGGTGGCGCGGGCGCTGACCTACCTCTGGTACACCGGCGCCTGGCCACAGCTGGCCGCCGAGGCACACGGGCTGCTGCGCCGCGAGACCGCCAACGTCGAGTTCATCGTCTCGCCCGACGCCTACCCCGAGGGGCTGGTCTGGCGGACCTTCAACGGCCACCCGGCCGGCGCCAAGGCACCCGGCTTCGCCACCTGGGCACTGAAACCACCGCCCCTGTCCTGGCCCGAGCCGCCCGTGCCGGTCGCCGCACCCGGACCGCGCCTGAGATGGTCGGACTACCCGTCAGCGCTGCCACCGTCCCGTTATTCCCCCACCGCCGCAACCGCACCGAGCGCAGAGGAGACACCCGCGTGACGACCAAGACGGCGAACGTGAGCCGGCGGCGCTATGACGTCATCGTGGTCGGCGCGGGCATCGCGGGAAGCTTGGTCGCCAAGCAACTCGGCCGGCAGGGTTGGCAGGTGCTCGTCCTGGAGGCGGGCACCGGGGGGCGCGAGACGTGGGAGGGCCACCTCGACGCGGTCGAGACGTTCCGCTCAGCGGTGGCGAAGGTGCCCAACTCCCCGTTCCGGCGCAACGCCGCCGCACCGTCCCCCGACGTCCTGGACCTCGCCCCGGACGGCGTGGGCTTCACGGCGAACGGCTACTTCGTGCAGCATGGCGAGCTGCCCTACGGCACCGATTACCTGCGCGCGGTCGGTGGCAGCGGGATGCACTGGATGGGCTTGTGCCTGCGCATGCACCCCGATGATCTCGCCACCCAGACGCGGTACGGCTACGGCCGCGACTGGCCGATCGGCTATGACGACCTGGAGCCGTACTACACCGCCGCCGAGCGGGAGATCGGCGTGGCGGGCGACGCCGAGGAGCAGCGGGCGCTGGGCATCCCGTCGGACCCGCACTACGTCTACCCGATGCACAAGATCCCGCCGAGCTACGTAGACGAGGTCTGCCGCAGCCTCGACGGGCAGACGGTCCACGACCCGGTGGCGGGCGAGGACTTCGCATTAACAGTGTTCAGCGTGCCGCACGGCCGCAACAGCACCCCCGATCCCCGCTACGCCGGCGGCTTGGGCTACCGGCCGCAGGGCGCGGTCGGCCTGCCGAACTACGGTGAACGCTGCGTCGGCAACGCCAGCTGCGTGCCGTTGTGCCCGGTGCAGGCCCGGTGGACGCCGCTGCGCACTCAGGCGCAGTTCGCCGACTGCGTCACGCTCGCCCCGCGCTGCGTGGTCACCCGGGTGATCAACGGGGGCGACGGGCGGATCAAGGGTGTGCAGTACCGCACCTACGACGACCCGGCGTCGGCGGCCAGCCGCCCGTGCACGGCCGAGGCCGACGTCGTCGTGGTGGCCGCGCACTCGATCGAGAACGCCCGGCTGCTGCTCGCGTCGGGCCTGGCCGGGAGTAGCGACGAGCTGGGCCGCAACCTGATGGATCACCCGACGATGCTCACCTGGGCGCTGGCCCCCGCCAGTGACGGCCAGATCGGCCCGTTCCGCGGCCCGGGTTCCACCTCCGGGTGGGAGGCGTTCCGCTTCGGGGACGCCCGGCAGCGGCGCGCACCGTTCCGGATCGAGATCGGCAACTGGGGTTGGGGCTGGGCCGCGGGAGCGCCGATGAGCAATGTGGGCACCGCGCTGGGCGTCGGCGGCGACCCCAACGGAAACATCGTTGCAGCAGCCGTCTTCGGGACCAAGCTGCGCCAGACCCTGGGCGATCAGATCGGCCGCCAGCTGCAGCTCCAGTTCGCCATGGAGCAGCCCGCCGACCGCGCCAACCGGGTGACGATCGATGATCGATACCGCGATGCGATGGGAAACCCGCGCCCGGTGCTGACCTACCACCTCAGCGACCACGTCAAGGAGGGCATCGCGGCGGCGAAACACGTCGCCTCGGCCATCTACGCCCAGCTCGGGGCGCAGGAGCACACCGACCACAGCCCCCGCAACGGCGTCGCCCCGCTCGGCTACTTCCGGTACCGCGACCGCGATTACGCCTACAACGGAGCCGGGCACGGCGCGGGCACGCACATCATGGGCAGTGACCCGAAGAGTTCGGTCGTCGACTCGTTCCAGCGCTGCTGGGAGCACCCCAACCTGTACGCGGTGGGCTGCGGCAGCATGCCGTCGGTCGGCACGTCCAACCCGTCGCTGACCATGGCGGCGCTGGCGCTGCGCAGCGCCGAGCAGATCCACCGCGATCTCGTCGAGCTGCACCGCCCGGCCAACCTCAGCGCCCCGGTCACCGCGAAGGTCCAACCGTGACCGGCAACGAGCCCGAGGGCGTCGTCCTCGGCGACCAGGAGCTGCCCTTCGCGCTTCCCAAGGACCTCCCCGAACTGCGGAAGTACCTCCAAGGCGCGCTGGAGATCGAGCACCTCACGATCCCGCCGTACCTGACGGCGCTATACACCATCCGAGCCGGCACCAACAAGGACGCGTATTACACCATCCGCAGCGTCGTGCTGGAGGAGATGCTGCACATGACGCTGGTCGCCAACCTGCTCAACGCGGTCGGCGGCCGGCCGAGGGTGGCCGATCCGGACTTCGTCCGCCGCTATCCCGCGAGACTTCCCTACAGTGCCCTGGACGTCGAGATCCCGCTGCAGCACTTCTCCCCAGCGGCGATGCGGACCTTCCTGCTCATCGAGCGCCCGCAACATTTCAACGGCTCACTCCGGTCGGAGCAGGGCTGGACCTCGATCGGACAGTTCTACGACTTCATCCGCACGGGACTGCTCCGGCTGGTTACCGAGCTCGGCGCGGACCAGGTCTTCTGCGGACGCCCGGAGCGCCAGGTCGGCCCGGAGGACTTCTACAACTCCGGTGGCGAGGCGTTGCCCGTCACCGATCTGACGTCGGCGCTGCTCGCGCTGCGGGTGATCACCGAGCAGGGGGAGGGTTTGCGCGGCTCCCTCTTCGACAGTGACGACCAGCTGTTCGGTGAGGACCGCCAGGTCGCCCACTACTTCCGGTTCAACGAGATCCGCACCGGGCGCACCTACGGCCCGCACGACATCCCCAGCGCACCACCCACCGGCCCGGCGATCGACGTGCGCTGGGAGGACGCCTACCGGATCGATCCGAACGCCTCCGTCGCCCAGTACGCCCGGTACGAAGACAAAGCGGTGTACGAGCACGCGGTGGCCTTCAACGACGCCTACGCCGAGCTCCTCGCCCACCTGGAGATCGCCTTCAACGGCAGGCCCCGCTTCATGATCCTCGGTGTGCCCGCGATGCTACGCCTGCGCGACCTCGCCGAACGGCTCTACCACAACCCGCACCCCGATCCTGACAAAGCGCGGCGCGGGTACTTCGCCAGCCCCACCTTCGAGATCGACCACCACCAGATCGAGCGCGGCCACGAGATCGTCTCAGCGAGGGCACACTTCAAGGATGACCAGTGCTGAGGTGGCCTTGACCGTCCACTTCTCCGGTGCAACCTTGCCCCCGACGGGCGGTCGCCGGCTCGTGCTGCCGCTCGTGACCTGCACGACGCTGGCGGCAGCGGCTGCTACCGCGTCCTGGTGGCACCTGTGGAGCACCAGCGCACTCATCGGAATTGTGAACCTCCTGGTGGTCACCTCGTTCAGCATCACGGCCACGGTGCTCTACGCCGACTCGCAACAACGCCGCACCGCATGCGAGATCGGTCTCGCCGCCGCCTTCTACCTGACGTCGTGGGGGTGGTCCTGGCCACCGCAGTGGCATCGAAGCCCGTTGGCGCTGCTGTCTTTCGTCGGCGGGTACCTGTGGTTCGTATGCCTGGGAACAGCCCTCGCTCGATACCCGCATGCCCAGCTGCAGCGCCGGTACGAACGGACTCTGCTCTTGGCGTTCGTGGCCTGGATCGTCGGCCTGAAAGTGCTGCTCGCGGCGCTGTCACAACCCTATTGGGCGGGCTTCGACGAGGATGCGTGGTGGATTCCACTCGCCCCGAATCTCGAGGTCTACACGGCGCTGACCACCATATTCAATGGTGGGCTGGTGGTGTTGGCTCTCGGACTGCTCGCCCTGCTGCTGCTGAAGATCCGGCGCAGCCTGGGCGTGGACCGCATCGATGCCCTGCCCGCAGTGGTGGCCGCCGGCGCCATCGCGGTGATGGGCGTCCCGTATCTCGCAGCAAAGATCTTGGATCTGCCCGGCTCGGTCCAGGACGGCTTTCGCATCGCTATCGCCGTGGCGGCATTGTGCACACCAGTTTCTTTCCTCGTTGTGGTAATGCGCCGGCACGTCATTCGCTCGGCGGCCGCTGATGTCCTGCCTCGGATCTACTACGCATCCTCGCCACGGGACATGCGTGACGAGCTACGACGCACTCTGCGAGACCCCGATCTGCGACTCTGGCTGTGGCGACCAGCCGAGAACACCCACGTCGACGTCGATGGCGTGCCGGCTGAACCGGCCGACGACCGTGAGCGTTGCCTCGTCGACGTCCGATCTGCCACGGGCCGCCCGCTGGCGGTCATGGGGATGCGCACCTCGCTACGGCGTCACGGCAAGCTCGTGGAGTCGGCGGCACATGCACTCGGCCTCGCCCTCGAGCGTCAGGCCGGCGTCGAGGAGGCGCTGGCATCCCGCGAACGCCTGAACGAGGCCGGCCGGACCGCGCGACGCAGCCTGGCCCGCGACCTGCACGACGGCGCCCAGCAGATCCTGCTCACTGCTCTGCTCCGGCTCGCCATGGCCAAGCGCCGGGCGGATCCCAGCACGGTGGAGGCGATCGAACAGGCACGGGCTGACGTCGACGCCGCGCTGAGCGTGATCCGCGGCCTTGCCGCGGGCGACGCCCCACCAGCACCAAGCGGGAGTCTCGCCGAGGCGATCGCCGAGCTGGCGCGGGATATGGAGACCCCGGTCGAGCTGAGTGTGACCACCCAGCAGCTCCCGACCCCCCTCGAGCGCGAGCTGTGGTTCATCGTCGCGGAGGGACTCACGAACATCCGTAAGCATGCTGTGGCCTCCGCTGTCGCAGTGTCCGTCGAACGGTACGGCGGTGAGGTGGTCCTGCGAATCGTGGATGACGGCTGCGGCGGTGCGAATGCCGCGCGCGGCAGCGGGCTGGCCGGCATGGCCGATCGCGTGCGCGCCTTGAAGGGATGTGCAGACGTGGTGAGTCCCGTTGGTGGCGGCACGACCATCACGGCGAGGTTCCCATGCGCGTGACGATCGCCGACGACCACCCGTTGTTCCTGCAGGGCCTGCGCACCTGGCTCACCGACATCGGCATCCAGGTGCTGGGCGCCGCGCGCAGCGCTGACGAGCTCCTCGCCATGGTGCGCGCTGAGCCTCCTGACGTCGCGATCACCGATATCAGCATGCCGCCGGGATTCGACGACGAGGGACTGCGCGCAGCGGAGACTCTGACCGCTGTGCAGCCCGAGGTCGGCGTGCTCGTCCTCTCGGCCTATCGCGAGCCGGAGTGGGCCACCCGGTTGCTGCGACGACGTTCCCACCGGGTCGGATACCTGCTCAAACACAACGTCACCGACATTGAACGGCTCGGCGACGCCCTGGAACGGATCCGGCACGGCGGCGTCGCCATCGACCCGGAGATCGTCGCTGACGTGGTCGCCCAGCATTCGGTCACCCTCGCGCTGCAGTCACTCACGGCTCGCGAGCGTCTCGTGCTCACTCATGCCGCGCAGGGCCGATCGAACCGAGGTATCGCAGCAATCCTCGGCATCGCGGAGCGCACGGTGGAAAACCACATCACCCGCGTGTTCCAGAAGCTGAGCCTGCCCGAGGGCAACCAGCGCGTACTGGCCATCCTGGAGCTGCAGAAGGCGCAGCGGCGGCACGGCCACCACTGACGAATAGGCGGGAACCACTCAGGCCAGACCGTGTACTGGCTCTGATGTGCGAGCGGTCGAAGTCGGGCAAGCTCATTAGTGCTGCGGTTCGACAGCAACCGCGAGTCGCGAAAATATGAGGAGTCGGCCCGATGAAGCACATGCCAAAGACAGTCACCCGGGCGGGAGCAATCACCATGGGCGCCGCCGCGATGTTAGCCGTCGCGGTGGTCGGCCTGGCTCCGGCAGCATCGGCACAAGCCGCAGCCGCGCCGAACTGCCAGTTCGGCAGCACCTACGGCACCGTCGTGTCTTCCGCCCTGGTGACAAAGGACATTGGGGGCAACCCCATTGGGAAAATCCAGCTCTGCCGGGACAGCAGCTACAAATACTGGGGTTTCCTGCTCCTCAACAACCCTCCGACGGCCAGCCAATACGGGAATGCCTACATCGAGCGGTATCGTGACGGCTCCTACGAAAGCCTTGTCGGCTGTGACAGCAAGGGCGGCAACGGCATCGTAGTGCCGCCTAACCAGACGCGGTGTTGGACGCCGAAGTTCTCCGGACTTAGCGGCCACTACACCTTCGACGCCATTGGTTTTGTGAACAGCAGCCACACCGGCAACCGCTACGCCTACGGCCAGACCCCTCGCAAGCGCTGATACAGGCCACCTCGGGATCGAAGTTCAGCAATAGCAGCCGGTCGCGCTCAAGCAACTCGTCGGCGGCCGCGCACGACCCGTTTGGTGTGCGGCCGCAGCTGATTCACCGGACTAGGCGGGTATCCGGTGAACCAGGTCTACTGCTCGCACTCGTGCCGGACAGGAGCATGGCGTTCGCGATCTGTCACGGGGACGACGCCTGCGCGCGACGCTAACTCGTCCGGCGGACGGACAGACGACGATGGTGGGAGCTCGGTGGCCAGGGTCCGCCAGTCAGTCAATCCCGGCGGACAACGTCGCAATGATGCGGTGATCACACAGCACCTCGGCGTAGCTGGCGGCATACGCGCACTTTGCGTTGAAGCTTTGCTCCACGGCCGCACCGGGCAAGTCCGGGAAGTTTCGCGGGCTGAGCCGAGGCGCGCGATATCAAGCCGAGCGTGCTCGCCCGGCAATGGGTCATCGACCAGCTTGATGCCGCCGAACAGGCTCGGGACCAGGCCGAGGAACGGTGGGAGCGTGACCTCCGCGCCGCCACTGATCACCTGCGCCAGCTACTCGATGAGCGCCCCGGAACGTGAGCGGGTACCTGGCCTATACCGCCCCGCGGATACTTCGCCAGTACCACCTCCAAAATCGACCAGCGCTAGATCGAGGCCACGAGGTCGTCTCGGCGAGGGTCCGCATGGCGGCCCTGAGCGCAGGAAACCCTTCAACCTATCCACGGTGGAGCCCTCCTGACGTCGCTCAGCCGCACAGCTGCGTGCCGCTGCCCAGCGTGATGATCCCCTTACTCGTATCGTCGGTCACCTGACCGTATTGCATCATGACCGGAACCTCGACCGGATCAATCAGGGCTACGGCGAGCTAGCGGTCGAATGGCTCGCCAGCAGTTCCTTTATCGAGATTCACATCACAATGGTCTACCGCTGACTCTCTTTACCTGAACCATACTTCAGGTTGCAGGCTGGTCTCATGTTCACGATCACAGAGTCGAGTCGGACCGAAGTCGCCGACCGCTACGTTGACCTCCGACCGCTGATGACGCGGATGACCGGCGACGAGAAGCACGCCGCGAGCGCCACC
>JBOHGE010000078.1:0-15890 GCA_050700055.1 Pseudonocardiaceae bacterium
GCCGAGAACGACAGATTCTGTCGTTTTCGGCACCCAAACAGCGATCACTACCCCGAGGACCACCATCCACCAAGATCACCTTGTCCTACCACGGCCGCCCTGCAGGCCATCCGGTCACCACAACATCCCCACTGTCGCTCAACTGAGTGGCATCGCCCCTAGGCGGGTATCTCAAACACCATTAAGAAGACAGCACCGAAAGCGCCGGATCGGTCAATCACGATACAACTCTTAGCCCTCGGTCGGGACCAGCCCGGTGTGGGTGGCGGCGAAGCTGAGGATGTCGGCACCCAGCTCGATCGTGCTACTGGTTGAGCCGGTGCTGTGCCCGATGTCGGCCTGTCTGCGGATCAGCACCGGGTGGGGGCTGGTGGTCGCGTGTTGCAACGCTGCGGCCATCTTCCGCACGTGCAGGGCATCCACCCGAGGATCAACGTCGGGGCCGGTGAACAGCGTGGCGGGATAGGCGGTCCCCTCGCGAACCCGGTGGTAGGGGGAGTAGGACAACAGCCACTGGATCTGCTCGGGGTCGGCCGCGGTGCCGAACTCGTCGGTCCACAGGTGGCCCAGACCGAACTGCTCGTACCGGACCATGTCGAGTACCGGGCCGGAGCAGACCACCGCCGCGAACGAGTCAGGACGCTGAGTCACCATCGCACCAGCGACCAGCCCACCGTGGGAGCCTCCCGAGAACACCAGCTGCTCTGGGCTGGTCCAGCCGTGCTGGGTCAACCAGTGCGCCGCGGCGTGGACATCGTCGAAGGTGTTCTGCTTGTGTCGGCCCCGCCCGGCGTGGTGCCAATGCGCGCCTTGCTCTCCCCCGCCCCGGACGTTGGCCACTGCATAAACCCCGCCGGCCTGGACCCAGGCTTGGGCGATCGGGGAGTAGGCGGGCAGCAGCGATAAACCGAAGCCGCCATAGGCGGTCAAGATGGTCGGCCGGGGCAGGGTCGGCTCAGCCTCCGGTGCGATCACGAACATGCGCACCGCGGTGCCGTCGTGAGCTGGATAGACGACCTGACGGGTATGGATACCCGACGGGCAGACCTGCGTCGGGGGGTCGGTCCAGCGGGTGAGCTGTCCGTCGCGGGCGTCGTAGCGGTACACCGTGGGCGGCGAGGTGTGGTCGGTGTAGGTGAACCAGATCTCGTGCCCACTACCCGGGCGCCGTCTGATGCCCTGCACGGATCCGACCCCGGGAAGCGGCACTTCGCCGAGACGGGCACCGCTGACCGGGTCGTGCAGGCTCAGCTCGCTGACCGCGTGCCGGGTCCGGGCGACCACCAAGACGGGCGCGTCCAACTGCGGGCCGTCGAGGATGACGCCGTCATCCAGGACAGCATCGGGCTCTGGCGCGATGAGCTCGGGCCAGGTGCCGGAGGAGGGATCTCGCGAGTCGAGCAGGCAGATCCGCCCGTTCGGCGCGTCCCGGTCGGTGCGGAGATAGATCCGTCCCTGGCCGCCGAACTCGAAGCCGGCCTGGGCGTTGGTCTGCGCGCCCCGCTGCACGATCCGCAGGTCCGGGTACTGGGGGTCCGCATCAGACAGATCCGCCAGCCACAGGTCGTTGCGGGGAGCGGTACCGGGTGCGACCGAGACGGACAGCCACCGACCATCGGCGCTCACGCTGACCGCGAAGTGACTGCCATCCGGGTAGTCCTCGCCGAACACGCAGACGTCGGCGGCGGAGTCCGCGCTGATGCGATGCCACCAGACCCGCTGCCCGTGATGCGGGTCGGGCTGGCTGACGTAGTAGAACCCCGCACCGCCGGGCAGCCACGCGATGGGGGAGGACCGGGTCCGCGCGACCGGGCCGTCCACGATCTGGGCCTGGGCCACGTCCATGACCCACAACAAGGACTTCTCGCTGCTCTGCTCAAGGAGCTGGTAGGCCAGCAGATCGCCCTCCCAGGACGGTCGCCAGCGGGACAGGGTCGTCTTGCCCGACGGATCGAGCAGGGCCGGATCGAGGAGTACCTTCTCTGACCCGTCCGGGTCCACGACCACCAGCACGGGATGGTCGGCTCCGGCGGCCAGGCGCGTCAGGAACTGCCACCGGCCCCGCCACAGGGGAGCAGAAACCCATCCGCGGGACGACAGCCGGCTGAGGCGTTCGCGAAAGCACGATCGGTAGGTCCAGGTGTCCCGCGCTGACCGGAACAAGGCATCCTGCGCAGCTGACCACTCCCGGGTCTCTTCACTGTGGGCGTCCTCAAGCCACCGGTACGGGTCACTCACCCATTGACCGGAGATGTCTTCCGCACCGGATATCCTGCGGACCGGCGGATAGGACGGGCGTGTCATGGCACTCCTCCCCAAACAACAGCGAGCACAACCCCAGATGGCTCGGCCCCTACCGATGCGGCAGGGGCCGAGTCTTCATTGCCGGGGACCTCGATGTTCAGTCGTCGTCGCCGGAGATGATCGCCTCACGCCAGGCCGGCAGAGCCGCTTCCCTAGCAGCAGGAAATGGCGCACCAAACATTTCGAGACCGGGGACAAGTTCCACGATACCTCCTCAAATCGCAGAGTAGAACGAATACATCCACTACGGTAGTTTCATATCCTGAATTCAGCAACCCCTGAGTCGGCCCGATTGGGTGAATAATTCATTGTTCTCACCCGGTCACAGTCGCCTCACCCGGTCAATGCGCGACGCAGATTACTCGATCCGGCGATACCGGCGGACCGCCAAGACCGAGAACACCATTCCTATGCCGGAGATCCAGGCAAGCGACTGGAACACCAACGTTACGGCCGGAGCGCCAGACAGCAGGGCTCGTAGCGTATTGACGACCACGCTGATCGGGCTATGGTCGGTGAAGACCCGCAGCCAGCCGGGCATCGTCTCGGTGGGCACGAACACCGAGCTGGCGAACATCAGCGGAAACATCCAGAGGAACCCGGCCGCTTGGACCGCCTCGGGATTGCGCACAGCCAGCCCGATCCAGGCGCCGACCCACGCCAAGGCCACACCGAAACTCAGCGCGAGCAGAAAAGCGCCCAGCACGGGGACAAGTCCTGCCGACACCCGAAACCCGATCAGCACTCCCACACCCGCGACCAGCAGGATGTGGAATGCGATGCGGACCGTCTCGGCCACGATCCGCCCGGTCAGCACCGCGGATCGAGCGATGGGAAGCGAGCGGAACCGGTCGATGACGCCCTGGGCCATATCCGTGTTGAGACCGATCCCGGTCCCGGTGACCGCGGCGGCGACGAACATCACCACAATCCCTGGGATCAAGAAGTTGAGATACCCCCCGCCGGGGCTGATCGCGCCGCCGAAGACATAGTTGAACAAGAGGACGAAAATAACCGGTTGAATGGCGGTGAACACGATCAGCTGGGGCGTGCGGACCAGCTGGCGCAGGGTACGGCGGGTCAACGTCAGCGCGTGCCGGACAGCCCGCGGCAAGCCCATCGTGGGAATTCTCAGCGCGATGCTCTCGATACGCTCGACGCTCATGCGGCGGATCTTCCGAGACGGCGGCGGGCGGGTACGTCATCGACTGGCCGGGTGGTCTCGGCGTGGCGACCGGTCAGCGTCAAGAACACCTCGCCGAGGCTGGGCCGGCGCAGCGCCAGCTCGGCGATGGACAATCCCGCGTCAGCACAGCGGCGGACGGAAACCGCGACCAGCGAGGGATCTGCGACAGCGACGCTGACCATACCGGTGTCGCGGTCGATGACGGGACCGGCGCCGGCGAGAATGGCGAGTTCGGCGGCGACGGCGTCCAGCTCGTCCGGCCGGCCCGGTTGCACCTGGAGCACGTGCCCACCGATCTGCTTCTTCAGCTGGTCGGTCCGGCCCGCAGCGATCACTCGCCCGCCCTCGAGGACGGCAATGGTGTCCGCGAGCTGGTCCGCCTCCTCCAAGTACTGCGTCGTGAGCAGCACCGTCGTGCCGCCGGCCACCAGCTCCCGCACGATCTCCCACAGCGCGATCCGGCTCCGCAGGTCAAGCCCGGTGGTCGGCTCGTCCAGAAACAGCACCTGCGGCCGGCCGACGATGCTCGCGGCGAGATCGAGGCGCCGTCGCATCCCCCCGGAGTATGTCTTCGCCAGGCGACCACCGGCATCGGCGAGGTCGAAGCGCTCGAGTAGTCCGGTAGCTCGCGCTCTCGCCTCCGCCCGGGGCAGGTCGAGCAGCCGGCCGATCATCTCCAGATTCTCAAAACCGCTGAGATTCGCATCGACCGCGGCGTACTGGCCGGTCAAGCCGATCAGGGTGCGTACCGTGGCCGCCTGCCGGACCACGTCATAACCGCACACAGTCGCCCGGCCACCGGTCGGCGCGAGCAAGGTGGTCAGAATGCGGACGACGGTCGTCTTCCCCGCCCCATTCGGGCCGAGCAGCCCCAGCACACTGCCCGCAGATACCTCCAGGTCAACCCCGTCGAGCACCCGTATGCCACTGAACGATTTGGCCAACCCCTCGATCTTGATCGCGCTGGTCATGGCTTCTCCGGCCCCACCCGAGATCTCGTTCACCCTTCGTCTCCTCAGATCTTGTAGTCGTAGGAGGTGCCTGAGGTGTGGCCGGGGGCGATCAGTACTTGGATCAGGCTGGTGAGTGGGCTTTCGCCCAGCCCGAGCAGCTTGTTGACCGCGTCGACGTGGAAGCCCAGCTGGGTGTGACAGCCGAGCCCGAGCGCGGCGGCGGCCAGGTAGAGCCGTTGCACGATGATCCCGGCTTCCATGTTCTGCACCCGGTACCAGCGGTCGCCGTAGGCGGCCAGCCTCGGCTCGTAGTTGGCGACCGGGAAGAAGCAGAGGTTGATCCGGTGCAGGTTGAACAGCATCGAGGTGACCGCTGCTTGCAGCTCGTCGCGGACGTCGGCCGCGCGGATCTGTTCGAGGGTGTGCCGGATGGGGTGGTAGTAGTAGACGCCGGAGTCGATGCCGTCGACGTCGTGGACGGCGCAGCACAGCAAAGTGTGGCGGATCACGGACACATCGTCGCCGAGGTCGCTGGCATAGCCTCGCATGCTGTTGGACAGCAGCGCGGACAGTTGGTGGGCACTGACGATGCCCGGGCTGAAATGCCCCCTGGAGGAGCGGCGGCGCCCCAGCCCGTCGAGCAGGTCCAGCGAGGCTGCGGGCAACGGCACCGAGCGGATCGGCTCCGGTGCGTCGGCCAGCACCGGGGGCAGGCTGTCGCCTTGCGGCCACCGGCCGCCACCCTGTCCCATGGCCACCTCGTGCAGCTTGGCGGGCAGCGGGTACAACCCGATCGAACTCGGGTGCGGTGCGAGCGGCTGCCCGGCGAGGCCGCCCACGGTGGCCGGCGCGGGATCGATGCCTGGCGCGAGCGTGATCACGGCGTAGACGCTCTCGTAGGCGGGGTCCAGGCCGAGCAGACGGTCGAGCGCGGCGTCCGGGAACTGGAAGTGCACCTGCGGGTCGAAGCCGTGCCGGGCGGCGACCGTGAGGATCTGGCCGAGCACGACACCGGTGTCCAGGCTGTGCAGCCGGTAGCTGAACTCGCCGTATTTGAACACGTTCTTCCAGAACGCGACGCTGATCAGCAGGCTCAGCCCAGCCTCTGGCACCCCGTCGCGGAGCACATCAAGACAGTGGTGGGCCGGGTCGTAGTGGTACACGCCCGGTGGGACGGGCTGGTCGGAGCCGGCGAGCAGGTAGAGCTCGCAGGGGTACCGGGCGCCACCGGCCGGGACCGGCCGCGATATCACCGACGCGGAGGGTCTCACCCGGGCGGGATCGCGGCGGCGCCCGTTTCGGCTCACCTCACTCGGCGCGAACCAGCGTTGCCGGGTCAGCCCGTAGACGTCACGGAGAAACTGGTCCAATTTCTTGTGACCCGATTTCTGGTGACCCGAGGGAAACCGGCCGTCCAGCGGGATCTTCGGGTTACCGCGGTAGAGCTTGAACACGCTGGGGGCGTTGTCCCAGTCGACCGTCTTCGGTATCGGACGGCTCTCGCCGACGCGCACGTACTCCCGGCCGACACTCTCGCCGCTCATGACGCGGTGACCATCTCGACGGCCGAGACGCCGAAGCGCTCCTCGACGGTCTCGGAAACCAGAAAACCGAGCAGTGACCGCTCAAATGGCCTGATGCCCAACCGGGTCAACTGCAGATAGGAACAGTTGACGATCACTCGCCAGGTGTGAAATCGCGTGCTCGTGCGCATCATGTCCAGATGCGCCGGGTTGTCCGCCAGTGCCCGGTGAAAATCGCTGTGCACGGTCACCTCGTCGCTGAACCACGCGCCAGGCTCGCGCACAGACAGGGTGAGGTCCCCGGACGAGATCAGCGACTGAGCACGTTTGTATAAACGGTGCACGGCGTGCACCCACTCCCGGACGAACGGGACGTCGGCGCCGGCAGTGCCATCGACGGTGTCGAGCACCTGTTGGAGACGCTCGAGGAGCGCGGGCGCGCGGAGGCGGTATTGCTGCTCAAAGAACGACCGCAGCGCAGCCGGGTCCGGGGCAGTCATGATCCTGGCCTCGGCGTGGGCCCGGTAAGAGACGGATCCCGGGGTGACCGACCCGGCGGAGTGGGCAGTGGCCCACATCACATCGAGCGCCGAGTTCATCCGGGAGGTGCCGCCGCGGATGTGGTCGAGCATGGCGAACGTGAGATCGGTGGTGGCGACGTAGAACTCCTCGAGCAGGCCGGCGGTGGCCTCGCTGCCCAGCACCTCGATCCGGCGGTCGCAGGGCAGGTACTGGATCGAGTTGTCCGGGTAGAGCGGAGACAGCGGCCCCGGCTCGCGCTCCCGCTTCGCGAGCCACTCGTGCGTCTCCAACAGCGTCACCTCGTCGAGACCCGCAGTCGAGGGGTGCGCGGCCAGCCAGCTCCCCACCTGGTCATTAACGGCCGGGACAACGACCCGATCGAAGTCATCGACGCTCGTGTGGAACCGCAGCCGCAGATGCGGGCCGCGCAGCCAATGGCGGAGAAAGAAGCTCGGCCGGGGAGCGAGGCCGGCCAGCAGCGGGCGGACACAATCCAGGATCAGGTCGTCTCTGCGCTCGTCGTCGTAGTAATAAACCTGGATGTTGTGCCAGCTGACCTCGTCGGTCATCGTGGCTCCTTTCCCCCGGTGATCTCGGTGAGCGTGCGGTGCAGCAGGAACAGCAGGTAGGTCTCCTCGGCTACCGTGATGCCGAGCCGGTTGTTGTGCTTATGCAGGCACTGGAACAGCAGCGGCACCAGGGCCAGGCGCTGCTCGGTGAGCCGGTCGAACAGGCACGAGACCGACGCCACCCACCGCGCGCTGACGGCAAGGAGTTATTCGGTTGCAGCGGCTCGATGATGCTCTTGCCCGGACCGAACTCATGCTGGGCGAACCGCTCTGCGCTGCGCAGGTAATCCGCGGAGCGCACGAGAGTCAGTGACGGGCAGCGAGCGAAGAACCGGCCGATGCGCGCCTCGATCAAGCGCTCGACGGGTTGGGCATCAGTCTGGTCCCGCAGCCGGATCCGGAGCCGGACGTGCGGGCCACCCTGCCAGTACCGGACGAAGAAAAATCCGTCGATCAGCCCGCCGATGGCCAGTTCGCCGACGAGCGGGCGGACCGCGTGACGCAGCAGGTCGTTAAGCCCGTCCTGATAATACAGGTGCGCGCTGACCCAGCGTGGAGGCAAGGCGCGGAGATCATCAACGGTCGAATTCGACAACGCATTCGCTCGCATAAGCGACCATTCCCCCACCATCAATCTGACTGCACAGCCGGCCAGCGACTGACCGGACATTACCAGCATCGCCCGCGACGATCATCATCCTTGCAGTACCGATCCGGACTGTGTCACGCTAGGACGAAACCAGTACCTTGAGTACTATCTCATAATCGATGAATTCCTGAGATTGTGCTGCGGGTGGGGAGCAGCGTGACGGTCACAGTGTGACGCTGCTCCCCACCCGACCCTACCTGCGTGGACAGCCGCTCAGCTGCCCGCGCAGGCTAGTGCGTGGTGCGATTTCTACTCGCCGCATGCGCACAAGGTGTCGTTACAGCTGCAGACGAATTCCTCGCCGCATGCACAGGTATCCCCATTGCATTCACCACCCACGCAGGACTGGCCCAGCTCGGTTGATGCGTGGCCCATCCCGAATGTCTCCACACCTCCGTTCAAGCCTGGCACGGCAATGTCGAGACGCTCGACTTCCAGTGCCGCCAAGTCAAGCCGCGGCTTGTCCATGATTTAACTCCTCGATGAATCCTGCACTGTTCCGGTCGCTCCAAATACTGCGCAAGTCGAAATCCGCGATCGCACAGCATGAACCGTCCGCGACCAATTGGACGGTATCAGTATCCTTTTCGGCGTAACATCACCGTGGCCGTACCGGATTTGACTATTTCACATGGGGCCGATCTGGTACTGCCAGTACTGCTGCGGATTAGGAGCAACGTGACGGCTCACAGCGACGTTGCTCCCCACCCGGTTGTCCCTGTACGGTGCGACTTAAACGTCGGTGTCGCACACCCCTTCGATACAGCTCGCGTCGCTGGAATCGTCTAAACACTCACAGGATTGGCCCAGCTCGGTTGATGCGTGGCCCGTCCCGAATGTCTCCACACCTCCGTTCAAGCCTGGCACAGCGATGTCGAGACGCTCGATTTCCAGTGCCGCCAAGTCAAGCCGCAGCTTCTCCACGATTTTACCTCCTCGGTGGATCGCTCACTGTTATACCGGTACGCTCCAGCGCCGTGCAGGTCGAAAATCTGTGATCGCACAGCATTAACTGCCAGAGACGAATTGGACGATATCAGCATCATTTTCAGTGGAGCATCACCATGACCGTACCAGATTTGACTATTTCGCAGTGGGCAAATCTGGTACTTTGAGTACCGCTCTCCCATCACGGCCCGCCACTATCTGGATCATGTTCCGTACCCTACGACAGCCTCAGCGAGGAGTAAACAGTACACGCGAGACAGTCCACGAAACCAGGCCCACAACCCGATAGGAGACAGTGCTGAAAGTACCAGATTAGCCCATTGCGAAATAGTCAAAAACCGTACAACCAGAGTGATGCCGAGTTTCTCCTTTACCCGAATCATCGAACTCTGGACGCGCTTTGAAACCGCGAAGGGCGAGGAGAACCGCATGAAAACGACAAGGAATCAAAATTGTCGAATCGCGTCAGCGAGCGCAGGGCTGTGTCGATCGTGACTTCCCGGTACGTGGCATTGACATCGATGCCGCTAAAGCGGATGACCTCCGCAGCGGCCATTCCTATTTGTCGTACCTCTCCGATCAGGAGATACAGACCTTGATGGAGGACTTGTTCCTGGCCGGGACCGGCTTCTGCACGGTGGCGGGCGCCGACGTCGTCATCGTGTGCGTACCAACACCGCTGGGAGCCCACGGGGACGCAGATCTTTCTTCGGTCTATCACGCCTTCGACGCCACAGCGCCGTATGCGAGCCGGGGAACGCTCGTGATATTGCAGTCCACCGTGCCGCCGGGCACGACCGAGATCCTCGCCACCCGCCTCGCCGCAACCTCCGGGCTCACCGTGAGCACCGACCTGTTCGTCGCGTTCGCCCCCCGCATCACTTGAAGGTCGTGAGCGGGTGGCATCGCGGCGGCGCCCCCGGGGGCTCACCTCGCCCGGCGCGGTCCAGCGTTGCCGGGTCAGGCCGTAGACGTCGCGGAGAAACCGCCCGAGCGAACCGTCGGCGGGATCGTCCAGCGGGATCCGCGGGCCGCCGCGGTAGAGCTTGAACGGGCTGGGGGCGTTGTCCCAGTCGACTGTCTTGGGGATCGGGCGGCTCTCGCCGACGCGCAGGTACTCCCGGGCGACGCTGTCGCGGCTCATGACGCGGTAACCAACTCGATAGCCGAGACACCGAAACGCTCCTCGACGGTCTCCGACAGCAAGTACCCGAGCAGCGACCGCTCGAACGGCCGGACACCCAACCGGGTCAGCTGCAGGTAGCTACAGTTGACGATCACCCGCCAGGTGTGGAACCGGGCACTGGTCCGCATCATCTCCAGATGCGCGGCGTTGCCCGCCAACGCCCGGTGAAAAGCGCTGTGCGCGGTCACCTCGTCGGTGAACCACTCGCCAGGCTCGCGCACCGACAGGGTGACGTCCCCGGCCGCGATCAGTGCCGCAGCGCGCCGGTACAGACGGTGCACAGCGTGCACCCACTCACCGACGAAGGCGACATCGCCGCCGGTGCCCTCCACGGTGGCGAGCACCTGCCCGAGACGCTCAAGCAGTGCTGACGCGCGAAAGCGGTACTGCTGTTCGAAGAACGACCGCAGCGCAGCCGGGTCCGGGGCGCTCATGATTTTGGCCTCGGCGTGGGCCCGGTAGGAGACGTACCCGTGGGTGATCGTCCCGGCGGAGTGCGCGGTGGCCCACATCAGGTCCAGGGCCAGGTTCATCCGGGAGGTGCCGCCGCGGATCCGGTCGATCATGGCGAAGGTGAGGTCGGTGGTGTCGACGTAGAAGTCTTCGAGCAGGCCGGCGGTGGCCTCGCTGCCCAACACGTCGATCCGGCGGTCGCAGGGCAGGTACTGGATCGAGTTGTCCGGGTAGAACGGGGACAACGGTCCCGGCTCCCGCTCCCGCGCAGCGAGCCGCTCGTGCGCCTCCAACAGCGCCGCCTCGTCCACACCCACCGTCGAGGGATGCACGGCCAGCCAGCTGCCCACCTGGTCGGCGATGGCCGGAATGACGACCCGGTCGAAGTCCTCGGCGGTGGTGTGGAACCGCAGCCGCAGGTGCGGGCCGCGCAGCCAGTGCCGGACGAAGAAGCTCGGTCGGGGAGCAAGGCCGGCGAGCAGTGGGCGGACACAGTCCACGATCAGGTCGTCGCTGCGCTGGTCGTCGTAGTAATAGACAGCGATGTTGTGCCACCCGGCTTCGTCGTTCATCGTGGGTCCTTCCCCTAGGCGATCTCGGTGAGTGTGCGTTGCAGCAGAAACAGCAGGTAGGTCTCTTCAGCGACCTTGACTCCGAGCCGGTTGTTGTGCTTGTGCAGGCACTGGAACAGCAGCGACTCGACGCCGGTGGACCGTTGGCTGGTGAGCCGGTCGGCCAGCACGGCGACGGATGCCATCCACCGCGTGCTGATCGCGTCCAGGTGCGTGCCCACGCCGGGTCGCGCCTGGTCCCGCAACCGCTGGGCGACGTCGCTCAGCTGTGCGCACTGGCGCTGGTACTGCTGCTCGAACTGCGCCTCGTAGCGCGCGCGGCGATCGGGATCGCCCGCGGCGTTCCTGGTCGCCCAGTTGCGGTAGCTGTAGCGGAAGAACCGCGCCAGCCGCTGCGGGTCGGGCAGGACCACCGCGGCGGCCAGCAGCATCATCGCCAGCGTCCGGCCGGTACGCCGCTGCCCGCTGGGGTTGGCGGCGATCACGTCGAGGGCGATCGCGGCGGAGTCCATGAAGTGCGGCTCGAACGCCGCCACCCCGGCCGGACCACCCAGCCGATCCTCTTCCGGCACGTAGGCGACATAACGCAGCGAGTTGTTCGGCTGAAGTGGCTCGACCACGGTCTCGTCCCGTGAGTGGCGATGCGAGTCAGGACTCGCATCGCCACTCACGGGTCCGACAAAACCGAACTCGTGTTGGGCGAGCCGACCGGCGGCGCGCAGGTAGTCCTCGGCGCGCACGACCGTCTGGGACGGGTGGCAGGCGAAGAACCGGCCGATGCGCGCCTCGATCAAGCGCTCGACCAGTTGGGTTTGCGCCTGGTCACGCAGCCGGACGCGGAGCCGGGCGTGCGGGCCGCCCTGCCAGTACCGGACGAAGAAGAACCCGTCGATCAGCTTGCGGGCAGCCAGCTTGCCGACGAGCGGGCGAACGGCGCCGCGCAGCAGGTCATCGAGCGCGTCGTGGTAGTACAGGTGGACGCTGACCCAGCGGGTATCAGCGGTCGAGCTCGATGACGCACTCGCTGGCGTAGCCGGTGTCGCCGTCGGTGACGAGTAGGTCATCATCGGTGGGCAGGACCTCCTGGAAGACGAGCAGCAGATCGGGCCGGGCGGCAATCTGCGCGAACACCCGGAGAAAGACCCGACTGGAGCCTCGGCCAACACCTGGGCAAGCTGAGCCACCATCTCCGCCCGGTCTGCCGACAACCCATCGGTCAACTCCTGCAGCTTCGGTCTCACGCTCCCCCCTGTCGCTTACCGCGCTACGTGGCCGCCAGCTCACCTACCACGGAACGACGACCGAACAATTTGGTGACACCACTTCCCGTGCGTTCTCGAATTCCCCAGGCGAATACGGAACTCGCCGCACGAAATTCGTACCCCAAGGCGCTTCGATCGCACACCGTCCACCGTCAGCGACTAATCGGACATTACCAGCATCGCTTTCGAAGATCATCACCCTTACGGTACCGATCTCGACCAGGTCGGAATGGTCCCACCTAGTACCTTCAATACCACACACCGGTAACGCGGCGGGTCGATCCGCTGCAGCCGACCGGGATCTGTTGTCAGCGCGTTCCATCCCCGGGTTCTCTGGGGGTCGCCGTCTGTGCGTGACGTCTTGTTGGAGCATCATCGCAGTTGATCGATTTAGGTGCGGAGCCTGGTGGTCCGAACAGCGTTGCGCAGGAAGTGCCGGAGAAGTTGGCGCGTTCGCGACTGTGGCGCGGTGGAGTCTAGGACAGACTGGTGAGACGCCGGTGCCGCCGATGTCAGCCCGGCAGGATGGCTGGCGCTGGTCTGGTGGGGGTCACCTCAGTGAATGCGTCCCACAGCAGGTTCAGCGGATGGTTGTTGGCGTAGCGCTCTCGTTCGCCTTTGCGGGCGAAGATGCCGGTGACGATCTCCAGGCTCGGTTGGTAGTCGTCGGCGAGGTCGATCTTGCGAAGGTTTCTGCCGGGGAGGCGTCCTTCGAGGGCGGCGTCGGCGACTCGTTCGGTGGTCAGCAGGCATCCATGGAGCAGTTCGGCGGTGAGCAGGTTCAGGCCGTAGGTGAGGGAGTCGATCTCGGCGATGACGTTGAGCACGCCGCGGTAGTCGGGTCCATACCAGCGGCCGAGAAACTGCGATAACAGCCCGGCGGTCGGCGCCAGTAGCGGCAGGTGGGGCAGTGTGGTTGCGGTGACCGGGGTGTCGGGTAGCTCGCGCGGGGTGAGGTTGGTGAGCAGAGCGACGCGTTCGCGGTGCCATTCGAGAAAGTCGTAGTCGAGCACTGGTGGCCGGTTGTGTTCGGTGGCGAAGCTGCCGCAGACCATGTCGACGTGCTTGGCGTCGAGTTTGCGCCACAGGTCGCGGGTGCGGACGTGCTCGATCTTGAGCTGCACGCCTGCGCGTTCGAAGTCCGCGCGTAACCTCGGCCAGATCGCGCCGAGGAACTCCACGGTGAACTCGGTGGTTCCGAAGGTGACGGTGGATCCCACCCGCCGTCTGCTGCGGTGCAGGCTCTCGGTCCAGGACAGCAGGGTCTGGGCGGCCAGCTCCACGACCTCCTCGCCGGAGGGGGTGAACAGGAACTCCTTGCCCCGGCCCTGTTTGGCCACCAGCATCTCGCCCAGCAGGCGGGCGGCGATCTTGTTGAGGTTGTCGAGCTGTTTTTGCACGCTGGACTGCTCCCGGCCCAGCGCGCGTGCGGCCCGTTGGGCCGTGCCGGTCACGTGCACCACGGCGAGCGTGCGTAACTGGTCGAGGGTGATGTCGAGCATCTCGGCTGGAGTGCCGAGCAGGGTCGCCAGCAGACCGGCCGCATCGGTCTCGTCGTCTCCGCCGTTGGGCACCGCGCCTCCTCGCTCTGGCACTGACTGACTCACCCTGACATGCGAGTTGTTCGAGCGGGCAGTTGGGTTGTCGATGCTCGCAGTTCCACCCGAATTGTTCCAATAATGTTCGATTGAACAACACTAGTCGCGATAGTGTCCTAACGAATATTTAGCGAAGGCTTGCGCCGGTGCGCCACCCGGGCTGCGCCGCACACATGAGTTGCTCGCGAGCGTAAGGATGGGGAGGTTTCCCGATGGTTGGAGCCCGCAGCATCGCCGGGGAGGGTCTGGCCAGGTCCTGCTACTTCCGGACCACGGTGGATGCCCCGCACCGCAAGGCTTTGGTGCAGATCGACGAGGACTGCAATCTGCGGTGCGCGCACTGCTTCGTGGCCGCAACCCGGATCGGTCAGCGAATGCCGCTGGCCCAGGTGATCGACACGGTGATCCCACGCCTGGCCGGCTGCCGGGTCCGGCGGATCACCCTCACCGGAGGCGAACCGACGATCCACCCCGAGTTCATGGCCATCGTGGGTGCGTTCCGGGGCGCCGGGATGGATGTCGGGATCTGCACCAACGCGACCAGCCTGGACGACGACCAGGTCGGAGAACTCGCGAGTCTGGGTGTGCACTGCAACGTCTCCCTGGACGGCTTCGCGGCGGACTCGCACGGCAGGTTCCGCGGCGACCGGGCCTGCTTCGACGTCACGGTGGCGACGGTGGAGAAGCTCGGTGCGGCCGGGATTCTGCAGGGTCTGCTGTGCACCCCGAACACCCTGGCCCAGAACCAGGAGTACGCACGACTGTGCGAGTTCGCCCGCCGCTGCGGGACTCGCTATGTGCTGCTCAACCCGCTGGGCAGCATGGGCCGAGGGGTCAAGTCCCAAGACCGGCTGGCGAAGAGCACCCTGCACATGCAGGAGATCTTCGAGCTGACCGCACCGTTGGACGGGCCGGATTTAGATATCGTGCATATCCGCTTCCCCAATGCCGCTGGCCGGCCGCTGTCGGGCTGTGAGGCCGGCACGATCATCTACGTGTTCACCCCCGGCGAGGTGACCGTGTGCCCCTACCTGGTCTTCGCTGCCCGGACTCCGATCTCCCAGCACGCCGACGCCGAGTTCATCGTCGGCAACATCTTCACCGACCCGGACCTGGCGCAACGCCTGGACGACTACCATTTCCACGACCGATACCAGGTCGGAGTCAACGCCACCTGCGGTTCGTGCGCCCTGAACTCCGGCTGTGGCAAGGGCTGCCCGGCCGCCGTCATCGCCGCCGGTGGGCGGATCGGTAACGTCGACACCGAGCAGTGCCCGGTCACGATCGAAGGACACCGGCTGCTGCCGCTGATCCCCGCATGACCAGCTGCACCGACGACCAACCCCGCTTACCCGGAACGTTCATCGCCGTCGACGGGCCGGGCGGTGTCGGCAAGTCCAGCGCCGTCACCGCAGCGATCGAGCTGCTCACCGCGGCGGGCCGGGCGGTGCACGGCACCCGGCAACCCTCCCGGGCCGAGCTCGGCGAACTCGCCCGGCACGGCACCGACACCTACCACGGCATGTCGCTGGCCTGCTTGTGCGCCGCGGATCGGCATCACCAGCTCGACACGGAGATCACACCCGCCCTGCGGGAGGGCAGGATCGTTGTCTGCGATCGGTACGTCGCCTCCTCGCTCGTGCTGCAGGGCCTCGACGGCGTGCCCAGCCAGGTCGTGTGGCAGCTCAACCACGGTGTGTACCGGCCGGACCTGTCCCTGATCCTCACCGGCGATCCCGCCGTGATCAATGCCCGGCTCCGGGCCCGTGGCGGGCACAGCCGCTTCGAGCGGGCTGCGGACAACAGCGCGCGTGAATCGGCGCTCTACGCCCGCGCCGTGACCGATCTTCAGGACAAGGGATGGCCGGTGCAGACCGTCGACTGCACCACCGAGGGTCCCGACGTGGTTGCTGCCAGGATCGTGTCCCTCATCTACCGTGCCCTTGACGAAAAGAGCCTGGTATGTCCCTGAGCCTGATCACCGTCAACATCGGCGCTCCCTCCGTGGATCGGGCACGGCGACAACTCGAGTGGCTCACCGCCCGCCCCGAGGACATCTTCGTGCTCACCGAGACCAAAGCCACCCCCGGCAGCCGGCTGCTGGCCCAGGCGTGCACCGCGGCGAACTACTCGGTGACCTTCCCCGAGCACGACCCCGGGGAACT
>JBOHGE010000079.1:0-15702 GCA_050700055.1 Pseudonocardiaceae bacterium
TGAGTGCGTAACAGTGTTATAACACTGTTACGCACTCACGAGCCGCTGGTGGTCTGCGGGTCGTCGATGCGGTAGCGCCGAGCGGCCTCGGTGACGACGGACTGGGCCACCTCGCCGCGGCGGGCCAGCGCGGCCAGCGCCGCCACCGTGATCGACTCGGCATCGACCAGGAAGCGTCGCCGGGCCGCTGGGCGGGTGTCGGAGAAGCCGAAGCCGTCGGTGCCGAGGGTGGCCATGTCGGTGGGCACCCAGGGACGGATGAGGTCGGGCACTGCGCTCATCCAGTCCGAGACCGCCACCAGTGGTCCGGCTGCGCCCTGCAACGCCCGGGTCACGTGCGGCATTCGGGGCTCGGCCTCGGGATGCAGCAGGTTGTGCCGGTCGATCTCGACGGCCTCCCGGCGTAGCTCCGTCCACGACGTGGCCGACCACACATTGGTCTGCACCCCCCACTCCTGGGCCAGCATCTCCTGCGCGCGCAGCGCCCACGGCAGCGCCACCCCGGAGGCAGCCAGCTGCACCGCCGGCTTGCCGGGACCCGGTGCCGGTGCGTAGCGGTACAGACCGCGCAGCAGGGCCTCGACGTCGAGATCCTCGGGTTCTGCCGGCTGGCGGTAGGGCTCGTTGTAGATGGTGAGGTAGTAGAAGACGTTCGGATCGCGGGTGTCGTCGTCGCCGTACATCCGGCGCAGCCCGTCCCGGACGATATGGGCGATCTCGAAGCCCCACGCCGGGTCGTAGGCCACCACGGCGGGGTTGGACGCGGCGAGCAGCTGGGAGTGCCCGTCGTTGTGCTGCAGTCCTTCGCCGACCAGCGTGGTGCGCCCGGCCGTGGCACCGAGCAGGAACCCCCGGGCCATCTGGTCGCCGGCCGCCCACAGGCCGTCGCCGGTCCGTTGGAAGCCGAACATCGAGTAGAAGATGTAGACCGGGATCAGCGGCTCGTTGTGCGTGGCGTAGGAGGTGCCCGCCGCGGTGAACGAGGCGGTCGAGCCTGCTTCGTTGATGCCCTCGTGCAGGATCTGGCCCTGCTCGCTCTCCCGGTAGGCCAGCATCAGCTCGGCGTCCACCGAGGTGTAGAGCTGCCCGTGCGGGTTGTAGATCTTCTGCGTGGGGAACATCGAGTCCATGCCGAAGGTGCGCGCCTCGTCCGGGATGATCGGCACGAACCGGGGCCCGATCTCCGGATCCTTGATCAGCTCGCGGAGCTGGCGGACGAATGCCATCGTGGTGGCGACCTCCTGCTTGCCCGACCCGCGGCGCAGCACGTCGTAGACCTTGTCACCGGGCAGCACCAGGGCCTTGGCCTTGGTGCGTCGCTCGGGCAGGAACCCGCCGAGCGCCTTGCGCCGCTCGCACAGGTACTGGATCTCCGGTGCGTCCGGTCCCGGGTGGTAGTACGGCGGCCGGGTGGGGTCGTCCTCCAGCTGCGCATCGGTGATCGGGATGCGTTGAGCGTCGCGGACGTGCTTGAGATCTTCCAGGGTCAGTTTCTTCATCTGGTGGGTGGCGTTGCGGGCCTCGAAATGCGGGCCCAGGCCGTAGCCCTTGATGGTCTTGGCCAGGATCACCGTGGGCTGGCCGTGGTGCTGGGTGGCGGCCTGGTAGGCGGCGTAGACCTTGCGGTAGTCGTGGCCGCCACGCTTGAGGTTCCACAGGTCGGTGTCGGACAGCTCCCGGACCAGCTCCTTGGTGCGCGGGTCACGGCCGAAGAAGTGGTCCCGGACGTAGCCGCCGTCGTTGGCCTTGTAGGTCTGGTAGTCACCGTCGGGAGTGCTGTTCATCAGGTTCACCAGCGCGCCTTGACGGTCGGCATGCAGCAGGACATCCCACTCGCGGCCCCAGATCACCTTGATGACGTTCCACCCGGCGCCGCGGAAGAACGACTCCAGCTCCTGGATGATCTTGCCATTACCCCGGACCGGTCCGTCGAGCCGCTGCAGGTTGCAGTTCACCACGAAAGTGAGGTTGTCCAACCCCTCGGTGGCCGCGACCTGGATCTGCCCGCGGGACTCCGGCTCGTCCATCTCGCCGTCGCCGAGGAAGGCCCAGACGTGCTGGTCGGAGGTGTCCTTGAGACCGCGCGCGGCCAGATATCGGTTGAGCCGGGCCTGAAAGATCGCGTTGATCGCGCCCAACCCCATCGAGACGGTGGGGAACTCCCAGAAATCCGGCATCAGCCGGGGGTGCGGGTAGGACGGCAGGCCACCACCCGCGCCGGCGTGCGAAAACTCCTGGCGGAACCCGTCGAGCTGGTCGCCGGTCAGCCGGCCCTCCAGGAACGCCCGGGCGTATATACCGGGCGAAGCGTGGCCCTGGATGTAGATCTGGTCCCCGCCGCCGGGATGGTCCTTGCCCCGGAAGAAGTGGTTGAAGCCCACCTCGTAGAGCGCGGCCGAGGACGCGTAAGTGGAGATGTGCCCGCCGACGCCGACCCCCGGACGCTGCGCCCGGTGCACCATCATCGCCGCGTTCCACCGGATCCAGGCGCGGTAGCGCCGCTCGGTGTCCTCGTCACCCGGGAACCACGGCTCGTTCTCAGTGGGGATGGTGTTGACGTAGTCCGTGCTGGTCAGCGAGGGCACGCCGACGCCGGTCTCGCGGGCCCGCTCGAGCAACCGTAGCATCAGGTAGCGCGCCCGCTGCTTGCCCCCGGACAGCACCGCGGAGTCGAAGGCCTCCAGCCACTCGGCGGTCTCGTCCGGGTCGATGTCCGGTAGGTGCGTCGCCATCCCGTCGCGGATGATCCGCACGTGAGCGCGGGTGCGATCGTGCTGCGTGGCCAAGGGGTCTCCTCGCCTCGAGTCGTTCTGGGAACCGCAGATGACCGGCCGGCCGGTCGTGCCGGACCTGCCTTCTGTGACCATCGTGCTCCATGCTCGTCCGCCGCGCGCACGGTGTCACTGCTATCCGAAGGTAATCCGTGCGACAATGCCGCACCGGCGTGTCCTGCTGCTGGCTGTTGCGCTCTGCCCGGATCGCAGTGTTCGCTGGAACGCCATCGGGTAGTACATCGCCCGGCGGTGGTCGCCGGGTCCGACATTGTGGAGGGGTGAAACCGTGGTCGCCGCTGCGGCGGGAGACGCCGGCAAGCTCGGCGTTGCCGAGAGGCTCGGGATCCAATCGGGCATGGTCGTGCAGGAACTCGGCTGGGACAGTGACGTTGACGATGAGGTACGTGCGGCGATCGAGGAGGTGATCGGCGCTGAGCTGCTCGACGAGGACTCCGACGAGATCGTCGATGTGGTGCTGCTGTGGTGGCGCGATGACGACGGTGATCTGGTGGACACCCTGGTCGACGCGCGGGCGCCGTTGGCCGAGAACGGCCTGATCTGGGTATTCACCCCCAAGACCGGCCGCGACGGTCATGTCACGCCATCGGATATCGCCGAGGCGGCTCCCACCGTCGGGTTGGCGCAAACCTCCAACATCAGCGTGAGCGACGACTGGGCAGGCACCAGGCTCGCCTCGCCGAAGGCGGCCAAGTCCAAACGCTGAGCCGGTCGTTCCCCGGTGGGGATACGCTCGGTGCCAGGTGCGTGCCGTCCGGTGCGGGCCGGGATGAGTCGAGGGAGAGCAGTGCAGATGTCGCTGGCGGTCGGAGATGAGGCTCCGGACTTCACGCTGAAGGATCAGAACAACCAGCAGTGGACGCTGTCGGAGCTGCGCAGTGATCGCAACGTGCTCGTGGTGTTCTACCCGCTGGCCTTCAGCGGGATCTGCACCGGAGAGCTGGATCAGCTCCGCGACGACCTGGCGGAGTTCGCCGACGTGCAGGTGCTGGCGATATCGGTGGACTCGGTGTTCTCCCTCCGGGCGTGGGCGGACCAGCAGGGCTACGATTTCCCCCTGCTGTCCGACTTCTGGCCGCACGGCACGGTTGCCCAGGACTACGAGGTGTTCAATGACAAAACTGGCTTTGCCAACCGGGGTACCTTCCTAGTGGATACCGGCGGTGTGATCCGCTTCGCCGAGGTGAACCAACCTGGCGAAGCCCGCGACCAGACCGTCTGGAAACAGGCTCTGGCCGCATTGCCGGCTTGACATCCCGGGTTCCTCGGTAGGCGTCGGGCGCATAGCTCAGCGGGAGAGCACTCGCCTTACAAGCGAGCGGTCGCAGGTTCGAGTCCTGCTGCGCCCACCAGATTGACCAGCGGTGATCTTTACAGCGATTTGGTCGGTCTTGTGCCGTGACGTCACACGTGACGCGAGTTGGTTACGCTCAACCCCATGGTGCGTGCCCGGGAAGATCAGCCGCGGCGTGAACGCGGCAGTATCGATGAGCTGCCCAGTGGTGCGCTGAGAGTTCGCGTGTACGCCGGGATCGACCCGGTGAGCAAGCGTCGGCATTACCTCACCGAAGTCGTCCCGGCAGGGCCGAAGGTGGAGCGGCAGGCCCGCACCGTTTGAGATCGGTTGGTACGCGAGGTTGAGGAGCGGCGAAGCCCGCGCACTGCGCCACGGTCAATCAGTTGCTCGACCGCTACCTGGACCAATTTGACGGGGCGCCGAGGACGCTGGAGTTGTACCGGGGTTATGTGCGGAAGCACATCGGTCCGTTGATCGGCGAGGTGAAGGTCGCGGTGTTAGATGCGGAGATCCTCGACTCGTTCTACGCGGAGCTTCGGCGATGCCGGGATCATTGCTCCGGCCGGCGTAGCGAGGTGCAGCATCGCACGCCCCACGAGCATCGGTGTAACGAAGGGTGCCGCCCACATGTTTGTTGGCCACTGGGCGTGACTACGGTCCGACACATGCACTTCATCCTTTCCGGTGCCTACCGGCGGGCGGTCCGGTGGAAGTGGGTCAGCGTTAGCCCAGTCACCCAGGCCGTGCCGCCGGCCGCACCGACGCCGAACCCAAAGTCGCCAAGCGTGGCGGATGCGGCGCGAATCGTGAACGAAGCATGGGGAGATCCGGACTGGGGCACCCTGGTATGGGTTGCCATGACAACGGGGGCGCGACGGGGCGAGATGTGCGCACTGCGATGGTCGCACGTCGAGCTGGACCCCGAACGGGCGGTTCTCTGGCTGCGCCGGGCGATCAGCCACAGCGCCGAGGGCTGGATTGAGGAAGATCTCAAGACTCACCAACAGCGGCGCGTGGCGTTGGATCTGGAGACGGCCGCCGTGCTGACCGAACACCGCGATCGTTGCCGGGCTCGCGCTGCTGCGCTCGACCTCAGCCTCGACAAGGACGCTTTCGTCTTCTCACCCCAGCTCGACGGTAGCCGGTTTCTGGCCCCGAGTTCGCCAACTCAGCGATACGACCGGCTCGCCAAGCGCCTGGACGTGGAGACCACTTTTCACAAACTTCGGCATTATTCCGCGACCGAGCTCATCGCAGCTGGGGTGGATATACGCACTGTTGCTGGCCGTCTTGGTCACGGCGGGGGAGGGACCACGACCTTAAAGGAATACACCGCTTGGGTGTCCGAAGCTGATCAAAGGGCAGCAAAGAACATAGGCGGCAGAATGCCAGAGTGGCCCGTTTGGCTAAATCCATTCGGGCGAGCGAAGACCGACCCGCATAGCCCATACGAACGGATAGCTGGGAAGTTTCGGCGGGACATCCTGGCTGGTGTACTCGTCGCAAGCGAACACGTGCCGCCAATGAAGCAGATCGCCGCAGAGCACAACGAGGCTTATTCACGGGCGTCTCTTGTTGATTCTCGTCGGCGTGGCGAGTAGGGCGACAGGCCTTGGGCTCAAACGGTCGTAGCGACACGCCATTATCCTAGCAGGTTTTGGCTCTGCTAAGGTACCCCTTTCCGGGGGTCTACTGAAAGGATTATTGGTGAGTGGGGATGAGCCGTTGTGCGCCCAGGAACGAGAGACGATCTCCCGGGAACTGGGTCGGCAGAGTTCGGCGCGTGACATCGCGAAGCTGCTCGGGCGGCACCATAGCACGATCTCACGCGAGATCAAGCGAAATGGCGGTGTCGACGGTTATCGTGCTGTTGCTGCTCAAGAGCGTTATGAGCTGTGCAAGGTGCGACCGAAGGAGCGGAAGCTGGTGGCGTCGTCCCGGCTGCATGATGTGGTGAACGAAGGTCTGGAACAGAAGTGGTCTCCTGCGCAGATCAGTGCGAGACTGGTCGAGGAGTACCCTGATAATCCGGAGATGCGTGTGTCGCACGAGACGATTGTGCGCCACGAGGCGCCAGGGAATCGAGTGGAGGTGGGAGACCTTCGCCGTCGGGTCGTCGCAGCGGTCCGATAGAAGCTGGGGGCAGCCGGATCCGGGGAACGCCGGGGATGGTGGCAAGCGGCCCTGACAACGACGGGACGGATCGGCACTGCCAGACGGTCCGGGTCCGGCAAGCAAGACCAGAAGGTGCAACGAGAGTGAGCCAGTGGTTGAAGTCTCGTAAGCGTGCGGCCGGCTCGAATCTGGTGGATAGGGGCCGGTGTGTAGTGCGTGACCTGTGCCGCGAGGTGAGGTCGACTCCGAAGCCGGTTGATTGTGCCGGTGGGGAGGCCACGGTGAAGGTCTGCGGCGTAGGCGTGGCGATGCTGCCGGGACAAAGCTGGATCGCCTACCTGGTCGATCGATTCCTTGGTGAACGCGGGAACCCTCTCTGGTCGCCCTGTCCTCCGGCCGGCCAGGTCGGAGGTGGGCAGGTTCGTTGCCAACTGTGGACCGGGAGAGGGGGCGGAGGTCTCGTAGTAGTCCGAGCACGTAAAAGACGTGCACATGGCGAAGGGGACCAGCAAGTCGGCAGAGAGGATGCTGGAATGCCCGGAGATCGCCGGTGAATACCGACGAGCTGGAGCTCACCCTGTATCGGGCGGAGCGAAGGGTACGGGAGATCCAAACCAAACTGCACCGATGGGCGGTTGAGGAACCTCATCGTAGGTTCGATGATCTGTATAACCTTGTCTATGATCCCGCGTTCCTGGTGGTGGCGTGGGATCGGGTGCGGGGCAACAAGGGTGCACGCACGGCCGGAGTGGACGGGCAGACCGCCCGCTACATCGAGGCCGTACGTGGTGTTGAGGGGTTCCTGGAGGAACTACGGGGTGAGGTGAAGTCCTGTGGTTTCCGGCCCTTGCCCGTGCGGGAGCGGATGATCCCGAAGGCGAACGGTAAGCTACGTCGTTTAGGGATACCCGCGGTTCGGGACAGGGTGGTGCAGGCAGCCCTGAAGCTGGTGTTGGAGCCGATCTTCGAGGCGGATTTTCTTCCGTGTCCTACGGGTTCCGTCCGAATCTCCGGACTCATGACGCGGTCGCTGAGGTACGTTATCTCACGTCCCGCTCGTATGAGTGGATCGTGGAGGGAGATATCGCAGCCTGCTTCGACGAGATCTCGCATCCGGCCCTGCTGGACCGGGTTCGGCAACGCGTCGGGGATAAACGTGTCTTGGCTCTGGTGAAGGCGTTTCTCAAAGCGGGAATCCTCACTCGGGATGGTTCGCAGCGAGACACCAAGACCGGTACCCCGCAAGGTGGGATACTGTCACCACTGCTATCGAATGTGGCTCTCTCGGTGCTGGACGAGCACTTCGCCAACGCGCCGGGCGGGCCGCGCAGCAACGATACCGAACGGAGGAAACGCCGCCGCCATGGTCTACCCAACCACCGGCTGGTGCGGTACGCGGACGACTGGTGCCTGGTCATCTCGGGTACCCAGGAACACGCGGAGAACCTCCGCGAACAAGCAGCGGAAGTCTTGTCCCCGATGGGCCTACGCCTCTCACCGGACAAGACACTGATCACCCACATCGACAAGGGCCTCGACTTCCTCGGCTGGCGTATCCAGCGCCACCGAAAACGAGGCGCCACGAAACACTATGTCTACACCTATCCAGCCAAGAAAGCACTGCGTGCGGTCATGGCCAAGGTGAAGATAGTGTGCCGACAGAACACGAACCTGCCGTGGGACGCCCTTCTGCATCAGCTCAACCGGATGCTGCGGGGCTGGACCGCCTACTTCAAGCACGGCTGCTCGAGTGCGACCTTCGGCTACCTGCGGGCCTATCTATGGACACAGGTCATCAGGTGGGAAACGCGCAAGCACCGACGGAGCACTTGGAGACAACTGCGCTGTCGTTACGGTAGATGGCCCGCCACGGGCAGCGTGGAACTGTTCGACCCGGTCAAGGTACGCACCGAATGGTACGTCTACCGGGGAGCACGGATCCCCTCACCGTGGCCGAAGACGGCATGAGGAACAGCGACAGACCAGCGGGGCTTGTGGAGAGCCCGGTGCTCAGTAATGGGCACGCCGGGTTCGGGAGGCGGGCCGAGGAAACGGACCAGTCGAAAGACCGGCACCGCGCCTTGGTCCGACCTCACTACGAGTCCTTGTACCTGCAGGCGCGTGGTGAGTTGCGCACCCAGCTCAAGATCGCCCTGCGGCAGGGCCGCACGTGCCGAGTCAGCAGGTCACGGCCGGCTGTGGCCAGGGGAAAGATTCGGGATATGATCAACATCGGCGAACGCCCAGTCGAGGCCGAGGATCGCGCGGTTCCCGGTTTCTGGGAAGGCGATCTGATCATCGGTAAGGGCGGCAAGTCTCAGATCGCCACCCTGGTTGAGCGTGCCAGCCGATTCACCATGCTCGTGAGGATTCCCTACGACCGGACCGCCCAGCGTGTCTCGATCCTCCTCGCTCAGAAAATGGAGCACCTTCCCGAATTTCTCCGCAAGAGTGTGACCTGGGACCAGGGCAAGGAGATGGCCGACCACGCGAGCTTCACCGTCAAGACCGGAATCGACGTTTATTTCTGCGATCCGGTGCGCCACGAGGCGCCGCATTGTATTCCCGGCCGAGCTGGGAGGAACTGGAGGAATGTTCCTAGGCCCGATGGCTTACCTTGATCCGAAAGGTGATAAGGGACGGTAGCATGCCAGAAAACCGGCGGTCTGAGTCCAGGCGGGCGGATCGACGCGCCGGGGGGCCTGCGTGATATGGCGAAATCTGGATTGACTAAACCCAAATCTCCAGGGATGGAAACAGAACATCCGCCGGAAAACCGCCTGAAACCGGCGCCGTATCCCTGCAATGGCATTGTGGGTCTGCCGTTGCATCCCCCGGGATTCGGCCGATGCCCAGCGAGGGCATTCGAGGAGATGAGTTGGGCGCCTAAGTCATGCTGTCATGTACGATGCGGACGAACGTGGGATCACCTAACGGGTGCTGAACCCTATGGTGACGGAGGCCCCGTAGTAGTCGCCGGAGTGACGTCCGGCCAAGGAGGACGGGAAAGCCGTCCGCAGGGCCAAGGGGGCCAGGTGATCGGACATCTCAGGATTGTGAGGTATGCGAAATGCAGAGCGCCGAAACGGTGCTGGGTGTCCTGCGTGAACGAGGCAGACGCGGTCTGCCGTTGAATGAGATCTACCGGCAGTTGTTCAACCCGGAGTTGTATCTACTGGCCTACGGGCGCATCTACTCCAACAAGGGGGCGATGACTCCTGGGGCCACGCCAGAGACCGCGGACGGCATGTCGATGAGGAAGATCGGACGCATCATCGATGCGATACGCCACGAACGGTACCGGTTCTCCCCGGCACGGCGAGTGCTCATCCCGAAAAAGAACGGGAAAATGCGCCCGCTCGGCTTGCCGACGTGGTCGGACAAACTCGTCGGCGAAGTGATCCGCCTCCTGATGGAGGCATACTACGAGCCGACGTTCTCCGACCGCTCCCACGGGTTCCGACCCCAGAAGGGATGCCACACCGCGCTCCGCGAGGTGGCGAACACCTGGAAAGGAACGACCTGGTTCATCGAAGCCGACGTCGTCGACTGCTTCGGATCTCTGGATCACGAGGTGATGATGTCGACGATAGCGGAGAAGATCCACGATGGCCGATTTCTGGCACTGCTGCGCCATATGCTGAAAGCGGGATATCTCGAAGACTGGGTATGGAACGCCACGCTCAGTGGCGCGCCGCAGGGCGGTGTCGTATCGCCAGTCCTGTCGAACATCTACCTGAACCGTCTCGACCATTTCGTGGAAACCGTTCTCATCCCCGACCACACCCGAGGAACAGGCAGAAGAGTCAACCCTGCCTACAATAGGGTGCGGCAACAGATGTACGCGGCCCACAGGCGTGGTGACCGCATCAAAGCTCGCCAGTTGCGACAGCAGCTGCGAGCTCTGCCCAGCAAAGATCCCACGGACCCGGGTTACCGCAAGCTGCGATATATACGCTACGCGGACGATCAGTTGCTCGGGTTCACCGGACCCAGGGCTGAAGCCGAGGAGATCAAGAGCCGCCTGGCAGGATTCCTGCGCGACGAACTCGCCCTGGAACTATCGGCGGAGAAAACCCTGATCACCCATGCCCGCACCCGGGCAGCACGGTTCCTCGGCTACGACATCATCACCCAGACCGGTGCCCCGCTCACCAACGGTCGCCGCGCAACCAACGCGGTGGTCGGGTTGCGAGTCCCTCAGGATGTCGTCAAAGCCAAGACCACCCCGTATCTGAGACGCGGTAAACCCGCACACCGTAACGAGTGGATCAACGATGACGACCACACCATCGTTACCACCTACGGCAGTATCTACCGGGGTATCGTCCAGTACTACCTGCCCGCCTCGAACGTTCACCGATTCAACCGGCTCCACTGGGTCATGAAGACGTCGATGCTCAAGACCCTGGCCGCCAAGCACCGCTCGACAGTGACGAAGATGGCCACCAAGCACCAGACCAAAATCGTCACACCGCACGGGCCACGTAGGTGCTACGAAGCCAGGATCGAACGCAAGGACAGGACAGCACTGGTCGCACGGTTCGGCGGGATCCCGCTGACACGGCAGCAATGGGCGGCCACCACCGACCGCCGACCGGCCCGGGAACCCTACCCTCGCAAAGAACTCATCACACGGCTCCTACATGGTAGATGCGAGCTCTGCACCAGCACGGACGACATCCATGTGCACCACGTCGCCCGCCTGGCGAACCTCGCGAAGCCCGGACCACAACCAGAATGGATAAAACTCATGGCGAAACGGCGCAGGAAAAGTCTCGTGGTCTGCCGCGCCTGCTATGACACCATCCACTCAAAAACGCCACACCAAACGTTCACACAGTAAATCACTGGAGAGCCGGATGCCTAGAAATGGGCACGTCCGGTTCGGTGGGAGGCCACGCGGAAAAAGACCTGTCATGAACAGGCACCTCGCCGCGTGGCCCACCCAACCACTCACCCTGGCAACGAGGCACCAACGAGAACACCAACGGACTGCTCCGGCAGTACTTCCCGAAAGGCACCGACCTCTCCTTGCACTCTCAGAAAGAACTTGACAGAGTAGCGGCAGAACTGAACAACAGACCACGCAAGACACTGGGCTGGCGGAAGCCGACCGAGGTGTTCGAAAAGTTGATCGCGGAGCATTGTGTCGCCATGACCGATTGAAACCGCCCAGCCATATTCCAAGAGAATGGGGTTCTGACACTCACTCCCTGAAAGATGGCCCGTCGCGTGTACTGTACTACAGGCTTCAGCGAAGACGAGATCACCGACTTGTGCGCACTTATTCACGCGACCGGTATCAGTTCTGGCGGTGGTGGTGGCTACCCGCCGGTTCTGGGCTTGTTCGAGTCTGTTGTGGTCGCGTTGACCTAATCTATGGCGAAATCGCGTACAGCAGGAGCTCGGGGAGTACTACGGGGTGTCGCAGTCGACGATCTCCCGGGCGATCACGTCGATCACCCCCCGGTTCGCGCGGGTGACGCGTTCGTTCACCCCGACCGCCGACGAGCTGCCCAGCGACGAGCAGCTGATCGTTGATGGCACCCTGGCCGGCTGCTGGAGCTGGGACGACCACCCGGAGCTGTACTCGGGCAAGCACCACACGACCGGCCTGAGCCTCCAGGTCGTCTGCGATCTGGCCGGGCGGTGCGCTGGATTTCCGACCCCGTTGAGGGCTGCCGCCACGACAGCGCCGCGTTGCGCGAATCGGGTGTCTTAGACGGAGTCGATACCCAGAACTGGATCGGCGACAAAGGCTACCTCGGCCTCGACATGATCACTCCCATCAGAAAGCCACCGCACCGCGAGCTTCTCGACTGGGAGAAGGAATTCAACACCGCCATCAACAAAATCCGCTGGAGAATCGAGCAGACCATCGCGCACCTGAAGACCTGGAGAATCCTCCACACCGACTACCGTCGACCACTCGCAACCTTCGCAGACACCATCAGCGCCGTCGTCGGACTACAATTCTACCGAACCGCGTGAATAAGCCTCTATCGCACCACGAATTAAATAGCTTATTTCATGTGTGCCACGAATGCAGATAGGGGTTGAGGCGTAGGTAGACCTTCTTGATGCAATGCTCTGTAGTAGATGAAGGTTTTGTGGCCCTTCGGTGTCGCCCTGCGGAGGGTGATGTCAAGCCACCTCATGCTGCATTGGCTGAAGACCTTGTGAACATGAACGCGGAACTGAGCGAGGAATAGCTCGGTGTTTGCGGTGCTGTACGAGTAGATGGAGGAAATTCTGGACCTCTGGAGTCGCTTTGCGGGAAGGGGCTTCAAACCACCTACCGGGGCCTTGGCTGAAGACCGTGGTCTTGAACGGTGTGGGAAAAGGCGCGGCTGTGACCGTGTCAGGTGTGGACCGGAAAGATGAGCGATGGGTTGTGGAGCCCTCTGTCGGCTGAAGCGTCGAAAGCTAATCAGATGACATCAAAACCAGGGTCTGGTCTTTGCTCTGGGATGAGTCTGGGGGTTACCCGTTTACTGCCCAGGTGGTGTCCGGCGTACAGGCAGCATGAGTCCGGTCCGGGCTCTCGTATGGAACATGTGAAGGCGCGTCCTGTTACTGCTGCTGGAAGGGAATCGGTGGCGAGAGGGAGAACCCTAAGCGGCAGAATCCGCAAGGAGCTGAGTACCGTCGCGGGATGCGCTGGCGGACTCGCCTGTAGTAGCTGGGAAGCCTCTGCGTATCGCAGTGGGGGTGGAGCCAAGGGGCGGGGTCGTCCTGGCTGATGAGTGTGATCAACCGAAGGAAGGAATCGCATGAGTGAGCCGAGTTGGCAGGGCAAGTCGCATCACATTCCGAAAAGGCTGGTGTGGGATGCGTGGTTGAAGGTGAAGAAGAACGGAGGAGCGGCTGGGGTCGATGGCGTGACGATTGAGCAGTTTGAGGTGGGGTTGAGGGATAACCTTTACCGGCTGTGGAATCGTATGTCGTCGGGATCGTACTTCCCTGGGCCGGTCCGCGCGGTGGAGATACCTAAGAAAGGAGGAACGAGGGTCCTGGGTATTCCGAACGTGGTCGATCGGGTGGCGCAGACGGTGGCGGTACTGGCATTGGAGCCTGCCGTGGAGAAGGTGTTCCACGAGGATTCTTATGGGTACCGGCCCGGACGGTCACCGCTGGACGCGGTCGCGGTATGCCGCAAGCGGTGTTGGGAGAAGGACTGGGTCGTCGACCTGGATGTGAAGGCTTTCTTCGACACGGTGTCTTGGGATCGGGTATTGAAGGCGGTCGCGCGTCACACGGATCAGAAGTGGGTCCTGCTGTATGTGGAGCGCTGGCTGAAATCCCCGATGCGGATGCCGGATGGGACTCTCACCGAAAGGATACAAGGGACGCCACAAGGCGGCCCGATCTCCCCGTTGCTCGCCAACCTTTTTCTGCATTACGGCTTCGATCTCTGGATCTCTCGGGAGTTCCCGGGTGTCCGGTTCGACGCTTCGCAGACGATGCGGTGATCCATTGTGTGACCGAACGACAAGCCTGGGAGGTGCGGAACTCGATCGGGCGTCGGTTCGCCGAAGTCGGATTGAGGCTACACCCGGAAAAGACGAAGATAGTGTACTGCAAGGACAGCCGGCGGCGCCGGGATTATCCAGTGGTGTCGTTCACGTTCTGTGGGTATGCGTTTCGTCCCCGGAAAGCCTTCAACAAGGCTGAAGGGAGGGCGTTCACGAGGTTCTTGCCAGCAGTCGATCCCGGTAAGTTGGCGAGCATGAGCCGGAGGGTTGCCTCGTGGAAGGTGCATCGGCGCACGACTCTGACACTGAATGACCTCGCACGTGAGGTGAATCCAGTTCTTCGGGGCTGGTTCGCCTACTTCACCGTGTTCTATCCGAGCATGGTGATCCCACTGTGCTGGCGTGTCGATCGCCATCTCAAGCACTGGGCCAGAAAGAAGTACAAGCGGCTGAAACGTAGTGCCAAACACGCGCGGGAATGGCTGTGCGGAGTCCGGAAACGGGCACCTCGCCTGTTCGCACATTGGGAACTGCGGTACACGTCCTGGTGACTGGACGGCACGAGCCGGATGAATCGAGAGGTTCACGTCCGGATCTGTGAGGGCCGGGGGCTGAGATGCCCCCGGCTACTCGGCGTCGTCTTGAACGGTGTGGGAAAAGGCGTGACTTGATCGCGTCAGGTGTGGACCGGAAAGATGAGCGATGGACGAAAGTCCTCTGTCGTGTGAGGCGTCGAAAGGTGGTTAGGTGACATCAAAACCGGGGCGCCAGCTTGGTCCCGGGATAAGTCTGGGAGTGACCCGCTTACTGCCCAGGTGGTGTCCGGCGTAGAGGCAGCATGAGTCCGGTCCGGGCTCTCGTACGGAACATGTGAAGGCGTGCCCCGACACTGTTGTCCGAGGTTCTCGGGTGGCGGGAGGGAGAATTCCAAGCGGTGGAATCCGCAAGGAGCTGAGTACCGGCGTGGGGTGCGCTGGCGAACTTGCCCGTAGTAGCTGTGAAGTCCCTGCGTATCGCAGTGGGGGTGGAGCCAAGGGGTGGGGTCGTCCTGGCGAATGGAATGTGATCAACCGGAAGGAAAGAGTCACATGACTGAGCCGAAGTATCAGGGCAAGTCGCATGACATCCCCAAGCGGCTGGTGTGGGATGCGTGGTTGAAGGTGAAGAAGAATGGAGGAGCGGCCGGGGTCGATGGGGTGACGATCGAACAGTTCGAGGAGAGCTTGAAAGGAAATCTCTTCAAGCTATGGAATCGCATGTCGTCGGGATCGTATTTTCCTGGACCGGTCCGCGCGGTGGAGATACCTAAGAAAGGAGGAACAAGAGTCCTAACGGGGTTTCACCCCAGCCCGACGAGGCATGTCGTGGTCCGGCTGGTGGTGGGGGCTCCGGTCGGGTGGTGTGACGGTGCCCTGCCGGGCCCGTGATGGACCGCTCGCCGGCGGTGGTTGGCTGCTGTGAGCCGCCCGCCCGACCGGAGCCCACCATGACGCTACCGCGCACTGTTGCCGATGTCCTTACCGATCATGTGGTGTTCGAGGTGGAGTGCATCGATCGGATGTACTGCAATGTCTATGTGCCGCAGCTGCAGCACGCGGGCGGCCTTTTGAGCTATATCCAGCGGCAGCTCGGGTTACCCATCGCGTCGACCGCGCCGCTGGGGAAGATCACCGACGCGTTCAGCGCGGCGATGCGTCGTTTCGCCCGCGACCGCTCGGGGGCGTGTCATTACAACTGTGTAAGCCACGGATGGACCAAGATCGGCCGACGTGATCGCCACTCGGTCGGGAAGGGAACCATCTGTGAGCCAGGACAGCAGTGTCGATGATCGTGAGGTTGAGGCGTCCCGCCGGTTGGCGGAGATGTTCGATCTGTCGATGATTGATGCGTTGTTGGTTGATGCGTAGGCGGCGGGTACGCCACTGGAGGGTGTGGATGGTTTGTTGAACCGGATGAACAAGGCGGTGATCGAGCGGGCGTTGGCTGTCGAGATGACTGTCGAGGTGGGTTATGAGCGTGG
>JBOHGE010000080.1:0-15354 GCA_050700055.1 Pseudonocardiaceae bacterium
GGTGCTGGGCGCCTTCGAGGGTCTTGCGGTTGGCTTGCAGGCTGAACCCCATCGAGGCCAGGATCTTGGCGACCACGGAGTGGCTGATCGTGTGTCCCATTGCGGTCAGCTCTTTGGCGAGGTGACGAGTTGATTTCGTGGTCCACCGCAATGGCGACTCCGGATCTCCCCGTGTGCCCGGCTCGATCAGCGAATTCAGACTGCCCAGCAGTTCCGGGTTGGCGTTCTCGGCCTTCTTGCGTCCACCACCGGGGGCTCGCACACGCCGATTCGGCTTCTACGGGGCATCGTCAAGCAGCTCTTTCATCCCGCGGTTGATCGTCGACCGCGACGCACCCGTCGCCTGATGCACCGCGGTGACACCGCCCCGCCCCCAGGACCGCGCTTCCGTCGCCAACGCCAACCGTCGATCGCGTTCATTGAGCCGGGGCAATAAACCCTCCAGGCGGGCTGCCATTTCCTGGAAGGAGTCGTCGTCGCGCACAACCCCATGTTAGTCTTCGGCGCAATCAGGCAAGGGCGACACTCTGCGCATTTCTGAACATTCACTCGATCGTATTAGTTATTTACTTACAGTTACCTAGTTGTAGGTAGATATGTTTTACTTTACGCTGCCCGACGGGCTACATCGTCGATCTCGGTGGCGCGCAGAAGAGCCTCCATGCGGGCCGTGACAACGCGGACCTTGCCAAGGATCTCCTCCGCGGTAGCCTTCCACTCGAAGGGCTTGCAATCACTGTTCCAGTGTTTGACGAACGCCTCAATCTCACGGTTCAGAGCTTTCACTGACCTGAACGTTCCACATCGGATCAGCTTCCGGGCAATGATTCCATTCCAGATCTCGATCTGATTCATCCACGACGCCCCTGTGGGGGTGAAGTGAAAGACGACTTGCCCTTTCTGCTTGGCAAGCCACTTCTCCGTATCATCCGACAAGTGCACGGAAGCGTTGTCGAGGACCACATGGAGCTTCTGGCCGGGGTAGGCAGCGACGACCCTCTTCATCAGCCGAAGGAAATCCGGAGTCGCGTGAGTCTGCGACAAAGAAGAGATCACTCTACCCGTCCGGATATCGAGGGCAGCATACAGATCCGTGGTCCCCATCCGCACGTAATCGAAAGTACGCTTCTGCGTCTTGCCGAAGTCGATCGGCAGCAGCGGCTACGTGCGATCCAGCGCCTGGATACCCGACTTCGCGTCCACCGACACGACCACCTCCCCCTCCGGAGGATCCAGATACAAACCGACGACATCACGGACCTTATCCTCAAAATGAGGATCCCGAGAAATCTTGAACGTACCCTGCCGCCACGGCTGCAAGCCGTTCTCCCGCCACAACCGCGACACCCACGTCTGCGACACATACACACCCTCAGTCTTCTTGACGTACCGAGCCATCTCCGTCGAAGACCAATGCGAGATCCCCAGCGACGACGGAGGCGTCACCCTCGTCAACGCGAGCACCTTCGCGCGAATCCGGTCCGGGATTTGACGCGGCCCACCCGGCGAGGTCATACTCAGCAGACCCTCCAGACCGAACCGCTCATAGCGCGCCAGCCACTTATCCACCGTCGGCCGCGACGCCCCCGACATCGCGGCGATCTCCGTTTTCCGGTAGCCCTGGTCATACCAGAGCACCATCTGCGCCCGCGCCGACACCGATCCATCATACGAATCTGATCCGACCGCCGCCTGAAGCTCCGTGCGATCCTCTACCGAAAGTGCCATGAGCAGATTATTCCACACTGCGCGACTAATGTAAAGTTAAACATATCTATCTACACTAGGCCGTGTCATCGTCACCATCGACGATCTTGCTGCGTTGATAGCGCTTTTAAACAGATCTATCGCGGGTATGGACGCCAAGATAGCCGTCGGGTTTGACGGCGGTTCTTTTACTGAGCCTGAAGAGTTGGGCATCCTCAGTGATATGGAGATGAAGAGTCTACGCTTGAAGACTTCAGAGGGTAGAAGTTGTCCTTAACCCCTCAGTCGCTTTCGCTATTGGTGACAGCCAGGAAGTCGAGGATGTTTACCGGATATGGGCGCGATCAAGACAAACACGGCTCAGGCCCCCTAGGCTCCCTATATGGTGGTTCGAAGTGATCGCGATGGGTACCATGATCGCGGGTTTCCTGATAGTTTCCATTGCAGCTTATCAGCTTTCACAGTCAAATGATGCCGTCTCTGGGTTCCTTGTCTTTATTGCGGTGCCGTAACGGCTTCAACCTTTGCTGTTAGTCTTCGCTCAATCTGGTGCCGTCGGGAGCGTATAGCTCCATCGTCCTAAGCGATCATCATATCCCAATTTCTTAAAGAGTACCGGGAAAGCCGTTCAAGTCAGATGTACCCACGTCGCAGCTGGATTTTCGCTATCGTTGCAGTGATCATTTCCGCAGCGGCTGTCGGCGTTGCAATATGGGCCGTGGTCTCACGATAAGTCCAGTCGGACGTGATTTCTCGGAAACACGTTGGACAGATTTTTCGCTGACGTCGCTAATCTTTGGGAATGACCTTGGAGCCATTAACTCCCACCCAAACCGACATTATTTTCCCGGTGAGTCCTGGGTGAGGCGGCTGAGGAAGCGGCCTACTTTGGCTGCGGTGCTGGGGTTCTCGGTCAGGGCGTAGTCGTAGAGCGCGATGGGGATCGCGAAGGAGTACGTCGGGTAGGTGTGGATCGAGCTGATGATCGCGTCGATGGTGAGGTCGTTGTTCATCGCCAGGGTCAGCTCGTTGATCAGTTCGCCGGCGCAGTGTCCGGCGATGTGCGCGCCGATGAGCCGGCGTTTGCCGTCGATGAGGAACTTCATCAGGCCAATGGGTTCGGCGTGCTCGTTGTGGCTGTAGGGGAAGCGCACGACCTCGTAGCTTCGGGCACTGAACCGGACGGTGGGCCATCTGGTTAGACGTGACCGATGTGGTGAACCGATGCCATGGCCGGCTTGGTGTGTCTGGTTGACGTGTCTGCTGGTGTGGGTGCGATTGACCGCAGCACGGTGGGATGTATCGCGAGATCCTCGGCGGCGGCCCGATAGGGTGACTGGCCGTAGCGACGGGACAGCAGTGTCCACAACAGCAGCGGAGCTTCGTGGCCGACGACGACCGGTTCGTTCTTGCGCCACCCTTTGGCTGATAGTTGGACGAACAGGGATCGCTTGCGGGTCTCGCCGATGAGTCCGAGCGCGGCGCCCCGCTGGATCAGCGCCTGGATGGACACCCCCCAGGTAGCTTTCATTCGCGCGTATTCGCTTAGCGGATTTTTCTCGGAGATGCAGTTCTCCGCGCGGATCTGAGGAATCAGCAGTGCGCCGGCGAACCGATTAGCCTCTCCCTCGGGATCTTTGGCGCGGGGTCGGAATGTGTGCAGCACGAGGTGGCCGACTTCGTGAGCCAGGGTGAACCGTTCACGGTCACCCTGGCTACCGGAGAAGTAGCCGATCAGCGCTGGGGCGTCCAGGCCGCCCCAGTAGGAGACTCCGAAATGGCCTCCCCCTGCCGGGGGGTCTTCCGGGTCGTCGGTGAGTACCAGTGGTGCGATCGCGACACCCGCCCGTTCCAGCACCCGGGTCAGATGCGGTATGGGCTTGTCGGGCGCTAGCCGTAACGCTTGCCGGGTCTGGTCGGCCAGTTCCTCGATGTCGCGCTGTGTGAGGGTGTCGGTGGTGGTGTACGGCAGTGGGGGCGTCGGATAGTTCACGGCCGCGAACAATGACTCAGTGACGCGGTAGCTTTCGCCGTAGAAGGCGTGCACTCGGCGAGTCATGACCTTGCTGGCCGAGGAGAGCTTGCGGAATCGCAGAGAGTCCAATGGCACCGTCGAGGACTGAACCTCGAAGAACCGCAGCGGGGTGTCCGTCGCGGTCGCGATGGCGCGCAGACCATCTTCGGTAGCCTCCCGTGTGGAGGTCTCCACCTGGGAGATCCAGGACTGCTTCACCCCGGCCACCGCAGCCAGCTGCTCCTGGGTCAGGCCAAGAAGATCTCGCAGGGTCCGTAGTCGCTCACCCGGGGATGCCTCCAGCATCGGTATCACCTTCTTCCTCACGGGGCAGTTCCAGACCCAAGTCTCCGTCGGTGGGCTCGAACATCAGGTCTGCCAGTTCGTCGGCAGTCTGCGGCAGCGGGAAATCCAAGTCGGTTTTTGCATGCGCTCCCCACATCCACGGATCAAGGGTGCGTACGACCCGGAATCCGACTACCGCAGATTTCGGGTCGATGTGCCACAGAATCAACAGTTTGTCATTAGCCTCGCCGAATAGCGGTAATATGTCCACCAAGGGGGGTTTCGATAGAATGCACGTCGGGCGCGGTTGGTTCCTGGGGGCGGCACATCGCACTCGTCGAGTGTGTGCAGTATCCGGATCCGGTACGATCCCTCGGCCAACCACAATGCCCCGTTCTGCGAGTGGTTCCCCGACAGCTTCCAGCCGCCTAGCTCACCATTCAGCTGGCTAAGCCGGTGGTGCGCCAGTGCTCGCACGGTGTGGGTGGCGTGCCACCGGTAGTCCGGCCCCTCGGCCAGTTCCGGTAGCCGCTCCCGTCGGAGCTGCTCGGCCCAGGTGAAGGCGTCGTGCAAGGGCTCGCACAGCCCGAGCAGGGCAGAGCGCACACGCTCGACGTGGTCGTTAACCATGGACGTGATATTATCACGACTAAAGTTAAGTGACTAGCCTGGGTGAGGCGGCTGAGGAAGCGGCCTACTTTGGCTGCGGTGCTGGGGTTCTCGGTCAGGGCGTAGTCGTAGAGCGCGATGGGGATCGCGAAGGAGTACGTCGGGTAGGTGTGGATCGAGCTGATGATCGCGTCGATGGTGAGGTCGTTGTTCATCGCCAGGGTCAGCTCGTTGATCAGTTCGCCGGCGCAGTGTCCGGCGATGTGGGCGCCGATGAGCCGGCGTTTGCCGTCGATGAGGAACTTCATCAGGCCGACGGGCTCGGCGTCGGTGACCGCGCGCTCGTTGTGGCTGTAGGGGAAGCGCACGATCTGGCAGGTGTCGCCGGCGGCGCGTGCTTCCGCTTCGGTGCGGCCGACGTGGGCGATCTCCGGGTCGGTGAAGGTCACCCACGGCAGGTGTCCGGGGGAGAACTTCGCTTTGATCGGAACGAAGATGTTGCGTACCGCGTGCGCTGCCTGGTGGCCGGCGTAGTGGGTGAACGCCGGTCCGCCGGTGACGTCGCCGACGGCGTAGATGTGCGACTGGTTGGTCTGCAGCAGGTCGTTGACCGGGATTCCCTGTGCGGTGGTGGTGACTCCGGCGGAGTCGAGCCCGAGCGATTCCACCGTGGGCACCCGCCCGACCGCGCACAGGATCCGGTCGACGCGGTCTGCGGAAGCGTCGGTCACTGTGACTTGTACGCGCATGTACGTTATCGCAACAGTTCGGATCACTCGGCTCTCTCACCGACTGGGTGTTTCCTGGGCGGCCGGGGTGGGCTTTCTGTGGGCGCCCTGCTTGACTGGGGTAATGCCCAGAAAAAGCCCAGAAGTGGGCACGGTGGCTGCGGCCCTCGCGCGGGTCTTGCGGCGTGGTCTGCCGATCACGGTGGCTACGGTGGACCCGGTCTTGCTGGATCTGCGGGGCGTGATCTCCCGGGCGGTCGATCCGGAGGACGAGGCGAGCCGCACCGCAGCGTTGGACGGTGTATTGCGCGGCCTGTTGGCCCGGTTCCCCGCCGCCCGTTACGCCGAGGCGGCTCGCGCCCTTTTCGGGCTGCCACCGGCCGAGCCCGGCCAGACCCTGACCGTGCGGCGTGAGCTTGCTGCTGGCGTGGCGAGTCATGAGGTGCATCACTTCCGCAAGCGGGTCGAGCCGCGCCTGATCGGGCAACTGGCTTGCGCGCTGCTGGCTGACGCCGACCGGTTCACCCGGTCCCGCGCGATCGCGCCGCGGCTGGCTCCCTCAACGGGGCGCCAGCCGGTTCCGGCGGACCCCTTCGCCTGGGAAGTGGCCGAGCACGAGGAAGCCTTCTCCCGGTTGTGGGCGGCGATCTACGCTGCGCGAGCCGAGTTGCTCGCAGTGGAGCGGTTGCTCAGCTTCGGTGCCGACCGGCAGCAGGTGATCCAGCAGGCGGTCACGGCGGCCTGGCGCTGGGCCCAGGCCAGCCTCGAGGCGACCAACTACGTCGGCGCGTTCGGCACCCATCCCGACGAGGTCAGCGCGCACGATCTCGTGGCGCTGGCCGGATGGACCCCGCCGATGACCGCCGAGCAGGCCGCTCGGTTACGCCAGGCTGCAGCCGACGTAGCCGACCGGGCCGGCTTCGTGACCGCGCTGCACAACGAGACCGAACTGGTCGAAGCCTTCTACCCGGATGACCAGACCGCACCGCAGACACCGGAAAGGTTGATCTCGTGACCACCGCAACCACCGCGCTTGGTCAGGCTCTCGCGGTCGCCGCCACCGGTGACCCGCGCCGGTATGTGATCACCGGCGGGCCGTCCTCGGGCAAAGACGACCTGATCGAGGCCATCCGCGCGGCCGGTATCCCGTGCATGGAGGCCGAACCGGGACGAGCGATCTACTGCAAGCACCGCGAACGGCTGGGCCGCCACCTGCGCCGCGAGGACCGCCACGAGTACTCCCTGGAGGTGCTGGCGGCGTTCATCGCCGAGTACACCGCGCACAAGCACGGCATCCGTTTCTACAACCGGGGCATCCCCGACGGTTACGGCTGGGAGGCGTTCTTCGGGCTGGGCGCCACCTCGCAGCTGGAGCAGGCCAGCCGCCTGTACCGGTACGACACGATCTTCGTGTTGGACCCGCTGGACACCTTCGAGGACCCCGACGACATCGTGTGGGCCAAGGACCGGGAGATCCGCCGGGTGCACGAGCTGATCGTGCAGGGCTACTACGACGCCTGTTACGAACCGGTGTTCGTCGCCCCCGACTCCGCGACCGCCCGGCTGGACTTCATCTGCGCGAATCTCCGCCTGCCCAAACCATCCCGGGACCGGTGACGCCATGCCCAGCTCGCCTACCGCTGCGCTGCTGATCTCGCCGAACAGCGTGCTGGCCAACGCACTGCTGCGCTCCATCGACGTGCTGCGGCCCCGCGTGCACTCAGCGAGGTTCTCCCGGATCGAGTTCGTGGTCGGCACCCAGATCAATGGCGCCCCACACCTAGGCACCAACCTGGTGCAGACCGCGGCGTTCCTCCTCGCCAAGATCGCCCGCCGGGAGTTCTCCGTCGACACCTGCGTGCGGTTCGGTGCACTGGACAACGCACCGCACGAGGTCGTGCTGGACCCCGAGACGCATACCGCCTACCAGCAGACCTACGTCCACGCCCTCGGTAAGGACGGCATCAGCGAGCTGATCGAGGGCTACTACCGGGTGTTCTTCGACTCGGTATCCCAAGCCACCGACACCGACTACGTGGTCGAGACCTACACCGACCAGCAAGCAAGCCCCGGCTTCCGGGCGGAGTTCCTGCGCAGCCTGGCACGGCTGGAGGACATCCGCTGGTGGATGGCACCTTCCCACGGGATCGTGCACATCCGGCTGCCCTGCCCGGACTGCGGGTGGGCGGAGAAACGCGCCGACCGCACCAAACTCACTCACCTCGACGAGGACGGCGCGGTGTTCACCGCGGTGTGCCTGGACCACGGCCGTTACCAGGTCCACGTCGACCCCGAAGACGATGCGCCCTACCTGGACCTGGCCACCCTGTACCGCAACCTGGTCAAGGAACGTGCACTGGGCCGCAAGACCAACACCCTGCACGTGATGATGAAAGGCGGCGACTGGGCCTTTGGTTGCCAGCTCGTCGACGGAGCACTGGGCGCCCTGGGCACCCCGGCCGCACAGATGCCGATCCGGATCTTCACCCCGCAGGTGCTGGCCCACACCGGGGCCAAGCTCTCCAAGTCCCTGCTGCGTGAGCAGGGCACCGGTGCACTCCCCACCGATGTCGAGCCCTGGATGCTCGACACCACCGCCTGGCCAGGATCGGTCCACGACTACGTCGATGTCTTGGTCTGGCTGGTCGGCGAGCTGCTGACCGACCCCAAACACTTCTTCCGCTCCTTCACCGTCAAGGAACTCGCCCGCCTGATGACCGCACGACCCGCAGACCTGCACACCCGTCCGCGCGCCCATGAGATGGGCATCTACAAGCGCTACTTCGACCTGATCGCCACCGGCCGCAAGACCACCGAGATCAGGGTGAACGACTCCAGCCGTCGCAAGATCACCGAAGGCTCACTGATCCGGTTCCGCTGCCGGCAAGAAGAAGTCCTCACCCGCGTCACCCGGGTGGCTCGCTACGCCGGCTTCGAGGAGATGTTCGAGCACGAGTCAGTGGCCAGCGTGAACCCGACCGCCACCCGCGAGGAGCAACTGGCCAACATCCGCCAGATCTACCCACCCGAACGTGAGGCCCTGGGTGTGGTGGCAATCGGCATCGAACTCGTTGACCCGCCCCGGCAGGTCGTAGCAACCGCTCGGGCGGTGGACCGTCGGGATCGACCAGATAGCTGAGGGCATGCTCACGCTGAGCTTGCAGCGCCAACCACTAAGTGAGGCGGCTGAGGAAGCGGCCTACTTTGGCTGCGGTACTGGGGTTCTCGGTCAGGGCGTAGTCGTAGAGCGCGATGGGGATCGCGAAGGAGTAGGTCGGGTAGGCGTGGATCGAGCTGATGATCGCGTCGACGGTGAGGTCGTTGTTCATCGCCAGGGTCAGCTCGTTGATCAGCTCGCCGGCGCAGTGTCCGGCGATGTGGGCGCCGATGAGCCGGCGTTTGCCGTCGATGAGGAACTTCATCAGGCCGACGGGCTCGGCGTCGGTCACCGCGCGCTCGTTGTGGCTGTAGGGGAAACGCACGATCTGGCAGGTGTCGCCGGCGGCGCGCGCTTCCGCTTCGGTGCGGCCGACGTGCGCGATCTCCGGGTCGGTGAAGGTCACCCACGGCAGGTGTCCGGGGGAGAACTTGGCCTTGATAGGAACGAAGATGTTGCGCACAGCGTGCGCCGCTTGGTGGCCCGCGTAGTGGGTGAACGCCGGTCCGCCGGTGACGTCGCCGACGGCGTAGATGTGCGACTGGTTGGTCTGCAGCAGGTCGTTGACCGCGATCCCCCGGGCATGAGTGATCACCCCGGCGGCGTCGAGCCCGAGCGATTCCATTACGGGCACTCGCCCGACCGCGCACAGGATCCGGTCCACCCGCAGCTCGCCGTCGCCGAGCGTCAGCACGATGTCCCCGCCGTCGCGGCGTACCGCGCTGAGCCGGGTATCCAGCCGCACGTCGATCCCCTCGGCGGCGAACCGGTGCTCCAGTAGCTCGATCATCTCGGCGTCGTCGCGGGGGATCAGATGCGGCCCGCGCTGCAGCACGGTCACCGTGCAGCCGAGCCGGTGAAACGCCTGCGCGAGCTCCACGCCGATCGGGCCGCCGCCGATCACCGCCAGCCGGCCCGGGAGGTCGCTGAGGTCGAAGACGTCCTCGTTGGTCAGGTAGCCGACCTCGGCCAGCCCCTCGACGTCCGGTACCGCCGGCCGGCTGCCCGAGGCGATCAGGATGAACTTCGCGGTGACGTCGCGGTCTCCCACCCGTAGCGTGTGCGGGTCGCGGAAGGTGGCGCCGCCGAGCAGGACGTCGACCCCGATCTCGGACAGCGCTGAGACGTCGTCGAGCTTGCCGATGTCGGCGATGGCCCGCTGCACCCGGGCGTTGACCGCGGCCAGCCCCGAGCGCACGGGCTGCACGGACAGCCCCCACCGGTCCGCGGTGGCAGCCTCGTGAGCCACCCGGGACGCCTTGATCAACGCCTTGCTCGGCACGCAGCCGTAGTGCAGGCAGTCCCCACCCAACCGGTCTTTGTCGATCAACGCGACCCGCTTGGCGAAGAACCTCCCCAACCGCGCCGCCGTCAACCCCCCCGACCCCGCCCCGACAATCGCCAGGTCGTACTCGAACATCACCGTCTCCATCCATCGAGTGCAATCTGGGGACATAATGCACTAATCAGGCCCTGGATTACTGCAATCTGTCCCCAGATTGCACGCGGCGCGCAGCAGGCGCGCGGGGCGGACGCGGTCGTCGGGGGTGCGGGGGAGCCAGCGGTGCACGACGACGCCGTCATCAAGCAGCGCGTCGCCGCCTAGCTGGCGGATGTCCTCTACCGGGCGTGGCAGGTGCTGACCGCGGGCCGCGGCGATCGCGTAGCGGGCCAGGGTGCCGGGCGAGTACACCTGCCACAGCCTGGCCCGGCGCATCCCGAGCAACCCGTACAGCCGGCGGTCGGCGTCGACGAGGAACGCACCCGGCCAGCCGACGTGGTCGGCGAGCGCGGCGAGCGCGGGGGCTGGGCTGAACCCGACGGCGACCAGCCCGATCGGGTGGCCGGCGGCGTGCTCGCGCACCTGCACCAGGTGCTGCTGGCAGGGCAGTCAAAACCGGTGCCGGATCGCGGTGAGCAGGTGGCGGCCGGGCAGCGCACCGAGGTCCACGGCCCGGCCGGTACGCGCGTCGGGCAGCACCAGCCCGTCGAGCACAACGGGACGACAGATCTCACGAGGCACGGACGTCGACGATCGGCAGCAGCCGGCGCAGCTCGACGTTCTCGACCGGGTCGAGCACCGAGTGCTGCACGCAGGCGGGCACCAGCTCCCCGGTCTCCGGGTGCGCCATCGCGTAGTGGCAGGACGCGAGCCGTTCCTGGGCGGCGAGAATCCGCGGGTCGGTCGCCGTCTCACCGCGTTTCATCAGCTCCCAGGCCGGCGCCACGTCCGCGGCGTCCATGAACTGGTGCACCACGAACGACACCGGCCGCACGCCGTGGCGCAGCAGAGCCCGGAGCCCGCCGACCCGCTGCACCAGGCGGGCCAGCCACCGGGCCGCGATCGACAGGATGACCGGGTGGCGCACGATCGTCCGCACCACCTTGCCGGCCAGGCCCGGGGTGTCCACCCCGGTGAAGTTCACCCCACCGAAGTAGCGGAAGAACGCGTCCCTGGTGGTGCGGTCATCGCCAGGCAGGAACGGGTGCCAGCGCGGGCCGACGAAGAATCCGTAGGCGGCCCGGTTGCAGCGCAGGTCGCCGTGCTGGAACGCGGTGTAGTCCAGCGGGCCGCCCACACCTCGCTCGATCTCCCGCCACACCTCGTCCATGCCGGTCTGCTGGTAGTCCTCATGCCAGCGCCGGCTGTCCCCGACGAACGCCGCAGGCTGGAAGGAGAACATGCCGAAGCCCATCGCGTGGCAGTCCCGCACCACGTCGGCGACCTGGCCGAGGTTCGCCGGGGTGACCGTCATGTTGTGCGCCAGGAAGGACCGCACCCCGTGGCTGCGGCGCAGCCTCGTGAACATGTCGACGAACTTCTGCCGGTAGGAGTGGAGGTCCCGTTCGCTGTCCGGCCGGGGGATGCCGCGGCGGCCGAACATGAGCATGTCGAAGTGCCCGGCGAAGGACAGCCGCGGCAGCCGGGGCTGTCCCTGGTCGTCCAGGGCGAGCCGCTCCAGGTAGTCGTAGTCGAAGTCGCCGTGGGACATGCTCATCGGCTCACGCCCGTATCGGCGCATCGTCAGCAACGTCTTCGCGTGGTCATCCGGGGGCAGCAGGGTCACCTCCCCGCCGATCAGCTGTGCGTGGGCACAGGGCCCGCGCAGCCGGCGCAGCATCGCCATCTGCTTGTCGACCTCGGCGACGGTGTGTGACCCGTCCACCCGGACCCGGTTGGCGTCCCGGGAGTGGTAACAGGGTGTGCACGCCAGGTTGCACCGCGGGAACACCCCGTGGGTGCCCTCACAGCCCACCGCGTGCCGGCCCAGCAGCTGGGCGGGCGTCTTGACGTGCTCGGGAAGCTCCGCCCAGCGGCTGCGCAACACCGCGGCGAACTCCGGATCGACCGGACGGGTCCGGCGCTCCCACCGTCGCAACACATCGATCACGCTCATCCGCACCACGCTCCTCCGGGTCGTGAGTGCGTAACAGTGTTAGAACACTGTTACGCACTCACGAGGTAAGAACAGCACGGTGGTGGCCCGAGGGGAAGGTGCGTTGATGACGAGAGTGGCGCTGTGTGGGGGGACCTACTCCAACCCGTATGCGTTGCGGGCCTTCGTGGCCGATGCCCGGGCGCGTGGTGCCGACCGGCTGTGGTGCCTGGGTGATTTCGGTGCCTACGGGGCGGAGCCGGAGGCGATCTGGCCGCTGCTGACCGGCAACGGCGTCGAGTGCATCGCCGGCAACTACGAGCTGGCCATCGGTCGGGGCGACCCCGACTGCGGCTGCGGGTACGCCGACGCCGATGACAACGCCTTCGCCGCGATCGCCTACGACTACACGCTGCGGCACACCTCCGCGGAGTTCGCGGCGTGGATGCGGACCCTGGCCACCGAGCACCGCGAGGCCGTCGACGGGGTGGATCTGCACCTCGTGCACGGTTCTCCGCTGGCCGTCAACGACTTCTGGTGGGAGTCGCTGCCCGACGACGCACACCGGATGCGGATCGCGGCGTCCGGCGCGGACGTGATCTGCTGCACGCATTCCGGGCTGCCGTGGACCAGGCGTTTCTCCGGCCCGGGCGGCGACACCCTGGTGGTCAACGTCGGGGTGCTCGGCCGGCCGGCCAATGACGGCGCCCGGCACGTCTGGTACGCGCTGCTGGACTGCGTCGACGGCCACGCCACCGCGGAGCTGGTGGCCCTGGACTACGACTGGCCGGCGCACGCCGCCTCGATGCGGGACGCCGGGCTGCCGGAGGCGTTCACCCAGGCCGTGGAGACCGGCTGGTGGACCACCTGCCTGGAGGTCGTGCCGCCGGCGGAACGCTCCAGGGGGCGGTTCCAGCTCTACAAGTCCGCGATGCCCGCCTTCGCCGGCGAGCAGGTGTCCTGGGGCGCGGCACCGGAGATCCCGGATGACGGCCTGCCGGTGCTGCCGCTGTTCGGCTCGGCGCTGTTCCCGCCCCGGCTGTGGCTCTACACCAACTTCCACTGCAACCTGGCGTGCAGCTACTGCTCGGTCGCCTCGTCCCCGCAGGCCCGGCGCCGGCAGCTGGGCCTGCCGCGGTTCCGGGACCTGGTCGACGAAGCGGTCGCGGAGGGTTTCACCGAGCTGTACGTCACCGGCGGCGAGCCATTCCTCGAGCCCGACCTGGTCGAGATGCTGCTCTACGCCACCGAGCGGATCGACGTGGTGTGCCTGACCAACGCCATGCTGTACCAGGGTTGGCGACGCACCCAGCTGCAGCGGCTGGCCGGTCGCCGGCGGCTGGTCCTGCAGACCTCGCTGGACGGTGCGCAGGCCCGGTTCCACGACGCCTACCGTGGGCCGGGGTCCTGGGCCAAGGCGATGAGCGGGCTGGACCTGGCGCTGTCGCTGGGGTTGCCGGTACGGGTCGGCATGACCGAGACGGCGCAGAACTCCGCGCAGGTCGAGCCGCTGCGGGCGCTGCTGGCCGCCAAGGGTGTACAGGGGCGGGACTTCGCGGTGCGTCCGCTGGTCAAGCGGGGACATTCCGCTGACGGGGTCGCCATCGGCGAGGACAACACCGTGCCGGAGCTGACCGTCACCGCCGACGGGTGGCACTGGCATCCCGCCGGTGCGGACCTGGACACCTCGCCGGACATGCTGCTGGCTGGTCCCGATGTCAGCATGGCCGAGGCCAAGCGGCGTGCCGTGGAGCTGTTCCTGCAGCTGCGCCAGCGCGACGGCTCACTCCCGCTGGTCTACAACTGCGCCGTCTGAGCTGAGTCGTTTAAAACGGACAGCAGGCTATGAAACTCGCTCCAGGGGTCATGCCGAGGACCGTCCTCCTCACCGGCGTGTCGCTGGAGAAACGCCGCGTGGGATGATTTTTCTGCGCCGGGCGTATCACCGACGCCGACTCGTCGCTCCTCCGTGACATCACCACCACCAGGCCCATGCTCCTCCGCATGGCCTCAATGAACGGAGAACAGCAATGTCAGAGGAAGGCATAATTGCGATTGACATAGGAGTGAACTCGGTTCGGCTGCCTATGCGCAACGATGAGATCCTCGACAAGCTGGGGCTCCTTCGGGAGCTCGCCGGGACCTGGCAAGGCCCTGGGTTCAACCTCATTGCGCGCCCGGATTTCCACGATAAGGAAGACCTGTATCTTCAGCTCAACCAGACACGTGAGACCCTGAAATTCGAGCCCATCAACGCGTCGATCCCGAACCGGGGGTTCGGGCAGGATGATATCGACCTATTCGGCTTGACTTATCACCAGCAGATTTCCGACGCCTCTACCGGTGGTTTGCTCCACGTCGAGCCCGGGCTCTGGATCACCCAGCCGGAAACGACTTATCCTCCGGAGTCGGCTCCTCCGGGCGGGCAGATCGTAGCCCGGTTGGGATCGATTCCGCACGGCAGCTCCATACTCGCCCAGGGCACGGCCCAGCCGTTCACCGGTCCGCCGACCCTCAAGACTCCCACTGCCGAGTACGCGTTCTCCCAGTTCCCCTCATTCAACAGCACTCCATTCATCGTAGCACCTGATGCGACGCCGCCGATCCCACAGATTATTCATGCCGCAGGAACCTCGGAGAAGCTGTCCACGCCGGCGCCTAAGCCATTCGATGAGTACGATCTCACTATTGCCACCGGCCCGACGAATCCCCGGACACCCTTCAGGACCAGCCCTCCTGAGCCGCCCCTTCCCCCGCAGATCAACGGCGTACCCATGCAGGACGTCGTCAACGATCCGATCAAGCTTCTCCAAGCCGTCATCAATCGGCAGGTCAAGGACGGGAGCACCTTCGAGGGGGTCGTGCTCAATATTGCCAGCCAGAAGAAGGTCAGGTTCTTCAAGAAAATCAACAGTCATGCCGGCGACGAGACTGTTGTTGTGCGCCCCGTCGAAGCGGCTGGTGGTATCGCGAACATCCCCTTCCTGGAGGGTGGTGTGCCGGTCGGACCGATAGGGGCGAACGCCGATACCGTGCTGGTCTACGCGACTTTCTGGATCGAGAAAGTGAGCCGCGGGTTCTTCCCTCCCTTCATGCAGCTCCAGTACGCCCAGATGGTCGTACTGGACTCCCAGGTTCTCAAGGTGCTTCCGACGAATACCAACGTAGGTTGGCCGCACGTCTCCGTGGCAACCCTGAGAAAAGGTTTCATCTAGCGAGGCTACGCACCTCAGACCGTTGAGACGCAGCTCACCATGACCCAATGCTGCTCAGTGGAGCGATGGTGGGGATGTCGTGGTGACCGGATGGCCTGCCGGGCGGCCGTGGCCCGACAAGGTGATCGTGGTGGATGGTGGTCCTCGGGGTGGTGATCGCTGTTTGGGGTGTGCCACGAGCATGCAGGGAGGTTCGGATGTAGAGGTCTGGGTCTTCGTGTGTGGTGCTGTGTTGGTGATGGAGGTGGGCCCTCCGGGACCG
>JBOHGE010000081.1:0-14998 GCA_050700055.1 Pseudonocardiaceae bacterium
GGCCCGAAGTTGCCATCCGTGGCACATCCGTAGACAGCGATAGTCCTTTCCCGGATGTCACTGACAGTGATATCCGGTGTCATCCGATCTGTGGCTCAAGGCGCAGGTTCTGCCACACCGGAGCCCAGTTCTGCTGGGCCGAGCTCGGGTCGGCCAGCACGCTGATCTCGATCGAGGTGGCGCCCTTGGCTGCGGACAGGTCCGCGTCGATGTCCTTGAACGTGCCGTCGTCGTCGGCGGTCACCGTCTGGATGTCCTTGCCGCCGGCCTTGATGACGAAAGTGACCTTACCGCCCGCGCTTTGCGCGACCTGCCCGCCTACTCCTTGCAGCTTCAGCAGGCCCACCCGCGCACGGACGCGGTCGCCCGCCACTGCCGGCTCGGCGAGCTGATACTTGCCGGTGATGGAGCCGGTGGCTTGCGGATTGGTCTCCAATACTTTCGCGGTGATGCCACCCACGGAGAGGCGTTGCCGGACGAAGCCGATCTGGTCCTCCTCCTTGCCGGGGAAGGTGAGTGCCTTTCCGGTGCCGTTCGTCCAGGCGGCCCGATCGGCGGTGCCGATCAGGTCGACGGTGTTCTGTGCGACAGTGAGGGTCACCTCCGACTTGGGATCGACCTTCGAGTTTGCGGCGGGCTTGGTCGCCAGCACGTGGCCGTTGGGGACCGCATTACTGTCCTGGATCACCGTCTTGGCTTTCAGGCCCAGGTCCGTCAGCGCTTTGGTGGCCTCGTCTGCTGACCGAGCGGTCAGATCGGGGAGCTGGATCTGGGGTAGTGGCGTTGTCGACGGTGACGCGGCCGGCGATGTTGACGCAGCCGGGGACGCTGCGGGTGACTGCGCTGGGGACGCTGCGGGTGATTGCGCCGGGGACGCTGCGGGTGATTGCGGCGGGGACGCGGCGGGCGCTGGTGACGGGGATGGTGTCGCAGCGCCCGCACCACCCGGCAATGGCACCGGCAACGGGACTGGCAATGCTTGGCCGCCCTGGCTCGGCGGGGACTCCTTCGGGCCGAGGGACACCTTCAATACCACCTCGGAACCCGATGGGCGCGGCGTCGTCGCCTTCGGGTCCGAGGAGATGACCCGGTCGACCGGCACGTCTTCCTTGTTCTCCCGGGTGAGCCGAACGGTGAACTTTTTATCCTCCAACTTGGCCTGGGCCTCGGTCAGCGACAGTCCCTCGACATTCGGCACCTCGACGGGGCACGCTCCGGTAGGGCATTTCCCGTTCGAGATGTTCACCTTGACGCGCTCGCCGCGCTTGAGTGGCGAGCCACCGGCCGGTTCGGTGTCGATCGCCCGTCCCGGGGGGATGGTGTCGTCGCCCTTCATGACCAGATCGGGTTCGTACTTCGCTTCCTTCAGTTTCTGGACGGCGGCCGTCTGGTCGAGCTGGGCGATGACGGGCACCGTGGGTATGGTCGGTTTGGGCCACGCCGCGAACAGCGCGATGGCGAGCGCGACCATCGCGAGCGCGGCGGTGGGGATCCACCAGGCGAAGACCGGGGTCTGCTGCCGGGTGCCGTTGAGCGTGATCGGCGGCTGACTGCCGGTGGGGGTGATCACTGCGGCGAACGGCAGGCGCGTGATGCGCCCGAACCAGCGACGCGGGCCGTTGACCAGGACCGCAAGGTCCGTGCTGGCACCCGGTTCCAGGACCGCCGTGCCGTCTCGGGGCTCGAAGGTCAGCTCGTCGTCCTGGCCTTTGAAGGCCACCTGGGTGCGCACCGGCGTGTTGCCGCTGTTGGTCAGGCGCACCTGGTGGCGCGCCGGCGTGCGACCGCGGCTGACATCGGGGGTGAGGACGGCGTTGAGGTCGGCGAAGGGCGTGATGGTCAGCCGCCCGCGGGCGACGTCGCTGACGTCGGCGTGGATCGCTGAGCGGGCCACGATCTCGAATGTGGCGACGCCGGCGGGGCTGTGCGGCCCGCGGGGTGGTGCGAACCGCACCACGGCGCGCTGCTCGACGTCGGGGTAGACCGACACCGCGGCCGGGGTGATCGAGGCGAAGGGCGCGGCCGTGCCCTGCGGCGTCAACCGGAACTCCTCCACCCGGGTGCCGAGATTGCGCACGGTCACCTTGGTGGTGACCTCGCCGCCCGGGTCGACGGTCAGGTCGGTCGGCTCGATCGTCACCCGAACGTCACGCTTCTGCGCCGGGCCGGTCGGTGGCGCCGCGGCTGGGCGCTGCTGTGCCGGCGGTTGCCGAACGCTGGGCGGTTCCACGGCGGGCGGGGGAGGGCTTGGTGGCGGTGACTGTTGGTCGTCGGGTGGTGGTGGGGCCGCTGCGGTGGCCCAGCCCAGGTAGGCCCGGCACTCTGGATTCGGGCAGAAGTCGACGGCGCCGGGGTTGGCATAACCGCATTGCGGGCAATCCCCCATCGTGGCGCCTCCTCCCGAAGCTGCGCCCAAGACCCGAACCGGCTATCCGGTCGAACTGGCATCGCAGTGTCCGATCAGGCCAGTGTCCGCCGGTGAGACACACTGGTCTGTGATCGGTGACCGATCGGGGAGTAGCCGATCCCCGATCGGTCACCGATCACGATCACGACGGTTGTCAGCGTACCTGCGTGACATACCCCTCAACACTCTTTTTCGCCCGCCGGGTGCCGAGTCGGCCGCACCGGCCAGCGGATGTGACCTATTTGTCGCGCTTACCGAGCGGGATCAGGGGACAGTCAGAGGTGCATCCAGGTTTTTCTTCTTCGTCCCCTTCTTCGTCTTCGTCGAGGATGTCCTGGATGATCTCCTGCACCCGGAGGAGGATCTGCTCCACCAATGCGCCGCCCACCTCGCCGGTCACCGTCACCGAGACCGCCGGCGATGTCGACGGACCGTAGACCGCCGGCTTGCGGGGGATGAATACCGCGGTCAGCGAGTGCGTGCCCTGCGTCAAGCTCGTGGTGATCATGGTGGCCGAGCCGTTGATCACCGGTACCGGAGAGCCCAGCGCTGAGGTGCCGTCCTGGAACTGGACCCTCCCGACTGCACCGTCGGGCACCACGCTGGCCTTGAGCAGCACCGGAACTCCCTGGGGAAGCGGGAAGTCCAGGATCACCGTGAGCGTGGTCGTGGTGGGCGCCCCGGTGACGGCAGCGGTGATCACCACCGTCACCGTCGAGGTCGACGGGACGTAGGTCGTGGTGTCGGTGGGGGTGAACACCGCGGTGAGCTGATGGGACCCGACGATCAGCGTCGAGGTGGACACCGACGCCTTGCCGTTGCTGACGGTCACCGGACTGCCGAGGTCGGTGGTCCCGTCCTTGAACTGCACGGCGCCGGCCGCTGTGGTCGGGGTGACCGCGGCGTTCAGGGTCACCGGGTTGCCCTGGGCGACCGGGGAGCTCGGGGACGTGGTCAGCGCGATGCTGGTGGTCGTCGACCCGGTGGAGCCGGTGACCTGGAAGACCACCACCGTCGACGTCGACGGGCTGTAGGTCGCGGTGTCGGTGGGCGTGAACACCGCGGTGAGCTGGTGGGACCCGACGGTCAGCGTCGAGGTGGACGTCGACGCCTGGCCGTTGCTGACGGCCGCTGGGGTGCCGATCGGGGTGGTCCCATCCCTGAACTGCACGGTGCCGGCCGCTTCCGGCGGGGCGACCGTCGCGTTCAGCGTCACCGCGGTGCCCTGGGCGGCCGAGGAGGGCGGGGACGTGGTCAGCGCGGTGCTGGTATCCTTCGCTCCGGCGGCCCCGGTGGCTCCGGTGACCGTGAAGGCCACTGGCGAGGATGTCGACTGTGCGTAGAGTGCCGTGTTGGTAGGGGTGAACACCGCGCTCAGCTGGTGCGCCCCGGTGGTCAGTTTCTTCGTCGTGCCCGACGCGGTGCCATTGGCGACGATCACCGGTGGGCCGAGCGGGTTCGCACCGTCCTTGAACTGCACGGTTCCGACCGCCGCTGCCGGGGTGATCTTCGCGGTCAGCGTCACCTCGGCACCCTCGGCCGCGGTGGAGGCCGGGTCCGTGGTCAGCGTGGTACTAGTGGTCACGGCCTGGTTGATGGTGGGCGGCGGCGCGGTGCTGGATACCCCGCCGGTGAGCACCGTCGCTGCGGGGGTGAGTAACGCCCCTCCGGTCGCGACGGCGGCTACCAGAGCCCCTGACAACAGCAGAGTCAAGAATCTGTTCTTCTGCACGATATGACTTTTCCTGTTCCGAATGGAGCGGACGTCGATCACCGGGTCTGGCGGTGGTCGACCGTGGCCAGCGCGCTGGCGCCGCTGCGAGTCAGCCGGCGGGGGTCGACGACAGGGTCTGCGAGCTCTATAGCGTTCAGCACCCCCTGTATGGTCTCCGCGCCGATGCCGTTCTCAGCCCTCGATTCTGTGGCCGCACCTTATTAGCTCCGGTGTCCAGCATGTGGGAGGCGCGCCAACTCGCGTTGTGCGGCGAGTCGCCGGAACGTGGGGATCAGCTACAGCCGCGGTGAAACCTGCTCAGCCCGCGTTGCGCCACCCAGTCCACCCGCGGCCGTGAACCGCCATTCGGCTCCGAATGGCGTCTGGCAGCGGCTGTGGGCCGCCATTCGGCTCCGAATGGCGGCCCAGACTTCCAGTGCCTAGTCCAGTGACTGCGGCGTTGCGGCGTCGAGATCCGTTACGGCCGGCGCGTCGAGATTCGCTACGACCGGCGCCCGGGTCACCCGGGCAGCAGTGCGCAGCAGGCCGCCGGCGCCGGTCCCGGCCGGCGGCAGGATTCCCGGCGCGGACAGCGTGGGGACGACACCCGTCTGGTACGCCGCTGCCCACCGCAGCACGGTGGCCGCGTAGGGCGCCGAGTGGTTGTATCGCAAGACGGCCGCTTGCTGCTGGGCCGGGTCGGACAGATCAGTACCCCCGGCGCACAGATAGCGACCGGCGGCGAGGGTGGAGTCGTGGATGTTATCCGGGTTTCCGGCGCCGTAGCGTCGCCAGGTGGACGGGATGAACTGCATCGGACCCACCGCACGGTCCCAGGCCAGGTCTCCGTCCAACGCCCCCTGATCGGTGTCCGAGATGGTGGTCACGTTCTGGGAACCGTTGAGCCGCTGACCCCGGATCGGCGTGAGCGTGTTGCCGGCGGCGTCCACCCGCCCGTCGCTCGCGTGGCCGGACTCGATCCTCCCGATCGCCGCCAGCAGGGTGTACGACAGGTGGCACCCCGGTTGGGTATCGGCCATCGTCTGCTCGGCCCGCTGGTATGCCTCGATCATGACGGCCGGAATCCCCAGCGGGCCGGCCGGCCGGGTCACCGCGCCTGGCACCAGATCCAGGTCGACCGGCGCTGGGTCGAGGGACAGGCCGGATAGCTGCGGCGGGAGGGTGGTCGTCTGAGCCGGCTCGGGTCCGGTCACTGTCAGCGACACCGGCAGCGACATCGATGCGTCGTAGGTCGCCGAGTCAGTGGGGGTGAACACCGCGGTCAGCTGATGGGTTCCGACAGCCAACGCCGTCGTGGCCGTGGTCACCGATGCGGTGCCGCCGGTGAGACCCCCCGGAGTGCCGATGTCGGTCGTCCCGCGCCGGAACTGCACGGTGCCGGCTGCCGTCGCGGGGGTGACCGTTGCGGTCAGCGTCAGCAGGGTGCCTTGGGTGATCGTGGAGGCCGGAGACGCGGTCAGTGTGGTGCTGGTGGGCGTCACCATCGCTGTGTAGGCGATCTGACGGGCGCCGGTTGGCGGTGCGTCACCAGCCATTCCCAGGATGGACGACAATGCTGCTCCGGCTGCCACAGCGACTGCGAAGACGCGCACGGTGGGGGACTGGAAGAAGCTGCTGCGACTCATGACAGGCACTCAGAGCACGTTTTTGACGACCATGCCGAGCCCGGCCAACAGCCCTGGAGGTTCTCTCTCAACGAGAACGACGGGCTGGGTAGGCTGCTGGACCACGACAGGTTGCTGTTGCACCACCTGGGGGGTGGTTGTCTGCGCCGTCCCGGCTGTCACGGTCAGTGACACCGCCGGCGACGTAGACGACTTGAAGGCAGCTGAGTCGGTGGGGACGAACACCGCGGTCAGCGAGTGCGTCCCGACGTCGAACATCACCTTCGTCTCCGCGGTGCCATTGCTGACGGGCACGGTGACGATGTCCTTTGCGCCGTCTTTGAACTGCACGGTGCCCGCCGCCGCGGCCGGGTTGACCATCGAGGTCAGTGTCACCTGAGTGCCCTGGGTCACCGGTGATGGCGAGGACGTGACCAGTGTGGTGCAGGTTCCCTTCACCCCGCCACCGCCGCCGGCCATGGCCGGCCCGCTGAAGAGCACCAGCGCTCCCATGACCGCGACAGCGACCAGCAAGGCCCGCGCGGTGTGCCGGCGCACTGCCCTGGCGAGTCCACGACCCTGCGCCCAGATCAGATTAGGGTGACGAAACCACGTGAACCCCGACACGACCATCCCCCTCGCCACTGTGACCCTGGAAACATCATCTACGAGATGCGTCGACTACGTTATCACCCGGATGAATGTATACAGTCACCAATTAAGGTAAATCGCACGCTGGGACCACGTCGCCGCATCACTTCGATGGGAACGCTGACTACGATGAGTCAATGATTCGATTGCGCAGAGTGAGTGGTGCAGCGGTATCCGGTGTCTCAGCGCAGTTGCGCGAAATACTCGCCGAACTCGGTTTCCAGGGTCAGCCGGCCCAGCTTGCGGTACTCCTGGTATACGCCGGCCACCAGATCTGCGGTGCGGACCGCCCGGTCGTCCTTGGCCGCTAGATAGGCCGCGGAGACGACCGCGGAGCGGATGTTGCCGCCGGACAGCTCGAAGGCGCCGGCGCAGAAGTCGAGATCCAGGTTGGCCGCGCGGGGGATGTGCCGCCCGAGGCAGCGGTGCCACAGCCCGCGGCGCAGGATCGCGTCCGGCATCGGGAAGTCGACGATGAGATCGAGCCGGCGGGTGAGCGCGTCGTCGAGGTTGGCCCGCAGGTTGGTCGCCAGGATCGCCAGGCCGTCGAAGGACTCCATGCGTTGCAGCAGGTAGGCGCTCTCGATGTTGGCATACCGGTCGTGTGCGTCGCGCACCTCGGAGCGCTTGCCGAAGATGGCGTCGGCCTCGTCGAACAGCAGCACCGCATTGACCCCGGCCGCTTCGGTGAAGATGCGCTCCAGGTTCTTCTCGGTCTCCCCGACGTACTTGTCGATCACTCCGGAGAGGTCGACCGCGTAGAGGTCGAGGTCGAGGTCGGCCGCGATCACCTCGGCCGACATCGTCTTGCCGGTGCCCGAGTCACCGGCGAACAGCGCGGTCACGCCGCGACCGCGGCCCCCGCCGGGACGCATGTTCCACTCGTCGAGTACCCGCGTCCGGTGCCGGGCCCGCACCGCGATCTCCCGCAACTGGGCGGTGGTGGGCTCCGGGAGCACCAAGTCCTCCCAGCTCACCGCCGGCTCGATCCGGCGGGCCAGCCGGGCCAGCCCGCTCGTGTTCTGCGCCCGCGCCCCCTGGCCCAGGTCCGCCTCGGTCACCGGGCCGCCCCGGGCATCGGCCTGTAGCCGGGCGAAGCACGCGGCTTGGGCCACCTGCTCAGGGGACAGCACGAACTGGGCCGTCGCGGCGTCCGGATCGAGCTCCGGCGCCAGCTGGCCGTCCAGGCACTGGCGCCACAGCGCGCTGCGCTGTTCGGCCGTTGGGGTGCGTACCTCGATCAGCAGCGGCGGCGTCACCGACCACAGTGGATCCCAGGCAACCGTGCCGGTGAGCACCACTGTGGCCGCGGAGCCGGCCAGCGCGCGGAGCACGTCGGTGTGCTCGACCAGCGCGTCCGCCGACGCGCCGACCAGGACCGAGCCGGTCAGCCGTGCCTCGCGCACGGCGACGGCGACCAGATCCGGGGCATGTGCCTGGTCGGCGAGCCAGCGCAGCTCGACGACGAACGGATGGCGGCCGACGGATCTGGTGGCCGCGCAGGCCAGGGCCGCCGCGCCGGCGCCGGGCCGCTCGCGCAGGTACACCAGGCCCACTCCATTAGTGAGCCCGCGCACCAGCGTCTCGGCGCTGCCGGTCGACACCGCGGGCGGTAGCGGGGCGAGCACGTCGGTGAGCGTCGGGTCGGGCCGATCGTCACCGAGCAGGTGCGCGGCCACCCGGTCGGGCACCCGCAGTGCCCGCGACAGCAGCGGCCGGTCCGGGTCGTCGACGATCATCAGCCGGCCGTGGACCAGCGGCGAGTCCGCAGCGAACCGGGATCGAGCGGCCGCCGTCGCCGCCGGCACCCCGCACAGGCTCAACGCCAGCCCCACCGAGGCGCGCCGCCGGGTCACGTCGTCGTTGAGATACCCGTACAGCTGCTCGAAGCGCGGGTCGATGTCGGGGGCCAGCGCGATCAGCAGTGCCTCGATGTCCAGCTGGTGCAGTCCGAAGCTGCGCTGCAGCTGCCGTAGCCGCAGCGGGTGGCCGGCCCGCTCGGCGGTGTCGGCTGCTCGTTCGACCGCCTGCAGGTGCTCGGTCTCGGTCTGATCCGGCGCCAGAGCCGACACCTGCGCGGTGAGCAGCCGATCCACCGCTTCCGGTGAGAGGTACAGGCCGCGGAAGGCATCATCGGGATCGGGGTCGCCGGCCCGGCGCAGCGCGGTGGCCCGCCGGACCCGGGACTCGACCAGCGCGAGTCGCGCGAGCAGGTGCTCCAGGTTGGACATCGAGGCGGCCTGGTCAGCCATCAGCGGCGCCCGGTGCCGGCTCCGTCGGCTGGTGACCACGTCGGGAACGCCTGGCCCGGGCCGCGGGTTTCTGGCCGCTGGTCTCGGCCGGACCGCTGGGGTCTGCTGAGCCGTTGCTGCGAGGCACCGAATGGTCGATCTTGCGTCGCGGCGGGTCGCGCTGCGGCCCGGTGCGGCTGCCGAAGTCGACGGTGAGCGGGTCCTGCACCGGGGGCCCGGCCGGGAACGGGCGCCCGCCGTCGACCGGGGCGGTGACCACCAGATCCAGCGACGGCTTGAGCTCCCCGCCCAGCGCCGACCAGACGTCGGCGAACGCCCGGTCCTCGGGTGGCGGCAGTGCCACCGACAGCGTCACCGGCAGCCCGATCTCGACCAGCCGGCCGCTGAGCAGCTCGGCCGGCAGCGTCTCGTTGCGTAGGAAGCAGTACAGCAGCGCCGACAGCAGCCGGTGCTCGTCCTCCGGTCGCTGGGTCCACGCGGTGATCAGGTAGCTCACCTTGAAGTGCCGCGGTGGCTGGCGCCGGCTGGCGACCATGCCGCGCTCGTCGTAACTGTTGATCAGCCCGCGCTCCCGCCGGCGCAGGTCCTCGCGGATGTCGTAGAGATACAGGTTGACGGTGGGCGCGTTGCGCCGCGACGACCAGTCCTTGGTCGGTGCGTCGAAGACCACCTCGATGTCGGCGGGATTCACCGCCTCGGCCCGCACGAGCGCGCGCAATGCCTCATCGACCTCGTAGAACACGGGGTCAAGCCTGCCGCGGCCGGGCCGGTTGGGCACGCCCTGCCGGGCACCTCCGAGGACCAGCCCGGTTGCCCGTACAGGCAGAAGCGTGTGCCATCGTCAGATCAGCCCCTGCTTGAGGGCGTAGGCGACTGCATGCGAGCGGTTGCGCAGTTGCAACCGGCTGGTGACGTCGTGCAGCGCGTTCTTCACCGTCCGCTCGGAGTAGCACAGCTTGACGGCGATCTCGGCGGTGTCCAGCCCCTCGGCGACCAAGCGCAGGATCTCGATCTCGCGGGTGGACATCCCGTTGAGGGTCAGCCCCCGAGGGTTGAGCAGCTGCCGCTGCAGCCGCCCGACCTGGGCGAGCAGCCGGCCGAGCAGATCAGCCGGCACGCTGCCCTCGCCGCGGGCTGCCGCGCATATGGCTTTGGCCAGCTGTTCCGGGGTCGCCTCGGTCCGCCGCACCAGCCCGACCACGCCGGCCTCGACGGCGGCCGCTAAGCCCGCGTCATCGATGTGCGTCACGACCAGCACCGATGGGCACGAGCCGCGCTGCAGGCTGCGCAGCACCTGAACGGTCTGGTCGTCGACCCCGTCGGCGACCACCACAGCCACCGTGGCCCGCTCGTCTCCGGCCTCGAGCACGGTGACCTCCGGCCGTGGTCGCAGCTGGCTGGCCACCCCGGCGTGCGACACCGGATCAGTCGCACAGACACAGATCGCCACACGTTCCACGCCGCCACCCCCGGATCGGGTACACATTGTCCTGCCCGATCGTGCAACACCACGCTCATCGTGCACTTAACATGGGCTCAACGGGCAGCTCTTGCGGCCAGGTAGTCGTGCCCCATCGGACGCTCCCACGGGCGAGTTTAGCCGATCATGCCCGGATCATGAAGACTGTGGACTCACGCTGGTTGTCGGGTTACTGGGTCGGGACGCTTTTCCACTTCTGAGGGTCCGCATCACTGCAGCTGCCGGTCGTGACCTTGTCCCCCGGGCCCCTGCTCAGACAGTGTCCGGTTTGTTTATTTTTAATGGCGTTCACGGGTTCCCACTTCTGAAGATCTCCACCGTTGCATCTCGTGATGCGGAGGTTTCCTTCTTCGCTGCCGTCGAGGCAGCTCCCCGTCTGTACGTGCCGAATAATTTCATTATCAATCACCTCCCACTTCTGATAATTCTGTATGTCGCATGTCGCGATGTAGGCTTTGCCTTCTTTGTTGCCGCTCAGACAACGCCCCCCGGGCAGGTCAGAGAAAAATTTTATTTTTGTGGGGCCGGTGGATTCCCCGGGTGCAACTGGGGCCCGCGCGGGCGGAGCCTGCGCAACCGGAGCCGGTGTGGGCTTGGGGGTGGGGAGTGCCACATCCACCACGTTGGCCCACCAGGTCGCCAGCTTCGTGTGGTCGGGGTCCGCCCACGTTGCCACGCCCAGTATCGGGGAGCCCTCCTCGGCCCACTCGATGACCGACGCGCCGCCCAGTTGATGGCAGAACGCTCGTCCGCGTATTCGGCCTGATCGGCTCACGTATTCGCCTTCGGCTTTTTCGTCGCTGCGGCAGTGGCCTGAGTTCTGGGCGACGTCGGCGTTCGCCACTGCGGTAGCCACATCGGCGTTGTAGTGGTTGTCGCGGGCTTGGGGGGAGATGAACTTTGTGAACACGATCTGGTTTGTGCCTCCGTCGGATGGGCAGGTCACGGCGGCTAGCACGTTCGCTGTGTCGCGTTCGGCGTCGGCGTTGGGCACGCAGCCCCTCCTCGCCAAAAGCGGCACCTGCTCGATAAGCGTTCGCTCCGCCGTCGCTAGTTCCGCCGCTGCTCGCTGCTGTGCCGCAGTGACAGACCGTGCGTGGAGGTAGTACCGGACGCCGGCAGTCGAGCCGCCGATCAGGACGAGTGCCGCTACGCCCCATGCGGCCCACCACCACCACTTTCGCCCCGGTGCTGCGGTGGTCACGGGAACTCGGGCCGGCGGAGTGACCAAAGGGGTATAGGTGCTGGTCATGCTGGACGGGACCGGGGGTAGCGGTGGCCTGGTGTCGGGTCGTGTGGGCCGGTTTCCGTAAGAAGCCGGTGGAGCTGTGGTGACGTCGCGCAGGGCCAGCGCCAACTCCCGGCAGGTGGTGTAGCGGTTCTCGGGCTGCTTCGCCATGGCCTTGGCCACGATGCCGTCGATCTGCGGTGGGAGCTCGGGGCGCCGGGTGGTCGCCGGCGGTGGCTCGTCGTGCACGTGCGCCCACATCAACGCGGCGATCTCCTCGTGCGGGAAGGGGACCTCCCCGGTCAGGCAGTGATAGAGCACACAGCCCAGCGCGTAGAGATCGGCCCGGCCGTCCACCAGCTTGCCGTGGATCTGCTCGGGGGGGATGTAGTCGATGGTGCCGACGATCTGGCCGGTCGAGGTGAGGTTGGTACTCCCAGCGGCCACCTTGGTGATGCCGAAGTCGCTCAGGTAGTAGTGCTCCTGGCCGTGGCGGCCGTCGAAGAGGATGTTCGCGGGCTTGACGTCTCGGTGCACCAGGCCCTGGGCGTGGGCGGCGTCGAGGGCGTCAGCCACGGCAGCGATGACGGAGGTCGCCTGCGCGAGGCTCAGCGGACCGTTGGCCTCGATCAGCTCCCGTAGGTCACCGCCGCTCACGTAGCGCATGGCGATGTACAGCGAGCCGGCCGCCTCACCTGCGGCGTAGACTGGGACGATGTTGGGGTGGTCGAGCTTGGCCGCGCTCTGCGACTCGCGGTCGAAGCGCTTGCGGAACAGCTCGTCGTCGGCCAGGTTCGGGGTGAGGACCTTCAGCGCGACCTTACGGCGCAGCTGGATGTCCTCGGCCAGGTAGACCACACCCATGCTGCCGCGCCCGAGCTGGCGCTCGATCCGGTAACCGGGCAGGTCAGGCATGGTGTCGCTGCTGTGGGCCGACTGGCCGCGCGCCTCAGCCATCGTGTTATGAACCCCCGTTCCCGCGCCGATGCTTCCGACCACACAGGGCTGCCTAACTTCCCACAGTGCCATGTTCCGCTGGCGCATGCTGTGATGCCAGTAGTTTAATTCGAACATAATGCGATCGCCGAGCGTGCTCGTCGCGATACGATGATTCAAGCGCATCAGTTGACCTTGGCACCTGATCAGGTAGGAACGGCTCCTCGCAACCGCATCCGGTGAGTGACAGTCGGGATCCGCAGGCGACCGACGGGGCGGTGGCCACGGTGATGTGCTGGAGGTCCGAGGAGGGCACGCCGATGGCGGACGGATTTCGGGTGGATCTCGGCGCCTTGGAGGGCGCAGCCGAGGGCATCAACAGCACCCTGTACAACCTGCAGACCAAGAAGGTCACCGACATCGGTGGGCAACCCGGGGACTACGGGCACGAGCACCTCGCGCAGACCGTCTCGGACTTCTGTGACCGCTGGGAGCTGGGGGTGGAGCATCTGGCGACGGACGGCCAGGAGGTCGCTAGCCGGCTGTCCAGGAGCGTGCAGGCGTATCTGCGGGTGGACAACGCCCTCAAGGGGCATATGGATGGGATTCTGCAGCGCTCCAGTGGCGATGATCCGGGCGTGCGGTGATGGCGACGGAACTTGGAGAGACGACCGACCCGAAGGCGCTCGTGCCGGGCACCCCTGGTTCGGTGACCACCACGCTGATGGCGATGCGTGGCTATGGCGATGCGCTGCACGAGGCGGGGGAGGGCCTCAAGCGTATCAACGTCGCCGAGGGGTGGAGCGGGGCGGCCGGTGACGCGTTCCGCGAGGCGTTTCACGGCCAGCCGGGCAAATGGCTGGAGGCCGGTGACTGCTTCCATGACGCCGCGAGCGCCTTGGAAACCTACAGCTCGACCCTGACATGGGCGCAGGGGCAGGCCGTGGACGCGATCCGGCAGTGGAACGAGGGTCAGACTGCCACCAGCCAGGCCAAGTCCCAGCACGAGCAGGCTGTTCAGCAGGCCGGGCATGACCTTCCCTTCAACGATCCCGGCGAGGCGATGCGGCAGGCCGCGCGGGACACCCTCAACCGCGCCCGCACCCAGCTGAGCAGTGCAGGTGACACAGCGGCGAAGGCGGTCGGCTCGGCCCGTGACAAGGCCCCGGAGAAACCGGGCTTCTGGGACGGTGTCGGTGACTTCTTCGAAGACGTCGGCGCGGGCGTGGCGAACTTCGCCGGGCACGTCGTCAACGGTGTGGCCTCGTTCAGCAATGCCATGCTGCACCACCCTGAGGACCTCGCTGCCACCGCCGCGGGCCTCGGGTTGATGTTGCTGGGAGCCGGTGGCGAGGTGGGTGGTGTCGCCTTGGACGCTACCGGCGTCGGAGCCGTCGTCGGCGTGCCCGTGAACGTGGTCTCTGCCGGCGCCATCGCCACCGGCGGCGTCATGGCGGCCGCTGGCATGGGTGACCTGATGATGCACAGCTCCAGCGACGACAGCGTGTCGCCGATGCGGACCGATCACGCCGGCTCGGGGGGCGGTGAGTACAAGCCCACCGAGGGGTTCCGGGGCAGCGAGTTCAGCAAAGATGAGATCACCGAGTTCGTGAACGGTCATACCGGTGGCGGGAACCCCGTGATGGGTCGTCCGACACCAGGCGAGGTGGATGCCGCGCTGTCGAAGGCGACTCCTGAGAAAATCCCCGGCCAGAATGCGGAGAAATTTGAGCACAACGGCGTCCGAGTTATCGTGAACTACGACATGCCCTGGCGGTCCACGAGCTACTATCCTGGGAAGTGACTATGCGAGATGTTTCATCGGGAGTTGGATCGATATTTGACGACAGTGAGATCTCGGAGCTGGAAGCGAACAAGCTCATGCTCGGTGGCAACACTGAAAGGAACACCATCGACCTGGCTGCGGCGTGGGCGGAGAACGTGCAGAAGATCGACCTTGACCGGGCGCTTCCCTCGTCGGACCGCAGTGTCTGGAACGAGCACGACCTAGCCGGAACACTGTTCCTGCGTGATCACTTGGACGAGTCTCTGAGCCAGCTCCGGCCCGCTCTCAGGGAGAGGATGGAGCGCTACGTCGCCGAAACGGACGAAAGGTTCCGCTCGTTCACCATGGACGACCCCGGGCGGCGCATGGCGAGAGTCGCGGACGTCGACACAGTGGGCAGGTCGTGGTGGTGGTTTCGAGTACCCGTCTCTGGGCCGATCGCACAGGATCTGTCGAGGTACCAAGATCTGTTCCTAGAATGACGAAACGTTCCCGCAATAGGAGGGTCAACCCGCACGGGTTGAGCAGCTGCCGTTGCAGCGGCCCGACCTGGGCGAGCAGCCGGCCGAGCAGATCAGCCGGCACGCTGCCCTCGCCGCGGGCCTCGGCGCACACGGTCTTGGCCAGCCGCTCCGGGGTCGCCTCGGTCCGCCGCACCAGCCCGACCACACCGGCCGCCACGCTGGCGTCGTCGATGTGCGTCACGACCAGCACCGTGAACTGAAGTAGTGCCCGTGCTCCCGTCTTCGCAGGCAGCGACCGCAGCGCTGAGAACACCAGACTCCAGTTCCTTGATGGGCCCTGCGTTTTCCGGACAGCTTTCTTGGTGGTTATTTCAGGCTGCGTATTGCCGGTTCAGGTACTTGTCGCGGACCTCGCGTGGGGTCTTGTAGTCAAGTCCCGAATGGAGACGTTGAGT
>JBOHGE010000082.1:0-14397 GCA_050700055.1 Pseudonocardiaceae bacterium
CACAGAGTCGCCAAAATGCCCCAGGCCATCAAATCACCTTATCCGGAACCAATAAGCCGACACGGGGAGGTTCTGGGGCAGCGCCAAGCCTATCTCCCCAGGTCAGCCCCTTAACTTAGTGGCATTGCGCCAAGTGGTCCCTGCGGCTTCCTGAGCGCAAACTTCCGCAGGGACTTCCGGTCTGGGTGGCTGACCGTCGCCATTCGCTGCGCCGACCGCCGCGCCGTCGTTGTGCCATCCATCATGTCTGGTCAGGCGGTCGACGCCCGTGTGGGAGCGGACGAGTAGAACGCTACGCCCTTTTGCGAACTTGGCTCAAGTGTCAAAGTTCTTGGGATCAAGGATTTCTACGTCCCGCCGAGACGGCGCTCGGAAAGGATGGTTCCTGGCGGGCAGGGTTGGCCATCGGTGTGATCGTGGTACAGCCGGTACCCATAATGTGCCGCGGTGGTTGATGAACTCAGTGAACGTTACGAGGATCTGCTGGCGGGTAGCTATGACTGCGTGGATCGCATCGTGCTCAACGCCTCCTTCTCGATGGGTCACAACCCGGGTGGGTTTCGGGTGTGGTGGCGACGACTGCATGGCGACTCCGATGAGCAGCTGAACAACACGCATCTGATGCGGATGGCCGGCCGATTCTCCCGCCGGTTGCGCGCATCGGCCGCGGCTCACTGGATGACACCTTGTCGCACCCCGCGACGATGGAGTGCCTGAGCCAGGTCTGCCCACTGGATCTACACCGCAAACCCGGTCGGTCCCGGCGCTACCAATTACCCGCACAACCAGCACGCACCATCACCGCCCTGCTCACCCTGCGCGACCACGTCATCAGCCCCATTGGCCGTCGTCTTCGGACTCGACGAGACCACCGCCATCCGATACAGCACCGCCGCCCGAAAACTCCTCCTCACCCCCGCCGAACAACAACACCCCAGTTGACCACGAACCCAAGGACACAAACTCGCAAACAAGCCCGGAAACCCTGGAGTTCCCGGCGAAGACCCTTCAGCTCGGCTGAACTCCGGGCAAAGCGTCAGCCCCTTCCCGAACGGTACGGGCGCCTTTCGACGCATATCGCTCTCCAGCGGTCATTTCCGGGTGGTGGCTGTGACCCGTCCGGTATGGATGTCCCTGGTAGCGCCAGAAGCTGAAGTGCGCGACGAGTCGTTCGACGGGAGCGCGAAACGCGGATATCGCTGCATTATTTTCTTTGCCTCCTTTGCTCAGTTCTCCGCCGCGTGGCGTCTTTCGCGGGGTCACCATGTCGAGGCCTTGGCATCCTTTATCAGCAATCCCGCCTCTGGAGTTGCCCACGATGTCGGCGACCGGTGTCTCACCGTATGCGGTGGCGTCGTGGGTGTGTCCGTCCAGCGGGTCGGAAATGTAGACCGCCTCGCCGTCGAGCAGGGCAGACGAACTGGGCGTTGAAGCCGATCGTGCCGTGCTTGCGGCTCCACAGCTCGGGGTGCTCCTCATAGGACCAACAGGCTGTGATGGTGCCATCCACCAAGCACATCCGGCCCTTGACCATCTCGATGGCATCCTTCGCCGTCCGCACGAACTCTTCCAACACGGCCTTTACGGCGGGTACCAGCATGGTGACGATTCTCGACACCGTAGGCTGGGAGATGTCGCGCAGGTCGCCCAGGAACTCCTGTGACCCATTCTGCCGCAGATACATGCACGCAATCTCCACCGCCCGATACAACCCACACGCTTTCGAAGCTCTATGCGGTGCCGTGTGCCAGCCCCTGGATGATGAAGTTTTGCGCGTACCCGACGTGGTGCAGTCGCGCGATGTCCGCCTGATCGACCTCCAGGCCGGTGTGCGGAATCTTGATCGGATCGCGCGGTGGCCCGAAGACGTAGGGCTTGAGGACGCCGACCGTATAGTTGATACTTCGCTCGCCATCGACGATGATTGAGTATCCGACCACCCGATAGCGAAAATGATTCATCGCATACCACCAGTCACCACTTTGCGCATCATCTTCTTCCAGCACGTCGGTGGGGGTCCATTCGGTGTCGAAACACCCCTCTGTCGGCGCAGTCGCAATAGCGTCCCGGACGATCCGGTCGAATTTCGGGAGCCCCCGGCGAATCTCGTTCGGGTCGACGTACTTCGTCTTCCCGGAGTTGCCCAGCCAGTGTTCGAGATAATCCGCACCATGCGACCGCCCAGACAGCCGCAGGTAGTCGGCGGCCATTTTCAGCACCACCCACAGCGTCTCGTCCCGCTCTTCTCGCGCGATGTCACCGCGCGGCTGCAGCGCTGTGTCCTCCTTCCACGACTGCGGGTCGACCGAGATCCTGCCCAGCTCGTCCTCGACCTCCCGGCAGGTCTGGCGCGCCTGACGGAGGTTCTCATCCGCATCGGCAACCGGCGGGATGTCGTCGACCGACCGGTTCGGCGGATACCACATCGGTGGCGCAATTTTGCGGTTCACCACATCAGCCATATGCAGGGCCTGGTAGGCCAGCGCCTGCGACATCATCATGGTGAGGATCGGCGGGAAGTACCAGTCGAAGGTCTCCGGCGCGGAACGGAACGAGACCCGACCCTCGTCGTCCATGGTGACCTCTGCCGGCGGCGTCGCCCACGAGTCGGTCGTCCGTGACCATGCCGTCCATATACCGTCGTATGCGGCCTGCATCAATAGTGCGTTCGCATCCAGATACTTTTGTGCAGCCGCTATCCGGGTCGCGCTCTGCCGCACCTTCGCTTTCGCTGCTTCGGCTGCCTCGCCCCGCCACGACCGGCCGCTGATCGGCCTGACCACCGCCCGGTCGAATTCAGCGACCTCCTTGTCGAGGTCGTCGGCGACTCTCTGCCATTCTTGCGCGGCATCCGACAGTCGTGTCCAGTCTCTAGCGCGCAGCGTCGCATAACGAACGGGCATGATTTCTCGGGTCACGACAGGATGCCCCCAAAAAACGTCCCGGAATCCTCGTCGGTGCCGGTATAGAGCTTCGACGTCTTGCCAACTTTCTGACCGATGGTGCGAATGTCCTCAGCGAACGCATGCAATAAATCGTCCCAGGCTGCGACCAAATCGATCGACCTATCGCCGAGCAGCCATTCTCCGTAGTACTCAGAGGGCATCGTCGGCATCGTCACGACGTCATCCCCGATGCGCATCACACCTTCGGCGACTCGCGCCGCCGCGACCGCGATCTTGTCTAACGCGGCAGTCTGGACGAAGAAACCTCCCCCGAGCGTCATGACGCTTGCCCCTCCCCTCCGGCGTTCGCTTTGTCATTATTACTCCCCGTAGAGCGAACGCCAGGTAATCCAGATGCCGATGTTGGCCTGTTCCGCACTGGTGTAGTTCTTGTTGGTGGTGCGCTCCGTAGCAGCGATCGACCGGAGCACTTGGTTCAATTCAGCGGCCAGTGTCGAGACCTAACACCTAACGAACCCAGATCGCCTTGTTGGCTTGTTCTGCGCTGTTGTAGTTCGCGTTCGAGGTACGCAGCGCGTTGGCGATCTGCTTGAGCACATCGTTCAGCTCAGCGGCGCTGGTGTCCCATTTGCTTTGCAGTGCTTGGTAGTCGGTCGACGCCTCGCCTGTCCAGCTTGCCACCAGTGGCGCTATGTAGGCTTTGAGGTCACCGAGTTGCTGGTCGATCTGGCCGGCGATCGAGTCGGTGTCGGTCGCGGCGGCGTCGATGGAACCGAATGTCACCAGTATCTGGCCATCGGGGGCGGTCATATCGGACTCCTTGATCTCGAAGCTCAATCTTAATCGAGGTTGGTGGTGACGCGGGTGAGATCTTGGACGTTGCTCGCTTCCTGGGCCTGGTAGGTCTGCTGAGACTGGCCCAGTCCCTCGCCGATGCCACGAAGGGCCTCGTTGAGCTTGGTGGCGTTCTCGTGCCAACGCTGCTTGAGATTATGGAAGCTCGCCGCCGCCTCGCCCTTCCAGGTGCCCATGAGCGGCTCCAGACGACCTAGTAGCTGGCTGAGCTGACCCTGGATCTGCTGGTTCACCTCGTGCACATGCCCCGAAGCCTGTTGCATGGTCGGCAGTTCAGTCCCGAAGCCGCCACCTGGTGCACTCATTTCGTCCTCCCGTCCGAGCATGCCTGAGCAAACCCACCTTATAGCGTTCCAGCAGGAACCACCTCCGATTTTCGCCTCGGCGCAGTCCCCGGCTCAGCGCAGCGACACGGCCAGTTGCGGCAAAGGGTATAAATCGAGCATTACGCAGCCCGCATAGCCGGAGAAAATCGTTGGTCAAACCGGATAGGCTGGCAGCTATGCGGAGCTGGGTTCGGTCTGTGAACACTGTCGAGCGCGTCGTGAGCCGCTTTAGCTCGGATGCACAGTAGCGATGCAGGTCGTCGTCCAGAGCACCTCGGGCGAGGCCGAGGTCGAGGTGGCGGTCCGCCGACCGCAGGCGACTGTGGGCGACCTCGTAGCAGCGTTGGGCGCCTCCGCGAACGGCTACCACTCGGTGCTGACGATCGGTGAGCGGACGGTCCAGGCCCATCTGCCGCTGGCCCAGGCGGGCCTTTACCAAGGCGCGGTGGTGCGGCTGCCCGGAGCATCAGGTAGCACAGCCTCGCTGTCGAGCCACGGATCCGACCTGGCGCTGGCCATCACCGGTGGTGCCGTCGCCGGCCCGTCCTGGCCGCTGGCGAGAGGCAGCACCGTGCAGGTGGGACGGGATCCGGCCAATGATGTGGTGATCGACCACTCCACCGTCTCCGGCCGGCATTGCACGATGCAGATCAGCGCCAGCGGGCAGATCATCGTCGATGATCTCGGTTCACGCAACGGGACCTGGCTCAACGATGTGGCAGTCCAGAAGTCCCAGTCCGTACCGGTCGGCGCCAGGCTGCGGATCGGGGCGGTATTCGTCTCGGTGGTGCGACCAGCGACCGATGACTGCCTGCCCGACGCCACCCCCCGCCGTGGCGCAGGCACGGTGCCCCTGAACCGCCCTCCCCGTTCGGCATCCCCACGACAGGACGATCCGCTGGAAGCCCCCGCTGCACCGCCACGGACACCGGACCGCATGCCGCTGAGCATCGTGGCGATCATTGCACCACTGGTGTTCGCCGGTGTCATGTACGCGGCCACCCAGGTCGCGCTCTACGCGCTGTTCGCGCTGCTCAGCCCGGTGATGGCGATCGGTACCTGGCTGGAGTCACGGCGGCGGACCCGCCAGGCCGCCGGCACCGGCAACCGGCAGTTCGGCGCTGAGCTAGCGGAGTTCCGGGCCGCCCTCGACGACCGGGTGCAGGCCGAGACCGATCGCCGGCGCAAGACGATGCCGCACCCGGCCGAGCTGCTGCGCTGGGCGGGTGCGCCGAGCACGCACCTGTGGGAACGCCGCCCGCACCACGACGATTTCCTGCAACTGCATGGCGGGATGGGAACGTTCACCTGGCTGCCGGCGGTCACGGGCACCAGCGGCAAGCGGCCCGTACAGGTCGACGAGGCGCTGGCGACCGCCGGGATCCTGCGCGAGACACCGGTCGGGGTCGACCTGGCCGCCGGGCGCGCCGTGGGAATAGTGGGAGACCGGCCGGCGGCCTTGGCACTGGCCCGCAGCCTGCTGCTGCAGGCGACGACGCTGTCCGGACCGGCCGACCTGCGGGTGGCCGTCATCACCGACCGGGTGGACGACTGGGAATGGGCAAAGTGGCTACCGCACACCGCCGCCGACACCGCACGCGCCGACAGACTTCTGGCCTGTGGCGCGGAGGCAGGCAACGCGCTGCTGCGCGCGCTGCTCGCCGCCGGCCAGGGTGCCAGAGGGACCGAGCCGACCGGACCGGTCACCTTGGTGGTGCTGGACGCGGAGTCCTTGACCGAGGGGCCCGACGCGCCGGCCCGTGCCGTGCTCCGGGGCGAGGGCGGACCCACCGCGGGGCTGATCGTGAGCCAGGCCCGACATCGACTTCCTGCCCTGTGCACCACCGTCATCGAGTTGGCCGGTGCTGACGGCAATGGCCGCCTCAACCAGCCGGCGCAGGGCGAGGTCGTCGAGCAGTTCTTGATCGCCGGAGTCGGCAAGCCGGTTGCGCTGCGGTGGGCGCGGGCGCTGACCCGGTTCGCGGACCCTGAGCTGGCCGAGACGGCGGCCGGTCTGCCTGATGCGGTGGGCCTCGTCCCCCTGTTGGAGACCGACCTGCTCGATCCACAGTCCGTGGCCAGCAGGTGGCGGCGGCAGACCGACCAGAACACGTTGAGCGCGCCGATCGGGGGCACCGCGGACGGGGTGCTGCGCGTTGATCTGGTGGCCGACGGCCCGCATGGTCTGGTCGTGGGCACGACAGGCTCCGGCAAGAGCGAGCTGCTGCGTACCGTCATCGCCGGTCTCGCCGCCACCCTCAGCCCCGACCACGTCAACATTCTGCTCGTCGACTGTCGAGGCAGCCGCTCGCTCGACCAGTGTGCACACCTTCCGCACGCGGTGGGCCTGATCACCGACCTGAACGAGAAGGTGGGCGAGCAGGTACTGAAGATCCTCGAGGCAGAGATCAGCCGCCGGGAACGAGTGCTGCGCACGGCCGGCGCAACCGATGTCAAGAACTACCTCAGCTCAACCCTGCACCCTGGCCGTGGACACGACCCGCTACCACGGCTGCTCATCGCCGTCGACGACTTCGAGCGGGCCGCCGAGCTGGGAAAACTCGCCGGCAGCCTCGCCGACATCGCCCAGCGGGGCAGCGACCTGGGCATTCACCTGTTGCTGGCGACACCACGGCTGTCGGGTGCGGTCAACACCTTCATCGCCGACACCAGAATCGACCTACGGCTGGTCCTGCGGACGCAGACCGAGGCCGACTCGATCACCGTGATCGGGTCCGGCGCGGCCGCCACGGTCGCGCCGGACCGGCCGGGCCGGGGCTTCGCCCGCTTCGGCAGCGGCAAACCCGTGGCCTTTCAGGCGGCTCGAGTGCAAGGTGTCACCTCGATGCCAGACACCGCGGTCGACGTGCACCCCTTCCGGTTCGGCTCCGGAAGGTCGCGTCAGCAGGATGCCGGTCAAGGCGCAGCAGCGAACCGGACTGCGGAGTTCGCCAGGTTCGTCGCGGCGGTCGATGCCGCCTGCACGGCCGGCGGCCTAACCCGGCCACGCCGGCTGTGGTCCGGCGACGCACCGGCCGAGGTGGTGCTGGAGACCGTCGAGCTACCCGGCCTGCTCGGCATCGACGACGTCGGGACCCTCGAGCCGGCCACGTTCTGGCGCCCCACCGACACCCCCCAGCTCCGGGTTCCCATCGGCATGACACCCGAGGGACAGCCACTGCACCTGGACGTGAAGGAGTCCGCGCGCGGTGGCATGGGGCCGCACGGCCTGGTGGTCGGAGCCACCGGATCAGGCAAGAGTGAATTCCTGCTCACCTTGGTGGGTGCCCTGGCCGTCACCCATTCACCGGAGCAGCTGAGCTTCGTGCTGGTCGACTTCAAGGGCGGCGCCACCTTCTCCGGAGTGGCCGGCCTGCCGCACGTCGCCGGCTTGATCACGAACCTGGAGAACGACCTCTCCATGATCGACCGCATGCACGACGCACTGTTCGGTGAGCAGCGCCGCCGCCAGGAGCTGCTGCACGCCGCCGGTGGGCTGGGGTCGGTGCACGACTACCAGAAACTGCGCGCGACCGGCGTCGAGCTGGAGCCGTTGCCGGCGCTGCTGATCATCGTCGATGAGTTCGCGGAGCTGCTGACGGCCAAACCCGACTTCATCGACCTGTTCGTGAGTATCGGCCGGCTGGGCCGCAGCCTGGGGATGCACCTGCTGCTCAGCTCCCAGCGCCTGGAGGAGGGGCGGCTGCGCGGGCTGGAGAGCCACATCCGCTACCGGGTGGGACTGCGCACCTTCAGTGCCCAGGACAGCCGAGCGGTGCTCGGCGTCCCGGACGCCTACGAGCTGCCCTCCGAGCCGGGCGTGGGCTACCTCAAGGTCGACATGACCACGTTCACCCGGTTCAAAGGTGCACTGATCTCCATGCCCTACGTCGCACCCGACGGCCGCGAGCCAAAGCCGGGCTCCCGTCGCAGTGCGCTCGACGTCGTCGTCGGCCGGCTGGCCGGTGCCCCCCGGGTGCATCAGGTGTGGTTGCCACCACTGGAACCGGTGACGACCCTGGACCAGCTGCTGCCCGAGCTGGCCGTCGATCCCCAGCGCGGGCTGGTCGCCACCGGGTGGCATGGCGTGGGGCGCCTGGTGGTGCCGGTCGGAGTGGTCGACCGGCCCGCTGAGCAACGGCGCGGACTGGTGGAGATCGACGCGGCCGGGGCCGGTGGCAACCTCGTCGTGGTCGGCGCTCCCCAGACCGGCAAGAGCACCCTGCTGCGCACCGTGGTAACCGCTTTCGCCCTCACCCACACGCCGGCGGAGGTGCAGTTCTACTGCCTCGACTACGGCGGCGGTGGTCTGGCGGCTCTGGACGGTTTACCCCATGTGGGCAGTGTCGCCAGCCGATTGGAGCCGGACAAGGTTCGCCGGCTGGTCGCCGAGGTCGACGGGATCCTGGCCAGGCGCGAGGAGCTGTTCCGGGAACGTGCCATCGACTCGGCGGCCAGCCTGCGGGCCCTGCGCCAGACCGGCAGCCTGCCGGACGAGCAGCTCGCCGACGTCTTCCTGGTCATCGACAACTGGGCGGCGCTACGCCGGACGTTCGAGGATCTCGAGGAGTCGGTGCTGGACCTCGCCTCCCGGGGCCTGGGATACGGAATCCACGTGATCGTCACCGTCAACCGGTGGTTGGACATCCGCGCCAACCTCCGGGACAGTCTGGGCGGCGTCTTGGAGCTGCGCCTTACCGAGCCGGCGGAGAGCTCGATCGACCGCAAAGTCGCGAGCAATGTTCCGGTCGGGGTGCCGGGTCGTGGTCTCATCCGCGAGAAGCTGCACTTCCAGGCGGCGGTACCGCGGATCGACGGCAAGATCAACAATCTCGATCTGCAGGCGGGGGTGGAAGATCTGGTGTCCCGGGTGGCGTCCGCCTGGTCGGGACCGGCTGCCCCGGCCGTGCGGTTGCTGCCCGCGGTGGTCAACGCCGACCAGTTGCCGGCACCGGGTGCGGATCACGGGCGCGGTGTGCCCGTCGGTGTGGTGGAGACCGATCTCTCGCCGTGGTACCTGGATCTCGCCGGGTCCGAGCCGCACTTCCTCGTCTTCGGCGACGGGGAGTCGGGCAAGACCACGTTTTTGCGCACCTTCATCACCGGGCTGTGCGCGCGGCACAGCCACAAGGCCGTGCGGGTGGGGATCATCGACTACCGCCGCACGCTGCTGGAGACGGTCGCGCCGGAATACCTGGGCTTCTACGCCGGGGCGGCTCCGGCCGCAGCAGATGCCATCGCCGCGGTTCGCGCGGCGCTGATCAAGCGCCTGCCCGGAAGTGACGTCTCGGCCGCCCAGCTTCGCGCTCGCAGCTGGTGGCAAGGCCCTGAACTCTATGTGGTCGTCGATGACTACGACCTGGTCGCTACCACCGCCAACCCGTTGTCGGGCCTGCTCGAGTTCGTCGCCCAGGGCCGGGATCTCGGTTTCCACCTCATCATCGCCCGGCGCGTCGCGGGCGCCCAACGCGCCCTGTTCGAGCCCGTCCTGCAACAGGTCAGGGAACTCGGTAACCCCGGCATCATCCTGTCCGGGGACCGTGGCGAGGGCGTCCTGCTCGGCACCTCCCGGGCCACCACATTCCCGCCAGGGCGGGGGCTACTCGTGCGACGGAAGGAACAACCGGTCCGCGTGCAGGTGGCTTGGACACCTCAACTCGCCGAATCGACCGACTCCACACCGCCGAGCCGGTAAAGACTCCTCACAACGAGGCGTTTCCAGAGTTGCAGCGCACACCGACGCCCGCATGCCTATCCGGAGCAGAGCCACCGGATTGGTTCGGCGTCCTGGAACAGGGTGTACAGCACGAAAACAGCGAACAGGCACGCGAACATCGCGCACCCAGCCGCCAGCTGGGACAGGACGGACCGCCCGTGACGCACCAACTGCACGACGGCCAGGACGAGCGCGGCCACGGCGAGCCCGGCGCCGAGCCAGCCGAACCAGAAGCCCGAGGCCGGCATCGGCAACAAACCGTCGCAGGTGTTGTGCCGCTGTTTCTCCAGCTCCTCGCTCACCCGAGTAGCGAGCACCGCCAGCACGACACCCACCGCCGCCATCGCGACAGCAGTGGCCGCTAATGCCCGTCTCACCACGCCGGTGCCTTTCACCGTATCGGACATGGCCTACGACGCCATGCCATCGAGCACGTTGTTAAGACGATCGGCCGCCTCCGCATCCGCCGCGGCCACCCGGCCCGCGGAGTCAACCAGATCCTGACCGGCCTGCTTGGTCTGGTCCACCAGTTGATCCAGCCGACCGTCCCATGCCTTGCGGCACGCGGCGAGCGATGCCGATGACTTCCAGCCCGTGTTGCCCTGTACCGCTGTGTCGCTCGAGCCGAATAGCGACTCGATCCTCACCTTGGCGTCGTCGGCCATCTTGGCCAGATCTCGGCCGGTGGTGATGACCGGACTCGGTTCTATCCGCAGGTCCATGTCTGGCTCCTACCAGTCTTGTTTGGGACGGAGGATGACTACGCGCTGGTCTCCCTCGTGGACTTCATTGGCCGGCAGCCTGCCGTCCAGGCTCGCGTTCAGCCGGGAGGAGGTGTGCTGCGTATAGTGGATGTTGCCGTCCGGCGTCACTGAGGTGACCACAGCGGCATCGTGCACCTTACCCTGATCTACCGGGCCGTGAGGGCCGGCCTGTTCCCAGTAGATGACATCGCCCGGCTGCGCCTGCCCGACGGGAATCTCGGCGCCGTGTTTGCGGAAGAAGTTCCGCTGCGCCTCAGCCTGCGCCCAACTGGCGGTATGCGAGTAATTGTGCTCATCGAACCAGTCCCAGCCGGTCTGCATGCCGTGACCCCAACTGTCGTCGCTGAACGTGAAGGGTCCCTTCCCGTCGAGCCCAGCGTGCTCTAACGCGTGGGACACAAAGTTCGCGCAGTTGTTGTCGAAGATGTCGATGTCCTTATTGTTCACGTTCTGCTGTGCCCAGCGGATCATCTCGATCCGGTTGTAACCGTTCGAGCCCTCCATCCGTTCCTTGACATCCTTGGTATGCCGTTCACATCGTAGAGTTCCACCGGGACCGCGCGCTCGAACTCAGCCTGTTGCTCCGGTGTGAGTGAGTTCCACCACGCGGCGACCGTCCGCGGGTCCTCGCCGATCGGCAGGGCCTCGCGCATCAGCTCCAGCTGGTTCTCCGATGCCGACTGTTGGATCTCGTTGAGCGCCTTGTCCAGATCGGTGTTGGAGACCGCGGCGGCCAACCTGTCGAGCTCCACACCAGCCTCGTCGTCGATCCTGTTCGCGGACTCGATGGCCTCTTGGATCAGCTGGTTGGCCTGCCCGATCTTGGGCAGGTCCTCGTCGCACTGCACGCCAGGCTGCTGGCTCACGTGGCCGTCCGGGCCGACGACGAGCCTCGTCGGTCCAGTGCTCGTTCACTGACGACGTGCCCTGGTCGTAAATGTTGTTCGCGGCCTGCTCAGCCTCCAGTGCCAAGCTGACCCAATCATCCGCGGCAGCCTTCCAGAGCGCCGGCTTGGCATCACGAAGATCGGCGAAACTGACCACTGATCATCCTTCCGGATCTCCCCCAACCGGCAACTACAGTCACGAGGACGAGCAGTACCCAATAAATACGTCATTCCCAACCTCGATCGGGTGATCTGCCGCGCTAGCCATCCATTCGTCGGCCCGGCTTTGAACCCTCGTCTGGTGACGACTTCACGCCTGCAAAGTATGTGCTGGCATCGCGACCTGTTCTGGATAAACATGGCACTGTGGGAGGTACTTAGAGATACCTGCGCGGTTCTGGTGTGTCAGCGCGGGAACGGGGGGTTGTAGCACGATGGCTGATGCGCGCGGCCAGTCAGCCCACAGCGGCGACGACACCTTCCCTGAGCTGCCCGGTTACCGGATCGAGCGGCAGCTCGGGCGCGGCAGCATGGGCGTGGTCTACCTGGCCGAGGACGTGCAGCTGCGCCGCAAGGTCGCGCTGAAGATCCTCACCCCGAACCTGGCCGACGACGAGCTGTTCCGCAAGCGCTTCGACCGGGAATCGCAGAGTGCGGCCAACCTCGACCATCCGCACATCGTCCCAGTCTACGCCGTGGGCGAGGCGGCAGGCTCGCTGTACATCGCCATGCGCTACGTGAGCGGGGGTGATCTGCGGGCGCTGATCGAGACCAACGGCCCGCTGAGCTTCGAGCGGGCGACCACGATCGTCGCGTCGGTGGCTGATGCCCTTGATGCCGCCCACGCCCAGGGCATGGTGCATCGAGACGTCAAGCCGGCGAACATCCTCTTCGACGGCCGCCACGGCCAAGAGCACTACTACCTGAGCGACTTCGGCATCACCAAGATCGTCAGTCCGGGGCGGAGCCTTACCTCGACCGGCCAGATCGTCGGCACCATCGACTACATCGCGCCCGAGCAGATCCAGGGTAAGCCGGTGGACGGCCGGGCCGATCTCTACGCCCTGGGCTGTGTGCTCTACCACTGCCTGACCGGGGAGGTCCCCTTCCCCCGCGAGGAAGTCGCCGCCTTCATGTGGGCCCACGTGCACGACGAGCCACCGCCGGTGACCACCCGACGCCCCGAGCTCCCACCGCAGATCGACGGCATCGTGGCCAAGGCCATGGCGAAGCAGCCCGAGGACCGCTACACCACCTGCCGGGAGCTGGCGCTGGCCCTGCGCGACGTCACCGTACCTACTGCCGATAGTGGGAAGGTCTCGCCCGCGAGACCCGTCGACAGTCCACCGCCGCCGCCCATCTCCGCCGGCATGACCAGCACCTACATCCCCCTGACACCGGCACCGGCCGGGACACCCGGGACCATCGCAGCACCGGGGCGAAAATGGTGGTGGTGGGCCGCATGGGGCGTAGCGGCACTCGTCCTGATCGGCGGCTCGACTGCCGGCGTCCGGTACTACCTCAACGCACGGTCTGTCACTGCGGCACAGCAGCGAGCAGCGGCGGAACTAGCGACGGCGGAGCGAACGCTTATCGAGCAGGTGCCGTTTCCCGTGCGGAAAGGTTGCGAGCGCAACGCCGACGCCGAACGCGACACAGCGAACGTGCTAGCCGCCGTGACCTGCCCCTCCGACGGAGGCACAAACCAGATCGTGTTCACAAAGTTCATCTCCCCCCAAGCCCGCGACAACCACTACAACGCCGATGTAGCTACCGCAGTGGCGAACACCGACGTCGCCCAGAACTCAGGCCACTGCCGCAGCGACGAAAAAGCCGAAGGCGAATACGTGAGCCGGTCAGGCCGAATACGCGGACGAGCGCTCTGCCACCAACTGGGCGGCGCGTCCGTCATCGAGTGGACCGAGAACGGCTCCCCGATACTGGGCGTGGCAACGTGGGCGGACCCCGACCACACAAAGCTGGCGACCTGGTGGGCCAACGTGGTGGATGTGGCACTCCCCACCCCCAAGCCCACCCCCCAACCCACACCCGAACTCACACCGCGTCCGACTCCTGAGCCCACCCCCGAACCCACACCATCACCAACTCCGTCCCCTACCCCCGAACCCACACCGTCCCCGTCCCCTTCTCCGGTTTCGCCCACAAATTCCCCGACCCCCACCCCGATCGCACCTCCGCCACCCCAGGTGTTGTCCCAGTTGAGCGGCCCCACTCCCGCCGCACCCGGACCGCAGCAGGGGGTAACGCCGGAACCCCCCGGTACAGGAGGCTGTATCAAGGTCCCCATCATCAGCAGGTACGCCTGCACCATCCCTCAGGGCTCACCTGTCTACCTGGCCGAAACAACCGAACCCCGCATCAACCTGCCAACTGGCCGGCACCCGTTGTTCGTGTGCCAAACGGACGGATCGACGTACGCGGTCGGTAACCGCTCCCACAGCTGGTGGGCATGGGTGAGCGACGGCAGAGCCGGAGGGTGGGTTCCGGTTGCGTTCCTGGCCGGTAGCACCGCCGACGGACCCGAGCCGGGGCTGCCGGTGTGCACCAGCGCACCAACGACCACAGACGGCGGCGATACAATCCCGAACGACATCATCCCGAACAACCCGATTCCCGACGCGCAGTCGCCCTCGGCGACACAACCACCGGATGACAGCAACACTTCTGACAGGACCAGCCTTCTCGACTGCCTCGAAATCGCCAAAGAAGCCAGTGCTGGCATGATCCCCGACCCGGCCAAATTAGCGAATTGTGCCAAAATTCGCGGCAGCAATCGCTGAGGCCCACATGCGAGGTGAGGGGTCCCGGATCTTCCGGACAGTGAACCCACTAGGGTTCCCTTTCCGGAAGAGAGGAATTACGTGCCGAAGAATCGTCGGTCGTTCACTCCTGAGTACAAGGACGAAGCTGCGAAGATGGTGG
>JBOHGE010000083.1:0-13726 GCA_050700055.1 Pseudonocardiaceae bacterium
TCGTGCTCGCTGCGCTGCCGCTGGCAGCGCGAAGCTACCTGGAGACGCTGATGACCACCCAAGCCCACGAGTACCAGAGCGACTTCGCACGCCGCTACTTCTTCCAAGGCAGAGCCGAAGGCGAGGCAAGAGGCGAGGCGAAAGCCGGGGCCAGGGCGGTGCTGGGGGTTCTTGACGCCCGCGGTGTCGACGTCCCCGCCGATGCTCGCGTCCGGATCACCGAATGCTGTGACTTGGCCCAGCTCGACATCTGGGTTCGCCGTGCGGTCACCGCCGACTCGATCCGGGACCTGTTCGCCGGCTGACCAGCTCCGCGAGGTGAGCCAGGCAACTATTAACTCAGAGTTAAGGGTTCAGACCGAGGGCACTCGCCGGGTCCGGCGCGAGGTCAAGGTCTACCATCTCGACATGGTGCTCGCGGTGGGGTACCGCGTGTCCACCCCGCGTGCGGTCCAGTTTCGGCAGTGGGCCACGACTGTGTTGCGCGAGTACCTCGTCAAGGGCTTCGTGCTCGACGCCCCCCGCCTGAAGGATCCGGCCGGTAGCGACTACTTCGATGAGCTCCTGCAGCGGATCCGGGACATCCGGGCCGCCGAGAAGCGCTTCTACCAAAGGTCCGGGATCTGTTCGCCGCCACCAGCGTTGACTACGACGGCACCTCCGACACGACCAAGACCTTCTTCGCCACGATCCAGAACAAGCTCATCTTCGCCGTCACCGGTAGCGCTGCGGCTGAGCTCGTCCTGCGGAGATCGGACGCACGTTCGCCGAGCATGGGACTGAGCACCTGGACGGGCGACCGCATCCGCAAGAGCGACGTCGTGATCGCAAAGAACTACCTGACGGAGGTCGAGATCGCCGGGCTCAACCGACTCACCACCATGTTCCTCGACTTCGCCGGGGACCGCGCCCAGCGCCGCCAGACGACCTGATGACGGAGTGGTTGCCCAGACCAACCGGTTTCTCGCGTTCAACGACGAGCTGGAGGACTTTCGGACCTTGACGGCGATCGAGAATCGACGTGCCGATCCCGAGCGGGACCAGGATGGTCGCCTGCCCTGATGGGGAGCCGGTCGACCGCGAATTGCAGTGACCGGCTCCGCGTTTCGCGGGGAATATGGCCGCGTTTTGCAGGGCAAGCCTGCGCGGATCGCACGGCCCCGGCTAGCCTTCAGGTATGTATCGGCATCGGATGCTGGTCGGTCCCCTTGCTGAGGCGCTCGCTGACACCCCGGTGGTGGTCGTGGCCGGTCCCCGCCAAGCGGGCAAGAGCACCCTGGCCGAGCACGTGGTGGCCGACCGGGCGGGAACCTGGCTCTCCCTCGATGACGCCACGATCCTCGATACCGCCAGGGCCGATCCGGTGGGTTTCGTCAGCGGGCGCAGCGGGCTCGTCGGCATCGACGAGGCACAGCGAGTGCCCGAGTTGTTGCTGGCCGTCAAGGCAGAGGTCGACCGCGAGCGGCGCCCGGGTCGTTTCCTGCTCACCGGATCGACCAGGTTGCTCGGTGCGCCGAAGCTCGCGGACTCCCTGGCCGGCCGGATGGAGGCGCTGACGCTCTGGCCTTTCACCCAGGCCGAACTGGGCGACGGGGTCGCGGCGGCGGGGTTCATCGACCGGGCCTTCGACGACGATCTCGCCGGGCTCCGGCCTTCGGCGGTGACCAGGACGGAGGTGCTCGACCGAGCCGGGGCGGGAGGTTTCCTGCCGGCCCTGACCCGGATCGGCCGGCGCCGGTCCGCCTGGTTCGACAGCTACGTCTCGGGCGTCATAGATCGGGAGGTGCGGGCCGTCACCGACGCCATCTACCTGCGCGAGCTGCCCCGACTCCTGAGGCTGGTCGCGTCGCGCACCTCAGGCGAGCTCAACATCACCGACCTGGCTCGGGACCTCGGTCTGTCCCGTTCGACCACCGATAGTTATCTCGCGCACCTCGAGGCCGTCTTCCTCATTCAGACCATCCCGGCGTGGTCGACGAACCTCACCACCCGGGTTGTCCGCCGGCCCAAGATCGCCGTCACCGACACCGGCCTCGCTGCCAGGCTGCTCGGGGGCCGCCTGCACTCCGACTCCGACCTGGCCGGCCGGCTGATCGAGACGTTCGTCGCGGGCGAGCTGCGCGCGCAGGCCGAGTGGTCGCAGGCCCGGCCCGGCCTGTTCCATTTCCGTGACCGCGACGGCACCGAGGTGGATCTCGTCCTGGAGTCGGGTGACGGCCGGGTGGTCGGGGTCGAGGTGAAGGCGGGCGCCACCGTGCGTGCCGAGGATCTGCGCGGGCTGCGGTTGCTGGAGCAGCGACTCGGCGCCGACTTCGCCGCGGGCATCGTGCTGTGCACCGCTGCCCAACCCCGGCACCTGGGCGGGCGCTTGTGGACACTTCCGCTTTCCGTGTTGTGGTGACGGGATGACCGGTGAGAGCTGCCAGACCTCCGGGCACCGCACCCCGGTGCGTGGTCGAATGGCAGCTGCGGGGTGCCGTCCTCGCGGGCGGACAAGCACACCGCGACGCCCAGCATCTCCAGCAGCGGGACCTCCCCGGCCATGGGTCACACGGACCGTGGCGCGGTGCAGATCAACGAGGTGCTGAGTGCCCGAACCCGATGGTCCGCGTGGCTCTTGTGGTCGCACAGTCGACAGTGCCACAAGCAGGTCGCCGCCGACGCATGGATCCGTGATGATCAGCTCCGTGACCGGCAGCATGATGGCGTTCTGGAGCTCACCTCGCCGAAATTGAGCGCGGGTTTGTGCAAGCAGCGGTAGTGCGACCATGTTGGCACGTGTTCACGCTGACTACAGGCCGCAGCTCTCGCACCGCGAGGTTTCGACGTCAACTGGGGCCCGTTGATCACCTTGCGCCGATGACCGCTGCCCTGTCCCGTTTCTGGTGCCGACACGATGGCCTCTCGTAATGATCGTCCCCGATAAACTGGCGTCCTAGTTATGGGACATGGTGTCCTATGATCGGGACACCATGACAAGGTGGCCGAGGAAAGTGGACGTAGCCCAAGCGCCGGAGCACCTGCTAAGCAGGCTGGGGTTGATCAAGCTGGTTACCACGCAGAGGGTCGGGGGTCATGACTCTTGCTAACCGTTTAGCTCGACGCCTGCGCCGCAGTCGCACCGCGCTCCCCCAAGTGCTGGCCGAGCGCGTGATAAGCGTCGAACTGGTCGTGGTCGAACCATTGATCGCCCGTGCTGTCGCGGGGAAAGTCGGGGTGGCAGTTCGCGTAGGCCAGCACGTCGTAGGGCATATCGGATCAGGGGTACTCCCACCATTCGGTGGCCAGTACTCGTCGCCGCCCTTATGCACGGGCGCGGGAGGGACGACCACGTCTTTCGGGGGGGTCCATGAGTGATCTGGGCGGCGGAGCAGGCGTCCGAGATGCACGAGGAGGCTCGTGGCGGCGACCACCGCGACCGGGAGGAGTACAGCGAACTTGATTGCCGCCGCCGCGGCGACGGCGGTCCAGGGCCAGTTCTGATTGCCCGTGATACCGAACAAGCCCAGGTACAGGCCGAGGTTCTCGACCGCATCGGCCGCCACCGCTATCACAGCGCCGACCGCGGCGACCCGAGCGATCGCCCGGGTGCGTCTTGAGTGGAAGAAGCACGTGCCCAACAAGCAGAGCGTGACGGTCGAGATGCCGTAACCAAAGATGAGAAGCCAGTCGAGGTGCACGTCGTGCACGAGCCCGTCGGCCCCAGCACATGGCAACAGGTTATCCATACCGCAGGAAATCGTCGATGCTTGTGCATAAGAACCGGCGAGCTGCAGCGGGACGGTCTTGGATGGCTCGCGTACCAGCCAGCAGTACACCGTGAGGACCAACGTGAACAGAACGGCCGCACCGGCGACCGCAGTTAACGTCCCCCAGCGGGTGCAAATTAACGCCCGCCAACGGGTCAAGTTAACTTCCTCGAGCGGGTCACCATACGCTCGCCGGGCACCCCCGGGGTATGGGCAGTCGCGCCACATTCTGAGCTCTGAAGCTCGTGCACAGGGTTTTAATCGCGGTGGCCTGAACTGTCGTTACTAATGAGGCTGCGCCTCGGACCGCTAAGCGGTGGCTGGGTTGGGGGTGATGTGGTGGTCGGGTGAGGCCAGGCTGGCGGGGTTGGGTTGACCGCGTGCCTGGGAATGTGGCGACTCGTGTGGTGACCGTGGGTGATGTTCTGGATACGACCTCCGCAAGCTGCGTGGCAAAGACCTCATCATCAAACCCGGCCAGTCCCGGCGCTACCACCTACCGCCACAACCAGCCCGCATCATCACCGCCCTGCAGACCCTGCGCGACCACGTCATCAGCCCCATTCTCGCCGGCATTCACAGCCCCCGGAGAAGACGCAAACCCGCCACCTGGACCCAAATCGACCGCGACTACGAAAAAATTCTCATCGATATGCAGACCCTGTCCATGACCTCAGCATCACCACGGAAGCCGCCGCAGCATAAACAACTTTTTGTCGATCGGGGTCCCGCAAGCGCCTAGTGAGGCTGCGCCTCCGACCGTCGAGACGCGGGTCACCTTGATCAGTAATGCGACGTGAACCGCGATTCGGCTCCGAATGGCGCTCGACAGCGGCCGTGGGTCGCCATTCGGCTCCGAATAGCGGTTGGCGGCGGCTGTGAACCGCTATTCGGTCGTTGAGTCCACGCTGACGTCCCAGGTGATCAGTCCGGCCGCGTCCGCCCGGGTTTGCCGGGCGGTGACGATCTGCGCCCATGCCTCGTCGCGCTGCCACCGCCGGAACAGCGCATGCACCGCCCGCCAGGAGCCGTAGCAGGGTTCCAGCCGCGGCCCACTGCTCATCGGTCAGGTCAAGCCTGCCTCGTCACCGCTAGGGTGCCGCTAGGTACCTGGTGTCGAGGCGTGACCGATGAGCATCAGAGTGGGTTGAGGCGGGCCTTGAGCAAGCAGAACTCATTACCTTCGGGGTCGACCAGGACATGCCACTGCTCCTGCCCTGTCTGGCCGATGTCGGCCGGGCGCGCACCGAGCTTCAGAAGGCGTTCGAGTTCGGCGTCCTGATCGCGGTCGGTGGCGTTGACGTCGATGTGCAGCCGGGATTTCCCCTGCTCCGGCTCATCCCTGCGGCTGAGGATGATCGTCGGCTGCGGACCGCCGAACCCTTCGCGCGGCCCGATCTCCACCGAGCCGTCGTCCTCGCGATCGAGCACGACGAAGTCCAGAACCTCGCACCAGAACCGCGCCAGCACCTCAGGGTCGCGGCAACCGAGCACGAGCTCACTGATACGACATGCCATTAACGAAACCTGCTCTTAGCGTGGAAACTGCCGGGGAGACCACACGCGAACCTCATGGGCTCCCAGCAGTGAAAACAATTCCGAGATCGTACCGGACGAGGCGAGCACGGGCGAAATGATTTCAGGGCCGACCCTGTCCGGGCAGCCGGGCAAGGCCGTTGGCCATGCAGTAGGGAAGCTGACTTTGAGACACGACCTAGCCAACCAATGCCGGAGTGCCCAGACGGGCCAAGAGCTTGTCACAGAAACGTGCCATGTGCGGATCGAACCGGTCGTGCGCCCACTCCGCAGGGTCGTCCAGGACGAACCAGCGGACCTCGTTCGCTTCTCGGGGGTCCGCCTCGATCTGCATATCCTGATCGGCGGCCAGTACGAACCAGAACGACACGTCCGTATGGCTGTGCTCGCCGCGCGTCTTCGTCACGGTCAGGAACAGTGGCTCATCCCCGAATCGCGAGTGGAACTCACCGTCGATACGCAGCTCCTCGGCGGCCTCTCGCAGCACCGTCGTACGCGGGTCCTCGCCGTCGTCGACGTGACCACCGGGGAACAGCCACAAGCCCGCCTTCACGTGATCGACCAGCAGGACCGATCGTCGTGCGTCGTCGAACAAGGCGAAATAGACACACAGATGCTTGTCGGGCGTAGCTGGTCGAGCAATTCGGAACAACGGCGCACCCGATTGGATCCACTGCAACGTGGTGATCCTGTCCTGAGCCTCGCGCTCGTCGAGGGGTGCCACACCTACTACCAGGTCGTGCACCACATCGCGCGGATCCTGACCTGCCACCGTCATCTTCGAAGCCCTCCACGACGATCACGCTCAGTCCGAGCCGCGCTGATCCCAGCAACGACGTTTGCCGACGCCCGAAGGCGCGTGGCGGACCTTAGCAGCGCTCCCGGCTCATCTCGTGGAACCCACGCCGATCCGAGCGCTACGCCGAGTTTGACGAGCGTCGTAAAGCAGTAGAGGCCGAACACGCCGGGGCCGACGAGCTGGGGGACCTTCGGATCTTGACGGCGATCGAGAATCGACGCGCCGATCCCGAGCGGGACGAGGATGGTCACCGCCCTGATGGGAGGGCCTGAACGGGGCTCGCCGCCACCGGACGTGCCGATGACGCACTGGGCGAACTCGAATCGCTCCGCCCGCTCCTGGCTGTTGCCTTCGGCACTGACTAGCACATTGACCGGCTGGGGTCGCCAGAAACACCACTGGGCTACCAGTACTGATCGCGGCGGCCGTCAGCCCTGTCGCCGGGGTGCTGTCAGAGCCGATCCGGCGATCCGCTGTTGCGCGAGGTAGTAGAGGGTCACCCCGGCCTCGACCGGGGCATCCCAACCGGGGCTCACCACGACGCGTCCGGCGTTGCGCACGGCGATCAGAGTCGCCCCGAAACGCTGACCGAAATACACTTGACATTCGCCGAAGGTCGTGCCCGAGAGGCTTTCCGGCAGCTGCACCGAATAGGTGTTGCCACCCCCGCCGCTGCTCATGAGGTCGGCATAGACCTGGGTGATTCCCGGGTCAAGAGCCTCCTCGGTCACCAGATTCGGGATGTGCCACTGCACGCACTGGATCCTCGGATTGACATAACGCAGCTGCTCGCGGCGGTTCATTTCGCGCAGCGCCGCCACCAGGTGGATCCGGATTGGCATGGTCGACGGCTAGGGCGATCGCCAGCGTCTCATTGTCATCGCGACCGTCGATGATCGCCGTGGTTGCGTCCGCCACACAGGCGCGAGTCATGACGTCCACCGTGGTCAGGTCCCCGCGGACGAACTGAACCGCCGGATGTTCGGGCATCGGGTGCGTGGTGATCTCGTGCCAAGCACACAGCACCAGCTCACGGCTGCCCTCGGCGTTCAGCTCGGTGACCATGCGCTCGGTGCGGCCTGCCAGGTAACCCAGGATGACGGTATGGCCCCGGACGTCGAGCTGGACGAGCCCTTTCATCCGTTTTCCTCTCGTGGTCTGCAGGCGGGATGCCAACCTGGTGAACAAGATCGTCAATGTGACGATGCCGCCGATGATGACGTAGGCGCCTACGACGTGCCCGAGGGCGGTCGTCGGGAAGAAATCGCCATAGCCGACCGTCGCCGCCGTGACCAGGAACCACCACCAGTAGTTCGCCGGCCGAGTGATCTCGTTGTCGACCGGTTCGACCAACCACATTCCCAGCCAGCTGGTGCCGAAGACGACGACGGCGATGACGAGGGGCAGCCGCCAACCGTGCAACCTGGTATTGAGCAACGCCCAGAAGCGGTAGAGCAGAATCGGCACTTGGGCTCCCACGTTTCCCGTTGCGGCAGTGCGTCGACTATCCCTCCATCGCGGAGCGGGCCGCCGGGATGGTCACCGCCGATCGGGATCGGCTCGATGCCACCCCGTCGCCGATTGCCGAGTCGCGGTCCGGTGTGGGATCCTCGGCTGGATACTCGACCAGGGCCAAGACCCGACTGGCCATGAAGCGAGCGGTGCGCACCGGCCTGCCGCTTCGAGTGACCTCGGTGACCTCGACGACACCCCGACCGTGAGTTGTCTCAACCCGCCGACCGGCCCGGGTGGCCTTGATCTCATAAACACGAGTGGAACCACCCGCGTCGATCACGATCTCTATCCGGTCACCCTTCATGATTCGCCATCCTTAACGTGCCGCCGACACCTGATACAACCCAGCCGAGCGCGGAGGTGTTCCGACCAGCCGCTAGTCGGCGAAGATTCTGAGCACCTGCCCGGTCCGCAGCACGGATGCGCACGACGCCAGCGCGGCCATGGCGGCGCGGAACGCCCGCTCGGTCGTTCCATAGGTGACGAAGACGACGCGGGCCACTCCGGCCACCGAGTCATGCTGCTCGACCACCCGCAGCGATATCCCATGCGATGCCAGCACGCCCGAGACCTCGGACAACACCCCAGGAGAGTCCGCCACATCCAGCCGGAGATAGTACGGGTAGCTCAGGTCATCGACGGACCCGATGGCCGCGGCAGGCCCTACCGGGACTGTCCGGCTGATCCGGTTGACCCGGTTGTGCGCGGCGTCCACGACATCCCCGAGGATGGCGGACGCGGTGGGACGCCGGCCTGCGCCCTGGCCGTAGAACATCAGCTCACCGACGTCACGCCCGCGCACGAACACCGCGTTGAACGCATCGTGCACGGAAGCGAGCGGATGGCTCAGCGGTACCAGCGCGGGAAAGATCTGCGCCCGCACACACGGCACCGGTTGGCCCTGGTCCCAGCGGGCCTCCGCCACCGCGAGAGACTTGATCGCATAACCGAAACCGTGGGCGATCTCGAGGTCGGCACGATCCATTCCCACGATGCCCTCGCACTGTACCGCGGAGAACGGCACGGAGTGATTGAAGGCGACCGAGGACAGGATCGCCAGTTTGGACGCCGAGTCGGTGCCCTCGACGTCGGCACTGGGATCGGGCTCGGCTAGCCCCAACGCCTGCGCCTGGGCGAGGGCAGCATCGTAGTCCATGGAATCGTCAGCCATCCGGGAAAGCATGTAGTTCGTCGTCCCATTGAGAATTCCGGCGATGTTGGTCACCTCCTCACCGACCAGGGACTCACGCAGCGGGCGCAGGATAGGGACCCCCGCAACAGCGGCAGCCTCGAACAGCAGATCGACCCCCGATTCGCGGGCCTGGGTGAACAACTCGGGACCCGACGAGGCGATCAACGCCTTATTCCCGGTGACGACGGACTTGCCACTGCGCAGGGTGCGCAGCACGATGTCGTGAACGCCGTCCACGTCCCCGACGAGCTCGACCACGATATCGATCTCGTCATCGTCGATCACCGCACCGACGTCATCGGTCAGGGCCCGCGAGCCAACCGCGGGGGAACGTGGTTTATTCAGGTCGGCGACGGCGATTCGGGTGAGTCTCAGGTCGATCCCGCTGGTCGTGGCGATGGTCGCTCGCCGTTCATCGAGGACGTCCACGAACTCCGACCCGATATTGCCGCATCCGATCATGCCGAGCGTGATGCTGATCGTCACAGAGAGTTCCCCTCTTGGGTCAAGGGCTTGCCCACAGTGTCTGAACTGTAACCTCCACCCGACGGCTAACCTCATCGCGATGAGCACCGCAACGCCGCGCATCGTCTCGCTGTTACCTTCGGCGACGGAGATCGTGTGTGCGCTCGGATTGGCCGGGTCGCTGGTCGGCGTCACGCATGAATCCATGGCTGTGACCTGGCGGCGGCGACCGGCCAGACCGTGCCCTTCCGCGAGGTGGAGCTCGACCTCACGCTGGAACGAGCGCGTGCGACGTTGCCCGACCAGTACCGGGGCGAGGGCCAGCCCTTCGGCCACGCCATCGAGGTGGCCGAGGATGCTCCGGTGCTGGACCGCCTCCTTGGCTTCATGGGGCGACGGCCCTGATCGCCCGGGAATCGATCGGGGCGGCCACTACCGGAACCGGCGCCGAGGCGGTGGACGGTCGGCATGATTCGAGCCGCCCGCCCGGACGATCTCCCGGCGCTTCGTGAGCTGGAGCGTGTCGCCGGCGCGCCGTTCCGCGACCTCGGCATGACCGCGGTGGCAGATGATGAACCGCCATCCATCGCCGACCTCGCCGGCTATCAGGAGACGGGACGCGCCTGGGTCGTCGCCTACGGCGAGGATGAGCCCGTGGCGTACCTCCTGCTTGACGTCGTCGACGGCAACGCCCATGTCGAGCAGGTCTCCGTGCATCCCGACCACGCCCGGCAAGGTCTCGGCCGGAAACTTCTGGAGACCGCCGACGTCTGGGCCACGCAGCGCGGCCTGCCGGCGCTGACGCTCACCACCTACCGTGATGTTCCCTGGAACGCCCCCTATTACGAACGCTTGGGGTTTCGCGTCTTGACCGAAGCCCAGATGACTGCTGGACTGCGCAGCATTCGAGCACACGAGGCGGCCCGCGGGCTCACACAATGGCCCCGCGTCACCATGCGGCGCGCAACCCCCACGCCCTGAACCGCCCCACGCAACGACGGTGTGCGCGTGGACACGACACCAGCGACATTCGGGCTGCTGAAAATATCGCTGGCGTCGAGTTCACGACGTATCCGCCCAGGACAGCGGACGCTCCAAGGCTCGCCGAGCCCGGCCGGATACGAACCTCGCCAGTCCCAGCGTCCGGGGAGGGTGGGAAAGGCCGCGGCAGTGGTGAGGCAGGCCCGCATCTGCAGGTAGCGCAATAGCGCCCGCAAGAGGACTGTCTGACGCCCCGCAACTGGCTGAACTCAGATTGGTGTAACAGGCATGAAGCGAGATCTGATGTAGGAGTGAGCAGTCGCGTTCACGACCGCTGCGAGCAATTAGACAAGGGGATGTAAATGCTCGTGATCATCCTTGTGGTTTTCGGCTACATCATACTGACCGCAGGCAGCGTCTTGTTCTGCTTAGCCGTAGTCAAAAAACTTGTCGACAGCGGCCCATCGCATGTCAAAATTTTAGGTGTCGAGGTCTCCTTTCCCGGGACATTAGCGATGGCAGTCCTGGGTGGGGCGCTCGTCCTGGCCGGCACGTTCGGGCCGATCCTCGTCGGAGGTACCGCGCCCGCTAACACAAACACGCCACAGGCCACCGGACCGACGACAGGTGCTCCTGCCCCTACGACCGGAGTGCCTGATACCACCTTCTCAATCGCCGAACCGCGCCCCGACGCGGTCGTCACCGGGAGCGGATTCCGAGTATCCGGGAAATCTAATCTCCGCGTCACCGACTCACTCTGGGTTGTGTATCGAGGGATAACAAACTCGAATCCGTCTTTCCAGCCCCAGGAAGCCCCTTGTAGCATTTCTACCGATGGGTCCTTCTCCTGTCCTCGCCAGTACGTCGGCGGACCAAAAGACGGCAAAAACAGGTTTGAGCTATTTTTTCTTGTTGCCGACCAGGACGCTACACAGGAATTCAAAGATTACGCCGCCTCCGATCCCGAGGCTCGCGGCTACCCGGGTCTGGATGCTCTTCCCGCAGGCGTGCGGCAGGTCGGAACCGTAGAGGTCAGGCGGGCGTAACACAGCAGCGTCTGACCCCAGCAGCTGGTTACCCGGCACCGTCTCGGACTGGGTGCACGAAGCTCTGCTGAACGGCACCCTCAGTCGCGGATCCGAGGCCCGCCTAGGATCGCCCGGGTGACTTTGCCGGGAGCTGGTCTCGATGTGAGCGACGCCGTACGGGTGCTGCAACGCGTCTTCGGCTACGACTCGTTCCGTGGACAGCAGCAGGAGATCATCGACCACGTCGCCGCTGGTGGTGACGCGCTGGTGCTCATGCCGACCGGTGGTGGCAAGTCGTTGTGCTACCAGATTCCGGCGCTCGTCCGAGAGGGTGTCGGCGTCGTCATCTCACCGCTCATCGCGCTGATGCAGGACCAGGTCGACGCCCTGACCGCCCTCGGGGTCCGGGCCGGGTTCCTCAACTCCACCCAGCAGGCATCCGAGCGCCGCCAGGTCGAGTCCGCCTTCCTCGCCGGTGAGCTGGACCTGCTCTACCTGGCGCCGGAGCGGCTACGCGTCGACTCGACGATCAGTCTGCTGGAACGCGGCGTGATCTCGCTGTTCGCCATCGACGAAGCGCACTGCGTGGCCCAGTGGGGGCATGACTTCCGGCCCGACTATCTCGCGCTGTCCGCGCTGCACGAGCGGTGGCCCACGGTGCCCCGCATCGCACTCACCGCGACAGCCACCAAGGCGACCCACGCCGAGATCGCGTCCCGGCTGAACCTGGCCGGCGCCCGGCACTTCGTGGCGTGCTTCGACCGTCCGAACATCCAGTACCGCATCGTGGGCAAGAACGAGCCCAAACGGCAGCTGCTGGAGCTGCTGCGCACCGAGCACTCCGGCGACGCGGGCATCGTCTACTGCCTGTCCCGGGCATCGGTGGAGAAGATCGCGGAGTTCCTGGTGGGCAACGGGATCGAGGCACTGCCCTACCACGCCGGGCTCGACGCGCGCATCCGAGCCACGAACCAAGCACGCTTCCTGCGCGAGGACGGCCTGGTCATGGTCGCCACGATCGCCTTCGGCATGGGTATCGACAAGCCCGACGTGCGCTTTGTCGCCCACCTCGACCTGCCCAAGTCCGTCGAGGGCTACTACCAGGAGACCGGCCGGGCCGGACGCGACGGCCTGCCCTCCACCGCCTGGCTGGCCTACGGCCTGCAAGACGTCGTGCAGCAGCGCAGGATGATCGACACCAGCGAGGGCGACGTCGCCCACCGCCGCCGGCTGGCCACCCACCTCGACGCGATGCTGGGTCTCTGCGAGACGGTCGAGTGCCGCCGCGGACAACTGCTCGCCTACTTCGGCCAGCAGGCCACCGCGTGCGGCAACTGCGACACCTGCCTGTCACCACCGGAGTCGTGGGACGGCACGGTCGCCGCACAGAAGCTGCTGTCCACCGTGTTTCGGCTCGACCGGGAACGCCGCCAGAAGTTCGGCGCCGGCCAAGTGATCGACATCCTGCTCGGCAAGGTGACGCCCAAGGTCACCCAGTTCGGCCACGAGTCTCTGAAGGTGTTCGGCATCGGCACCGAGCTGCGCGAGTCAGAGTGGCGCGGGGTGGTGCGCCAGCTGCTGGCCCAGCGCCTGCTCGCCGTCGAGGGCGACTACGGCACGCTGGTACTCACCGACTCCAGCGGAGAAGTGCTCAGCCGGCAGCGCCAGGTAATGCTGCGCCGCGAACCCGAGCGGCCGGCGAAAGCCGCCGCAAGAACCGACAAGCCCCGCCGCGCCGCACCCGTCGATCTGCCTGAGACAGCAGTTCCGGTGTTCGAGCAGCTCCGTGCCTGGCGCGCCGCCGCTGCCAAGGAGCAGGGCGTGCCCGCGTACGTGATCTTCCACGACGCGACGCTGCGCCAGATCGCTACCGAGGCCCCGTCCACCCTGGCCGAGCTCAGCACGATCAGCGGTGTCGGCGAGAGCAAGCTGGCCAAGTACGGCCAGCAGATCCTGGACACGCTCACGGCCTAGGCGGCGAGCGAGATACGGAGGAACGGCAAGCATGGGTGGCATCGCGCTCGAGCAACGCGTGGTGCGGGCGGCCAAGGCAGCGCTGGCGGAAAAAAGATACGTCAGTGCGATCGACGTGTTCCTGGGCTTGGGCTGGTTGGTGCCGGCGCACCTCGACCAGTGGCGCCGAGGCCAGGTCCAGTGCCTGGAACGGGTGGTGCAAGCCAGCCTACCCACACTGTCGACTGCCATGCGACTGTTCCGCCGCTGGGCGCAGCGGCGTGGCCTGCTACCGCGCGAGACCGGCTACGTCACCTGGACTCGCGACCGCAGGCCACTGCGCTTCAGCGTCAGCGCGGCACCCGAGATCGAGCGCGCCTACCGCACGCACTGGGTCTCTCCCGAGCTGTCCGCGGCCACACGCGAACGGCTCGCCAAGCGCGCCGCCCCAGACGCTGAGTGTGACCGTGAGTCGCCATTCGGAGCCGAATAGCGACTCACAGCCGCC
>JBOHGE010000084.1:0-13281 GCA_050700055.1 Pseudonocardiaceae bacterium
AAACCCCCTACCCCCTCCTGATCCACCCCGACCACAGCTGGGAAAACACCCACATCTGGGACGACGACCCACCCGAACCCGGACCCGAACCCGAACCGGATCCAGAACCAGACCCACCACCCGAACCAGGCCCTGAACCAGACCCACCGCCCGAACCAGATATTCCACCATTTTGAGTACTTACCCACCGAACCAGTCGGCAAGGTCGACCAACAAGCTCGCCGGCTGGCTCACCGTGGGGTGGTGAGGTCCGGCGTGTCGTTGTCGTACTCTTGTGATTCGCCGGATCCATCGCTTTCAGTTTGCCGAACGGTGTCATGGAGACTTTCGGTAAGCCCCGTTGGCACATCGTCGCAGTTGGTGCTCGCTCAGGCCCGCGACGTCGACTTCGTCCAGTGACGTGACGACGAGATCGGCGTTCGCGGTCGCGAGGAGCCCGGTGTCGTCGGCTCGGGCCAGACCTAACGCCGTCATGCCGGCGGTTTTGGCTGCTTGCACGCCGCTCACCGCGTCCTCCACGACGAAGCAGTGTTGCGGGGTGACACCCAGCTCGGTGGCTGCGGTCAGGAAGATCTCTGGGTGCGGTTTGCCCTGGGTGAAGTCGCGTCCGGAGATGTCGACGTCGAAGAACCCCAGCAGGCTCAGACCGGGTCGTAAGGAGTAGTGCAGGCCCTGCTCCGCGACGAACGTGTCGAGCCGGATCTGGCGGAGGAACAGCCCGGCGTTCTTCGACGACGATGCCGCCGCCACCGGGATTCCCGCGTCGCGCACGGCCAGCAGGAAACGTAACGCGTCGGGGTAAGCCTGGAACTCGCCGGCTTCGATGAGCTTGATGACCATGGTCTGCTTGGTCGCGGCGTAGGCATGTGCCCGTTCGGCGGCGTCGGGCACCTCGAAGTACTCCAGGGCCGCCAGCGCGCCGCTCATCCGGGGCTTGCCCGAGAGTACCTGCTGGTAGACCTGTGGCGTGAAGCGCTCGTCGGACCATGTGGTCCGGTCCGCGATGCCGGCCCAGTCGTTGTCCATCAGCTCGCGCAGCGAGTCCTGCCAGGCCCGTTCGTGTGGGGAGTCGACCAGCACGCCGTCCACATCGAAGATCGCTGCTGCAAAGCCTCGTGCCGGCACGATCGCTCCTTATCCCCGAGGTGATCTGGAAGGGCACGTCAGCGGCGCTATCCACTGCGTACCGGCGGCCAGCTCCCGGACCTCGTCGCCGATGCCGATCCGGACGGGCTGGCTGAAGCCTTCGGCCAGGGTGCGCACGATCAGCTTATCGCCGGTGATGCTGACCCCGAGCGATGTACCGCGGAACAGCATGGGGAAAGCGAGCCCGTCGAGCCGGTCGGTGAGCATCGGCTTGAAGTGCAGGACCCCGTCGCGCACGCTGGCGCCGAGGTAGCTGCGCTGCAGCAGGTCCAGCGTGCCGGACATGACACCCATGTGGATGCCCTCCTTGGTGGTGCCGCCTTGCACGTCACCGGTGTCGCTGTCCAGCGCGACGAGGAAGCGCTGCCACGAGCTGTCCGGGTCGAGATCGGCGAGCACGGCGGCGTGCGTGACCAAGCTCAACGTGGAGCCGTGGGAGGTGCGCTGGTCGTAGTAGTCGATGGTGCGCCGGGCGAGGTCGGGGTCGGGGTCGTACCCGAGTCTTTCCAGCAGTTCGCGTAGCTCATCGCCGGAGAACAGGAAGAACAGCATCACCGCGTCGGCCTGCTTGGCCAGCTGGTAACGGTTGGGGTCGTCGCCCTCGGCCTTGAGGATGCGATCCAGGCGTCCGATGTTGGGATGCGCGGTGCGGTAGCGCTCCCAGTCCAGCTCTTCGAGATCGGCATAGCCCTCGAACTGGCTGATCACGCCGCCGGCATGAAAGGGGATGAACATCGTGCGGCTCATCTCATCCCAGGTGCGCAGTTCGTCGTCGGTCAGCCCGAGGCGGGCCCGCAGCGCGACGCGACGGCTGGCCGGCAACAGGTCCAGTACTCGCGGGGCGGTGGCGGTGATCCAGGCCACCATCAGGTTGGTGTAGGCGTTGTTGCGCAGCCCGGCATCCTCGGCGCCGGGATAGCGCTCGTGGAACTCGTCGGGCCCCATCACTCCGTGGATCTCATACCGGGCACGTTCGGGGTTGTAGTGCGCGATCGAGGCCCAGAAGCGGGTGATCTCGAGCATCACCTCGGCGCCGTAGTCGCGCAGAAACGTCACGTCGCCGGTGGCCTGATAGTACTGCCAGACGTTGTAGAAGATCGCCGCGTTGACGTGGCGCTGGTGGTGGCTGTGGTCGGGGTCCCACTGCCCGGACAGCGGGTTGAGGTGCACGACCTGCGTCTCCTCACAACCGTCACTGCCGCTTTGCCACGGGAACATCGCGCCCCGGTAGCCGGCCTCCCGCGCCGCGGCCCGTGCCTCGGCCAGGCGGCGGTAGCGGTACAGCAACAGCCCACGGGTGATCTCGGGCAGCCGGAAGTTGAGGTAGGGGTAGACGTAGAGCTCGTCCCAGAACACGTGCCCGCGGTAGGCCTCGCCGTTGAGCCCCCGAGCCGGCACGCCCGCGTCGTGCCGCGCGGTGTGCCGCGAGCACACCTGCAGCACATGGCAGATGTGGAAGCGCAGCAGCAGCTGCACCCGGGGCTCGCGAGGTAGCTGGATGTCACCGATGTCCCACAGCTCAGTCCACACCGACTCGTGCTCGGCCAGCGCCGCAGCGAAGTCCGGGTAACGCGCGACGTGCTTGCCGGCGGCGGCCAGGGTCTCGGTGATCGCGTTGTCGCGGGAGGTGAACAATGAGATCATCTTTTCCACCCGCACCGGGCTGCCCTGCTCGACGTCGAAAGCGAGGACCTGCTGGATGTAGTCCTCCATCTGGTAAAGGCTGCGGGCAACCTCCAGCGGTGCGCTGTCGGAGAAGACGCAAGTGCGCGCGGCTTCGGCGATGTAGATGTTCGACTGCCGGGTCTGCACCTTCAGTGCGATGATCTCCGGACCGAACGTGCGCGAGGACACCGGGTTGAGGTGACGTCCCTCAAGCTCGCGGTAGCGGGCGACCATGTTGTTCGTCACGCGACCATCCAGCCCGGAGATCACCTCCACCCGGCCTGACCAGTTGGCCGGGGTCACCGTCCACTCGATCCCGGCCACGTGGCTGTTGGCCATGCTCACGAAGCGACGGCTGCGCAGGGTGGTCTCGCGGCCGGCACGGTCGCGGAACCGGACCTCGCGGCCCACCACGGCGTTGCGGATGTGGTAGGAGTGGCGGTAGGACAGCACCTCGACGTTGTCGAGCCGGATCGCCTCCTCGCCCTCGATCCGCAGCTTCAGCAGCAGCCAGTTGGGCAGGTTGACCAGGTCCTCGTTGAGGACCGGGCGACCGCCGAGGATGGTCGTCTCCCGGTTGTAGCAGCCGTGGGCGTAGGTGCCCGGGTAATGGACCGCGTTCGCGTCCTCCCACTCAGCCGCTCCCCGGGTGGCGAAGTAGCCGTTGCCGGTTGAGGTCAGGGCCTCGCGTAGACCTTCCTGCACCGGGTCGAAGCCGTCGTAGGTTAGGGTGAAGTCGGGCACGAGTGACCTTTCCCGAAGCCAACAGGATTTTTTCTGAAGTGGTGCTTTCACACTAACAGGAGGCAGCGCATTGCCCGACGGGCAGCGATTGAGCCTGCGAGCCGACTGCGAACGGTGCTTCGGGCTGTGTTGCGTCGCGCCGGTTTTCGCAGTCTCGGCAGACTTCGCCATCGACAAAGCCGCGGGGCACGCCTGCCCTAATCTGCGATCAGATTTCCGTTGCGCCATTCACGATCACCTCAGGCAGCGGGGCTTCCCGGGTTGTACCGTTTATGACTGTTTCGGCGCGGGGCAGCAGGTGGCCCAAGTCACATTCGGTGGGCGGGACTGGCGGCAGGCCCCGGAGATCACTGCCCGGATGTGCACCGTGTTCGGGATCATGCGCAACCTCCATGAGCTGCTCTGGTACCTGACCGAAGCGCTGACACTGCAACCAGCCCGCTCGCTGCACGTCGAGCTCAACCGCGCGCTTGACGAGACGCAACGCCGCACGCAGCACAGTCCCGACGCACTGATACAACTGGACGAAAATGCGCATCGGCGAGCCGTCGATGCCTTGCTGTTGCGGACGAGTGAACTCGTACGAGCCGATGTCTCGGGCAAGGAAACCGACCTCAGGCGCGCCGACCTGATCGGAAAGAATCTCCGCGACACCGATCTCAAGGGCGCCGACCTGAGAGGCGCGTACCTCATCGGAGCCGATCTTCGCGGCGCGGACCTACGAATGGCCGACCTCATCGGTGCCGACCTCAGAGGCGCGGACCTGAGAATGGCCGACCTCAGCACGAGCATCTTCCTCACCCAATTCCAGGTCAATGCGGCGAAGGGTGATCGCGACACCACGTTGCCGCCGTCGCTCATCCGGCCGGCGCATTGGCCCGACGCTGGAGTCAGATGAGGCGTTGGACGAGGGTGGCGGTCGCCGGGGTGAACTCGACGGTGGCCAACGCACCGTTGACGATCGCCAGCTGCGGCGGGACGTGGCCGAGGTCGACGTCGTAGAGCACCGGCACCGGCAGATCCCCCAGGGCGTGCCCGAGCGCGTCGTGTTGACTGAAATGGCCGGCGGGCGGCCCGGCGGAGCGCCCGACGAGCACGGCGTTGGCACGGTCGAACCAGCCGGCCAGGCGCAGGTGGTGCAGCATCCGCGCCGCCGTGACGGCGTCGGACTCGGCGACCTCGAGGTAGACGAGCAGGCCCTCCGGTGCGTGTCGGGCGGCGAAGTCCGCGACGTCGCCATAGGGCGAGCCGGGCAGCATCGAGATCGTCTCCAGGCAGCCGCCGATCATCCGTCCCGTCGCGGATGCCTGCGCCGCCGCGCCGAGCAGCTTCCACCGGCTCGGGGTGTTCAGGGTCATCTCCCGCACCTGCGGGTGGAAGGCGTAGTGCGGGTGCCGGCCGCTGCGGTAAGCCGCCGCGGCGCCTTGCCGCAGTTCGCTTGCGGCGGGCGCGGTGGCCGCGGCGAGCCACGGCAGCAGCGGCTCGGGGACCCGGTAGGGGGTGTCCATCAAATTGCTGCCGTGCAGGGTCGCGATGCCGGTGCGCAAAGTCAGCGGCAGCATCACCGTCGTGAGATCGGAGTAACCCACCAGCCACGTCGGCTCCGCCGTGCTGATCGCGTCGAGATCGAGCAACGGCAGCAGGTCGATGGCCAGCTCACCGCCCCAGGGGGGCACCACGGCGCGGATCGCCGGGTCGACGAGCATCGCGGTGAGCTCGGCAGCCCGGGCCGGTGCGGGGGCGCTGGTGACGCCGGAGCCGTCCATGCAGTCGCCGACGACCACGTCGTAGCCCAAGCCCCGCAGGTGCTGGAGGCAGAAGTCCAGCCGGCCCCGCAGCTGCCCGCCCACCCCAGCGGAAGGCGAGGTGACCCCAATGCAATCCCCGGATCGCAGCGGTGCCGGATAACGAATGCTCACGCCCCCACCCTCACATCCGACCTGCCAAGTGGAACCTTTTGGTGATCCGGAAGACCCGCAGACCGCTAAGTGGAACCTTTCAGTGGTCCGGCTCGACGGCTCCGCGCTGTGCGTACCTGGGTGAGCAGGGTCAGTCCGGTCGGGTCGTAGCGGATCGAGATATCGTCGATGTCCGCTGCGGTGGGTGCCAAGAGCGTATGGACCGCGGTTTTGCTGCGGGCGATCAGCGACCAGTCCCCGATGTACTCGGTCCACCAGCGGTACGGGTTGTCGGGGGCGATGTTGGAGAAGTAGAACACTCCGCCGGGTCGGCACAACCTGGTCAGGGCCTTCTTGATGAGGAATTGTGCGGCGCGGTCGTCGAGGTAGTCGAACAGCACCCCGGCCAATACGAGGTCATATGGCCCCAGCGCGGCCAACCGGGCGATGTTCCGCAAGATGTTGCCACCCACGAAGGCGCAGTTGCCCGCCACCGGGCCGAGCAGGTCCCGGGCTCGGGTCAGGGCGCCGGCGTCGATGTCGTTGAGCACGAACCTGTCCTGGGGCCTGACGATGCCCGTCGGCACCAGGCGCAGATCCGGCGCGGCCCCGCAGGCGAGGATGAGCACCGTCCGGGCCACGTCCGGCGGGTGGGTGCCGGCACCGGTGCAGCCCACGAGCAGGTTGCTGAGCAGGTGTGCCTGATAGGTCACTTTGTTGCGGTGCTGCTGGGCGATGGCGGCGCCCAGTGAGTGGGCCTCAAGGTGCCAGGCCAGGGTACCTGGGGGAGCCTGGTTGGCCTGGGAGAGGAGGTGTTCGATCGTCTCGAAGTCGCCTGGGTAGCCGCGCGGCCACTCCTGCATCCGGCGGATGAATGGCGAGCGCGCACACTCGGCACGGATCGGGGTGAGGAGGTCGCGGATGGCTTCCCGCGGATGACCGGCCGCCGCGCAGTCGGCGATCTCGGCTCCGAGGTGATGGAACAGGGCGCCGACGCGCAGGTAGGCACCCGGTGCGGTGAGGTCCCAGTCAACGTCGGCGCGCATGAGCGCCTTGATGGCTGCTTGTAACCGCGTCAGCACGTCCCCGGGCGGGATCAAGATCTCCATGACTTACCTCCGTTGCGGGCCGACACCTGACAGCACCAGCAGGTGGTCGCCCCACGCTCCCGCACGCCACCGGCCGACCTGACCACCAAAGCCCTGGCCTTCCTCGGCGCGGACCAGGCTCGCCAGCGGCGCCCGTCACTGCCCAACGAACGCAACGCCGAAAGGGCGTCACTCGATAAGGTGATCAAGCTGGACGGCAGTTGCGTTCGGCTCTAGTCCGCCACCCGGGTCGCGCGCCCCGGGGGACTTCGAGGCATGCGGAGGTCGTTGTGGTCACACCCGTCGTACGTCGCGGCAGCCCGGCTCGCCGCTGATCCGAGTTCCCGCGGCCTGCTGCGGCCCGGAGGCCATCCCGTCCAGAGCAAGCCGGATGCCGTCCTCGGTCTCGGCACCGTGCTCGAAGGCGGTCGCGTATGCCTGTGCGTCCAGCATGTGGCGTACCGAGCGGTCGGCCGCGGTGTGGGCGTCGTGGAGCGGTCGCAGCCCATCAAGCGCGACGCCGGTGCGCTGCCGCAGCGTGTGTGCCGCACCCAGCAGCTCGGCGGCGTGGTGATGCTGGCCGGTAGCCGCAGCGGTCCAGGCCAGGGCCTCGATGCCCCAGACCGGCCCCCAGCTATCGCTGATGTCTCGTTGGCGACGGAGCGAGTCGCGGAACGCGACGGCGGCTGAGTGGGGCTCGCCGTGGCGCAGTTCGGTGAGGCCGACACACCACAGTGCCCACGAGTAAGCCCAGGCTGCGCCGTATGCTTCGGCCTCAGCCAGGTACTCGTTGCCGGCGGCGACCGCAGCGTCTCGGTCTCCGAGGAAGATTGCAGCCATAGCCCAGAGCATCGTGGCCATGTGGGCGTCGCCGACCTCGCCGCCCTGCCGGAACTGATCTCGCGCCTGCGCCAGCAAGGGGATGGCCTGCGGGTCCCCCCGGGCGAGCAGAGCGTGGGCACCCTCGACGAATATTAAGGCGGGCAGCGTGTCGCCGTCACCCAGTTGCCGTGCCAGGTCGCGGCAGTCGGCCAGGGACGCGTCGGCGGCGGGCTGGTCGCCCTGAACGAGGGCAAACCATGCGAGCAGTGCCGCCGCGCCGGCCCGCAGCGGGTGGGGTGGGTGTGAATCCGAGGTGAAGGTGCGTTCCAACCAGTGGCGGCCTTCGCCGAGGGTGCTGCAGAAGAACCAGCATCGCGCTCGGGTGAGGTTCGAGGCGATCGCCAGTCCGGCCTGGGCCTGGCCTGGTTGGGTGAGGCAGAAGTCCAGCGCCGCACGTAGGTTCGGCAGCTCCTGCTGCAGCTGGGACAACCACTCGGTCTCCTGCGGGCTGCACCACTGCGCCGCAGCCCGGGTGGTCATCTCCTGGTAGTAGTCGCGGTGCGCTCGCCGCAGTGCGGTGTCCTGGCCGAGGTCGTGCAGCTGCTGCTGCCCGTACTGGCGGATGGTCTCCAGCAGCTGGTAGCGCGTCCGGGTGCCGCAGTTGCCTGCGGTCAGGATCGACTTGTGCACCAGGCCCGCGAGGACGTCCATGACCTCCTCGCGGGTGATGCCCTCGCTGGCGCACACGGTCTCGGCCGCGCTTATCAGGACCGCGCAGACGAGTACGGTGGATGCTGGCGACCCGAGATCAACATCCGGGTCGGGTTCGAGATCCTCGCCGGCCACGTCAGCTCCGGCAGTGTGCGCGATGCGTTCAGCTATTACAATACCGGCAAACCGGGTGACGGTCCTTATGCCCGCGATGCGATGCGCCGGTTGCCGCGGTGGGAGCAAGTGGTCGCCGAGGCCGAGACGAGGGACGATTTCGCCGAGGTGCCACAGTGGCAGTGGGATCGGCTGCTCGGCCGAGTCCTGCGAATGTCCGCGGGGGTGGAGGGGCAGAATTTCAACGGCGAACAATACAACTGGGAACAGGAAAGGATCGACGGGATCATCAAACGGCTGGACCAGATCGAGGCGAAGCTCGAGGTCGACCTACCGCGCACTCGATGACGATGTCAGCCGGCGTGGTCGCGAAGCGCCGCCAGGAACGCCCGGAGATCGGCGGGCCCGCTCGTCGCCGTGGTGTGTACCCGGTGTAAGTCGAGCTCGGCGTAAGCGTGCACGATCAGATTGCGGAACCCGGCGGCGCGACCCAGCCGCTGTGCCAGCTCACCGGGTATCAGCTGGGCACCGGCGAGCATGCGGAATGCATCGGCGTAGGTGGGTGGGCTGCCCAGCCCGAGCCGTACACAGCTCGATACCGCGAGATCGATCACAACCTGCAATGCCTGCCAGAGGTGCAGGATGACGGCGTCGGTCTCGGTGCTCAGGGGCTGCAGATCCTCGGCGTGGCGTGGCAGGTGCTCAGCGACCCGGCGCAGATGGCGATCCACCGCCGCAGTGCGCTCGGCGAGCAGCTCGCGGTCGATCGCGACGCTCATCCGAGTGCGGCCAGCACGTCGTCGTGCGCGCGGCGGATGACGGTCTCAGTGTCGCACCAGAACTGGACGGCCGCGAGCTGGAAGCGTTGGAACTCACCCGAGGGACGTTCCAGCAAGGGGATGCCGTCGCGAGCCGCGCGGTAGCGTAATAGTGCACTCGTCCGGCGCAGGTCGACCACGTCGACGTCGTTGGTGCCCAGGATCTCGGTGAGTGTCGCTGACAGCGCCGGCAGGTCCGGGGGGTCGTCGGCGAGCACGCCGATATCCCAGTCGGACCTCTCGGTCGCGTCCGCGCGCGCTCGGGAACCGTGTAGGACAGCCAGGCGCAGTGCCGCGACCGCGGGATCCGTGGACAGCCTCTCGCGCAGCTCCGCCGGGGTCACGGTCACCAGCGTACGGCCGGTCGCCACTACCGGTTACCCGATGTGCGCTTGCCGACCATCGCTGCCAGGACTGGAATCGCGGAAATCTGTTCCGCACCGAGATTCGGCCACACCAACCCGCGCGGACGGTAGGCGGGGCCGCAGGAGATGACCTGCCCGGGTGTCACGATGTAGTCCAGCGTGAAGTCGTGCTCGTCGTGCGGTAGCGGCTCGTCGACGACTTGGAGTTGGTGCACCGTCGTGACGATGGTGGTCGTGGGCCCGATGAGCCCGGCCTCGGCGAGCAGCCCCACCTCGATATCGGAGTAGCCGGCGCCTTTGCCGATGCGTACCCCTTGCCGGTTGACCGCGACTGTGCCGCAGACGATCAGGTCGATCGGGCGCATGTCGGTCACGGCTGTCTTCGGTGCCCGTGCGGCGGCTGTGCGGTGGGCGGCCAGCGCCTCGGCGTCATCACCCAACTCGGCGGGATCAAGTCGAAAGAACGGCAGTGGGTCGGCCAGCTTCGGCACCGCCAGGTAAACCAGCTTGCCCTCGCGCAGCGCCCGCTCCCGCACCGGCAGCTGCGGCTGATCAGGGTTGGCCTTGATGACTCGTGCCCGACTCCAGGCAGGCAGCTCGGCGAGCCGCGCAGCCGCTGCCACAGCGCCGACGAAGTCCGGGATGCGGCCGTGCGGATCAGGACTCGCCTGAGCCTGCGCCAATCTTGACCAGACGCGCTCTCGAATGACCTGCTTGGCGTTGGCCTCAGTCGGCACTCGCCTGTCCTTTCCCGTTCAGCTCATGCTCGCGCCACGAGGGCGAGCAGCCGGTCGTAAACATCGTGTACCGCGGGCTCGGCTCGCCAGGGGTAGAGCTCGCGCCCGGCGCTGAACACCACTGTCAGGCCGCCACCACCGCGGCTGTCCTCGAGCAGGTCAATTGCCTCATGCAAGGTGGCTGTTGCGGCATCGAGCCGGCGCTGACGAAGGTGGGCCAGCGCGAGGTTGCCGAGCACCAGAGAGCGAGTCTTGGGACGAGCGTGGAGGGCCTCGGCAGTCTGCTTGAGGATGGGCTCCGCCCGCTCCGGATGTCCAAGGAACAGGTAGCACGATCCGGCCAGTCGCCCCAGCTGCGTTGGCGAGAAGAACTCCGCGCCGCAGTCGTCGACGGCGATCTGGTTGAAGCAGTCCTCCGCTTGGCTCAGCGCCTGCTCGCAGCGGCGATATTCACCGAGCATCGCGTATGCCTCACCGACATGCAGCAAACTGAGGCCGCCGAGGGCGTTACTCACGCTGCGGCTCTGCTCGGCAGCGAGCTGAGCCGAGATCAATCCTGCCTTTGGATCACGCACGTCAGCTTGCCCGTACATGGCTGCGAACCCCTTGCGGAGTTCAGCGTTGGCGGCCGCAATTGTGTCACCGTGTTCGTGGGCGTGCTCGATGGCAATATCGCAATAGGCGACGGTGGTGTGGTAATCGCGGCGGTGTGAGGCGTCCCAGACGAGTTGGCTCATGAGCGTGGCTGAAGCCGATGCAGCAGCATGCAGCTCGGCCCGAACCGATTCGTCCCTGACTTGAGTGAGAAGGAACTCCGCCGTAGCGTGACACTGCCCGGCGTCCGCCAAGAGCGAGGCGGATGGCGCCGTCTCGTACGCAGCAGCGACGTGCCCGACCCGATTCCTCAGCTGTCGGACGGCTTCGATGTCAGCAAGAGCGGGTTGCGCAAGCACGCGGTCGAGACGATCATCGTCGTCCTGTCGATCCACGACCACGTCGGTCAGCAGCTCGGCGAGAACGTCTCGCGAGATACCGAGCGCCTTGGCCAGCCGCGGGCGGAGCCAGGGCTGCGGTTGCGTCTCGGCCCGCTCCCAACGCGCGACGGTCGAGCGCTCGATCCGGAGCACTTCGGCCAGCCGCTCCTGGCTGTAACCCGCCATCTTGCGGCGCTGTGCCAGACGCTCCCGTTTGCACTTCATCCAGTTTCGGCCCCTCCCGTGGCGACGGTCAGTCGCACGGTACACGCACGTCACTGCCGTCGTTGCAGCACTTCTGCGCTCGAACTGCGCCGATCTCGCTCTTTCCGCGATGATCTCGCGGCACTTGACTTCTCCCGACGCTGGAAGTGGCCATTCACGCGGGACAAAGACGGAAGCGGGTCAGGAGGTGGGTGGACGGCGTACCAACGGACACAGGCAGCTTGGCGGTAGCTGGGGACGGGACTACGTGCACCAAGGAGGTTCAGCCATGATCCGGGAAGACCGGGAACTGCTGGCCGAACTGGCAAGGGTCAATAGTGATGTGGTGCCGGTGGCGATGCGAGTCATCAATGATAGTGCCACGGCCGAGGAGCAGCGCGCACTCGGCGAGCGACTGATCGCCGTGGGGGAGCGTTTGCGGCGTCGAGCGGATGGGTTGAATCGCACCGTCGTTGAGGGAGAGGTGCTTGGCGACGTATCGCTTGCTTTACCTGCGCACAGTGTGGGGCCATCTGACTGGAAGTCGTGAGCAGTGTGCACGAGATAAGGTGCCGGTTGCTCTTTGAGCAGCTTGAACAATGGGTGAAAAAGCTTAGCGGTGAGGAGCGAGTTGCCCCGGATGCAGTCCAAGAGCTGACGGTGCGATTGTTGGCAATGGCTGTGATGTTGCTCAAGCAGCACGGGGCGAAAAGGCGGCGGCGGTGCCGATGCTGTGCTTGCCGACGATGGAACTGGCGGTTCTGGAAGAAGCGACCGCAATGCGCTGTGTGCAGCGTGCTTGACTTCGTGATGGGTCAGGAATTGGCGGTTGTGTGGTGGCGGCTGTTTGGGAGTACGGGGAGACGGGCGAGCTTGGAGGAGGTGCGAGGGTGGATGAAAAGGCATAGCAGGAGCGTGTCGTGAGAACTGGACGGCCGCAAGCTGGAAGCGCTGGAACTCACCAGAGGGACGTTTCAGCAAGGGGATACCGTCATGAGCCGCGCGGTAGCGTAATAGCGCACTTGTCCGGCGCAGGTCGACCACGTCGACGTCGTCGGTGCCCAGGATCTCGGTGAGTGTCGCCGACAGCGCCGGCAGGTCCAGGGGTCGTCGGCGAGCACGCCGATATCCCAGTCGGACCTCTCGGCCGTGTCCGCACGTGCTCGGGAACCGTGCAGTACCGCGAGCCGCAGCGCTGCGGCCGCGGGATCCGTCGACAGCCTCTCGCGCAGCTCCGCCGGGGTCACGGCAATCAACCTACGGCGGGCCGCCACCGTCGGTGGCCTGACTTGCGATCACGGAGTGGGCCGACGCGTTCGGCCCACCCGGCGTTGCTTCGAGATACGGTGACCACGACCTGCTCTGGTGTCGCCGAGTGCGACATCAGAGCAGGTCGCAGCCGCCCCGGCAGCTCTGAGGTCGCGCTCGGCGCACCCGGAGCTGTCGCTGCGTTGGTACACGCGCATCGGGGCACCACCGATTGGCGACGGAAGGCCGTGGGTCGTCGGCTCAGAGCGGTGTGGGTCTGGGGCGGGGCAGTGGCGGGAGGCTGCCGTAGGTCTCTGCGGGTAGCCGGGTCCGGTGTCCGTCCTGGACGACGCTCCAGCCGAGCCAGCGCCAGGCACCCGCACTGGCTCCGACCAGCGCGTGGGTGACCGCATCGAACACGGCCAGCTCGTCGCTGGGCAGGATGACGATGGTGCACCCCACGGGCGCTCCGGTGGCCGCGTCCCAGACCCGGACCGAGGCGTCGACGCCGCCGGTCAGCAGGCGGGTGCCGTCGGGGGAGTAGGCCACCGACCACACCGTGCCGGTGTGGCCGGTCAGGTGGTGGATGGGTGTGCCGGTGGTGGCGTCCCAGATCCGGACCGAGGCGTCGACGCCGCCGGTCAGCAGGCGGGTGCCGTCGGGGGAGTAGGCCACCGACCACACCGTGCCGGTGTGGCCGGTCAGGTGGTGGAGGGGTGTGCCGGTGGTGGCGTCCCAGATCCGGAC
>JBOHGE010000085.1:0-13113 GCA_050700055.1 Pseudonocardiaceae bacterium
GCTCCAAAGACATCTTCACCCACCAAACCATCGCCGCCCTAGCCCCGGTAGTCACCACTGTGGACACTGCGGTCGAGCAGCCGCCCGTCCAGGGTCCAGCCCCGCTGACCCCCATCCAACACTGGTTCTTCACCAGATATGGGGCGCTGTGGCACTTCACCATGTCCCTGCAACTGGAGCCGGCCGAGGACCTTGACGGTAACGCGCTGCAGATCGCCGTCGAGGCGGTCGTGGCCCGCCACGACGCGCTGCGGCTGCGATTCACCCATGTCGACGGCCAATGGTGGCAGCAAGCGGTACCCGCCGTTGCGAGTGGGCTGCTGGCCCGCCACGACCTGTCCGAGCTGGCTCCAGCACAGCAGCAGGCCGCGATGCTGGCCGCGGCAGCCACCGCCCGAGCCGACCTCGACCCCACCACCGGACACCTGATCAGAGCGGTGCTGTTCGATCTCGGCACCGGACAACGGCCCCGGCTGTTCCTCACCGTCCATCACCTGGCCGTCGACAGCGTCTCCTGGCGGATCCTGCTCGACGACCTCGACACCGCGTACCGGCAGGCCGCCACTGGCGTAGCGGTGGCCCTGCAGCCACCCGGCACCTCGGCCGCCACCTGGGCACACCGGCTGACCGAGCACGTCCGATCGGGGGCACTGGACACCGACCTGGAGCACTGGACCCGAGTATGCGGCGCGGCACCGGTCGCGCTGCCCGTCGACCATCCCGGCGGGCACAGCGCCGGTGACACCCGCCATGTCACCGTGCGCCTGAACCCCGCCCACACCGATGCCCTGCTGCACCAGGTACCGAGCGTCTACCGCACCCAGATCAACGACGTGCTGCTCAGCGCCCTGGGCCGGGTGCTGTCGGCCTGGACCGGCCGGGACCGCGTGCTGATCACCCTGGAAGGACACGGCCGCGAGGAACTCCTCGACAACACAGACCTGTCCCGCACCGTCGGCTGGTTCACCACCCAGTTCCCCGTCGCGCTCACCATCCCCATCACCGACTGGGGCCAGACCCTGAAATCCGTGAAGGAACAACTCCGGGCCATCCCGCACCGGGGGCTGAGCTACGGGGCCCTGCGGTACCTGAGTCCGGACAGCGTGCTGCCCAACGACCCGTCGCCGCAGATCTCCTTCAACTACCACGGCCAGTGGGACACGAACTCCGGCGCGGACGGGGTGTTCCGGGTTCTGGGCGAGCACCTCGGTGCGGACCTGGCACCCGACGCACCGGCCCCGCACCTGGTGGACGTCACCGGCCTGGTGCAGGGCGGGCAACTGGAGCTGACCTGGAGCTACTCCCACCACGTACACGACCAGAACACCGTCCGGCGGCTGGCCGAGGAGATGATCCAGGCGCTGCACGAGATCGTCGACCACTGCATTCACCCCGACACCGGCGGGCGCACCCCGTCGGACTTCCCGCTGGCCCAGCTGGACCAAGCAGCGGTGGACCACCTCGCCGGTGACGGTCGCCACGTCGAGGACATCCTGCCGCTCACGCCGTTGCAGGCCGGCCTGCTGTTCCACAGCCTGGTCGATTCCGGCGCGTACATCGACCAGGCCCGGCTGTTGCTCGACGGCGTGTCGGACCCCCGCGCGCTGGGTGCGGCCTGGCAGCGGGTGGTCGACCGGACACCGGCGTTGCGCACCGCGGTGGTCTGGGCGGGCGTGGACGAGCCGGTGCAGGTGGTGCACCGCGAGGTCGTGCTGCCGATCACCTACCACGACTGGCGCGGCCTGCTCGAGGCACAGCGGAATCGACAGTCGGCCGACGACCTGGCCGCCGGGATGGACCTGACCGCGCCACCGCTGCTGCGGCTGGCCATCGCCACCGTGGCCGACGACCAGGTCCTGCTGGTCTGGACGTTTCACCACGTGGTGCTCGACGGCTGGAGCCTGGCCCAGGTCTTCACCGAGGTGCGCGAGCAGTACGCGGCGATCGTGGCCGGCCGGGAACCCGAGCTGGTCACCCGGCGCCCGCTGCGGGACTACCTGCACTGGCTGGCCGGCCAGGATCAGGACCAAGCTCAGCAGCACTGGCGGGCGGTGCTGTCCGGGTTCGAGTCGCCGACGCCGTTGCCCTATGACCGCGCAGCGCTGCCAGCCCACCACACCGAGTCCGCCGAGATGGTCCGGATCGAGCTCTCCGACCAGGAGTCGCAGCAGCTGCGGTCGGTCGCCCGGCACAACGGCCTGACCCTCAACACGATCATGCAAGGTGCCTGGGCCGTGCTGCTGTCCCGGCACAGCGGCGAGCGCGACGTCGTGTTCGGCACCACGGTCTCGGGCCGGCCGGCCGAGCTGGCCGGGGTGGAGTCGATGGTCGGCATGTTCATCAACACCGTGCCGACCCGGGTGCAGGTCGACGGCCGGCAGCAGGTGCTGGAGTGGTTGCGGGCGCTGCAGGCCACCGAGATCGAGTCGCGACGGTTCGACTTCGTCTCCCTGGCGCAGGTGCAGGCGGTCAGTGACCTGGCCGCGGGGGTCGGCCTGTTCGGCAGCCAGGTGGTGTTCGAGAACTACCCGTTCGAGGCGCCGGCCGACGGTGAGCCGGGGCTGCGGATCCGTGACGTGCAGGCCAGGGACACCTCGAACTTCCCGCTCTACCTGCGGGTCTATCTGGACCGCACGCTCGGCTTCGACCTGGGCTATGACCCGCAGTTGTTCGACGCGGCCACGGTGGCGGCGCTGGGGCAGCGGCTGCGGTTGGTGCTGTCCGGGATCGCGCAGCGGCCGGACCGGCCGGTGTCGGATCTGCCGTGGATGCCGGCGGCTGAGCGGCACCGGGTGCTGGTGGAGTTCAACGGCAGCATGGGGGCGCAGCCCGGTGCCACCCTGGTGGAGTTGTTCGAGGCGCAGGTGGCGCGCATTCCCGGGGGGATCGCGGTCAGCTGTGGTGCCGAGCGGTTGTCGTATGCGGAGCTCAATACTCGGGCCAACCGGTTGGCCCGGTATCTGGTCGGGTGTGGTGCGGGCCCGGAGCGGTTCGTGGCCTTGGCGTTGCCGCGGTGTGTGGACATGGTGGTGGCGATCGTGGCGGTGCTCAAGACCGGCGCGGCGTACCTGCCCTTGGATCCGCAGCTGCCGGCCGAGCGGCTGGGTCACATGCTGCGCGACGCCGCGCCGGTGCTGGTGCTGACCACCAGCGCGACCGGGGTGGACACCGATGTGCCGCTGGTGATGATCGACGCGGTCGAGCCGGTGCTGGCACGCCAACCGGCCGGGGATCTGACTGATGATGAGCGGCGGGGGTGGTTGAGTCCGGTCGGTGCGGCGTATGCCATCTACACCTCGGGTTCGACGGGTACCCCCAAGGGTGTGGTGGTGTCGCATCACAACGTGGTGCGGTTGCTTTCCGCGACCCGGCACTGGTTCGAATTCGACGAGCGTGATGTGTGGACGTTGTTCCATTCTTATGCTTTCGATGTCTCGGTGTTCGAGATCTGGGGGGCGTTGCTGCACGGCGGTCATCTGGTCGTGGTGCCGTTTACGGTGTCCCGCTCGCCGGAGGAGTTCCTGCGGTTGCTGGTCGACCAGCGGGTGACGGTGCTCAGCCAGACGCCGTCGGCGTTCTACCCGCTGCTGCGCGTCGATGGTGAGCAACCGCAGTGGGGTACGCAGCTCAGCCTGCGGTATGTGATCTTCGCTGGGGAGGCGTTGGATCTGTGGCAGTTGGCGCCGTGGTACGCCCGCCACGATGACACCGCGCCGGTGTTGGTGAACATGTACGGCATCACCGAGACCACGGTGCACACGACGTTCATCGCGTTGGACGCGGCCACCGCCGCGGGGGCCGGTGCCAGCCTGGTCGGGGTGGGTATTCCCGATCTGCGGGTGTACGTGCTGGATGGCGGGTTGGGGCCGGTGCCGCCCGGGGTGATCGGGGAGATCTACGTCGGTGGTGCCGCGGTGACCCGGGGTTATCTGAACCGGCCGGGTCTGACCGCGCAGCGGTTCGTGGCCGACCCGTTCGGAGTGCCGGGGACCCGGATGTACCGCTCGGGGGATCTGGCCCGGTGGAATGCCCGGGGTGGGTTGGAGTTCCTCGGTCGGGCTGATCATCAGGTGAAGGTCCGGGGTTTCCGGATCGAGCTGGGCGAGATCGAGACGGTGCTGGCGGAGCATCCCGATGTCGCGCAGGCCGTGGTGGTCGTCCGGGATGCGGTTGCCACCGAGGCCGACGGGTCTGGCAGCCACCGTCTGGTGGCCTACGTCGTGGCCCGGGCCGGTTCGAGTATTCCCAGCACTGCGGATCTGCGGTTGTTGCTGGGTGAGCGGTTGCCCGACTACATGGTGCCGGCGGCGTTCGTGGGGTTGCCGCGGTTGCCGCTGAACGCCAACGGCAAGCTGGACCGGCGTGCGTTGCCCGCCCCGGACTGGGGTGCCGGCGGCACCGGCGGGTACGTGGCACCACGCACCGACACCGAGCGGGTCGTGGCCGGTATCTGGGCCGAGGTGCTGGGGGTGCCCCAGGTCGGGGTCGCGGACAACTTCTTCGAGTTGGGTGGGGACTCGATCCTGAGCATCCGGGTGACGTCGCGGTTGCGGGCGGCGTTGGGTGTGACGGTGTCACCGCGCGCGGTGTTCACGCATTCCACGGTCAGCGAGCTGGCAGCTGCGCTGCCCGTGACTGGCGATGCGAGTCCTGACTCGCATCACCACTCACGGGTTGTGCACAGGGCGATCCCGGTGCTGCCCCGTGGTGGCGAGCTGGAGCGGTTCAGCACCCCGCAGTCGTTCGCGCAGCAGCGGTTGTGGTTTTTGCACCAGTTCGAGCCCGGTAGCGCGGAGTACGCCACCCGGCTGGGTCTGCGGCTGCGTGGGGAGCTCGATGTCGACGCGCTGGCGGTCGCGTTGACCGGGCTGGTGGCCCGGCATGAGTCGCTACGCACCACTTTCGAGGCTGTGGACGGTCAGGGCATGCAGGTGGTGCACCCGCCGTATCCGGTGTCGCTGCCGGTGGTCGACCTGTCCGGGCCGGCGGATCGCGACACCGAGCTGGACCGGATCGTGGCGCAAGACAGCAGCCGGCCCTTCGATCTGAGCCGGGGCCCGTTGCTGCGGGTGCGGCTGGTCCGCCTGGGCGTACAGGATCACGCGTTGATCCTGGTCATGCACCACATCATCACCGACGGTGCCTCGATGGGGGTGCTCGTCGAGGAGCTCAGTGCCGGCTACCGGGCAGCCGCGCGCGACGAGACGGTGCACCTGGCGCCACTGCCGGTGCAGTACGCCGACTTCGCGGCCTGGCAGCGGGCGGCAGCGTCCGGCCCGACGCTGGAGGAAGGGCTGGCCTACTGGCGGACCCAGCTCGGCGGGGTGGCGCCGCTGGAACTGCCCACCGACCGGCCCCGCCCGGCCGTGCGCACCGCCGCCGGTGCCATGCACGAGTTCGTGGTGCCGGCCGAGGTGACCGCCCGGCTCAAGGAGCTGGGCCGACAGCAGGACGGCACGTTGTTCATGACATTGGTGGCGGCGTGTCAGCTGTTGTTGGCGCGGTGGTCGGGCCAGGACGACATCGCGGTGGGCACGGTGGTGTCGGGTCGGGACCGGGCCGAGTTGGAGGGGTTGATCGGGTTCTTCGTCAACACCGTGGTGCTGCGCGCACGGGTGGATCCCGGGCGCAGCTTCACGCAGTTCCTCAGCAGCGTGCGGGACACGGTCCTGGGCGCCCTCGCTCATCAGGATGTGCCGTTCGAGCGGCTCGTACACGAGCTCGCACCGGTCCGCGACACCAGCCGCACCCCCCTGTTCCAGGCCATGATCATGATGCAGAGCGGCGGGGACAGGGCACTCGACCTGCCCGGCCTGGAGACCGAGGAGCTGGCGTTGCCGACGGTCGCCGCGAGCTTCGACATCACCTGCGAGTTCCGGGAACGCGACGACGTCCTGGACGGCGCGGTGCAGTACAACACCGATCTGTTCGACGCGGCGACGGTGCAGCGGATGGCGGATCATCTGTTGGTGTTGCTGGGCGGTATCGCAGCCGATCCGCACTGTCCGGTGGCCGAGCTGCCGTTATTGCCGGTACTCGAGCGTGATCGGTTGCTGGTGGAGTGGAATGACACCGATCGGGAGGTGCCGGCTGCCACGGTGGTGCAGTTGTTCCAGGCGCAGGTGGTGCGGACGCCGGATGCGGTGGCGGTGGCATGCGGTGGTGAGCAGCTGTCGTACCGGGAGCTCAACGTCCGGGCGAATCGCCTGGCGCGGGTGTTGATCGGGCAAGGCGTAGGTCCAGAACAGTTCGTTGCGCTGGCACTGCCGCGGTCGGCGGACCTGGTCGTGGCAGTGCTGGCGGTGACCAAGGCCGGCGCGGGGTATCTGCCCCTCGACCCGGAGTACCCGGCCGAACGGATCGCGTTCCTCTGCTCCGACGCCGATCCGGCCCTGGTACTGACCAGCAGCCCGACAGCCGGTCGCCTACCGGCAGACGTAGCCAGGCTGGTCATCGATCACCCCGACATCGTGGCGCGGATAGCTGACCACTACGACAGCGATATCACCGATACCGACCGGGTAGCGCCGTTGGCAGACACCCATCCGGTGTATGTGATCTACACGTCGGGTTCGACGGGGCGGCCCAAGGGCGTGGTGGTCACGCACGCGGCGTTGGTCAACTTCCTGGACTCGATGGTCCAGCGGTTCCCGCTGGACGGCACGGATCGGTTGCTCGCGGTCACCACCATCGCGTTCGATATCGCCGGGCTGGAGTTGTACCTGCCGTTGCTGTCCGGCGCGGCCGTCGTCGTCGCGGGCAAGGAGGACGTGACCGACCCGGCCGCACTGGTCCAGCTGATCACCGACTCCGGTGTCACCATCATGCAGGCGACCCCGGCACTGTGGCAGGCGGTGGTCGCGGCGCATCCCGAGGGCGTGCGGGGGTTGCGGATGCTGGTCGGTGGTGAGGCCCTGTCACCGGCACTCGCGGCGACGATGCGCACCCTGGCTACCGACGTCACCAACCTGTACGGGCCGACCGAGACCACGGTCTGGTCCACCACCGCGCGGCTGGATGACCGCCCGGGTGCACCCACCATCGGTAGGCCGATCGGCAACACCCGGGTCTATGTGCTCGATGGCGCACTACGCCCGGTGCCGGTCGGGGTGGCCGGGGAGCTCCATCTCGCCGGGGCCGGGCTGGCCCGCGGTTATCTGGGCCGCCCAGGACCGACCGCGCAGCGGTTCGTGGCCAACCCGTTCGGTGCGCCGGGTGAGCGGATGTACCGCACCGGAGACATCACGCGGTGGAACGTCGACGGTGCGCTGGAGTACCTGGGCCGATCGGACCACCAGGTCAAGATCCGCGGCTTCCGCATCGAGCTGGGCGAGATCGAGGCCGTCCTGCTGGGGCACGCCGACGTCGCCGAGGCCGCCGTGACGGCCCAGGAGGCCGGCAGCGGCCAGCAGCAGCTGGTGGCCTACCTCGTGCCGGCCGGATCGGCCGAACCCACGCCGGCGGACCTGCGGAGCCGGCTGCAGCGCAGCGTGCCCGACTACCTGATCCCCGCGGTGTTCGTGCTGCTCGAGGCGATGCCGTTGACCGCCAACGGGAAGCTGGACCGGCGGGCGCTGCCCGCGCCCGACGGCCCGTCCGACCGGGGGTCCGCGTACCGGGCTCCGACCACCGCGGTCGAGCACGAACTGGCTCGCACCTGGGCCGAGGTGCTGCGAGTCGAACAGGTCGGCGTCGACGACAACTTCTTCGAACTCGGCGGGGACTCCATCCTGAGCATCCAGGTGGTCTCCCAGGCCCGCCAGGCGGGAGTGCGGGTGACGTCCAAGGACGTCTTCCTATACCAGACGATCACCGAGCTCGCCGCGGTCGCCACAAACGTCGCCGACCAGCAACCGGTCGGCGACCCGGCACCTCCGGTCTTGTTGAGCCGGCAGCAGATCGACCAAGCCGTCGGCCATCTGGCGGAAGGCCTGGTGGAGGACGTCTACCCGCTGACGCCGTTGCAGACCGGGATGGTGTTCCACAGCCTGCTCGACACCGGCTCGACCGCCTACGTCGACCAGGTCCGGCTGCGGCTGTCCGGGGTCGCCGATCCGCACGCGCTGGGTGCGGCCTGGCAGCGGGTGGTCGACCGGACGCCGCTGCTGCGCAGCTCGGTGGTCTGGGACGGGGTCGAGCAGCCGGTGCAGGTGGTGCACTGCGACGTCGTGTTGCCGATCGCTTACCACGACTGGCGCACGCTGTCCGATGTGCAGCGGGATCGGGAGCTGGTGCGGGTCGCGGCCGAGGAGCGCGCCGCCGGGGTGGACCTGACGGTCCCGCCGTTGCTGCGGTTGGTCATCGTCACCTGGACCGACGACGAGGTCTTGGTGCTCTGGACCCCGCACCACGTGGTGCTGGACGGCTGGAGCATGGCCGCGGTGTTCGCCGAGGTGTGCGAGCAGTACGCGGCGATCGTGGCCGGCCGGCCGGCCGTGCTGGTGGCTCGGCAACCGTTCCGGGACTACCTGCAGTGGCTGGCTGAGCAGGACGGCGAGCAGGCCGAGCAGCACTGGCGGGCCGCGCTGTCCGGATTCGAGTCGGCGACGCCGTTGCCGTACGACCGCCAACCCGCCGGAGCGCACCGTTCGGAGTCCTCGGAGTCGGTGGGCGTCGAGCTCGAGGCGCCGGAGTCGGCCCGGCTGCACCGGGTCGCCAAGCGCAACGGCCTGACGGTGAACACGATCGTGCAGGGGGCCTGGGCGCTGTTGCTCGCGCGGTACAGCGGTGAGCGTGACGTCGTCTTCGGTACCACGGTGTCCGGGCGGCCCGCTGAGCTACCGGGTGTGGAGTCGATGGTCGGCATGTTCATCAACACCGTGCCGACCCGGGTACAGGTGGACGGCCACCAGCAGGTGCTGCCGTGGTTGCGGGAGCTGCAGGCCGCGCAGGCTGAGTCGCGGCGGTTCGACTTCGTCTCCCTGGCGCAGGTGCAGGCGGTCAGCGACCTGCCCGCGGGGGCCGGCTTGTTCGACAGCATGGTCGTGTTCGAGAACTACCCCTTCGACGCGGAGCCGGTCGACGGAGCAGGCGTGCAGGTTCGCGAGGTCCAGACGCTGGAGACCACGAACTTCCCGCTGAGCCTGCGGTCCTACCTCGGCGACCGGCTCGCGCTGCACCTCGCCTTCGACCCGCAGTTGTTCGACGCGGCCACGGTGCGGACGATGGTCGAGCGGTTGCGGTTGGTGTTGTCCGGGATCGCCGAGCGGCCGGACCGGCTGGTGGTGGATCTGCCGTGGATGTCGGCGGCCGAGCGGCATCAGATGCTGGTGGAGTGGAACGACACCGCCGCTGCGGTGCCCGCGGGCAGCGTGGTGGCGTTATTCGAGGCGCAGGTGCGCCGCACTCCTGGGGCGACCGCGGTCCGCTGCGGTGCTGCGAGCCTGTCGTATGCGGGGCTGAACGAGCGTACCAACCGGTTGGCACGGGTGCTGATCGGGCAGGGCGCAGGCGTCGAGCGGTTCGTGGCGTTGCTGGTGCCGCGTTCAGTGGACATGATCGTGGCGTTGTGGGCGGTGTGGAAGGCGGGCGCGGCGTACTTACCGATCGACCCGAGTTATCCCGCGGAGCGGATCGCGTTCATGTTCTCCGATGCCCGCCCGGTGCTGGTGGTGACCACCTGCGAGGTGGAGAACCGGTTGCCTGACACGGGTCAGGCGGTCCCGCGGCTCCGGTTGGATGACACTCAGGTCGCCGCGGTAATGGCCGGGTGTGCCGGTAGCGATCTGACTGACGCTGATCGGGTGGCGCCGCTATCGGGGACACATGCCGCGTATGTGATGTACACGTCGGGCTCGACGGGGCGACCGAAGGGTGTGGTGGTCGCTCAGCGCAGCGTGGTCGATCTTGCGGTGTGGGCGGGTTCGGTCTTCGGCGCGGCGGGGTTGTCCCAGGTAGTGGCGTCGACGTCGCTGAACTTCGACGTGTCGGTCTTCGAGATCTTCTGCCCGTTGACCGTCGGCGGCAGCATCGAGGTGGTGCGTGACGTTCTCGCGCTCGCCGAGCCCCGGGTCGCCGCGGGTGTGGCGAGCCTGATCAGTGGCGTGCCGTCGGCCTTCGCCCAGCTGCTGGCCCAGACCAGGGTGCCGGCGGACACGGTGGTGCTGGCGGGGGAGGCGTTGTCGGCCCGGGCGGTGCGCGAGATCGGGTCGGCGACCTCGTGCCGGCGGATCGCCAATATCTACGGTCCGACCGAGGCCACGGTGTATGTCACGGCGTGGTACCACGATGTGGACTCATCCGGCGTGGGTCCATTCGACGCAGATACCGCCGAGGGTGACCAGGCGCCGCCGATCGGCCGGCCGATCACCAACACCCAGGTGTACGTGCTGGACGCCGGCCTGCGGCCGGTGCCGGTGGGTGTGCCAGGGGAGCTGTACCTCGCCGGTCATGGTCTGGCCCGTGGCTACCTGGACCGTCCTGGGTTGACCGCGCAGCGGTTCGTGGCGAATCCCTTTGGCGCCTCGGGTGTGCGGATGTACCGCACCGGGGACGTGGTGCGGTGGAACGCTGCGGGTGAGCTGGACTACCTCGGTCGGGCCGATCATCAGGTGAAGATCCGCGGATTCCGCATCGAGCTGGGCGAGATCGAGGCCGTGCTCGCGGGACACCCCGATGTCGCGCAGGTCGTGGTGATCACCCGGACAGCGGCAGCCGCCGGGGCGGACGGATCGGACAGCCAGCGGCTGGTGGCCTACCTGGTGGCGGCCGGCTCGACCACCCCCACCACGACCGAGCTGCGGTCGTTCCTGGGTGAGCGGCTGCCCGACTACATGGTGCCGGCGGCGTTCGTGGCGCTCGACGCGCTACCGCTCAATGCCAACGGCAAGTTGGACCGGCGTGCGTTGCCTGCTCCGGAGTGGGGTGCCGGTGGCACCGGCGGGTACGTGGCACCGCGCACCGAGACCGAGCGGGTCGTGGCTGATATCTGGGCCGAGGTCTTGGGGGTGCCGCGGGTCGGGGTCGGAGACAACTTCTTCGAGCTCGGGGGGGACTCGATCCTGAGTATCCGGGTGGCGTCGCGGTTGCGCGCCGCTTTCGATGCGGAGCTGTCGCCGCGGGTGGTGTTCACTCATGCCACGGTCGCCGAGCTGGCCGCGGCGATACCGGCCGACTCCGGCGGGGTGTCCGTGATCTCGGTGCTGACCCGCGGTGGCGAGCTGGAGCTGTTCACCACTCCGCAGTCGTTCGCGCAGCAGCGGTTGTGGTTCCTGCATCAGTTCGAGTCCGGCAGCGCCGAGTACACCACCCGGTTGGGCCTGCGGCTGCGCGGGGAGCTGGACATCGACGCGCTGGCGGTCGCGTTCACCGGCCTGGTGGCCCGGCACGAGTCGCTGCGCACCACCTTCGAGGCCGTCGACGGGCGGGGCATGCAGGTGGTGCACCCGCCGTACGAGGTGACCTTGCCGGTGCTGGACCTGTCGGGGCTGGCCCAACCCGAGCGCGCCGCGGAGCTGGACCGGGTCCTGGCCGCGGAGCTCGGCCGGCCGTTCGACCTGCGCCGGGGGCCGCTGATGCGGTCGCGGCTGGTGCGGTCCAGCGCCCAGGACCACACCCTGATCCTGGTGGTGCACCACATCGTCACCGACGGCTGGTCGATGGACGTGCTCGTCCAGGAGCTGACCGCCTGGTACCGCGCCGCCCGGCAGGATTCAGCCGCGGCACTGCCCGTGTTGCCGGTGCAGTACGCCGATTACGCGGCATGGCAACGCCGGCAGCTCTCCGGTGCGGCGCTGAAGGAGGATCTGGCCTACTGGCGACACCAGCTCGACGGTGTCACCCCGTGGGAACTGCCGACGGATCGGCCCCGGCCGGTGGTGCAGACCAGCAACGGTGCGCTGCTGAGGTTCGTGGTCCCGGCCGAGGTGACCGCCCAGCTCAAGGAGTTGGGCAGCCGGCACAACAGCACGCTGTTCATGACCCTGCTCGCCGCTTGCCAACTACTGTTCAGTCGCTGGTCCGGCCAAGACGACATCGCCGTCGGCACCGTCGTCTCCGGCCGCGAGCGCACCGAACTACAAGGACTCATCGGGTTCTTCGTCAACACCCTGGTGCTACGCGCCACGGTGGACCGCGCACAGACCTTCACCGAGTTCCTGCGCAGCGTCCGAGCGACGGTTCTCGACGCGTTCGCCCATCAGCATGTGCCGTTCGAACGGCTGGTGGACGACCTCCAACCGACTCGGGACACCAGCCGCACACCGTTGTTCCAAGCCATGGTGGTGCTGCAGAACACCGGGAACCAGACCGACGCCGGATACCTGCCCGGCCTGGAGATCGATGCCCTCGAGCTGCCGGTGGTGAGCACGGCCTTCGATATCACGGTGGAGTTCCAGGAGTCGGACGGGAATCTGTACGGGGCACTGACCTACAACACGGATCTGTTCGATCGCGGGACCGTGCAACGGCTGGTCGACAGCCTGCAGGTGTTGCTGGCAGGCGTGGCGGCCGAGCCGACCGGATTGGTGTCGGGTCTGCCGTTATTGTCGGCACCCGAGCGTGACCGGTTGCTGGTGCAGTTGAATGCCACCGACCACGCTGTGCCGCCCGCCACGTTGGCGCAGCTGTTCGAGGCGCAGGTGCTGCGGACTCCGCGTGCGCCCGCGGTGCTGTTCGAAAGCGGGTCTTTCGACGACGGCACTGTCGACGACGGGGTCGTCAGCTTCGCCGAGCTGAATGCGCGGGCGAACCGCCTGGCGCGGTTGTTGGTGCAGCTGGGTGCCGGCCCGGAGCGGGTGGTCGGGTTGGCGCTGCCGCGGTCGGTGGACATCGTGGTGGCGCAACTGGCCGTGGTGAAGGCGGGCGCGGCCTTCCTTCCGGTGGATCCGGGGTACCCCGCAGAGCGGATCCGGTTCATGATCGCCGACTCGGCGCCGGTGGCGGTGCTGACCCGCAGTGATGTGGTGGACGGCGTGGCCGGGGTGAGCGAGATCCCGGTGGTGGTCCTCGACGATCCCGCGGTGACGTCGGCGGTGATCGCGATGGACGGCGGTGATCTGACCGATGCGGATCGTTCGGCGCCGCTGGTGCCGGCTCACCCGGCCTATGTGATCTATACGTCGGGGTCCACCGGGCGCCCCAAGGGGGTGGTGGTCACCCATACCGGGCTGGCGA
>JBOHGE010000086.1:0-12708 GCA_050700055.1 Pseudonocardiaceae bacterium
GCCGAAAACGACAAGATTTGTCGTTTTCGGCACCCAAACAGCGATCATGGGGGTCGTGGCAGCGGGGACGTCGGGGATAGCTGCTCTTGATCACTCTGGCAGCTGTGCTGTCTGCTGTGCTCGCACAGCTCCGCCAGCCGGAGAGACCTAACTTAGCGACATTGGGCCTGGGCACACCATCGTTGAAACGACGGTGGTTGCTTTACCGGTGCTCGACAAGCAATCCGAGGATCGTTTCAGCGCAGATTTCTCTGCGTGGCAGGGTCACGTGATACCTGCGAACCGGGTGGTGCTGTCGAACAATCATCCGGTGGGGGTTGGGCCGTATCGAGCTGTCCACACAAGAGCATACGTGTAGGTTCCCCGGAAGCTTGACCACGCAGTACCAAGATGGCCTTATCCTTCGGGACCGCTTGGTCTTGATCGCTGGTGCTCGGATAATCGATCTTACCGCTCGTGCCCCGCAGGGAACCTTGACCTTCGTTGCCGCTGTTGATAGCCCCAATCCCGGCCAGAACCTCGTCGCGTGTAGGTTGCTGAAAGACCGCAGCGTTGCGGAGACCGGCCGCGTTTCGGAGACCTTGGATGAACACCAGCAACGTATCGTAAGCCAAGAGCGAGCCACTGCTCCGAATACTCGAGCATTCGACCTCGCCGAATAATCTCCGATAAGAATCGAAGAAGCCGACATCATCTGGTGTCACGTTGCAATCCGATTCCCAGGCCAGGCTTGAAGCTTGTTCCAGGTAGTCAATGACGAGCCCTGGGTATTTATCAATTCTTCCGTCCAGCACGAAACGAGAAACGGCGTCGCCACCGAGGAAGCAAGGATATTTTGATTTACATTTCTGTTCCATGCCTGCGAAAAATTCTGACAATTCCGACCCTCGTCCAGCGTAGAAGACAACACCATCGGCACCGATGTCACATGCGTCTTTTCCGGCGAGATGTACTACGCTACCGTAGTCGCCCGGATTGATTTTGTAACGCCTTTTCTGTACGGCCAGTCCGCGCTCCTGGAAGGCGCGCTTCGCTTGATCTCTCAGGTCGCTACTGTAAAGATCTTTTTCGTCGCCAGAATAGTAGATGGTCACTTTCTTTGCGTTGAGTCTGGCCTTGGCGTAAAACGCGGCGACCTCGGCTTCTCTCTGGTTGGTCGGCCCTACCTGGTGGTAGTATGGACTTGTCTTGGTCGCCAGATCAGTGGCGGTGATACCTGTTCCAATCGTTGGGATAAGCGTATCCGGCCTGGCGAGCCGCAGGATCGCCTCCCGGGTTCCCGTTCGACTGATACCCAGGCCCACGACCGCTACGAGTGTAGTGTCCTCACTCGCTTCTCTTGCGATGGCTTCAGCGGCTGTCTCCCCGTAGTCCATTCCATCGCCGCCGTTAGCCAGCAGTATGCGGACGGGCCAATCCTCCAGGTTCCTTGGACGCTAGGAGCGTGTGCGACGCACAGTATTGACCATGTGCCTTCTCTGGTCTGCGTCGGGGGCCGCGCTCATAGCGACACCAGCTGGCGAGGATCAGCGAGACTTGCTCGGCCGTGTCCGGCAAAAGTCGGTTGACCGCGTTCGGGGCACGTAATGAGAACCAGTAACGCATCGCGCCCCAAGGGTGAGGTGCTACCGACTAGTCGAGCACGCTCCTCCCTATGTTTTTCCCGGTGCTTGTTACCACACTGTCCTGCCGGTACTCGACGAGCGGTCCGAGCACGACATCCTCGCCTACGGTGTGAACGGCCTGCCGCTGCAAAGCAACCGCGTTGAGCGCTGACCGCTGGCCGGATGTGTCGTGAACTCGACGTCAGTGACATTCTGCGGACGGCAGACGTCGCTGGTCGAGTTCACGACGGGGACGGTCGGGGAGGAGGGACGGGTGGGTCAGCCGTTTACGCTTACCTCCAGGTCTGCTGGGTATACTTTCCAGTGTTCGTGCGGCTCGGTCTTGAGGCGCAGTTGTAGTTCGGTCAACTCGGACAGGAAGGTGCTGAAGGCACGCGCGGCGGCGTCGTCTTTTCCGGCCAGGTAGGAGAAATCCTGCATGAGCTGTGCTCGTTCCACATTGACGCTGAAGTTGTAGTTGACCAGCCGCTGGTATATGTCGATCGGCTCCCGCCGGCCATTCTGGTAGATCCGTACGGGCTGTACGTGCGTCCACAGTTGGTAGTTCCACAGCCCCGACCCGAGAATCTCGTGCTCGACGCTAACTGCGTAGATGTAGGCAGCGATGAGTGTCGCCACTCCGTCGATCGTGATCTTGTGGTCCAGCATCTTCTTGACCCCACCGGGAACGGAACGATCCAGTGTCCTGAGCCATTCCACTACTGCGGCGTCGTCTCTGAGGTCCTGATCGCAACTGTAGTACAGGGTGAGGTAACGGTGCGCATGGTCGTACATCACCTTCCAGTGCGCTACCCGGTTGTCCAGAGCCGGGAGGTCGAATCCCTTGTCGAGGATTCCACGACTCTCCGCATTGGCCAAGGGATCGGTCACCGCTCGGATATCGTAGTCCGCGTAAGACTTCGCCAAGAGCCTGCAGAGCTCGTCGTAGGTGAAGCTGAATATTCCTTCGAACTCGCCACCCGGCATCATGAAGATCTCGGTGACCATCTCGTTCGAGTACTGGCTCGCCCATACGTGCGGCCAGAGCAGGCGCCGTATGCAGTGGTTCGCGGGCAGGACGTTTCGCGTGGCGATCGAGAACCGGCCGACGAGTGCCAGATGTATCCCGACGAAGTGGCGGACCAGTGACACATCGGTGGTCGCCGTGCACAGTGCGATTCGCTGCGCCAGCTCCCACTCCGGGTCCCCGGGTTTGCGCACACCCAGCTCGCATTCGATCTCGACGGCTTCCAGCCGCCGGGTGTCCTGGTTGACCTCGAAGAGCACCCGGGCGCCGAGCCGCCGCAACCCCGGATGGCACTCGTACTCACCCAGATGCCGCAGATCCCACTCGTAGTTCCCATCGGAGGTACACCGTAGATAGCAGAAGTATGGTCCGGCCACCGCCAGTGACCCGAGGTCGATCGGACCCTGGTACTCCCTCGGTATCTCGGGAGTGGGTACGTACTTGTGGTATCTGCGGTCGTAGGCGCGCTCGATCGCGGTGCTGGGATCGGCATTGATGGACGGCAGGCCGGACTCGGCAGGTGGGAAGTGGCGGTGAAGCCAGACATGAACCTTGGTGGCAACCGGTCCGAGCAGAAATCTCTCATCTTTCGGAACGTGGTCAGCGACCATGATATTCGAGATGGGAATGGACCGGTACCGGTGTGCGAGCGGCTTGCATCCCACCTTCCGGCCGCGGTCCGTGGGTCTGGGGACGCGTCGCGGCTTGTTGAAGTGGAACTTCGCGATGAAGAACCAGCTCCAGAATCGACTCTTCAGCTTCCATTTCAATCTGTGCATGGTTTAACTCCCCGACATAGGTCAACTCCCCGTGGTTTACCTGCAGATCATGTTAAGCTCGCGCGCTGCAACGGTCTGTGCTTTCAGTCACCAGGCAGCTGTGCTGCCCGTGGCCGGGCAACTGTGCGCGAGGTCACTGACAGGCGGCGTCGTGGTGGCAGACTGTCCTGCGGAGGTGAAGCCCGATGCCCCCTGCAGACGAACCCCGGATACGACTGCCCAGTGAGCCGGCGTCGCACCTGGCGCAGTGGTGGATGGGCGTGGCGCAGCTGCTGGATCGGAGCATGGGATGGGACAAACTGCCGGTGTGGCTGGGCATGCCCACTTTGCTCGGCTTGAGGCGCCGGCTGCAGCTGGAGAATCTTTTCGATACCGGTGTGCCGGACAGTGCCGGATTGTCGCTCGCCCAGCATATGTACCGGACGGCGGACGGTATCTGGAATGACTGCACATACCCGACAATGGGTGCGGAGCAGGCGAATCTCGGTCGAAACGTCCGGCCGGCGCAGTGGCTTCCTGAGTCCGGATCGGGGCTGCTCACGCCCAATCCCAGGACGGTGAGCCTGCAACTGCTCACCCGGGACCGGTTCATCCCCGCCACCACCCTGAACATGCTGGCCGGGGCGTGGCTGCAGTTCGAGGTGCACGACTGGTTCAGCCATGGCCAGAATGAGACGGAGAACCCGATCGTCTTGCCGGTCGCTCCGGGTGACCAGTCGACCGGCGAGGCTGTGGTGATCGGCCGGACCCGCCGGGGTGACGCGCCAGGGGTGTTCCGCAATGACGACACCCACTGGTGGGACGGGTCACAGATCTATGGCAGTGACGCGAAACGGCAGAAACTGGTCCGCGACGGTGCCCGGCTCAAGATCGAGGATGGCACTATCCCGACAAGTCTGGCTGAGGGGTTCTTCGACTTCGACGGCAAGCACGCCGGTTTCTGGACCGGGTTGGCGGCGCTGCACACGTTGTTCTCCCTGGAGCACAACGCCATCTGTGATCATCTCGAGAAGACCGAGAAGCACCTGCGCAGCGACGAGGAGCTCTTCCAGACCGCCCGGCTGGTCAATTCGGCGCTCCTGGCCAAGATTCACACCGTCGAGTGGACACCCGCGATCATCGCCCATCCCACCACCCGGACCGGGATGAGGATGGCCTGGTGGGGCATCTCGCAGCGGCTCAAGTCCAAGCGGCTCAAGCGCGCTGCCGGTCGGGTGAGCCGCAACGAGATCATCAGCGGGATCCCGGGCTCGTCGGCCGATCATTATGGGGTCCCGTTCAGCCTCACCGAGGAGTTCGCCGCCGTTTACCGGATGCATTCCCTGATGCCGGACGAGTTCGTGTTCCGTTCGCCGTTCGGCGGTGGTAATGGGCGGCGGTCGAGGGGTCTTACCGACCTGCTCACCACGCACGCGATACCGGAGCTGCGCAAGGTCGGCATGGCCGACGTGCTCTACACCTTCGGGATCTCTCACCCAGGCGCACTCACGCTGCACAACTACCCCCGGACGTTGCAGGGGCTGCGCCATGATGGCACACCGTTCGACCTGGCCGCCGTCGACATCACCCGGGACCGGGAGCGCGGCGTTCCCCGTTACAACAGCTTCCGTCAGGCGTTCCACAAGGCACCTGTCCGGCACTTCGACCAGCTGTCGACCTGCCCGGCCTGGGGGCAGGAGATCCGCGACGTCTACGACGGCGAGATCGACAACGTCGACCTGATGATCGGTTTGTTGGCCGAGCCTCCACCACGCGGGTTCGGGTTCAGCGACACCGCATTCCGGGTCTTCATGCTCATGGCGACTCGGCGGCTGAAGAGCGACCGGTTCTTCACCGACTGCTACAACGCGCAGCACTACACCAGGTCGGGGCTGGACTGGATCGATGACAACAGCATGAAAACCGTGCTGCTCCGGCACTACCCCCGCGAGCTGGCCGACGTGCTCGACCAGGTCGACAACGCATTCCTGCCCTGGCCCGCCACCGCCGGATGATCAGACTCGGTCATTGAGCTGGTCGATGAGGATGATGGTCCGCTGTTCCATGGTGTGCAGGCCCAGCCGGCGGGCGGTGACCCGGGCCTGGCCGAGCAGCCTGGCGGCCATCGGGACGTCGTCGCGGCGCTGCCGGCGCAGCAGCAGCTGCGCCCATTCGAGCTGGGTATGGGCCAGCCAGGCCGGGGCGCCGATGCGGGCATGGGCGGCGGCAGCGGCGGCGAAGTGGGCATCGGCCTCGTCGAGGGACTCCATGGTGGCAGCCAGCCGACCCAGGTAATGGGTGACCGATCCGTAGCAGCTCACCGGGCCGGAGGTGACGAACTGGTCGGCGTAGGGGGTGAGTAGGCCGGATAGGGTGGCGGCGGTGTGGACGTCGCCGAGCTGGGCGCACGCCTCGGCGCTGAGCACCATCCCCGGCAGCCAATTGACGTTGTAAGGGCGGCCGGTGAAGCCGTCAGCGGTCAGTTTCTGGAACAGCACCCGAGCCTCGTCCCGGCAATCGAGATGGCAGTGACACAGCGCCAAGGCGGCCCGCCACCCCCAGATATCGGGATACTGGTTGACCAGATCGACGGCTATGGCCTCGAGGTCGCCCAACCGGCCCTGCACGATCCTGATCGCCAGGAGCTGGGCACCGAAGAACAGCCCGGCATCGGGATTGCCGGCGCTATCGCCCACTTCCCGGGCCTGGTGGGCCAGCCGTTCGCCCTCGTGCAGCCGACCGGCGAGTATGGTGAGTGCGGCGTGCGAGACGGCCACCATCCACCGCAGGGCGGGCTGAGCTAGATCGTCGGCCAGCTGGGTGACGCTGGTCAAGCGGTGCTGGGCTTGGGCGATGTCGCCGGCTTCCAGGGCGACGCCGATGCTGGTCAGGGCGGAGCTGTAGGCGACGTTGGCGTCACCCAGCTGCGCAGCCAGCTCGGTCAGCTCGTCGACCAGCTCGCGACGTTGAGCCAGCGTGCTCGGATGCCGCAGGGTGCGAAAGACGTGCACGAGCACCTGGGCCAGGGTGGGCGGATCACCCAGCCGCCGCGCCATGGCCACGGCCTCGGTGCTCAGCTCGACCCGCCGGTCCCACTCGCTGGTGCCCAGCATGTCAGCCAGGTTGGCCAACAGGCGGGCCCGGACCAGGCTGTCGTCTTCGCCGATGGCCGTCAGCGCTGCCGTCAGCACGGCCACCCGCTCGTGGTCGTCTACCGCGCCGGGCCAGTAGGTTCCGACGTTGGCCAAGGCGGCGGTGGTGAGGCGGTCGGTGGCACCCACCTGCAGGGCCACCGCGGCCGCTGCCAGCAGGGTCTGGCGGTGGGCGGGATGCGCAGCCCGGCGCTGCGCATCCCCCAGAGCGAGCAGCAGGTCGCAGCGCCGCAGCGGGTCGCCAGCCAGCTCCGAGTCGTCCAACAGCGCCAGGGCCTGGGCGTAGAGCTCGGCGGCCTGGTCGTGGGCCAGCTGGGCCAGGGCGCGATCAGCGGCCCGGCAGGTGTAGCCCACCGCGGTGGCCGCCACGGCGGCGGTCGCCCGACCGAAGTGGTAGGCCAGGGCCGGTAGATGCTCGTCCAGCTGGGACTGGTGCAGGGCCTCGATGGCCGCACCCACCTCGCGGTGCAGGCGCTGGCGCCGGGCGGTACTGAGACAGCCGTAGAGGCTGGCTCGCACCAGCTGGTGGCGGAACCGGAAGTGCAGGATCGCGCCGGTCACCTCCTTGACCAGGCCGGCGGCCATCGCCTCCTCCAGGGCCTCGGCCACCGTGTTCTCCCCCAGACCGGTGACGGCGGCGACGATCGTCAAGTCGAACTCCGCACCCACCACCGCAGCGGTGACCAGCGCCTGGTTGGTCGTTGCCGACAGCCGGCCCAGCCGGCGCAGCACCACTTCCTTGACCCCTTCGGGAATGCCCAGGTGCTCGAGGCTCCCGCCGAGGGTTCCTGACTCGACTGCGTGGCGGACCAGCTCACCGACGAAGAACGGATTGCCCTCGGTGTGGGTCTGGATGGCCCGGGCCAGCCCGCGCGCGTTGTCCCCCAGGGGGCGGCCGATGGCTTCCAGCAACGTCATCACCTCGGCCTCGTCCAGCCCTTCGACCAGCAGCCGCTGCACTCCGGTGCTGCGGCGCAGGTCGGCCAGCAGGTTGGCCATGGACTGCGCGGGATCGAGCTCGGTGTGCCGGTAGATGCCCACCACCAGCAGGTGCGCCGTTGAGGTGGCTCGGACCACATGGCGCAGCAACAGCAACGTCGGCTGGGTGGCCCAGTGCAGGTCGTCGAGGACCACCAGCAGCGGCTCGTCGGCCGAGGCGGCGCCCAGCCAGGACGCTATCGCGTCGAACAGCCGGTAGCGCTCGGTCTCCGGGTCGGCGTGCATCGGGCTGGGCAGCCCCGTCACCAGCTCCGTCAGCTCGGGGACCAGCCGGGTCAGCTCCCCGGCCAGCTGGCCGAGCCGGTTCGGCAGCTCGGTGGACGGGGCATGGTGCAGGTAGTGCGACAGCGCCTCCACGAAGGGTTGGTAGGGCATCGCCAGCCCGTCGTCACACCGACCGAACAGCACGTTGGTGCCGCCGGCGTGCATCTCCCGGGCGAACTCGGCAGCCAGCCGGCTCTTGCCCACCCCGGGCTCACCCCCGACCAGCACCAGCTGCCGCCCGCCGCCGGCCGCCCGCTCGAAAGCCGCCTGCAGCGCGGCCAGCTCGGTCTGGCGCCCCACGAACCCGAACGCCTCGGTGCCCTGGAAGGGGCCGGGCAGGGCCACCGCCGCCGGCGAGGCGGTCTGTACCCAGTCCAGCTTCCAGACGGTCACCGCGGCGGCCATGCCCCGCAGCAGCACGTCTCCCACCAGCGCGAAGTGCGTGTTGGTGCGGACCTGGGCCACCGTGCGCACGGTGTCGGTGACCAGGATCTGACCGCCCCCGCACTGCGCGACCAGCCGGGCTGCCTGCACGACCGGCGTGCCGAACCAGTCACCGCCGTACTCGGTGGCGTCCCCCAACGCCAAGCCGACCCGCATGGACAGCCGGGCCGCGGCGCCGCGGCCGCGGCGCTGCACCGCCTGCTGCATCGCCACCGCGGCGGCCACCGCGTCGGACGCCGCGGTGAACACGGCCATCACCCCGTCGCCGAGGTTCTTGACCTCGACGCCGCCGTGCGCGGTGGTGATCTGGCCCAGCAGGCCCAGATGGGACTGGCGCAGTTCCTCGAACGTGCGCTCACCCAGGAGATTCATCAGCTGAGTGGAGCCCACCAGGTCAGTGAACAGCACCGTCACGGTGGTGATTCCGCCTGCGGCTGCCACGACCATGAACTCTAGCGACCATCGCAGCTGAGGCTGCACGATGGAACAATCGCGGTCGTGGACCGGTGGCTGAGGGGAAGCGTTGAGCGGGTGACCTTGCACCTGCCGGTCGGCACGGTGACGTTCCTGCTGACCGACATCGAGGGTTCCACCCGGTTGTGGGAGGCCGCACCTGCGGCGATGGCTGTCGCGATCGCCCGGCATTATGAGCTGCTCGACGAGATGATCGCGCGCCACGGCGGGGTGCGGCCGGTGGAGCAGGGTGAAGGCGACAGCGTGGTGGCGGTGTTCGCTCGGGCGTCGGACGCAATAGCTGCCGCACTTGACGTCCAACGTGCGTTTCATGCTGAGGACTGGCCCGCTGAGGCGTCGCTGCGGTTGCGTATCGCTTTGCACACCGCCGAGGCGCAGTTACGGGATGAGGACAACTATTTCGGGGTGGCGGTCAATCGTTGTGCGCGGTTGCGCTCGATCGCCCATGGTGGGCAGGTGGTGGTGTCCCGGACGACCCGTGATCTGGCCTTGGATCGGCTGCCTGAGCACGCCGGGTTCGCCGATCTGGGAGTGCACCGGTTACGTGATCTCGGCCGGCCGGAGCATGTCTTCGGATTGGTGCATCCGGATCTGCCGGTGCAGTTCGCGCCGTTGCGGTCATTGGACGTGCTGCCCAACAACCTGCCTGGTGAGTTGACGAGTTTCGTGGGACGCCGCTTCGAGCTGGCCCAAGTCGGCGAATCGCTGCAGAATGCGCGGTTGTTGACGTTGACCGGGGCCGGTGGCTGCGGCAAGACCCGGTTGGCGTTGCAGGCCGCGGCCGATGCGGCCGATCGGCACCCGGACGGTGTGTGGTGGGTGGAGCTGGCTCGGCTGCAGGATCCCACGTTGTTGCCGGCTGCGGTGATCGGTGCCCTGAGCCTGCGGGAGATGCCGGGCCGGGTGCTGCTCGACACGCTCGTCGACCACCTGGGTACCCGCCGCGCGCTGGTGGTGCTGGACAACTGCGAGCACCTGCTGGCGGTCTGTGCCGAGTGTGTGGATGTGCTGTTGCGGGGGTGTGCGTCGCTGACGGTGCTGGCGACGAGCCGGGAGCCGTTGGGGGTACCCGGTGAGATCACCTGGCGGGTGCCGTCGATGTCGTTGCCGACCGAGCCCGCGGGTGCGCTGGTCGAGGCGCTGCGGTTGTCCGACGCGGTGTCGTTGTTCATCGACCGGGCCAGGCAGGTTCGTCCGGACTTCGCGGTCACCGCGGTCACCGCGCCGGCGGTGGCGCAGATCTGTCATGATCTAGACGGTATTCCGCTGGCCATCGAGTTGGCCGCCGCGCGGGTGCGGATGCTGGCTCCGGAGCAGATCGCGCGGGCCTTGAGCGATCGTTTCCGGCTGCTCACCGGTGGGGCCCGGACGGTGATGCCGCGCCATCAGACGTTGGCGGCCTCCCTCGACTGGAGCCATGAGCTGCTCAGTGACCCGGAGCGGGTGCTGTTGCGCCGGCTGTCGGTCTTCGCCGGCGGCTGGACGCTGGAGGCGGCTGAGGCGGTGTGCCCGGATGCCGGGATGTGCCCGGATGCCGGGATGCGTCAGAGTACCGGGATCGACCGCTACGGCGTGCTGGATCTGCTGACCGGTCTGGTCGACAAGTCCCTGGTGGTCACCGACGACCAAGGCCCGCAGACCCGGTATCGCCTGCTGGAGACCGTCCGCCAGTACGCCACCGTGCGCCTGTCCGACGCCGGCGAGGTCGACGGCGTGCGGGACCGTCACCTGGCTCACCACCTCGGCCTGGTCGAGCAGGCCGCCCCGCAGGTGCTCGGGGCCGGGCGCGACGACCCCGTGCTCCGCACGCTGGCCACCGAGCTGCCCAACCTGCGCGCCGCGTTGGAGCGGGCCGCCGCGACCGAGCCGGACTGCGCCCTGCGCCTGGTCGATGCGCTGACCCTGTTCTGGCTGTTCACCGGCCGCTACCGGGAGGGTGACGCCGCGTACGCCCGCGCGCTGGACGCCGCCGGCGAGCAGCCGACCCCACTGCGCGGCCGGGTACTGGCCGGTCGTGGGCGGCTCGCGCTGTACCGGGGCGCCTACCAGGCGGTGCACGAGCTGTCCCAGGCGGCGCTGGCAGCCGGTGAGGCGTGCAACGATCTGTGGACACTGGGGCGAGCCTTGGACACCCTCGGGTTGCTGACCACCATCGGCGACCCGGCCGGCGGGCGAGTATTGCTCGAGCGCAGCGTGGCGCTGGCCACCCGGGCCGGGGACGACTGGTGCCGCATCGACGCTGCCCAGATCCTGGCGTTGGCCTGGATCTACCAGGACGATTTCGAGACCGCTCGGCCGGTGCTCGATGACGCGTACGCGACGGCGACCCGGTTGGGTTACCGCAGGGGATACGCCTGGCACTGGTTCTACCTGGGTTGGGAAGCGATCTACCGGGGGCGCCTGGCGGAGGCCCGGGAGTTGCTCGCGCGTTCCGTCGCGGCCAGCGACGAGGTGGGTGACCCGATCACGAACGGTTTCGCCAACGCCCTGGTTGTCTACGCGCAGCTCATCCGCGGCGATATCGAGCCGGCGCATGCGCTCGCCGGGCGGATGCTGGCGCATGCGCTGCAGACCGGTGCGGGTCTCACCTTCGGTGTGGTGCACCGGACTCTCGCCATAACCGAGATGGCGCTCGGTGAGCTTTCCGCGGCCCGCGAGCACCTGCAGACCGCCGTCGACGCCGAGCGCCGCTCCGGGTACGGCTTCCAGACCTCCTGGCATCTTGCCGCCCTGGGCACCCTGGAGCTGATCGACGGCAACCTGGAGGTGGCCCGCGAGCATGCCGAGGAGGCGTTGACGGTGGCCCGGCGGCTGGGTAGCGGATGGCTGCAGGCCAACGCCGAACGCCTGCTGGGCCGGCTCGCGCTGGCCGCCGGCGAGGCCACCGAGGCGCAACGTCACGTTCACGACGCACTCGGGCGCCTGGTCGCCAAGGGCTTCGCGCTGGACATCCCGGAGTGCCTCGACGTGCTGGCCGCCGTGGCCGCCAGCCAGCACAGCTTCCCGCAGGCGGCCCGGCTGCTGGGGGCCGCCGCGGCTGGTCGGCAGCGGCTGGGCACCGTCCGTGTCCCGGCGGAGCCGCAGTTCTGGGCCGGTATCGAGCGCACCACCCAGGCGGCGCTGGGACCCGACGAATACCACGCCGAGTTCGCCGCCGGCGCCGCCTTGGGAACCGATGTCTGCTGGGCGTGACAGCAGTTACAGACGCGGGCCCACGGTGGGCGCAAATCTATGGCAATGCCGACCGCAACCGCCGCACCCGGCCACACCGGGCCAGTCGCCACACCAGATACTGCTGCGTTACTGCTTGCCGCTGCTCAGGGTGATCAATCGGCCTGGCGAGAGATCGTGCTCAGATACGGCGGGCTCGTATCGGCCACGGTTCGCTCGTTTCAGTTGCAAGACGCCGACGCATTCGATGCGATACAGATGACCTGGCTGCGATTGATGAAGAACCTGCATCGAATGCAGGATCCGGACCGGCTCAGTGGGTGGCTGGCCACCACTGCCCGGCGTGAATGCCTGTCCGTCATCCGGCAGTCCAAGCGCACCGCATACCGCGGTGAAGCGATGTTCGACACCGTCGCCGACGGATCTGTAGGCCCGGAACAGCGCGTCCTCGCTGCCGAGACGGCGCTGGAGTTGCGCAGCCTGGTCGCCCAGCTGCCGCTGCGCGGGCGGACCTTGCTGCGCGAGCTCTTCCGGGACAGCGGCCGGCCGTACACCGAGATCGCCCGCGACACCGGAATTCCGGTCGGCAGCATCGGGCCGACCCGGGCTCGGGCGCTGCAGCAGCTGCGGCGGATGCTCGACGAGCGCGGCCTGCAGCCGGGGATCTCCCTGTGATCCGGGTCAGTCCAGGTAGCGACGTAGCCCCGGCAGGTCGATGACCGTGATGGAGCGGCGTTCGGTGCTGATGTAGCCGTCTGCCCGGAGCTGGCTCAGGGCCCGGCTCGTCGCCTCCCGGCTCACCCCGATCCAGCTGG
>JBOHGE010000087.1:0-12609 GCA_050700055.1 Pseudonocardiaceae bacterium
GGCCAACCCCCGCCGGCCAGCCGGCGGGGGTTGGCCCCCGTTTGAGACACCCTGCCCCGGGGTTGGTGGTCCTTGAAGAGCCACCAACCGGGTCAGGACACTGCGACTGCCACGGTGAACAGGCCGGGCCCGTCGGCGGTCACGGCCGTCTCGCCGTTGCCGGATCGGTGCAGCGCTCGGACGGTCCAGCTACCCGGGCCGGTGAAGAACCGGAAAGCGCCGGAGGCCGACGACACCACCTCGGCGGTGAACTCCCCGGTGCCGTCGAGCAGCCGCACGAACGCACCCGGCGCGGGCGCACCGCCCGCCCGCACGGTGCCGGTCAGCACGGTGTGCTTGCTCAGATCCGTCCCCACCGGCAGATCCTGGTCCTGATCAGGTACCCCGCACACGGCGCTCAGCTACCCAGCTCGATCGGCGCGCCGACCAGCGAGCCGTACTCGGTCCAGGAGCCGTCGTAGTTCTTGACGTCGGAGTACCCGAGCAGCTCGTGCAGCACGAACCAGGTGTGGCTGGAGCGCTCGCCGATCCGGCAGTAGGCGATGATCGCCTTGCTCTCGTCCAGCCCGGCCGCCCCGTACAACGCGCGCAGCTCGTCGTCGGACTTGAAGGTGCCGTCCTCGTTGGCGGCCTTGGACCACGGCACATTCAGCGCGCCGGGGATGTGTCCCGGGCGTTGCGCCTGCTCCTGCGGCAGGTGCGCCGGCGCCATGATCTTGCCGGAGAACTCGTCCGGTGAGCGGACGTCGACCAGGTTCTTGACACCGATCGCGTCGACCGTCTCCTGGCGGAACGCCCGGATCGTGGTGTCCTGGTCGTGTGCCGCGGTGTAGCTCGTAGCCGGCCGGCTCACCTCGTCGGTGGTCAGGGTGCGGCCATCGAGTTCCCACTTCTTGCGCCCACCGTCGAGCAGTTTGACGTCATTGTGCCCGTAAAGCGTGAAATACCAATAGGCATAAGCGGCGAACCAGTTGTTGTTGCCGCCGTAGAGCACCACGGTGTCGTCGTTGCTGATGCCCTTGTCCGACAGCAGCTTCTCGAAGCTGCCGCGGTCCACGAAGTCGCGGATCACCGGATCCTGCAGCTCGGTCTTCCAGTTGATCCGTACTGCGCCGGGGATGTGTCCTGTGTCGTAGGCGGTGGTGTCCTCGTCGACCTCGACGAAGACGATGCCCGCAGTGTTCAGGTTCTGCTCTGCCCAGTCCGGCGTGACCAGGACGTTCTCTCGGCTCATACGACAGCTCCGTCTCGTTGGCAGTAGATTTCTTGCGGGGTGATGCTCGGCCGCGCAACGGCGCCGGCAGGAGGTGGAGGGGAGCGGGGTTCATCGATGCTCCTGACCGTGGGGGATGGGTATCCAGGGGTCAGGGCGGCGGCCCGGCTGATCATCTGCTGCACCCGCGATCGTGTGCGGGTCACCGCCCGGTCAGGGCGTTCGACACAGGCTGCTGCGCAGGCGACAGAAATCGACCGCCCGGCGCTTGGTCAGCAGCGAGTGCACGAAAGCGAGACTACCGGAGACTCCCGATCTGCGGGACCGTGATTTCACGTGCCGGACAAACAGTTGGGCCGCAGTTCCACGGCCCTGCTCTGTTGTCGCCGAGTTCGACACCGGAGCTGTCCGAAGGTGGCCCGGGCAGCTCTCGCTCTCTGGTGTCGAACTCGGCGCACGCAGAGCTGTCGCTGCGAGGTAGGGGTGATCACGACCGGCAGCAGCCCGCATGTCATCCCTTAGGGCGGCGCGCAGCGCCTGCGGAGTTGGCTTCGAATGGCGGTAGCCGAGAACCTGGTCACGGTCAGTAGCGAATGACCAGCACGGACCTGGCTGCCGCAGTGACCAGGCGGGAAGCGCGTACGTCGAGCCGTTCAGCGGCACCGTAGAGCCTGCGTTCTGACCTACGGTGAGGTCGCCCGGGGGGTGACGCACGACGTGCCACGAGAAGCGCAACGATCGGGGGAACCGTGTACGAGGGCAGACTCTGGCTGGCCGGTAATGTGTCGCACCGGCTGGCACCGCGGACCATCCGCCCGCGGGACGCCAGCCTGAAGTTGACCGAGAACTGCCAGGCCCGCTGCGTCACGTGTGACTACTGGAAACACCGGTGGCAGGACAAGATCGACACGGAATCCGCGATCGCCCTCGTCAACCGGCTTGGCGAGATCGGCGTCACGACGCTCCGGTTCACCGGCGGCGAGCCGCTCCTGCGGCGCGACGTCTTCGAGGTACTCGCGCAAGCCGACACCGCGAGGTTCACCACGGTCGGCCTGCAGACCAACGGGCTGCTGCTGCGCCGCTTCGCCGAGCAGGTCAACGAATCCCCCATCACGCACGTCGCGGTGTCGTTGGATGCGCTCGACGAGCGCAACGACGAGATCCGGGGCGTCCGAGGTTACTTCGCCCGGGCGATGGAGGGCATCTCGCTACTGCGTGACAAGACGACGATCATCGCGATGACCCTCAACCAGGTGGGAGCCGGTGATCTCGACGAGTTGCTCGATCATGTGCAACGGGTGGACGGCTACTTCGCCTGCAACCTGCCCGACAACCGCCTCTACTTCCTGCAGGACGCCTCGCTCGCCGGCCTCTGGCCCGACGACGAGACGAGCGATCAGATCGTCGACACCTTGCGCTGTCGGCTACCCGAGCAGTTCGCCGATTATGAGCTGGACTATGTCCGCCGCTATCTCCGTGCGGGCACGCCGGAGCTGCGGGATCTGAATCCGAGCTGCGTCCTGGGCTACACCACCGTCTACATCGCCTCCGACGGTGCCGTCCGCTCCGGCTGCTACGTCCTGCCCCCGATCGGCAACATCCTCACCCACGACATCGAGGAGATCCTGGACGCTCCCCAGTACCGGCGCCGGTGCCAGGCCATGCTGCGCCTGGAATGTGCCGGGTGCGCGTGCAACGTCTTCACGAGCCTGCGTACCAAGAACGCAGTGCAGGATCGCGTCAGGTCGATGCGAGACCGCGCCCGCCCGCGTGGTGCCGACCGGATGCCACCGGCCGCGTGACCGACGGAGAACGCCAGGAGGAGACGACCGAGCTGTGTCGTGATCGATTCCGGGTGATCCTCACCGAGGATGGTGCCGTCCGGTTGCACCTCATCGGCTGGAGCCAGGATCTGCGGCCCACCGTCTCCGCCGACACCGTCGACCGCCGGCAGTCCAGTCGCCTGGCCGGGCGCCGGTCACACGTGGGCGGTGAGCGGATCACCTGGACGGAACGCTCCACGTTGTGGACCAAGGAGCACCATCTGGACGTCCAGGACGATCACCTGGCGTTTCACAGCCGCCTGTACGGGCGAGGTGCGGTCGATACCATCCGCTTCTTCGACGTCATCGAAGACGTCGGCTTCGTCGAGCACTTCGCGCTGACCAAGCACTTCAACGACCGAGGGCAGACCAGCTCTCGCGAGTACTCGGTGGGCTCACCGATCGGATTCCGGTATCTGCTGTGTCCTGAACCGAACTCGCACGCGCAACAGATCGTCAACCCGTTCGAGCATGCGCAGGTCAGTGCGCACGCGGATCTGGATTATCGCGGTGGCAACTTCATCGCCAATCCTGGCCTGCTGGCGTTCGCCATGGCTCGCGAGCTCGACGGAGAGTGGCTCGCGATCGGCTTGGCGGTCGAGCCCGGTCAGCATCACTTCTCCGAGTTCGATTACGTCGGAGGTGGATCCTTCGGACTCCGGCTCACCTGCTGGGGCGTGCCTGACGTCGACGGCACGTTCTGTCCGCCAGGTGTCGTCATCACCACCGGCCCGACGGCGCAGCAGGCGCTCGCTCGGTATGTCGCCGTCCTGCACGAGCGCGAGTCGGCCCCACGGCCGACTCGCGCCGGCGTGTCGTGGTGGCAGCGGCCGATCGTGTGCGGTTGGGGCCATCAGTGCTATCAAGCAGACCTGTTCCGGGTGCGCAGCTCGGTCGAGCGCCCACCTGACAACGCTGCCTACATGCTGTGCACGCAGGTGAACTATCGCGATATCGTCGATGTCCTCGATCGTCACGAGATTCCGTGGGGAACGCTCATCATCGATGCTCGGTGGTGCGTGTCCGGTGGGCTCAAGGACGTCGACATCGGACGGTGGCCCGATCTGCGGGGCTTCATCGACCGGCTTCATCAGCACGGGCGACGGGTGCTGCTGTGGTGGTCGCCATGGGCGCACGAGGGCGTTCCCGAGGCAGAGTGCATCCGATATCTGCCCGCCGGGAACACCCGGCAGAACCGGCCCGGACGGCTCAGCAAGTTCGGGACCCCGCATCCGGGCAAGAAGATCGCAGTCGACATCACCCTGCCTGAGGTACGGGAGCGCATCCGGCAGCAGGTTCGTAGGGCGTTGGGCGCCGGACCGGGATGCTGGAACGCCGACGGATTCAAGATCGACCACTTGTCCGCCACACCCGGGATCTACGGCATGGCCTTCCCGGACGGCTCGACGCGCCTGTTCGGGGTCGAGGCCGCGCACGAGGCGATGGCGCTGATCTACCAGACGGCCAAAAACGTCAAGCCGGACGCGCTCGTCGTCGGTCAGTCCCCGAACCCGTACTTCGCCGATGTCCAGGACATGGTGCGGCTGGGCGACGTCTACAGCCACCAGGCTGCGAGCGTGCTCGCTGAGATGCGCTTCCGCGCGAGCATGGCCCGCCTCGCCGACCCCTCGTGCCTCATCGACACCGACGGCTGGCCGATGCCGTCGCTCGCCGCGTGGCGCGAGTTCGCCCGGGAACAGCGGGCACTCGGGGTACCGAGCTTGTACTACGTCACCCACCTGGACACGACCGGCGACGCCTTGACTGCCGCCGACTACGCCTTGATCCGGAAGTCCTGGCGGGGGCTGTAGCGCCAGGTCCGCTCCAGGACCCGGCCCAGCCGGCGACCGGCGACCTCCCAGGACTGTGGTCGGTGCGTTGAACTCCGACGTTCCAGACCGCCCTCCAGGGCGCTGCAGGCGAGGTCGGCGAGTCCTCGCCCGCAGGCCGGCGGAAACCGGTGGGCCGCCGAGCCGGTCGTCTCCCGCGTCGCGGGGATGTCGGCGGCGATCACCTCGCAGCCGCAGCTCAACGCCTCCTGCACCGGCAGTCCGTGGCCCTCGCTGATCGAGGCGGTCACCAGCGCGGCGGCCCCGGAGTAAAGAGCAGCCAGCTGGGCGTCCGTGACCCGTCCGGAGAAGACCACGAAGTCGGTCGCGCCCGCCCGATCGAGCAGGCGTCGTAGTGCATCGCTGCCCTCCGCATGGCCCCCGATCGCGACCAGCCGCGCTGTCGTCGGCATCCGTTGGCGGACGTTCAACAACTGCTCCACCAGCCAGTCGAGGCGCTTGTTGGGATGGCCAGGCCGACGAAGACGAGATAGGGGCCGGGCAGCAGCAGGAGCCGGCGGATCACGTCGACCTCGCCGGCCGGTCTGCGCCGGAACACGGCCGTGTCGACGCCTCCGGGGATGACATCGATGCTCTCAGCGGGAAGCGGGAGAAAATGCCGGAGCTCACGGGCACTGGTGTGCGAGACGGTGACGACCCGTTCGGCTCGGGCGGCAAGACGGCGGTTGACAGCGACGAAGTACCTGGTGAACGTGCCGTGACCGGCGAAATGGGGGTCCTCCCAGTCAGCAAGCGCGGCCAGCTCGTGCCGGATCGTCCGGAACTCCGACTGGCCGAACCGCGCCACGTAGGCCGCATCGCTGTAGCTGAACTGCGGCAGGCGTAGTCGGGTGAGGTCATGGATCGTGACGACGAAGGGGACCGGGCAGAGCCGGTCGAGAAGGTAGTGCGAGGTGTAGTACAGGTCGGCGCGGACTGCGAGGTCATGCACCGCTGTCGACCGACGCAGGAAGCCCTCGTCCTGCGCGTCGAGGTGCACCCTGGCCCGGCCACCGAGCCCCATCACGGCCTCTCGTGCGCGGTCTACCTGGACGGGCTTCGCCACGACGTCGAGCTCCCAACCGTGCGCCGCGAGTTCCTGTGCCGCCGACGGGAGAAGGGACAGACCGTAGCGGGACACCCCGGTGTCGTGGTTGGAACGCACGTCGAAGATCAATTTCGGCACGTCAGGTGCTCCCCGGGCTATCCGTGGCCGGCTTGCCGATAGCACATGAGCAGGTCGCCGATGTGCCGCTGCCAGTCGAATCGCCGCGCCCAACGTATACGCGCGGTGCGCGCAGAGGGCTCGTCGGTGGCGACGACCTCATCGACGCGGCGAGCGACCGCGTCCGCGTCACGGGGGCTGACGAACTCGGCCTGCCCGCCGAGCGTCTCGCGCAGGACCGGAATGTCCGCGGCCACGACGGGGCAACCGTGCCGCAGCGCCTCCAAGGGCGGAAACCCGAAGCCCTCATGGTCGGCGAGGTGGAGAAGAACACTCGCACGGGTATAGAGCAACGCGAGTTCCGCGTCACTCACGTTCCCGAGCAGGACTAGCCGATGTGCACCGAGAGCGCCTACTGCTGACACGGCGGCGACGCCACTCGGCACCCAGTCACGTCCCACCAGCACCAACGGCGCACCCGCACCGAACAACGCGGTACGCGAGACCGCCGCGAGCAGGGCGGCAAGGCCCTTGTGCGGTCGCGCCTGGCCCACGAAAAGCACGAAGCGACCCGCAACGCCGGGCGGCACCTCGTCGGCCGGGGCGGGTAGGTGATCGACGCCCCACGGGGACACGCAGAGCTTGTCCCGAGCAGGGACGAGATCACCCAGCTGCCGGGCCACCACTGCGGTCGGGGTGATCACGCGATCGGCGCGGCTGACCGCGAGCGCCAGCATCCGGCCGAGGAACTCGTCGTGGGTTCCTCGGGGAACCCGGCGAGCAGGGAACGGCGCGATGTCGCGCAGAGCGTCGACCGCCTCGCGCAGTGCGGTCAGCCCTTCGACACCGAAGCGGTCCGCGAAGGCGGCGTCGGAGTAGCACAGCGCCGGGTCCACAGTGCGCAGGACGTCGTGCACCGTGACGATGGTGGGTATCTCCGGAGACACGGTGATGGGCACCCGGTAGTCGAGAGTGTGCAGGAGATCGGCACGGGACTCGGCGGCCCGATTCAGCAGCTCGACGCCGTCAGCACGGCTGTAACGCCGAGCCGTGCCGGCTCGCAGGACTGTCAGCTCGACGCCGCGATGGCGGGTGCCGGTCAGCCCGCCGGTGACCGACGTCGTGTACCGGCCGATGCCGTCGGCACCGCCGATCCGGCCGTCCACCAGCACCCGCATCGCCGCTACTCGACGTCGGCGGGTGCGTCGCCGGTACGCCGGTAGGCGTGTACGACGACGTCGACCTCGGTGTCCAGCGCGTCGAGCGCAGCGATCCGGGCCCGGGCACCGTCATCGACGGACCAGAAGAACGGGGTCATCAGCAGCAGGTTCGCCACCTGCCCCGAGCCCCGCAGTGACAGCGGGTAGCGGATGACCGATGTGTCGATCAGCTCGAAGCCGTTCTCGTCGGCCAGCGTCGCCTCGGGCTCGTGCTGCGCAGGCCGGTCGTAGAGCAGCTCCTTGAAGCTGAACAGGTGCCCCTCTCCCGGCCCGCCCACAAGAACCACCCCGCCCGGCTTCACCACCCGACGGAAATCGGCCGCGCTGACCGGCGAGAAGTGGGCGAGCAGCACGTCCACCCGCCCGGACAGGATCGGCATCCGGTATGTCCCGGCCACGGCGTAGACACCGGCCGGGTCGCGTCTGGCCGCCACCCGAACTCCGTGCTTGGAGATGTCGAGGCCGCAGAGGATCGCGTCGCGGCCCCCGCCGCCGGACAACAGGGTACGGAGCCGCCGCAGGTAATAGCCCTCCCCGCAACCGGCGTCGACCACGATCGGGGCGGGCACCGGCGGCAACACCGCCCGCACCCGTTCGGCCACCCCGTCGGCCAAGCGCTGGTAGTGACCGGTCTCGAAGAAATCCCGCCGACCGGCGATCATCTCCTTGCTGTAGCCGGGATCCTTGGAACGCCGGTGTTGGGCCAGCAGCAGGTTGACGTAGCCCTCGCGGGCGATGTCGAACTGGTGACCGTTCGCGCACACGTAGCCACCCGGTGTAGCGGGAAGTGTCTCCCCGCACACCGGGCAGGCGAACACCGCCGTGCTCGTCATCGTCATCTCAGCGCCCACGATCCCACAGTCCCAGGCGGGCTACTCCTGTTGAGGCAGGCCGCCTCTCGGTGACCGTCCGGTAGCTTCAGGTCCACCTGATGGTGGAGCGGCTCCGATGGTGAAATGGCTGAGGGGGAACATGAGGGTTCTGGTGCTCGGCGGCGACGGCTACCTCGGCTGGCCCCAGGCGATGTACCTGTCGGCGAGGAACCACGAGGTCCATGTCGTGGACAACTTCCTCCGCCGCCGGTTCGACGTCGATCACGGCCTCGACAGCCTCACCCCGATCGCGTCCCTGCACCGGCGGGTGGTGCGATGGCACGCGGAAACCGGGCGGGACATCGGCCTGCATGTCCTCGACATCACCGACTACGCCGCCGTGGCCCGCGTGTTCGCCGACCTGGCACCGAATGCGGTGGTGCACTTCGGCGAGCAACGATCCGCACCCTTCTCGATGATCGACCGAGACCACGCGGTGCACACTCAGGTGAACAACATCGTCGGGACACTGAACGTCCTCTACGGGATCGCCGAACATGCACCGGGCTGCCATCTCGTGAAACTCGGCACCGTGGGTGAGTACGGCACCCCGAACATCGACATCGAGGAAGGTTTCCTCGATGTCCACCACAACCGGCGCACCGACCTGCTGCCCTTTCCTAAACAGCCGGGCTCGTTCTACCACCTCAGCAAGGTGCACGATTCGCACAACATCATGTTCGCGTGCCGCACGTGGGGCGTGCGGGCGACCGATCTGCACCAAGGCATCGTCTACGGCGCCACGACCGCGGAAACCGCAATCCACCCCGAGCTCTCCACCCGTCTCGACTACGACCACGTCTACGGCACGGCCCTGAACCGTGCGATCGGGTCGACCCTGCTGTCCTCGAACCGCGAATCGACTGGCGACGACGGAACAACTCCGTCCGGAGCCGTACGTGATCGGTGCCGTCGTACCGACCTGCAACCGACGCCACAACCTCGAACTGCTGCTCGGGTCGCTGGCCACCCAGACCGTCGATGACTTCACCGTCATCGTGGCGGACGACGGGTCCAGCGACGGCACCCGCGACGTCGTCGAAGATCTGGCGCGGTCCAGCCCATGGAAAGGCCGGCTCCGCTGGATCGGCTGCGGTCCCGACCTCGGGGTACGGACCGGCAGAGCGCGCAACATCGGCGCGGCCAACGTGCCCGGAGACACCGAGCTGCTGGTCATGCTGGACACCGACCTCGTCCTGCGCCCCGAGGCGATGTCGCTGTTCCGGGATTCCCATCAGGAACACCCGCAGACCGTGTTGTTCGGCACGGTCGAATGGCTCCCACAGCTCGACCGCACCGTCGTGCTCAATGCGGTGCACGAACACGAACTCCCGACACTGCGAACTCAGGTGCCCCGAACCAAGCCGGTTCGCGTGGCGGGCACCTTCGTCGGTCCCGAACTTCGCGAAACGCTTTTCGCATCGCCGATGGATACCCCGATTCCGCTGCGACCGGAATGGGCGCTACCGCTGAACTCCGGATGGCCGCTGTCGGTCTACTGGCGGATCGGCGGGTTCGACGAATCGATGCAGGGTTACGGATATCAGGACATGGACATGGGCGCCCGAGCTGCGAAGGCCGGCGTCACCTGCGTTGCGCGACCGGATATCTGGGCACTGCACGTCTGGCACCCGAAGCCTCCCCGGGCGATGCTGGACAACCAGCGCAACCTCGATCGTTACCTCCGCGCGCACGGCGAGTTCCTCCGGCGACACACCTCGGACGACGTTCTGGAAGTAGACGTCGACTGGGGGCTGTGGTGGCATTACTATGCCGACCGCGGCGGCATAGTTATTCGGTCGGGCGCCCAGATGTGGGCGGTGAACCGCAGCGGCCGTGACCGGCTCGCCTTGCCGGGCCTGGACTGGCTGCGCCATCTCGGCCACACCGCCGACGATCTCGGTGACACGTCGACTGCCGACCTCGACCAGATGCTCGACCGTGGTACCGCGAGCATCTGAACAGCCCTCGGGCGCACGGCTCGTGGTGCTACGACGGTGGGTTCACGCCCGTGACCAGCCCGGTGACGACTTCGAGAAGGTTCTCTGCGGACCGGCGAGCAGTGAATCGCGCTCGCCAGGTGTTTCGGGCCCGAGTCACCAGTTGCACCACCAGCTCATGGTCTGACAGCACACGTTCCACCGCGCGACCTAGGTCGCGCGGTGCCTCCGCCTGGACCAGTATTCCGCTACGGCCGTCCTCGATGACGTCGTCCGGGCCGCCGCACCGGGTGCTGACGACCGGCACTCCAGCCGCCATGGCCTCGATCACAGCGAGGCCGAACCCCTCTTCCCGTGACGAGCAGACCAGCACGTCCAGTGCCGGGAGAAGTGTCGATGCATCGGTGATGTGTCCGGCGAACACCACCCGGTCGGCGAGTCCGAGCTCGTGAGTGAGCGCGGTGACCGCTACGCCGAACTCCGGCCACGTCGGGGAAGCCTGTTGCCCGATGAGGACGAGCCGGACGGCGGGTCGGCGGGCGACGAGGTCGGCAAGCATCCGCAGGGCGAGATCCTGCCCTTTCCACGGTTCTATCCGCCCGACAACGCCGATCAGCGGACCCGTCGCCGGACATCCGAGCTTCGCCCGCGCCGTGTCCCGGGACACCACGTCAGGGAGGTCGACACCCGGGTGCAGTACGTGGGTCGGACTCTGTGGGTACCACGCGTGCTGCCTGCGCGCGACGGCCGAGGAGACGCACAGAACAAGGTCGGTCGGAATCGCGGAGGCATCCCGATGGAGCCGGAAATCGCTCGGCATGACGTGCTGCACCCATGCTGTTCGTCCCGGTGCCCCAGCCGCTCGATGGGCGATCGACCCGTACAGCTGCGCGCGTGGTGACCAGAACACCGTCACGCCGGGCGGGTTCGCGCGCAGGACCCCCGCCAGCTCCTCGGGACCTGCCACGACGGGCCGACATCCGTATGCGGCGGCTGCGTCGACCAACTCGCCATGCTGGTCGAACACCACCAGCGGCCGGGCGCCCAATCGAGGCAGGTGACGCAGCAGACCGTCGAGCCACACGTCTCCGCCGCCCGCACGCCGAGCCGAAGGCACCACGACGGCGAGTTCCACCGGCTCGCGCGGCCTGGTCACCGGGCGACCGGCTCGAAGATGTCCTCGAAGCCGCCCCGAGGATCACGCTGCCACGCCAACCGGAAGTGCTCGTGTTCTCGCCGGGCCAGCGCCACCCGGTACAGCTGCGGGTAGTGCGGGCCGATCTGGGTGAGGTGGGCATGCAGCGCGCGGGTCTTGCGCTTGTGTTCATCTCCGATATCGACGCGGTGCGTGACGTCGGAGTCGGGCCGTCCATAGTCGATCTCCGCCACATCCCGGCCCTCGAACGGGTGTGGGCGCCCGGCCTGTAGTTCCTCATCGACGAACCGCCGCAGCGACGAGACCGGGTAGACCGGGTGGAACACCTGCTGCACCGACCAGACAGCTCCCGTCTCGGGGAAGCACCGCGCCTCGGATGCGGCGGCGACCGCGAGCATCGTGACCCGGTGAGCCTGGACGTGGTCGGGGTGCCCGGTGTTGCCGAAAGGGTCGTAGGTCACCACGACGTGAGGTCGGCACTCCCGGACAAGCCGCACCACAGTGGCCACCAGCTCGTCCGTGGGCTGCGCCCAGAACGCCTTCGGTGCGTTGTTCTCCGGCAACCCCGTCATGTTCGAGTCGTGGTGTCCCAGGCGCCGGATCTCCGTCACGTCCAGGATTCGCGCCGCCTCGTCCAACTCCGCGGCTCTCATATCAGCGAGTTGATCTGGCGTGAGCTGCAGACCTAGATCCGGATTGACCGGCCCGTACCGCCCGTCCGTGCACATCAGCAGGATCGTGGTGACTTCGGACTCCGCGCAGCGAGCGAGCAGACCGCCCGTGGTGATCGACTCGTCGTCGGGATGGGCGTGTACAGCGAGCAAGCGCCGATCCCGACCTGCCTCCGAACCTACCGCCACCTCGAGCCCGGTCCGCAGCTCACGCCATGAAGATCGAATTCCTGCATCCCGGGCGCTGTTGTCAGCAAGATCGGGCCGGAGTAGCTCGGTCTCGGCTGCGCCCACTATCGGCCTACAACCATACGGAGGCTGCCGGAGTGGCTCTCACGCGCGGTCTCGACGCCGAGTCCACTGGGCAGTCGGGGGTCGCACTGGGGTCGCACTTCGCCGGCGGCCCTTCCCAAAGATCGGCCGGCGGTCCAGGATCGCGACCACGGTAGGCGACCACGGGGAGCTGAGGGGCGATGCGCGGCCACGGCGAGAACACGGCACTGCGGGTGCTGCTGGACGAGGCGGGGATGACCAATGCCGGGTTGGGTCGTGCGGTGGAAGAGCCCTATGACGGGCTGACCTGTTGCGGGACACTGGAGGGCACGGTCTGCACGATCGTCGAGTTGTCGGGACAGGACATGCGCCGACGTAAGCTCCTGCTGGGCTCGGTCTTCAGCGCGGCAGCCTTCGCCGAGCCGGCCCTGTTCGCCCTCACCGTGC
>JBOHGE010000088.1:0-11809 GCA_050700055.1 Pseudonocardiaceae bacterium
GCACGCCACGATGGCGGTGTCCGGGGGATCTGCTCACCGGCGCCTGCCCGGCGCAGACCCAGCCCACCCCTGCAGCGCCCGGCTGGGCTTTCTCGGCTCGCGTCACTGATCGTGCGGGCCGGCCCGAACCGGCTCGTCATCACGACCCGAGCGACCTCAACTGTGATCTTGCCCCAACTTTCGCAGGTCTGGGTCTCGGTGAGCGCCACCTGCCGCATTCCGGCCTTGTCCGGATCGCCCAGCTTCAGCAATCCGTCCCTGACGTACTCGGCGTAACCCCGTCTATTCGAAAAAGTCCGGACCGCTCAGCTTCATCGGCCCGCCTTCGCGATGTCGCCGCTCACAGTCACAGATCGTGACGCAACGACCACAGTCGTGTTGCAGGGCTGGAAAGCTCGGTCGGGCTCATTCGCTTCGAGCGCCAGCCACATCCGAAAACACCCCGCGTTCGCCGGCCCGAACGCGAATCCCAGAAGTCGATTTCACCGGTGGCGCCGAACTGTTCGGCCACGTCGGCGGCGGCATCCATCGGTGCGTCGATAGTTTCTGGCTGACTCCGGCGGCCTCGCAGATTCCGGTCGAGAGCTGGGCGGGCCGGGAGATGTTCAGCCGCACACTGCCCTGGGTGCCCGCGCAGGTCAGGTGCAGGATCACGCTGCCGTCGCGGCAGGCGACCAGCTGCCCGGTGCCGTCGGGGTCGGTGCTGGTCAGGGGCTGTACGGGCACTCCCCAGTTCTCCCGGCTGATGTCCCTGCTCCCGGTGTCCCTTACCGGATGGGGCGCTTACTGGCAAGTGGCACCGGGCCGGGCTGATCACCACCGAGTTGATCACTCCGGGCAATCACCTGCGCTGGGACGCTGAGCGGGTCCGCGAGCAGCTGCGTGCCCGCCGCCAACGTGACGAGTGACGCGAGGCGTCATGCTGGTCAGCCCTGCCGTGCGGTGAGATCTGTTGTCCGTGGACCTGGGGGCGGCCGGTTTACTGAACGTCGGCCGACCGGTGCCCGCTACGCCGGCCGAGGAGGTCGTGGGTGCGTTGACCTTGGACGGTGCTCCGTCGTCATCGCCGAACAGGGATGGAGCGAATGCGGCGCGTCGCTGTCGGTGTGTCGGCCTCGTACCCGGTCACGCTCCGGGGCGCTCGTCGAGTAGCCGGCGCAGGTGATCGGTGGTGGCGCGGAGGTCACGCTCCCACCGTTCCTCGGCCTGATCGCGGGCTTGTTCGGCGGCATCGAGCTGGTCGATGACCCATTGCCGCGCGAGCACGCTCGGCTCGACGCCTCGGGTCTCGGCGAGTCGGCGGAGCTGCTCGATCCGCTCGGCGGGCAGCCGCAGCCCGTAGACCGGGTGCGTCCCGCCCGCTCGGCGTCGGTAGGGCAGCTCGATGTCGCGGGTGGCCTCGGCGTGCTCGGCCTCGGCGGCGATCCTGTCGAGCAGTTCTCGATCGGTATCCGTCATCATGGCTCCTCGTCTTCAGCCGCGTATGCCTCACGCCATTGTCGGTCCGCCGGCTAGGCGGTGACGACGTGCCAGCGCCCTAACGGGGGATGCTCGTGTGGCAGCAGTACCACGACCAGCACCCGCGCGGCGGTCGGTGAGTACCCGACGATCCGGATCGCCTCGCCGGTGTGTGACTTGGGGTCCCGGGCGATGAGGCCGCGGGGGTCAAGGGACGCCTCGATCGCCGCTACCGGGTCGACATCGACCGCGTTCGGGTAGCGCAGCGACCGGCGCAGGTGTGCTGGGTCGGGGACGTCGACCTGGATTAGCGGCAGGGCGACGACCGGCACCCCGTCGTACAGGTCCGCACGCATACCGACACCGTATAACAACGTTCAACAGCTGGCATTCGACGATGTTGTTTGCGGGGATGGTCGACTCGGGTGGGCCTGCGCGAGCTGCGCCGTCTCGGCTTGGTCGGGCCGGGCTGATCACCGCCGAGTTGATCACTCCGGGCAATCACCTGCGCTGGGACGCTGAGCGGGTCCGCGAGCAGCTGCGCGCCTGCCGTCATCCGCCCGCCTCCCAGCGCACACCGGCAGACGGACGTGGCCAGCTGCGGGAAAGTCGTACTCAGTGCTGCGGGAATTGCGCATCGACCAGCGTGTGGATTCTGTGTCGTGGCGGGATGGGCGCCGCTGTGTATATCCCTCGTCTGGCCGATGTGCGGCTCTCTGCGCTGCTCGAGGAGCTACCGGCGGTGATAGTCACGGGCCCACGCGCCGCCGGGAAGACGACGTCGGCGCGCCGGCTCGCGGCCGAGGTGCTTCGCCTGGACCAGCCGTCGGTGGCTGCGGCGGTGCGAGCCGATCCTGATGCGGCCCTGCGGCGCGCGGCGGCGCGGTGCTGCTGGACGAATGGTAGGAAGTCCCGGAGGTCTTGGGCGCCGTCAAGCGGGCGGTCGATGACGACCCGCGGCCCGGGCGCTTCCTGCTGACGAGCAGCGTCGAGGCGGATCTCACACAACGCACGTGGCCGGATCGTCCGCATGGTGTTGCACGGTTTGACCGAACGTGAGCTGAGCCAGACCGGCGGGGTCGGGTTGATCGAGGTGGCGCTGGGAGGTGACATCGACCGGCTCCATCTTCCGCGTAGCGTCCCGGACATCGACGGCTACATCGACTACGCGATGCGCAGCGGATTCCCGGAAGCCGCGCTGCGGCTGGGTCCGCTCGGCCGCCAGGAATGGCTGGACGCGTACCTGGAACACGTCGTCTCGCGCGACGTACGGGCCGCCGGGCAGGTCCGGGATCCGGTGCGCCTGCGCCATTACCTGGAGGTACTGGGTCTGTCGACGGCGGGCCTGCCCACCCACGCGACGCTCTATCAGGCTGCGGGGATCGATCAGCGGACGGCCGACGCCTACGACGGGCTCCTCTCGGCACTGTACCTGTTCGACCAGGTACCGGCGTGGTCGTCGAATCGGCTCGCTCGGCTGGTCAAGCGGTCCAAGCGCTACCTCGTCGATCCGGCGCTGGCCATGAGCGCCGCACGAATCTGTGGGCGCTTCCGATCTGTGCGCTCTGGGCAGCGGGCTGAGGTCTTCCACGGAATCCGGGCGAGCGGAGCCCAAACGCCGCGCCGGAACCCTTCTTGTCAAGCAGTTCTGAAGGACTGGTGTGGTCGGTGCGGGTGGCGATGAGCTGGTGGTTCGGCAGCTTCGTCCCGAAGCCGGCTGCCGCGACGATGTTGCCGTTGCGGCAGCCGGCCGACCCAGGCCACCGGGTCGGGGATGAGCCGACCGGGAACCGGGTTGCCGTGTAGTAGTGGCCTTCCCGGCGTAACCCCATCCATTCGAAGAAGTCTGGACTGCGGAAGGTTGTGATTTCAGTGGACGTAGATTGCTATGTCAGAGATCCGTCCGCGGGGTCTATAGCCGACCGGTTCATGGACGGTACTGCCTCGATCATGGCGCCGATGGACTGAAGTTTGCCGATGGGGTCCTCGTAGCCACGTTCCAGGTAGCGGGTGCCGCTGATCTCGCTGTTACCGGTGGCGACGAGGCCGGCGAGGATGTAGGCGAAACCGGCGCGGAGATCAGGGATCTCCAGCGGCATTCCCCGGAGTGGGGTGGCGCCCATGACGATGGCGCTGTGCTGGAAGTCCTTGCTGGCGAATCTGCACCCGCGTCCCCCGAAACATGCGGTGGACAGCGCGATATTGGCACCCATTTGATTGAGTTGCTCGGTGTAACCGAACCGGTCCTCGTAAATCGTCTCGTGGATCACCGACGCACCGTGAGCTTGCGTGAGGAGCACGACCAAGGGTTGCTGCCAGTCGGTCATGAAGCCGGGGTGGACGCCTGTCTCGACATGTTCGGCGGTAAGTGGGCGATCGCGGTAGAACAGGATCCCGTGCTCGGTGACCCGGAAGTCCCCGCCCAACTTGCGCAGGTGGTTAAGAAATGTGACGAGATGTTCTTGCTGCGCACCGCGAACCTCGACTCGACCGTCCGTGGCGACGGCTGCGGCACCAAATGATGCGGCTTCGATCCGGTCGTTGATCGGCCGGTGGGTCGTGCCGCGGAGCCTGTCCACCCCCTCGATGAGGATTGTCCGATCGACCTCAACGGTGACCAAAGCGCCCATCTGCTGAAGGAAGTGCACCGTGTCGAGTACTTCAGGTTCGACGGCCGCGTTGCGGATGACAGTGGTGCCCTGCGCCAGCACTGCGGCTAGCAGGATGTTCTCGGTGGCGCCAACACTGGGGAACGGCAACTTGATGTGTGTGCCCTCGAGCTTGAGAGCCTTGACGGTCACGCTGCGCGGCATCTCGGTGACTTCCGCGCCCATCTGCCGGAGTCCGGCGAGGTGAAAATCGATGGGTCGTTTGCCGATGCGGCACCCCCCGGGCAGGGGGATGCTGGACTCGCCGATCCGATGCAGCAGCGGCCCCATCATCAAAATGGGGATACGGTTCACGCCCGAGTACAGCTCTGACAGGCTGGCGTTGGTGACCTCCGGCGTCTCGACGCGCAGCGACCTATCGTCCAACCAGTCCACGCGCGCGCCGAGCTCTTCAAGCATGCGCAGTACGATCTCGACTTCGAGAATGCGCGGTACGTTGGTCAACACCGAAGGCTCGGTGGTCAGCAGGGATGCAACAAGCTGCTTGGTGACTGCGTTCTTGGCCCCCCCCACCGTCACAGTGCCGTGCAGTGGCCGGCCGCCGGTAATCCGGTACAGGAGACGGTCATGCTGCATAGCCCTGGCTCCCCCGGTTTGGGTGTGAGCGGAGGCAGTCATTCGTTAATCCTTCCGTGGTCGGGGTACAGCGGGTTGGTGCTGAGCCGATTCAAGCCGCCCAGCAGGGTCGCGAGGTGGATTGCTGTGTGCGCGGCCGACTCAACCCGGTTGACATCTCCTTCTCGGCAATCTGGTACCGGCCTGCCCAGAGCGGCGAATTCGTGGCTGTACGCGGTGTGACTGTGGATAATGGCGCCGCACCCATCAAACAGCTCGTAGACAGCCAGGTGAATAGGGGCTCCGGATGCACCGAGTCCGCCTGCCTGTTCGATGATGAAGCCGTCCGGAGCCAGCACGACGAGGTCCTCCGGTAGCACGTGCCACCGCCGGAACGCTGAGCCAGTCGTGGACATGAGCATCTCGCCGGAGCTTAGCCGGACGCTGACCGCCCCCCCGCCGCAGTCCAGCAGATCCCAGCGCCGTAGCTCGTCGATGAGTGGGGTCCGCTCTTCGGAGTACTTTCATTCGATGATCCCTGATGCTCATGTGGCAGTTCTTGCGTACCTGAGCTGAGGACGTTCCAGCGGCGCCGCAGTTGACATACCGGGGCTGTGACACCGCTGAGCGTTCGTCATGCGGGCTGGGCCGTGCGTCGCCGTTCGACCACAACCCGGGCCTGCGTGAGCTTCACCACAGTCTCGTCGGCGATCAGTTGTGATGCGAGCACCGTGCCGGAGTACAGGACTGTTGCGCGACCAACGAGGTTGCCCAGGCCGATCAACGCCGTCCACCGCGGTCTTGACGCGCTCTCTCACCCGCGACTCATGGTCGAGGGCCGATCGGACGACGCGCAGTACGACCGGTATCGGGCGCAAAGCCGAGTCGACAGCGCTCACCGCACCCTGGGCGGCATCCTCGACGAGGCCACGTCTTTGCGCGAGGAAGTCGATGCGGCGGCATGAGACACAGGCCACTACGGTGATCCGGTTCCATCCGAACATGTACGAAATCGGGACCATAGGCTGGTCCACGGCGAAGTTCACTGACCTCTACCAAAGCGTCCCTGCACTGCTGAAGCCGCAGGTACCGGGTAAGCGGGACAAGTCCCGATGAGCCCGGTGTCGGTCGTATCTCCGCAGTAATGGGAGCTGCGACGGTCGAACTGGTCGCAGCATGCACGCGACCCCTTCTGGGACGAGGCCACTCAGTTAAGCGACGGTGGGGATGTCGTGGTAACTGGATGGCCGGCAAGGCGGCTGTGGTATCACGAGGTGATCTTGGTGGATGGTGGTCCTCGTGGTAGTGATCGCTGTTTGGGTGCCGAAAACGACAAAATTTGTCGTTTTCGGCACCCAAACAGCGATCATGGGGGTGGTGGCAGCGCGGGGACGCCGGGGATAGCTGCTCTTGATCAGTCTGGTGGCTGTGCTGTCTGCTGCCGTCTGGGCAACTTCTGATCACGGTGGGCCCACAGATACCGTACCTGTACGATCTGGCAGCGCCAGCCGCAGATGTGCGCGGCGCTGGAGTGTCCGCGCCGGTGGTCGGTCGTTGAGGCACTCGTCGACCCTGCGGTGCGGCTGGTCCGGCGTTACCGAGGAGCCACCGTCTGCGCAACGGCGGAAACTGCCAGAGATGGGGCATCAAGAAGGACTGTGATCTCGGCTGGTCAAGGTCGGGGAGTTGGGCGTGTGGCTCGATAGGGGAGAGATGGGCACATTGCGGGTCGACACCGGCTTGCTGCGCACAGCCGGGGAGCAGTTGCGTGTCGTGGCGACCGAATTCCAGCAGGCCAACGCGAACAGCGACGACGCGGCCGAAGCGGTCGCGCACCGCGGCCTCGCCGACGCGATTCGCTCCTTCGCGCATAACTGGGACGATCGGCGGGCGAAGATGGTCGAGAGAATCGGCAAGCTCGCCACGTCGGCGACTGGGGTGGGGGAGGCGTTCGAGCAGGTGGACGATGAGTTCGCCGCGGCACTGCGGGGAGACACATGAGCCACCGTCCGGTCGACTGGTCCCCGCTGGCGGGTAGCGATCCGGTGCCGGGCGATCCGGACCGGGTTGAGCAGCTGGGCAAGCACTACCGGCGGGTCGCCTCGGCGATCAGTGACGCCGCGACGAAGCTGCGCCGGATCGCTGACCACCAGGACATGCAGAGCGAGGCGGTGGACGCGTTCCGCAACACAGCACGTGATGTCGCGGACGACATCAGCCGGGCGCATGAGCGCTACGACGGTGTCGGCCGCGCGCTAACCGGTTACGCAGCGCAGTTGCGCGAGGCGCAGTCCGAATCAGCCGCCGCGTTGGTGCAGGCTAAACAAGCTGAGAAGGATCTGGGCACCGCGAACCGGCTCGCTCGCGGTGCCCAGGCTCGGATCCACGCCTCCTCCGAAAGCGCGGATACCACCGCCGACCAGGGTGCGCACCGGCGCGCGCTCGCAGCGGCCGAGACCGCTGGGGACGACCTCGCGGCGGCCCGACGCCGGCTGAGCCGGGCGACGGACGCCCGCGATGCGGCCGCGCGACGCGCGATGGATCTGGTGAAAGACGTCAAGGACTCCGGTGATCTCAACGACGGTTGGTGGGACAACTGGGGCGCCAAGATCGTGAAAAAGATCGTGAAGATCGCGGACATGGTGGCCTTGATCGCTGGAGTGCTGGCGCTGCTCGTCGGCTGGATCCCGGTCATCGGGCAGGCGCTGGCCGCAGTCCTCGGCACGATCGCACTGGTCGCCTCGCTGGTGTCATTGCTGGGCAACATCGCGCTGGCCGCCACCGGCGATGGCGAGTGGTCGGCTGTCGCGTGGTCAGCGATCGGGGTGCTGTCCTTCGGCATCGGCCGGGCCGCCATCGGCGCCCTGCGAGTGTCGGCGCAGGGGGTCCGCGGCGCATCCCGCCTGGCGGCCGGCCGGTTGGCGGCGCAGTCTCCGGCCGCGCGGGCCGCGGTTGGCCTGCCGAGCTCGAGCAACTCCATGACGGCCATCAGATCGCTGCTGGGCACGGCCAACCCGATGAGCCGCCACGCAGCCCGTGCCGCTGCCCAGCGGTCGCTGGAGCAAGGCTTCGTCCCGTCGATCAGCAATATCGGGCGAAGCCTGCGCGCCATACCCGGCGAGTTCGGCACCGACATCCGTACTTTGCGCAATGCGGACTGGGGCGACGCGCTGAGCCAGGCTCGTCAAGGTAGATCGTCGGATCTCCTGCAGTCTCTCGGAGAGCACGGCGCGGCTGCGGACCTAAAGAGCGTCAGCAAGATCGACGAAGTGGTCCGGGCCGGCGACGAGGTCGCACCCCACCTGCGACAGCTCCAGGCTCAACAGGGCGTCTTCGTGGGAACAGTCGCGTACGGCATGTACGAAAACTATCGCAACCTCGAAGGGCTCGTGGCCCCTTCCGCTGCCGAGGAACTCCGCCTATCCCGAGGCCATCAGCTCGTCGAAGCCGGAGCCCATCCGTGAACGTGCTAGCGCCGTTAGGCTCGTACGAGCTGTCCACCCCCGGCACATGGGCCTCGATCCCGGTGACCGGGGGTGACCCGGGATGGGCGCAAGACGTCGCCACGCTGCTCTGCGACGGTGCGACGGCTCAGGATGCGCTGGCCACTCGCCTGGAGCGCACCCATCCCGAGCTGATCGCCGATTCGCACCTGCTGCTCGGGATCTGGGTACCCGACCGGTCGGTACCCGAGGTGGCCGGCCTGATGACGGTGGACTGGGTGCTGCCCGATGACGGCCGGCCCCTCGACCGGGCTTACTACCGCAGCCTGATCGATCCGGACCGGCGTCGCGGGCATACCGTGTTCGGCCGCCACGTGGACGAGGTGGAGGTTCCCGCCGGACCGGCCCTGCTAGTACGCGAAGTGATCGCCCGGCGGGACTCCCGCTGGTTCCCGTGGCGCACGGCGCTGCAGGAGAATGCCGTGTATACGGTGTTCCCTCCGGGCTGCTCCGATGCGCTGGAGCTGACATTCGTCACCTTCGTGCTGGATAGGGGTGCGGAACTCGCCGCTGACGCCGTTGCCGTGCTCGACACTGTGCGCGTCACCGTGGAGGACGCGTCCCGATGACTTGTCGCCGCCCCGTCGCCGCCCGTCTCGCCGCAGCAGGATCTCGGTTCGGTCTTCCCGGTATTCCGCTGCTGCTGCTCGTCGGGCTGATTCTTCTCCTGTTTGCGGTGGTGTTCTCGAACAGCCGTGGGTCAGTGGCCGGCTACTGGCACTTGGTCATGATCGGGTGGTTCAGTCTCCTGTTCTTCTTCGCGATCATTGGCGTTCTCGCCGGTTACTGGCTGCCCCGGATCGTATTTCTTCGCCGAGGGCAGGGGCGCTACGTGCCCGACATCGGTGACTGGCTTCCGTCGTATGTGGGGATTCTTCCCGCCGGGGGGCTCACCGTGCTGATCATCGACGGGCACGGGGCTCCCTTCTGGCTGTTTGTGCTCGGCGTGGCCTCAGTGGTGCTGGGGTTAGGTGCTTTCGTCGACACCCTTCAACTGGGTCGACGGTCGAGGAAACCCGAGGGAGGTGGCTGAGCTGCGCACCTCGGTGGTAGTGGACGTTCGGGTGGTGCTGCCCGATCACTGGTGGGTGATCCCGTTGCAGCCGCCCGAGGCGCGGGCGCGTTCGGTCGAGCGGTTGGTCGAGCGCCAGTTCGCTGGGGTCGACGACCATCCGTTGCTACGCGCCGACACCCGCAGGCAGCTGCTGGCCTGCGCCGAGAAGGCCGCGGACTCCGAGGGGCGGCTGATGGCGTTGAGCCTGCAGCGCATCGCCGACGTCCCGGTGCCGGCCTCACTGGTGGTCCACTGGATCGACGTTGCGGCTGGACCGGACAGCTCACCCGGCGACGGCTCGCTTCTGGTGGGTCTCCGGGAAGCATTCGAGCCCGCCGCCGGGGTACGCCGGGAGCCGGGCTTCGCACTCGACCTCGCGATGATGGCCGCAGGTCTGGTGCTGCGCCGGGTCCACGAGTCGCCCGCCGAGCTCACCGGGGCCGAGCCCACGCCGTCCCTGGTCGCGGACTATTGGCTCGAGCGCCCCGACGGCGCGGGCTTGGTGCAGCTGGCGTTCGCCACGCCGATGCTGCCCTTGCGCCGGCCGCTGCTGGAGTTGTTCGACGCCGTCGTTGGTGCGCTGAGTTGGGTCGGCGCGGACGAGCCGCCCCACGACGGGGAGTCGCCGGAGTAGGGACCTAAAACGGCGCGCGGCTCCCTGCCGCCGAGGTGGCGCAGGCCAGCCGTTTCATGCCGAACCGCAAGACGCCACCTACGAGGGAACGGGCCTCGGTGGCAGTACTTTCCGGCTATATTCTCGGTATGGCCAAGGTGATGGTGTCGTTGCCCGACGACGTGTTGGAGCGGGTGGATGCCGAGGCGCGGCGGCGTTCGACGAGCCGGAGCGCGTTAACGAGGCCGAGGTCGGCGAGTCCCGAACCATCCTTGCGGCACACCGCGACGAGATCCTGACCGCCCATATCCTGGACCTCGGCATCTACGAGTTCGGAAACGTGCTGCTCCGTGCGTTGATCTGGTCAGCCGACGATACGGCCGACCAGATCGATGACCTGCTGGTGATCTGTGGCCCGCCGCTGACGCCCGTGCCGCAGTGACGACGCGAGGCGGCGACGCTCGCCCACCAGCACCGGTTGACTTTCTACGATGCCCTGTTCGTCGCAGCTGCGCGGGCCGTCGGCGCGCCGCTGGTCAGCATGGACCGTCAGTTGCTCGCTGCGGACCTCGCCGAGACACCTGCAACGTTCGCATTGCGCGTTGGCCTCGTTCCGTGAATATCGTCGGTCTTGGGTTCCGTGGCGGGCACTATGGATTCCGCACGCGGGCAACGTGACTACGGGCCTTGAAAGGCCGCTACACGCGATAGACGCTACCGGCTGAGAGCAATGGTGTGGTTAAGTTCAACGCTCATTGTTCTGGTCTTTTCGTGAGTGTCAGAAACTTTGAGATGGAGCGGTGTAGTCCGGCGGGGTCCAGCCCGTGCAGCACGTCGTGTTGCTCGGGTGTGCCGTACCGGCGCTGTTCGGTCCGGCCGACGCCCAGCGCGAGCGTCCGGTGTGGACGGTCTGACAACGCCTCGTCGATCAGTCGGGTCGAGGCGCCGGCCAGGTACGGTTCCACCAGCACCACGGTGTCGGCCGCCGCCAGGTCGCGCAGGCCGCCCAGGTCCAGGGGCCGCACCGTGTTCGTGTAGGCCACGGTCACATCCAGGCCGGCGGTGGCCGCCAGCACCGGGTCGAGCATCGGCCCGACCGCGAGCACCAGGGCGCGCCCACCCCGGCGCACCACATCCAGCCGACCGTCGCGGGCCGCCGGCCGGGGTTCGGCGTTGCTCCGGTCGGACAGTCGCAGGTAGACCGAGTCGGCACTGCGCACCGCGGTTCGCAGCAGCGGCGGTACCTCATCGGGATGGCCCGGCACGTGCACGGTCCAGCCCGGCAGCGAGTCCAGCAGCGCCACGTCACCCGGGGATTGATGAGTCCGGCCGCCCTCGGGCCAATCATAGGAAGCCCCGACGCTGGCCAGCACCGCGGACACACTCTGGTGGGTCAGGTCCAGCTTGAGTTGTTCGAACGAGCGCTCGACCAGGAACGGTGCGTAGGTGTGGATGATCGGGCGCAGGCCGGTCAGCGCCAGCCCGCCGCCCACGCTGACCATCAAAGACTCACGGATTCCCACGTTCAGCACCCGATCGGGGTGCTGTTGGGTTTGCTCGGTGAACAGGTATGCCGAGATGTCCGCCAGTACCAGCGCGGTGGTGGGTTCCTCAGCCAGCAGTTCGGTGACGGTCTCGACGAATCTGGTTCGCATGGTGATCTCTTCGGTGCGCATCGGTGTGGTCACTCCTTCGATTCCACCACGGCCACCACGACGTGCGGGCGGCCCGGTGACGGCGTGGTCAGGGCGGCTTCCAGGGCCTCATGGTCACGACCGTCCACAGTGGCCGTGGACCAGCCGTTCACGCTGAACCGGGTGGCGATCCCGCCGGGCCAGCCGTGGGTGGCGGACTGGTTGTCGACCACGATCGCGGTCAGGCCGTCCAGTCTGGTGGCGCCGGCGTAGGCGATCGCCTCGTGGTTGCTGCCTTCGTCCAGCTCGGCGTCACCGACCAG
>JBOHGE010000089.1:0-11581 GCA_050700055.1 Pseudonocardiaceae bacterium
GCAGAACCGGACCACATCGTCAAACAAGTCACCCTGATGATCAACCCGCCCCAACGTCACGAGATCATCATCCCCTGGTCAGCGGACCGCCCAGGTCACCGACACGCAAAAGACACCAGCCACCTAGAGGGCTTCTACGCCAACCGCACGGACTTCATCCGCACAGCGATCCGGCGCCAGCTCGAGAGCCGGGCAGCCGCGGTGAACGACACCGTGGCCCGCCGGACGCTGACGCTCGGCACGGTCGCTGGCGGGTGGATCCTGGCCCACGCGAGGTCTTGGTGATGACTCGCTCCGGTGTCGGTCTGCTCCCTTGCTGGTGGCTCCCGAGGCGGTGGGGTGATCTGTTGCGGACGTGCCACAGGTGGCAACTTCGGGTCAGAAGTTGCCACCTGTGGCACCTGCGTACACAGCGGTAGTCCTTCCTCGGACGTTACTGACCGTTAACTCCGGTCCTGCGCGTACCGCTAACGCCTCGGTGCCGCCGGCGAGGTGGTGGCGCCGCAGCCGGCCAGCAGGAGAGCCGGAGCGCTGGGCGCGCCTGCGGCGCTCGCCGGCCTCGGCGCCGCAGGCGGTGGCGCGAGGGGTCTGCCCACGTGGCGCCATAAGCAGCGACCGCCCCGCTGGCCCATCCCGCGTGGGTGGCCCGGCATGGCGTGGCGTCCGCCTATCAAGCCGAGTTCGACCAGCTGACCAAGGGGGGTACCGACCCGTTCAGGTCAGCGCCAGCCAGCCGCTCTTCGCGGCGATCTGGGAGAACCGCCGGTCCTTCCCGAAGCAATCGACGGACATGGCAGATGTCGTGGACGCGTTCATGCGGGCATGGAATGTCCCCGGCGTGTCAGTGGCGATCGCCCGGCAGGGGCAGTTGGTCTACGCGCAGGGCTTCGGCCAGGCCGACGAGTCCAGCGGGGCGAAGGTGACGACCGCCAGTCTGTTCCGGATCGCCAGCATCTCCAAGCCGATCGCTTCCGTCGCTGTCCGGAAGCTGGTCGAAGGGGGCCGGCTCACTCTCGCGGACACCGTTTTCGGGTGTGGGGTGGCCGGCTCGGACTGGGGGTCTGTTTGCAAGGTGGGTGTAAGTGGGATGCGTGTGGTTGCCGAGGATGTGGTGTCCGGCAGTGCGGGGCAGGTATCGGCAACAGCCGTGCAACAGGCACTAGATGACTGGTTTATCGTGGTTCTCTGGGCGCTCACTCCCCCGTTCGGAGGTATGCCGAAGGTGTCGTGTCAGGTTTTGTCTGATTTACCCGTGCCAGTCTTGAATGGACATTTCTGCTCTTGCTGGTGTCACCCTGCGATGTTTGGGCGAATGGCCCAACTGACGGCGATGGGATCTAGCATAGCGCACCGATCGGGGGTAGCTTGAAGGCAGTGTTCGCGTTGACCGATTACTCTTCGTACGCAAGGCGTCCCGCCCGCGTCGTTTTCGGTCTCGCATGACACTTGCGGCCGTTCATGCTGAGGGGGAACGCCGATATGACGTCGGTTCATGGAATCAATCTGGGTCGGTTCGATGCTTACGGCTTCGTTGATGGTGATTGTTGGGCGCTGCGTGGACAGCTGCGACGAGCAGGATCGCCTCGATCGCGCGGTAGCCCTGGGTAAAGGCCGTTGCCTCAACCGAGGTGCGCCATCGATGTCTTCATGCTCCCCGATCCCCTCCCAGAGAATGAAACTCAAACGTGGGAAAAAAAGATGGCTTCAGTGTGCCTATTGTAAGCGACTGTGGCGAATGTCGCTCGAATGGCCTAGAGATGGGAGACGTTAACGGTCGAACGGGTGCCACTGGGATTGGTGTCGCACCGCCGGTCGATTCTCACTGGCTGGCGACCAGGTTGGCCGAGTGGGCGCGGATCAATAGGGTTCCCGGTGCCCAGCTCGCTGTTCGTAACGGTGGGGTGACCGTCGCGGTCGAGGTCGGTGAGGTGCACTACGGCACGGGTATCGCGGTCACCCGCCAGACCGCCTTTCCGATCGGGTCGATCACCAAGGTGGCGACCGCAACGTTGGTGATGATCCTGGTCGCTGATGGTGACGTGGAGCTCGACGCACCGCTGGACACCCACCTGCCCGAGCTGGGTGAGCTGGGCGGCCGACTGACGGTGCGTCAGCTGCTCAGCCATACCAGTGGATTTGCCGACACACCGGAGCAACCCGCTGTGTCATTGCGGCAGTACGTGCGCCAGCACTGCCGCCGCGAGGATCTGGTGCTGGCACCCGGTACCGGTTTCACCTATTCCACCCGCAACTACGTGCTCGCCGGCCACCTCATCGAGACGATCACCGGGATGAGCTGGTGGGAAGCCATGGAATCCATCCTGCTGAGCCCCCTGGGCATCCACCCCGCCATGCACCACCCCGCCACCGGCCACTCCGTCAACCTCACCCTGGGCCGCACCCGGCCCGTCGAGCAGTCCCTGACCCCCGCCGAGGCTCCCGCCGGAGCCCTGGCCATGAGCGCCACCGACCTGATCAGCCTGGCCAGCCTGCACATCCCCCCCGGGCTACCCCGACTACTCGCTACTTCCTCTGTCGCACCCATGCACCACCCCGTCCCCGGCGCCGACCCGTTCGGGCTGGCCGACGGCTGGGGCGCCGGACTCGCCGTCTACCGCAACGCCTGGATCGGCCACGACGGCAACGCCAACGGCACCTCCTGCTACCTGCGCATCCACCCCACCACCCGCACAGCCATCGCCCTGACCAGCAATGCCAACACCGGTGCGGACCTGTGGCGCCAGCTCTGCACCGAGCTACCCGTGCCGCCGGGCTCCGGCAGCCGGGACACGCCGTCCCGACCGCCGGTCGCGAACCCGGCGGAATGCGTGGGCAGCTACGCCAACGGCCGGACCGAATACCTGATCACCGTTGACCACGACGGACAACTGTGCTTAGCGGTCGGCGGTGAGGTCACCGCGCGGCTGACTCTTTACGACGACCTGGATTTCCTGGTTCGAGACCCGGTCTCGGGCACGCAACTGCAGGTCGGGCGGTTCCGGCGGAACCCGAGCACCAGGCAGATCGAGCAACTACAGGTTGGCGGCCGGATCGCCCGGCGGCGGTCGCCTCCCACGGTGCCGCAGGCACGGTCGCCGGTCGATTCCTTACGGCGCGTCTGAGCCTGCGAGCCACGCGGTAGGCCGCCGCATTCGTACGTGAAGGTGTGAGCAGAGGGGGTTCACCAACCGATGTCCGTGTCGAGCGGGACACCCGCCGTCCGTCACCGAGCTCGGTTGCTGGGGGAGCGCGACGACGTCGCCGCTGTGGTGTTGCCGGCGCTGTTCGAAGCGGCGGTAGCGCGCGCCCCCGGCCGCCCGGCCGTCGTGACCGGCGACAGTTCGGTCAGTTATCGCGAGCTGGACCGGCGGGCCAACCGGCTGGCTCGGCTGTTGCTGGCCCGCGGGGTGGGGCCGGAGACCGTGGTGGCCGTGGTATTGCCCCGGTCGGTGGAGATGGTGGTGGTGCAACTGGCGATCACCAAGGCCGGTGGGGCGTTCCTGCCGGTGGATCCGGCCTACCCGCTGGAGCGGATCCGGTTCATGGTGGCCGATGCCGGCGCGGTCGTGGTGGTGACCTGCCGGGAGGCGCCGACGGGTATCGACGGTCTGGTGGTGGACGAGCCCGCGGTGGTCGCGCAACTGGGCACGATGCCGGATCGTCGCCCCACCGATGCCGACCGGCCGGTGCCGTTGCTGCCAGCGCACCCGGCCTATGTGATCTACACGTCGGGCTCCACCGGGCAGCCCAAGGGTGTGGTGGTGACCCACGCCGGGTTGGCGAGCCTCTCCGCCGCGGAGATCCAGCATTATGCGGTGACACCGGGTGATCGGGTGTTGCAGTTCTCCTCCCCCAGCTTCGACGCCTCGGTGTTGGAGCTGTGCATGTCACTGCTGGCGGGGGCGGCGTTGGTGGTGCCGCCGCCGGGTCCGTTGCTGGGCGAGGCGCTGGCCCGGGTGCTGGCGCAGCAACGGATCACCCATGCCCTGATCCCGCCGGCCGCGTTGGCCACCGTGCCGGCGGCGACCGCGGCGGAGCTGACGTCGCTGCGGACGTTGATCGTGGGTGGCGACGTGTGTCCCCCGGCGCTGGTCACGCGGTGGGCTCCGGGCCGCCGGATGATCAATTCCTACGGGCCGACCGAGTCCACGGTGGTGACGACTTGGAGTGAGCCACTGCCGGCCACCGGCGGTGCGCCGATCGGCACTCCGATCGCCGGTACCCGGGTGCACGTGCTGGACCAGGCGTGGCAGCCGGTGGCAGCCGGTGAGTTGTACGTCGCCGGGGTCGGGTTGGCTCGCGGATACCTGGGCCGGCCGGGGTTGACCGCGCAGCGCTTCGTGGCCGATCCGTTCGGCCGGCCGGGTGCGCGGATGTACCGCACCGGGGATCTGGTGCGCTGGGGGCCCGACGGCCAGCTGTGGTTCGTGGGCCGGACCGACGAGCAGGTCAAGATCCGCGGATTCCGGGTCGAGCCCGGCGAGGTCGAGACGGTATTGCAGACCCACCCCGACGTGGACCGGGCGGTGGTCGTCGCCCGCCGCGACCAGCCCGGCGGGCCCCGGCTGGTGGCCTACCTGGTGCCCACCCCGGGCCGGACCCCGGTGGTGGCGCAGCTTCGCGCCGCGCTGGCCCAGACGTTGCCTGCCTACCTGGTGCCCGCGGTGTTCGTACTGCTCGACGAGTTTCCCCTGACCGCACACGGCAAGCTCGACCGGCGCGCGCTGCCCGCGCCGCCCACCGACCGCGACACCTCCGCCGGCTGGGTGGCCCCCCGCACCGGCACCGAACGGATCCTGGCGCAGATCTGGGCCGACGTGCTCGGCGTGGACACCGTCGGCACAGCGGACGACTTCTTCGCGCTCGGTGGCGACTCGATCCTGGCAATCCGGGTGCTGTCCCGGATCCGGGTGGTCCTCGGGGTGGACCTGCCGGTCCGCGCGCTGTTCGACACTGCGACCGTCGCCGGGCTCGCCGAGCTGGTGGCGGCCGGCCAGACCTGCCCCACCGTGCCGATTCCCCGGGTGTCGCGCGAGCACGCGTTGCCGCTGTCCCCGGCGCAGCAGCGGTTGTGGTTGCTGTACGACGTGTCCGGCGGTGCTGCCGAGTACAACACCGGAGTCGGCTTGCGGCTGTCCGGTGCGCTGGACCGCGTCGCGCTACGCACCGCGCTGGCCGGGTTGGTGGACCGCCACGAGGCGCTGCGGACGACCTTCGACACGGTGGACGGGCAGGGGGTCGCACGTATCGCCGCGCACGGCGAGATCCCGCTGGACGACCTGTCCGGCAGCCCGGTGCAGCAGGTGCTCACCCAGTTCCTGAGCCGCCCGTTCGACCTGCGACGTGGCCCGTTGACCCGGGCGTTGCTGGTCTGCCTGGCCGCGGACGACCACGTGCTGGTGCTCAGCCAGCACCACATCATCACCGACGGCGCCTCGGTCGGGCTGCTGGTCGATGAGCTGACCCAGCGCTACGCCGCTGCTGTCAGCGGGACCGTGGTCCGGTTGCCCGAGCTGGTGATCCAGTACGCCGACATCGCCGGGTGGCAGCGCGAGCAACTGTCCGGTCCGGTGCTGGCGCCACACCTGGATTACTGGCGGCGCCGGCTGGCTGGGCTGGAAGTGCTCGACCTGCCCACCGATCGGCCCCGGCCCCAGCTGCGCACCACCGCCGGTGCGGTACACCGTCAGCACCTGCCGGCCGAGCTGGTTCAGCGCTTGACGAGTATGGGGCAGGCGCGCGGTGCCACCCTGTTCATGACCTTGACCGCCGCGGTGCAGGTGTTGCTGTCGCGCTATGCCGACCAACGCGACGTGGCCGTGGGCACCGTCACGTCCGGCCGCCACCGGGCGGAGCTGGACGGCGTCGTCGGCTTCTTCGTCAACACCGTCGTCCTCCGCAGCACAGTAGAGGGCACGCGGACCTTCGCGGAGTTCCTGGCCGGCGTCCGGGAGTCGGTGCTGGATGCGTTCGCCCACGACGAGGTGCCCTTCGACCGGCTGGTCGAGGATCTGCACCCGCAACGTGACGCCAGCCGCACACCGCTGGTACAGACGCTGGTCGTGCTGCAGAGCGAGATGGTGCGCCCACGTGCGGCCGGCGGTTTGTGGATCACCGAGCACGACCTGCCCCGACCGGCCGCGCGGTTCGACCTGGTGTGGGAGTTCCTGCCGCGGGGCGAGTCGCTGAACCTGGCGATCGAGTACAACACCGACCTGTTCGACCCCGGCACCGTCGAGCGGATGGCCGGGCACCTGCAGCTGCTGCTGGCTGCCATCGCCGCCGACCCCGGGCGGCCCCTGGCCGAGTTGCCGATAGTGACTGACGCCGAGCGCCATCAGGTGTTGGTCGAGTGCAACGACACCGGCCAGGCGGTGCCACCGATGGTGTGGCCGGAGCTGTTCTCAGCCCAAGCCGCCCGCACCCCGGATGCGCTCGCGGTGCTCTGCGCGGGCACCGGGTTGTCGTACTCCCAGTGCGATGAGCGGGCGAACCGGCTGGCCCGGTTGTTGATCGCGCGGGGGGCCGGCCCGGAGCGGTTCGTGGCGGTGGCGTTGCCGCGGTCGGCGGAGTTGGTCGTGGCGTTGCTGGCGGTGGGCAAGACCGGCGCGGCGTACCTGCCCCTGGACCCGAGCCATCCCCCGGCGCGGATCGCGTTGCTCTGCGCCGACGCCGCCCCGGCTGTGGTGCTGACCGTCGAGCGCACCGCCGGGTGCCTCCCGGCCGGAGTGGTCGGGCTGGCGATCGACCAGCCCGGCGTCGTCGCGGAGATCGCCGGTTACTCGGCTGCCGGCGTCACCGACGCCGACCGGGCGCGTCCGTTGTCGACGTCGCATCCCGCCTACCTGATCTACACCTCGGGTTCCACCGGGCAGCCCAAGGCAGTGGTGATCCCGCACGCCTGCCTGGTCAACTTCCTGAGCTGGATGACCCGACGGCTGCACCTGGCTGCTGCCGACCGGCTGCTGGCGGTCACCACCATCTCCTTCGACATCGCGGCACTGGAGCTGTACCTGCCCCTGGTGTGCGGCGCGGCCGTCGTCGTGGCCGATCAGCAGGCCGTGACCGACCCGGCCGCGCTGACCGGGCTGATCACCAGTTGCGGTGTCACGGTCATGCAGGCCACCCCGTCGCTGTGGCAGACGATCCTCTCGACGCATCCCGACCGGGTACGTGGATTACGGATGCTGGTCGGCGGGGAGGCCCTGCCACCCACCCTGGCGGCGGCGATGCGGGAGCAGGCCGCCGAGGTCGTCAACCTCTACGGGCCGACCGAGACCACGATCTGGTCCACCACCGCCCGCCTGGCCGACCGCCCGGGGGCGCCGAGCATCGGCAGACCGATCGGCAACACCCAGGCTTACGTGCTGGACGGCCGCTTGCGGCCGGTGCCGGTCGGGGTGCCCGGGCAGCTGTACCTCGCCGGCCATGGTCTGGCCCGGGGCTACCTGCACCGCCCGGGGTTGACCGCGACCCGGTTCCTGGCCAACCCCTTCGGTGTAGCGGGTGCCCGGATGTATCGCACCGGGGATGTCGTGCGCTGGGACACCGGCGGGGAGCTGTGTTTCCTGGGCCGGTCGGATCACCAGATGAAGATCCGGGGGTTCCGCATCGAGCTGGGTGAGATCGAGGCTGCCCTGGCCGGCCACGACGGCGTCGCCCAGGCCGTGGTGGTGGCCCGAACCGGGGACTCCGGGCACCAACGCCTGGTGGCCTACCTGGTGGCGGCGCCGGGCGCTACGGTGGACTCGACCGAGCTGCGTCGCTTCGTCAGCCGGGTGCTGCCCGACTACATGGTGCCCGCCGCGTTCGTGTCGCTGGCCGAGATCCCGCTGAACTCCAGCGGCAAACTGGACCGCCACGCCCTGCCTGCGCCGGATTTCAGCGCCGCGGCCGGCCCGGCTCACCTGGCGCCGCGCGATCCCGTCGAGCAGGCCCTCACCGAGATCTGGGCCGAGGTGCTCGGGGTGGCGCGGGTCGGCGTCGAGGACAATTTCTTCGCCCTCGGTGGGGACTCGGTGCTGAGCATCCAGGTGGTGGCCCGCGCCGCGCGGGTCGGCCTGCGCATCCGGTCCGGGGACGTCTTCCGGCACCAGACGGTCGCGTCGCTGGCCCCGGATGTCACCGCGGCGCAGCCCGTCGAGCCCGCGCCGGTGCTGCTGCTCGAGCAGGCCATGCTGGACCGCCTGGGCGGGGACGTCGAGGACGGCTACCCGCTGACGCCCACCCAGGCCGGCATGGTCTTCCACAGCCTGTCCCAGGGTGATCACCGCGTCTACCTGCAGCAGGTGGCTTTCGTGCTGGGCGGCGGCATCGATCCGCGGCGGCTCGGGGCGGCCTGGCAGGACGTCGTGGACCGGACGCCGGCACTGCGCAGCAGCGTCGTCTGGGCCGGGGTGGCCGAGCCGGTGCAGGTGGTGCACCGGGCGGTGACCCTGCCGGTCAGCTACCTGGACTGGAGGGCGCTGACCGAGGCCGGGCGGCGCGAGGAACTGCGGGCGTGGCTGGCGGCCGACCGCGCGGCCGGCCTGGACCTGACTGCGGCCCCGTTGCTGCGGTTGATGCTGGCGCGGGTCAGCGACGGCGAGGTCCAGGTGGTGTGGACCTTCCACCACGTGCTGCTGGACGGGTGGAGCGTGTTCCAGGTGCTCGCCGACGTCCTCGCCAGCTGTGCCGAGCCGCAGCGCGCGGTGCCCAGCCGCCGCCCGTTCCGGGACTACCTGCAGTGGCTCCGCGCAGCCGATCAGCGCGAGCCCGAGCAGTACTGGCGCCGGGTGCTGACCGGGCTGTCCGAGCGCACCGCCCTGCCCTATGACCGCCCGCCCGTGGCGACCCACCGCGCCGAGTCCAGCGCGACGGTCCGCGTCGCGTTGCCGGCCGAGCGGTCGCGCCGGCTGTCCGCCGCCGCCCGCCACCATGGGCTGACGGTGCACACGGTTGTGCAAGGGGCGTGGGCGCTGCTGCTGTCGCGCTACAGCGGGCACCGCGACGTGGTGTTCGGCACCACCGTCTCGGGACGGCCCGCCGAGCTGGCAGGGGTGGAGTCCATGGTCGGCATGTTCATCAACACCATTCCCACCCGGGTGCAGATCGATCAGGGTAAAGATGTCCTGTGCTGGCTTCGGGAACTACAGATTGCGCAGACCGAGGCCCGGCGGTTCGATTTCCTCCCGCTGACCCGGCTGCAGTCGTTCAGCGCGATACCCGCCGAGGTGGGCCTGTTCGACAGTATCGTGGTGTTCGAGAACTATCCGATTGACGGCCGGCACGGTCTGCAATTGCGTGAGTTGACGGCCGTCGAGACCACCAACTACCCGTTGAGTGTCGTGGTGGTTCCCGGTGAGCGGTTGTCGATCGGGTTGGGTTATGACCCGACATTGTTCGACATGTCGACGATCGAGCGCATGGTCGATCACCTGACCCATGTTCTGGATGTGCTCGTCGCGGATCCCACGGTGGCGTTGGACCGGATCGATATCCTCACCGAGGCGCAGCGCCACCAGATGTTGGTGGCCTGGAACGACACCGCCCGTGCAGTTCCGGCGAGCACGTTGGGGGAGTTGTTCGAGACACAGGCCAGGCGCACCCCTGAGGCGACCGCGGTCTGCTGTGGTGACGTGAATGTGTCGTATGCGGAGTTGAACGCGCGGGCGAACCGGTTGGCGCGGTGGTTGATCGCGCAAGGTGCCGGTCCGGAGCGGGTGGTCGGCTTGGCGCTGCCGCGATCGGTGGACATGGTGGTGGCGCAACTGGCCGGGCTGAAGGCCGGCGCGGCTTTCCTGCCGTTGGATCCGGTATATCCGGTCGAGCGGCTGCGCTTCATGGTGGCCGACGCAGCGCCGGTGCTGGTGCTGACCCGGGGTGATGTGGCGGTCCTTCGGGATGATCCGGCGGCCGAGATTCCGGTGCTGGTCGGCGACGATCCCGCGGTGGTGTCGGCGGTGGCCGCGATGGGCGACGGTGATCTGACCGACGCGGATCGTACGGCGCCGCTGCTGGTGACCCATCCGGCCTACGTGATCTACACCTCGGGCTCGACCGGACGGCCCAAGGGCGTGGTGGTGACCCACGTCGGGCTGGCGAGCTTCTCGGCGGCCGAGGTGGCGCGGTACGCGGTGGCGCCGGGGGATCGGGTGTTGCAGTTCTCCTCGCCCAGTTTCGATGCCGCGGTGTTGGAGCTGGGCATGTCGCTGCCGGTGGGCGCGACGCTGGTGGTGCCGCCACCCGGGCCGCTGATCGGGGAGCAGCTGGCGCGGGTGCTGGCGCAGCAGCGGGTGACCCACGCGTTGATCCCGCCGGCTGCGCTGGCCACCGTGCCGGCGGCGACCGAGTTGAGGTTGTTGCGGACGCTGATCGTGGGTGCAGACGTGTGCTCGGCCGAACTGGTGGCGCGGTGGGCCCCGGGCCGAAGGATGATCAACTCTTACGGCCCCACCGAGACCACGGTCGTCGCGACCTGGAGCGATCCGTTGATCCCGGGCCGGGCTCCCGCCATCGGTGGGCCGATCTGGAACACGCAGGTGTACGTGCTGGACCCGATGCTGCAGCCGGTTGCGGTGGGCGTGGTCGGTGAGCTGTACGTCGCCGGGATGGGGTTGGCCCGGGGATATCTGGATCGTCCGGGGTTGACTGCGCAGCGGTTCATGGCGAATCCGTTCGGTGTGCCGGGCTCGCGGATGTATCGCACCGGGGATCTGGTCCGGTGGACCTCTGACGGTGAGCTGCAATACCGGGGCCGGGCCGATCACCAGGTGAAGATCCGGGGGTTCCGGGTCGAGCTGGGTGAGGTTGAGGCCGTGCTCGCCAAACACCCGGATGTGCGGGCGGCCGTGGTCATGGCTCGGGCGGATCAGCCCGGTGGCACCCGGCTGGTGGCTTATGTCGTGCCGGCTGGTCCCGAGATTCCCGCTTTGCCGGTACTGCGGTTGTTCCTGGATCAGATCCTGCCGGACTACATGGTTCCCGCGGCGTTCGTGATGGTGGACGAGTTGCCGTTGGGGCCCACCGGAAAACTGGACCGTGCGGCGTTGTCGGAGTTGCTCTCCCCGGAGGCTGCCCCATGTACCGGATATGTGGCGCCCAGCACCGACACGCAACGAGTTGTGGCCGAGATCTGGGCCGACGTGCTCACCGTGGACCAGGTCGGTGTCGAGGACAACTTCTTCGAGCTCGGTGGGGACTCGGTCCGCAGCCTGCACATCACCACCCGGATCAACACGATATTCGATGTCGCCCTGACGCCGCGAGACATTCTGACCGCTCGCACCGTCTCAGCGCTGGCGGAGCTGATCGAAGACGCAATCCTGCACGAACTCGAACGCGTTGCCTTCGGTGACGGCAACGACAGATTGTAGGAGAAGGAACTATGCCGTCATCGAAAGAGAGCCGGATCTCCGCGCTGCCCGCACATCTGCAAGAGGTGCTGCGCCGCCGCTTGGCCGGCCAGGAGCAACGGTCCGACCCGATTGTTCCGGTGGACCGGAGTGGGTCGTTGCCGTTGTCTTTCTCGCAGCAGCGGTTGTGGTTTTTGCACGATTTCCAGCCCGGTGGTGCCCAGTACAACAGCGGGTTTGCGGTGCGG
>JBOHGE010000090.1:0-11117 GCA_050700055.1 Pseudonocardiaceae bacterium
GTGCCGGTGTGGCCGGTCAGGTGGTGGAGGGGTGTGCCGGTGGTGGCGTCCCAGATCCGGACCGAGGCGTCGTCGCTGCCGGTCAGCAGGCGGGTGCCGTCGGGGGAGTAGGCCACCGACCACACCGCGCCGGTGTGGCCGGTCAGGTGGTGGATGGGTGTGCCGGTGGTGGCGTCCCAGATCCGGACCGAGGCGTCGTCGCCGCCGGTCAGCAGGCGGGTGCCGTCGGGGGAGTAGGCCACCGACAACACCGTGCCGGTGTGGCCGGTCAGGGGGCGCAGCCCGGCCGGCTCGCTCAGCGGCCGGCCGGCGTGCTCGGGCCGGGGCGCCACCAGCCACCCGGTGGCCTGCGCCGGCGTTGGCGCGCAGCGAAGGAGTTGTGCGTGGTAGCTGGTGGCGTCGGTGAGCCCGGCGCCGTCGATCTCACACTCGCGCAGGATGGTGCCCGCCGCGCGCGCGCCGGACCACCGCGTGGACGTCAGCCGGCAGCCGTGCGCCTCAGCGTTGGTCAGGTCCGCGCCGCTGAGGTCGGCGCCGGTGAGATCCACCTGGTGAAATGTCGCGCCGCGCAGCGCTGCCCGGGTGAGGTCGGCGCCGGCCAGGGACAACCGCGGCCGGTCGTCGTCTGCCTGGGTGCCGTTCGAGCCGATGACCCACCCGTGCAGCTGCGCCCCGGACAACCGGACGCCGACCAGGGACTGATGGGGGTATCCGCGTTCGGCCGCCCGCAGGGCATAGGCCAGGGCGAGTTCCGAGGTCTGCGGGACGTACCCGGTCAGGGTCAGTGCGTGCCGGGCCGTCGATCGTGACTCGTCGGGCAACCCGGCGATCGACTGGCCGAGGAAGTCCAACGTCTCGGGGCTGGGCACCGGCATCGCCCAGGACTCGAGCACGCCGGCGCTGGTGCCGGTCAGCGCGCGGCAGAGGTAGCCGGCCAGGAAGTACTCGAACAGCGACCGGTGGCCGAACGAGAAGGTGTCACCGTCGCGCGACAGGAACGTCGCGGTCCGGAAGTCGGCCTTCCACAGGTCGGGTACCCGCTGCCGGTAATGGCGCTGCAGGTCGGGGCGCTGGTCGAGGACGTCGAGCAGCCAGTCGTCGACCTGAGCCGGCTCCCAGGAGTTCTTTCCGGAGCGCCACAGCCCGGCCGCGAGCTGTTCCATCAGCAGCTGCTTGTGCTCGGGGTGCAGGCTGTGCTTGCCGCTGTCGCGGGACAGCCACCGATCGACGAACTCCCGGTAGAGGTCCACCGAGCGCAGCGTGCGGCCCTGTAGCTTGGCGGTCTCGATGAACTCCACCTGGTCGGCGATCAACTGCAGGGTCAGCGGGCGGCGGGCCAGATCCGGCAGGTTGTGCACGCCGGCCATCGTGGCGAGGAAGCCGTCGACCCAGGACTCGTCCCGGCCCAGGTTGGTGGCCAGGTACTCCCGCACCTGGTCCTCCCGGAAGGGCAGCATCAACAGCGCCAGGTAGCTCTCGCCGCGCAGCCCGTGCCGTTCCTCGCCGAGGAAGTAGTTGGTCTGCTCGCGGATCGTCCGGAAGTACTGCGTGCGGCAGGTGAGCAGCATCCTGCTGCCCGATTCCTCGTCAACCGCCCGCCACAGCTGGCGGGTGAACAGCTGCTGATCGTGCGGGGTCAGGTGCACCAGCACTTCGTCGAGGCCGTCGAACACCACCACCGCATCGCCCAGGCTCACCCGCCGGCGAACGACGTCGGCGGTCAGCCGGTCCGGCGCGCCGCCGGCCGGGCGGTGGGCGTCCAACATCGTGGTCAGGATGTGGTCCAGCGTCATGCTCGCGGCCAGGCTGCTGATCCGCACGTCGCGCAAATCGAACAGGATCGGCAGTGGTCCTCGTTCGCCGTCGGCTCGCCGGGTGAGCAGCCGCTGGGTGAACAGCTTCACCGTGGTCGTCTTGCCCATCCCCACGTCACCCAGCAGCGCGCACAGCCGTGGCGCGGCGCTGTTCGTGGCCCACTCGACCAGGCGCTCGACCGCCGGCACCGCGTTGCCCGAGGTGGGGTCGGCGCGGTCCAGCAGGGACTCGGTGAGCCTGGTCTCGGCGAGGTCGGGCTCGACCAGGCACGCGCTGTCCCCGGGGCGGCGGCGGGCCGCGCGCGATGACCACTCGGTCAGCCCGACGTCCGGCGAACGGTCCTCGATCATGACCGCGGGCGGTCGCAGCGCGCGCGTGATCTCATCCCGCAGGTCGGCGACGTAGTGCCGCCGTTGGTCGGTGCGGGTCAGCTCGTCCCAGGGCCTCGCTCGGTGCTTGATGTCATGGATGCGCAGCGGGGCCAGGTCCAGTGGGCCGTCCGGAAAGCCACTCAGCGCGAACGCGACGACTCGTTCAGGCGAGCTCAGCACCCGGCGGCGCTCCCGTGCGCTGGGCGCCAGATAGGCGGGGCTTACCAGCGCTACCCGGACGTCTGCCTGCGCACAGAGCCGATCCCGGACCTTCTCGACGTCCTGCCCGAGCCCCACGGAGGCGGCATCGGCCACCTCCCAGGACCGGTCGGCGTCCAGCGCCAAGACCTCGCGAAGCTGCCGCAGCAGCGCCTGGACCTTCCGGGTGCTCTCGGCAAAGCTGACATACACCCGGGTCCGGCGGGACCTGCCGAGTTCTGCGACGGCCTGGTCGATGGGGTGCTCGACGCCGGTCCGGCCGGCCGCCGCGCCGGTGAACGAGGCGATGCCGTCATCGACCAGGTCACCTCCGGTGAACCACCCGTAGCGCTGGTCCGGCGGCGCCTTGCGGGAGTCCAGCTCGAGCGCCAGCTCGATCCCGGCACCCGCCGCGGCCTGGTTCACCTTCTTGCGGAAGTCCTGGAAGGCGTCCTGGCCGCGAGCGTCGCCCACCGGGAACTCGGCGGCCACCAGGGCGGCGCGCAGCAGGAACCGGCCGTCGTCGGCCATCGTGTCGACGATCGCCGCCAACCGGGCCGCCTGCAGAGCGGTCAGTACCGACCGGCTGCCCAATGCCTCGACGTGCCGGGCGACCTGCGCCCGGAGCAACCGGGCGCTCATAACGGGCGGTAACCGTTGCGCCCGAGCAGCCGCCGCCGGATCGCGACCGCGAGTTCGTTGGCGAAGATCGCGCGTTTCGCGCCGGACGCCTCCTCGAAGCTCCGACCGGCGCTGGTGAACACCACTTGGCGCTCGATCCCACCCAGGTTCCAGCTCGCGCCCAACCCCGGAAGCGGGCGCAGCGCCACCGGCAGTGACCCCTTGTCAGCGCCGGGGCCGGCGAACCGCGGCAGCTCGTGGCGCTGAACGAAGCTGCTGCCAAGGTAGTGGTTGCTCACCAGCAGCAAGCCGAAGTCCGCCTCGTCCAGCCGGTCGACGATGCCGGGAGTCAGCTCCTCCCCGCAGGTCAGGTGGCTGTCCTCCCACCACTCGATGCTGACGTCGGAGAGCATGCCGAGCGCGGGAAGGAGATCGGTCAGCAACGCCTCCTTCAGCCTCCGATCCTGGTGCGCCCAGCTCAAGAAGATCCGCTGCGTCGCTGACTCGACCACCGCACACCTCCACAATCCCGGATAATCCAGGATCTGATCCGGAATCGATGCAGTCTGACATGGGCGCTGCTTGAGGAGCAAGGCATCCCTTCTTGAAGCAGGCGAGCGACACCTGTTCGACCGGACAACGCCATCGCTGCGCCGACGCACCGGCTGCCGTGGCCGGCGCGTTCGCCCAGGCTGGGGCCGTCGGCCTGGGTTGACTTCTCGATTCCGGGCACGCTTGCGCGGGGACCCGCGGTCATGACGGGCCGCCGCCTGTTGCGCCGAACTCCGGTCACCGTTCGTCGCCGAGGGGTCGGTGTTTCGAAGACCACGTCATGGTGATAGCTTGAAGTTATCTATGAGGTGAGGTGACTTCAGGATATGGAGATTGAGCGAATCGGTGTCGCGGAGGCCAAGCGGAGGTTCTCGGAGTTGGCTGACCGGGTCGGCCGCGGCGAGTCCTTCGTGATCGTGAACCGAGGTCGTCCGGTCGTCGCTCTGGTCCCTCCTCAGCGAGTCGCTGACGAGGAGTATCAGCCCTCGATCGGGCTTGCCGCCATCGCCGGAGCACTGGCCGACGAATGGGACACTGTGGACGAGGACATGGCTGAGATCGTCGCCGCGCGACAGCAGGTGCCTGACCGTCCGGCTCCGGAACTCACGTGACGGGGTACTGCTTCGACACCGACGTCCTCAGCGCGACGATCAGGCCCGCCCCGCCGTTGCACCTCATCCGTCGGCTGGCCACCGTGGCGCCGCAGGAGCAGTTCACCACCTCGATCACGGTCGCTGAACTGATCTACGGCGCCCGGCGTGTCGGACGCGCCGATCTTTCCCGGCGGGTCGAGCAGGTTGTTCGCCGGGCGCAGACCGTGCTGGCCTTCGATATGGCCGCGGCCCGTACCTTCGGTGTCCTGAAGGCGATGCTGGAACGTCTCGGCACCCCGCTGGCCGAACCCGACCTGCGTATCGCCTCGATCGCGTTGTCGCGAGGGTTGGTCCTGGTGACCCGCAATGTACGGCACTTCCAGCGCGTTCCCGACCTCACCGTCGAGAACTGGATCGACGAGATATGAGTGGCTACGGGCCACCGGCCAACCCTGTTGATTGATTACCGCCAGATCGAGATCCGGCTGACCTCCGGATTCGGCACCGAGTTCCGGCTGGCCATCGGCGTTCTGGTCTCGAGGGCGACGCGCAGTCGTGCTCGGCCGCGTCGGTCACGGTCCTCGCCGTCGACGCAGAGATCGGGCTCGACGCGCCGCACCCCGGGGACGGCAGCGGTACCAGCCTGACGCGCCAGGGCGGTGCCTGTGTCATGATCGGCTGATGGATCTCGGGCTCGCTGATCGAGTGTTCGTTGTGGGTGGCGGCAGCGCCGGACTCGGCTTCGCCACCGCTGGCGTGCTGGTGGCCGAGGGTGCGCGGGTTGTCGTCGTCGGCCGTGATGCGCAGCGCCTGGAGGCCGCCGTCACCACGCTGGGCGTGGAGTGCGCCGCCGGCTGTGCGGGTGACCTGGGCCACCCCGCCGTCACCGCGGCGGCCATCGAGACCGCGGTGTCGCGCTTCGGGCGTCTCGACGGAGCTCTTGCCAACACTGGGGGTCCGCCGCGTGGCACGCTGACGACAACGACCGATGAGGCGTGGCGGCAGGCGTTCGACTCAGCGTTCCTCGCCCCGGTGCGGCTGGCCCGTGAGGTCGGCCTGCATGCCCGGCGCAATCACGTCGAGGGCGCGGCGATCTGCTTTGTGCTGTCCATTTCGGCCCGAAGCCCTCTGCCAGGGTTGACGATGAGCAACGGGCTCAGGCCCGGCCTCGCCATGCTCGTCAAGGATCTCGCGGACGAGTTCGGCCCCCCGCCCAGCTCGGTGCGGGTCACCGGCGTGCTCCCGGGCGCATTCGCTACGGCACGTTCCCTGGACACCGGCACCCAGGAGCAGCAGCGCGACAGATTGGCCGCGGTCCCGCTGCGCCGCATCGGAGATCCGCTGGAGTTAGGCAGGGTGGCAGCGTTCTTGCTCAGTCCAGCTGCCTCCTACCTCACCGGCACGCTGGTCACCGTGGACGGCGGCGCCTGCCGGGCACTTTGACAGAACTCCGAGGGGCAGACTCTTCGGTACGACCCCGGGTCAGCCAAGGTGGGAGAGCGCTGTGAGCTTCGATGCCTCGACGTATGTCAACTTCGTCTCGGAATCCAGTAAGGCCCAGGAGCGGCTTTTTCTCCAGTACATCGGATCGCGGGACGACTTCGATATCATCATCGTCGGCTCGGGTATCGGTGGCGGTGTGCTGGCCGACGACCTCGCCGATCGTGCCGGTGATCGGATGCGTATTCTCGTTCTCGAGGCCGGCTCGTTCATCTATCCCACGCACGTCTACAACGTCTGTAGGTTCTCGAATGCCAGTGTGGCGCAGCATTTCGGTTGTGACACCTTCTGGCAGGGTGGAAGTTCGGTCACGCAGAACTATATCGGTGAGAAGCCGCAGCTGAACTTCGGTGGACGGTCCATTTTCTGGTCCGGGTTGATACCGTCGATCCAGGGCTGGGAGCTCGACTTCTTTCCACCGAGGGTGCGGCAGGATCTGGCGAGCGGTTTGCTGAACCAGGCGGCCGAGACGATGAACGAGTCACGATCCATGGGGGCCACGGCCAAGGCTGTGGTGACCAAGCTGCGGCAGAGCCCCTTGGCGCAGGACTTCTCCATCCAGGAGACACCGCGTGCCCTGCATCAGCCTTACCTGACGCCCGACGGAACGCCCAAGGACCAGTTCTTCACCGAGCCCACCGGGGTGTTCAACACCGCCGAGCTCCTCATCAACCAGGTGGGGCTGACTCCGGGCGTGCGCCACGGCGACGGTCCGGGTCTGCAGCTGTTGCTGAATCACTACGTCGAGGACGTCCAGGACCGCGGGGACCATGTCGAGCTGGTCACCCACAACACGCTCGACGGTCGGTTCCGCACGTTCCGGGCAGCCACCGTGGTCGTGGCCGCCGGCTCGATCGAGAGTCCCAAGCTGCTGCGCCGCTCGAGCATGTATCCCACCCTGCCGGGTCCCAGGAGACTCCTCGTGGGACGCGGTCTGACCGATCACCCTACTTCGAATGAGATCAACACCTTTGTCACGAGCATCGGCGGCATCCCGATACCGAGGAGCTCGAACGCCAAGATCATATTTTATTCACGAGGTCGGCGCGACGGGGCTGAGATACGGTATCCGTTCAATGTCGAGATGAACATCAACCACGAGTACTGGCATCTTCGGGAGAATGACCCGAGCGCGAACGACTCCCAAGGTGTCCCGCCGGCCGCCGGTACAGGCGCGTCACGGCTGGACATCAAGTTCAGCTTCGGGAACTGCCTGGACGACGCCAACGAGGTCCGACCGGCTCCTCCTTTCGGTTACGTCCCGGAGATCGTTTTCCGCAACCTGAGTTGGCTGGATCACCTGGCAGGGTCGCGTTTTCCCGCTCTGGCCGGATGGCACAAGAGCTACGACGAGATCTTCGTGCTCATGAACGACGTCACCAACCAGATATTCTCGCAGTTCCAGATCGACGGGCAGCCGGCCCGCCCGGAGAACGACGTGTGGTACGGCCAAGGCGGCAAGGGATTCGGTTGGGGCACCGTTCATCACGCGGCCGGCACCCTGCGCATGCCGTACAAATCGAGCGACGCCAGCGCTTTCGACTTCGCGTCGGTCGTCGACGAGGACCTGCGGGTGGCCGGCACCCAGAATCTCTACGTCTGCGACATGTCGGTCATGCCGTTCAGTTCGGCGGCCAATCCCGTTCGCACTTTGGTCGCTCTAGCCCTACGCCTGTCCAGCCACCTTACTTGAGCTTGAGCGCACCACGTCACGCCCGAAGACTTGTGGGGCTCGACACGTACGACGGCGTTAGCGGGGCGCACGGAACACGTGCGCAAGGGTCGATTAAGAACCTATAGCGCTCCCTGAGCGTCCTCAGGGATTCCTAGTCGTTGAGTGCTTTGAGTGCTAGGCTCCAAGGGTAGGTGTCGAGGACTTGTCTGCCTGTTCGTGGTGGGTGTGGTTCGAATTCGCCGGGGCCGAAGAGGACGCGGACTCCGGCTTGTCGTAGTTCTTCTATGCTTCGCGCGAAGACCCGGTTAGCTGCTAGTGCTTGGTTGACGAATGGCAGGACCACGATTTTGACTCGAAGGCCGGTTAGTTCTGCCAGCTGGTTGAGTGCGTATGTGTCGGATATGCCTGCTGCCCATTTATTGATTGTGTTGTAAGTCGCTGGAGTCACGATGGCGCCGTCGGCTCTTGGCAACTGTTCATCACCTGATTTTCGGTACGTGGTGCGCACTTGGTGACCGGTTGCGCGTTCCAGGGCTGGAATGTCGAGGAAGTGCTCGACTGCTGCCGGGGTGGCGACGCAGTAGACCGACCAGCCCTCAGCGTGAGCCAACGTCACCATGTCGGTTATGCGACTGGCCGGACCTGCCCCGCATATGAACAAGTACAGGACACGTCCGCTCATACGGTGACGCCTGCTCGTGATGCCATCTGAAGAATGGAGTTCCCAAGGTCCCCGCTGGTGTTTCGCAGCATTGCCCAAAGCAAGCCGTGCGCCAAGGGTCGGCAATGAACTTCTTCTGGCGCGACTCGCTCAGCTTCAACCAATGTACGCGCCGCTTCTGCGTAGTGGCCGGTCTCGGTGTATGCGGTAGTGATATCGAGCATGTAGTTAACTTTGCGCTCTGGTGGAAGAGCCGAGATCGAGCGTGGGTCGATATCTCGGGCGTACTCCAACGCTTGCCCTGGTTCATGCAGGCGAACGAGTGCGGCCACCCGGTGAAGCGCTACGTTGGTAAGTCCGAAGACTGTTTGATGAGTTTCGTAATGGCGTCCAAAGTTCTCGGCGGTCGCTTGGGCTTGCTCGTGCATGATGAGCGCCATCCCTGCGTTTTCCTGTTTAGCTGCCGCGATGGAGGCGGCTAAATACAGCATGCCGTACAGCGACAGCAATTCGTCCGCTCGCGCGGCGAGTTCAGGCCGCATCCGGTCAGTCATGCCAGCGAGGGCGTTGATGGCGCTTGTCAGTTGGCCAGTGCTGGTCAGCGAACGAGCCACACTGCGCGTTGCTCGCGCTAGGGCCACCGTGTCGTCTACGGCTAGAGCTGTCTGCATGGCCCGGTCCGCCGCTAGCCACGCCACATCGTTGCTCTCGAATTTAAGGAGCACCGAGGAGGCTAGACGATACGCTATTACAAGCGTTCGGGACACGGCCACCTGATAGGAAGGCTGAGCGGTAGAAGCCAGCATCTGAGCCTCATGCAGCAATTTCGGAAGATGACGAACCACTACCGTGAAATGCGAGGAAAGCCAGGCTTGATCAACATATTTCAGTTGCTTAGTCACCTGGTCTGACTTCGGTTGTTGCTCATTACCCTTCACCGACAGTGACGGGTACCGGCTCAGCGCCTCGCGAATAGTTTGCACCTCGACAGCATCGACACACCGAGCCGCCCGACGAGCTGTTGAGCCGTCGGTCAGGGCAGCGGGATCGACGCCCAGCACCTCGGCTACCCGGTCGAGCATAGGCAGGCGTAGAAGGTTGCGTTCACCCTTCTCGATCTTGTCCAGCCATGACGTTGAACGGCCCACCATATCCGCGAACCGTTGACGGTCGAGGTTACGTCGCAGCCGCCAGTATCGAACTCGGCGACCGATCGCGCGTGCCTGATCGTCCATGCAGCTGCTTTCTCCCGAACTCGATGTGGCCCTGCGATACACCTGATCGGTTCCACAGTAGCGACCTCGCTACCACCCGGGTAACTCCAGCGACTCACACATTTTGTGCAACCCGTAGCACCTGGTCACCCATAGTGTCACCGCCATGACCAGCGACAACACCACCGCTCTAGCTAGCGTACGAGCGGGGTGGGTTCGGCGACGCGTCCCGGAGGCGTCGCCCGGCCTGTCCGCACTGATTGCGCGGGGTAGCGGTTTCGGCCGTTGGCGGTCGGTTACCTGCGGCTGTGTCCGAGCGACCCGCGGGGGCGCGCCGACGCTCTTACCGCCACGTTGCGGGCGTTCACGCACTCGCGCGGGCTGGCGTTGGCTGACGTGTACACCGAACAACAACCCGACGTGTCCTCCTGCGAGGGGGTGGCGTTTCGCGCGCTGGTCGAGGGCCTGCGCCGCTCCCACCTCAACGTCGTCGTGATTCCCTCACCTGAGTATTTCTCGCGGTTCGGTGGCATGTACCGGGCCATGCGCACCGTCATCGATGTGGAAACCGGCGCAGACGTGCTGATCATGTCCAACAAGGGCGTGGGTGGATCGTGAGCGTGCCCGACCCCCGCATATTGCAGGAGGAGTACGAGCGAGAGCTTGCTGACTTTATCGAGTCGGTCCGCTCTGGGAAAGCGTTTTCCGACCGAGCAACAGCCGAGCGTTGGTCGATTCGACTGGTAGGTGCGTTGCTGCCGTTGCAGCAGTGTCACCGCGTAGATCGCCATGGCCGCTGCCCGATCTGCCGAGCAAACCCTCGCTGGTGGTGGCCATGGCCCAAGCGCGTCCCCTGCACGGTTCATGCCGCGCTGAGTTTCTCTCTGCGCCAACCGGAGCGGTTCGTGCTCTCGGCCATCACCGACAACCCCGCCACCGTTCGACACCGGTCATGACTACGTTCACCACCGAGCCAGAGGCCGACATCGCCGCGAACGGACAACTACGGAAAGCTATCAACAAACGACTAGGAGAACTGTCGGGAAGATCACTACCTCGACCTGATAGGAAACCCGGACTGGCCGAAAGGCAAACGCACCCGGAAAATGCAGACCATCCGCGACGAACGACACAAGCTCCTAATGAGGCTGCGCCTCCGGCCGCCGAGACGCGGGCTACCTTGATCAGTAACGCGACGTGAACCGCGATTCGGCTCCGAATGGTGCTCGACAGCGGCCGTGAGTCGCCATTCGGCTCCGAATAGCGGTTGACGGCGGCTGTGAGTCGCTATTCGGCTCCGAATGGCGACTCACGGTCACGCTCAGCGTCTGGGAGGTGTGAGACGGGCGGCCATTGCGGGAGACGTCTGCAAAACTTGGCTCAAGTATCACGCTTCTAGCGACCAAGGGGCGCTAGCCGAGCTGGACTGCATCGACGCGGACTCGAAGGTCGCCCACGACATCATCAGCGCAGCCCGCACCCGCGCCGCCTGATGTCCCATCGAGTTAGACAGGTTCCGGAACCCTTCGACGCCCTCATACCGCTGGGCCGCTACTACATCCACCACCGCACACTACCCACCAGCCAACCCGCCCGAGACAGGCACGTGCCCCCGGCAGGATTCGGACCTGCGTTCCCGCCTCCGAAGGCCGGTAGAACCCCGATCATGCCTGTCTCTGGTGTCTCTACATCCCGTTTACGCTGCTCAGCGTGGCATGAGTTGCTGTGGTGTCCGTGGTTCATTGCACGAACCCTTGCACGAGCGACGACCTTCGCCGGTCATGTTTGAGGATTCCGCCGTACGGCCACTCACGTGCGGTGACAGGCGCTGGTAGCCGAGTACCGTCAGGCGGATCTGCGAGCGTTGAGATAGGCCTCGAGCGCTTCACGCGCGAGCTGGGAGATGGTCTTTCCTTC
>JBOHGE010000091.1:0-10910 GCA_050700055.1 Pseudonocardiaceae bacterium
TGCAACTACTGCTCGACGAACTCAACACCACCCCAGCCCACATCCCCGGCGACCCCCGCCCCATCACCTACAAACTCACTACACCCTAACTCAACCTCAACTACGATCTCGCCCTAACTTCCGGAGGGGTCTGAGGCTGAGTGCGGGCTCGCGGTTGGTGAGCTCGGCGACGATGTCGCGGGCGTCGGGCAGGGAGCGGGCGAGTCGGTCGAGTGTGGTGACGACGAGGGTGTCACCGGATCGGCAGGCGGCGAGCGCCTCGCGTAACCCGGGCCAGGCACGGTTGGTTCCGGTGAGCCCGTGGTCGACGTAGATCCGCTCAAGCGAGACGCCCAGTACGGCGAGTCTGTCGCGTTGGGCGGGGAGGTTTTGGTCGTCGGTGGAGACCCGGGCGTAGCCGATCAACAGTCCGGTTATGGCAGGAGTGTCGTCAGGCCGGGAAGTGGGCGGGTGTCCCGGTGGGGGTTCGCCTTGTGGGAGGGGCTGACCAACAGGCTCACCCACGCAGCGCTTGATTGATCCGCGCTGCCTGCCGGGTGAGGTGGTGACGTTCGGCGAGGTTGGGGGAGGACCGGGCGGCCTCGGCATACAACCGTGCCGCGGTCAGAATGTCGCCCGCTTTCTCGTGGAGGTACGCCGAGGCGGCGGTGTGGCGGGGCAGGCCAGGGTCCACCGTGGCCAAGGCCGCGAGGCCGGCCACGGGGCCGTAGGCCTCGCCGATCGCGATGGCTCGGTTGAGCTGCACGACCGGGCTCGCGGTGAGCCGGAGCAGATCGTCGTACCAGCCGACGATCTGCGCCCAGTCGGTCTCCTCGGCGCGCGCGGCGTCGGCGTGCAGGGCAGCGATAGCGGCCTGTGCTTGGAACTCGCCGAGTCGGTCGCGACCCAGCGCTGTCTGCAGGACTGCGACGCCCTCAGCGATGAGCGAGGTGTTCCAGCGGGAGCGGTCCTGCTCGGTCAGGGGGACCAGGCTGCCGTCGCGCCGGGTCCGCGCTGGTCGCCGAGCGTGGTGCAACAGCATCAACGCCAGCAGCCCCGCGGTCTCCTCGTCATCGGTCATCGACGCCAACTGCCTGGTGAGTCGGATCGCCTCGGCGGCCAGGTCGACGTTGCCGGTATAGCCCTCGTTGAAGACCAGGTAGAGCACCCGTAGCACGGTCGTCAGGTCGCCTGGCTCCTCGAACCGCACGTCACCGACCGTGCGTTTGGCCCGGCTGATCCGCTGCGCCATTGTCGCCTCCGGCACCAGGTATGCCTGGGCGATCTGCCGGGTGGTCAAGCCGCCGACGGCGCGCAGCGTGAGGGCCACCGCGGAGGCCGGGGTCAGCGACGGATGGGCGCACAGGAAGAAGAGCTGCAACGTGTCGTCTGCGGTCTCGGTCGGTCCGGGCGGCGGCTCGGCCTCGACCCGCTGCTCCCGGTCGCGACGCGAGACCTCGGAGCGGCGGGCGTCGAGGAACTTGCGCCAGGCAACCGTGACCAGCCAGCCCTTCGGGTCGGTGGGCTGGCGGTCCGGCCAGGTCAGCGCGGCCTGGATGAGTGCTTCCTGCACGGCGTCCTCGGCCGTCGCGAAGTCAACTCCGCGATGCACGAGGACGCCGATCACCGCTGGAGTCAGCTCCCGCAGCAGCAGTTCGTCCATCACCTGTTCTGCCCTGGCCGGTCCGGTCACTCGGTGACCGTCGGCGGTGCGCTCAGGAACGGGCGCACCTCGAGCCACTCGTGGATCGGCTTGCCGCCGGCTCCGGGGGCTGCCGACAACTCGCCGGCGAGCGCGAGCGCGCGCTCGTAGGTGTCGACGTCGATTACCATCCAGCCGGCGATCAGGTCCTTGGTCTCCGCGAAGGGCCCGTCGGTGACCGGCGGTCGGCCCTCCCCGTCATAGCGGACGAACGTGCCCTCGGGCGAGAGCGCCTGGCCGTCGACATACTCACCGCTGCCCTCGAGTCGGGTGGCGAAGTCGGCCATGTACTGGCAGTGATCCTCGATCTCCTCCGGGGTCCACTGGTCCATCGGGACGGCGTTGACGGCCTCGGGGGCACCGCGGTAGTGCTTGAGAAGCAGGTACTTCGTCATGCTGGGTCTCCTTTGGTGTGGTGCGACCGCGGTGGCCGCATCTGCCCCTGGGACGGAGCCGCCAGGCCGGTCTCGACATCCTCGGCCACATCTTCTTCGAGAACCTCCCGACGCAGCACGGCCCGAGCCACCCATCGATCGGCCTACGGGACGCCGCATATGGTCTGGTCGCGGCGGAAGGACGGCGGCGCGGGCCTCCTCGTCGATCTCGGGATCAGTGGTTGCCGCTGTGGCCGTCGCCGTACTAGTGGTGCCGGCTACCGCTTCGCCAGCGAGCTCTGACAGAGCAGTCTAGGCGCGGCGATCCAGTACTTGCCGCGCCGTCGATGTCGACGTCGATGGAGCCGGGCCTCACCCCGTGTTGCGCATCCCGGCGGCGATCCCGTTGACGGTCCGCAGCAGGGCACGACGCAGGTCCGGGTCGGGCTCGGCCACCTCGCGACGCCGGGCCAGCAGCGACACCTGGAGGTGGTGCAGCGGCTCCAGGTAGGCGGCCCGCACCTGCAGGGTGTGGTCCAGCAGGTGGTGGCGGGCCAGCAGCGTCGGATCCCCGGTGAGCCGCAGCACCTCACGCTTGGTCAGGTCGTACTCGCGGACGATATTATCGAACAGCGGCTGCAGGTGCGGCTCGACGAGAACCGAGACGTAGGACTCCGCGATCCGCAAGTCGGTTTTCGCCAGCATCATCTCGACATTCCCGAGCAGGTTGGTGAAGAACGCCCAGCCCCGCATCTCCTCCAGCACCGGGCCGAGCCCGACGTCACAAGCGGCCCGCAGCCCGCTGCCGAGGCCGTACCAGCCGGGCACGAGCATCCGGGTCTGGGTCCAGCCGAACACCCAGGGGATCGCCCGCAGCCCTTCCAGGGTGGTCTTTGCGCTGCCCGGTCGCCGCATCGGTCGGGACCCGACATTGAGCCAGCTCAGCTCATCGACCGGGGTGGCCGCGGAGAAGAACTCGCTGAGCTCGGGAAGGCCGACGAAGTCGCGATAGGCCGCGTGGGCAGCCGCGCTCACCACGTCCATCGCCTCGTCCCAGCGGGCCAGCACCTCCGGCGCCACCCGTGAGGTCTGGTGCAGCAGGGTGGCCTCCAACACCGCGGCGAGGAGGATCTCCAGATGGTCGTGGGCCAGCGTGCTCAACGAGTATCTGTCGGAGATGACCTCGCCCTGTTCGGTCACCTTCAGGGTCGCGTCGACCGTGCCGTAGGGACAGGCGGCCACCGCCTCCCCGGCCGGGCCGCCGCCCCGACCGACCGAGCCACCGCGGCCGTGAAACAGCCGCAGCCGGATCCGGTGCGCGGCGGCGGTGTCGCGCAGCTGGCGTTGCGCCTTCTGGATGTCCCAGCGGGAGGTGGTGATCCCGGCGTCCTTGTTGGAGTCGGAGTATCCGAGCATCACCTCTTGCAGGTCTCCGCGGGCGCGGACCAGCCGGCGGTAGGAGGGATCTCGCAGCATCGTGTCGAGCAGCTCTCCGGCGCAGCGCAGCTCGGTGGCCGTCTCGAACAGTGGCACGAGGTCCACCGTGCACCTGCCACCGGCCGGGTCGGCCAGACCGGCTTCCCGGGCCAGCACCGCGACCGCGAGCACGTCATCCACGCCCTTCGCCATCGAGATGACGTACGTGCTGGCGGCCGGCTCGCCGAAGGTCTGCTGCGCGACCCGGATCGTGTCGAAGACCGCGAGCACGTCCGCCGCCGCTGGGGGCAGCTCGGCGGAGCGGGCGGTCAGCGGCCGCCGTCCGGCCAGCTCGCGGGACAGCAGCGCCGCCCGCTCCCCGCGGTCGAGCTCGGCGTAGGGCACGGCGAGCTCACCGAGCGGGTCGTAGAGGGCCGCGAGGGCGGCGTGGTGGACCTCGGCGTGCTCGCGCACGTCGAGGTCCGCGAGGTGCAGGCCCAGCGCTGCGGCGCTGCGCAGCGCTCTGGCCAGAGTGCCCTCGGCGATGCGTTCGCCGAGATGCCCACGTAGGGAGGCGTCCATCACCTCCAGGTCGGCCAGGTACGCCTGCGCCCCCAGATAATCCCGTCCCTCCTGGTGCGGGGCGCCGTCGTGGATCCGCTGCCGGGTTCGGATCAGGCGGGCGTGGATGAAGGAGCTCTTCAGCCGGTACGGCTCGTCGGCGTTGAGCCGGATGAAGCGGTCATAGACCTCGGGCAGCACCCGCCGGTCCTGGGCGAGGCTGCACCGCAGTGCCTCGGAGACGCCGACCATCCGGGTGGACACGCTGAGTTCCTGGATGAGCTGCTCGATCAGCGCCAGCTGGATGTTCAGCGCCCGATCCGCGTAGAGCCGCAGGACATCAAGGGTGACCTGTGGCGAGACGTGGGGGTTGCCGTCGCGGTCGCCCCCCACCCAGCAGCCGAGCACCACCGGCCGCGACCGTGGGGGCAGCGCGAAGGCGGCTCGAGCGAGCTCGTTCTCGAAATCCTCCAGCAGGTCGGGCACTGCGTGGGTACCGAGCTGCTCGAGGTAGTAGGCGACCGCGCGGGCCTCGTCCAGCACCGTCGGCTTGCCGGGTCGGATCTCGTCGGTCTGCCACAGTAGGTCGACCAGCCGCGCGAGCTGCCGTTGCGACTGCTCTTCGGGCAGGTCCTGGTCGAGGACGACAGCGACTCGGCGCAGAATGCCCTGCACTGACGTGCGGGACGCCTCGGTCGGGTGCGCGGTGAACACCGGCCGCAGCTCCATCCGGGCCAGCACCGCTGTCACCGCAGCCCGGTCGACGTCTCGGGCCAGCTGCTCGACCACCGCGCGCAGCGGTCCGCACCCACCGCTGACCTGGGCGCGTTGCTCCCGCGAGCGGTGCAGCTGCTCGGCCACGTTGGCGAGCTGGAAATAGGTCGAGAACGCCCGGGCGAGCTGGACGGCCGTGCCGACGTCCAGGGTGCACAGCAGCGACCGGATCTCCGCGCTGCCTTCCCGCGGGACCGCCCGGGCCAGCGTCCGTACGTGCTCCACCAGCTTGCGCAGCTCCTCGCCGCCGTGGCGGACCAAGGTCTCCCCGAGCAGCGTCGACAGCAGGCGGATGTCGGCCCGCAGCGCGAGGTGTTGCGACTCCGAGACGACACCGGTGTGGGCGGCTACCGAGTCCAGAAGCGTGCTCTGGCCGGCGCTCGATGTACGCCCCGCCGATGCGTCCATAGTCTCGATGGTCACACAGTGGGCCGACAATCCCCAAGCACAGCCGGGAAGCGTTTCACGCTGGTAACGGTGTGGTAACGCCAGCCGGGGCGAACTGTCGTAATGGTTGCACGCTGACTCCTCGGTTCAGCGGTGCCGTGCTCGGCGCGTCCCCGATGCTGAACGAGGGCGGCGCTGCGTACGGCTCAACGCGACGGTAGCAGCGGCGAGGACGACGGCTTCCTGCCACCGCATCGCGGACGCGCCTCGCCGGCATCCACTCGTACGAGCTGCGCAGTCACCCCGAGCTCGACCCGCCCAGTCGGTAGGTGGACACAGAAAGTCACCAATCTAACACACCATTCGCGTGGATTTTTTCACTCTAAAGTGTCAAGCTATCTCCTTGTTCGAGCGAAATGTCGCTTTTGTGCCACAGGACGTGGTCGAGCGAAACGCGAAGGAAGGACACCGAAGGAGATGGACTGGTGAGAGGTATGTCAGAGGTCTTCCGGCGCCGTGGAACGCCACTGGCGGCGGCGTTGTTGGTCGGGTCGCTGCTCAGCGTCATCGCTCCCACCTCGGCGGCGGCGCAGGAGCCGTCACCGAGTCCGCCACCGGCTTCGAAGGCGACCAAACCTGACACCGGGACGTTGTCGCCGAACCTGGCGCAGCTCAGCCGACCTGAGGTCAGCTCGCAGTCGGCGCCGGAGCAGTCGAAGACGGTTGGCCTCCCGCCCGAGGGAGCAGGCAGCCTGCTCCGCGACGGCAGGCTCGTGGTCGTATACGTCAGGGTCACCGACACCAGCGCCGAGCAGCTGAGCACCATCGAGGCGGCGGGCGCCGAGGTCACCCACGTCGCCGACGACCTCCACGTGATCACCGCCAATGTGAGCCCCGATCGCCTGGCTCAGCTGGGCGCCGTACCAGGCGTGTTGAGCGTCACCGAGGCACTCACGCCGCAGATCAATCAGGAGCCGGGCAAGGTTGCGAGCGCGCCGGTGACGGCCACCGTCTCACCGTGCGGATCGCGCACCTCAGAGGCCGTCACCCAGCTCAAAGTCGATCAGGCGCGGAACGCCGCCAACGTGGACGGAACCGGAGTCACGGTCGGGGTGCTCTCGGACTCCTACAACACCGGCACAGGCCTGCCCACCAATGCCGCAGGCGACGTGGCCACCGGCGACCTGCCAGGTGCCGGCAACCCGTGCGGGCGGACCACGCCGGTCCAGGTCCTGCAGGAAGGCGCTGCGGGCGGTACCGACGAGGGACGGGCCATGCTGCAACTGGTGCACGACCTGGCTCCCGGATCGCCGCTGCAGTTCGCTACCGCTTTCAGCGGCCTCTTCGGCTTCGCTGACAATATCCGGGCACTGCGGGCTGCTGGGTCCTCGGCCATCGTGGATGATGTCGGCTACTTCGAGGAACCGTTCTTCCAGGATGGCCCGGTCTCGGTGGCCGTGAATGACGTCACCGCCGCTGGCGCGGCCTACTTCTCCTCGGCGGCAAACTCCAACCTGATCTTCGGCGGCAATGATGTCGCCTCCTACGAGGCTCCGGCGTTTCGGTCGGCGCCGTGTCCAACGATCAGCCTTGCCTACGTCACCGACTGCTTCGACTTCAACTCCGGTCCAGGCACCGATTCAACCTACGGGATCACCCTCGCACCCAATGGCCGCCTCGCCCTCAACTTCCAGTGGGCCCAACCCTGGGGCGGTGTCACCTCCGACCTCGACATCTACATCATCAACAGCGCCGGGACCGTTCTCACCCAGAGTGAGCGGGTTAACACCACCACGCAGACACCGTTCGAGTTCGTCACCTACACCAACTCCACCGGAGCCAACCAGGCGCTGAGCGTCGTCATCAACCGCTTCGCGGGCACAGCCACGCCACGCATCAGGATGACGCATCAACGCACGCGCAGCGTGGTGGCCCTGGAGTACGGGACGCCGTCGGCCGAGGTACTGCCGCTGAGCATCTACGGCCACAACGGGGCGGAGAAGGCCGGGAGCACCGCCGCCAACCCGTTCGACGATGCCGAGACACCGGAGCCGTTCTCGTCGCGGGGCAAGCCTGTCCTGTACTTCGGCCCGGTGTCGGGCACCACCCCGGCACCGCCCCTGGCCTCGCCCAAAGTGCTGAACAAGCCCGACTACTCCGCCACCGACGGCGCCTGCAACACCTTCTTCAGCGGCGGGCAAGGTCCCGACGGCTGCTACCGGTTCTTCGGCACCTCAGCGGCGGCACCGCACGCGGCGGGGGTCGCGGCCCTGCTCCGCCAAGCGGAGCCTACGTTGACCGAAGCGCAGGTGCAGGCCAGGTTGCGGAACACGGCTGCGCCCATGGCCAACGGCACCGTGCTCTCGGTCGGCGCCGGTCGTCTAGACGCCCTCGCGGCGCTGAGTTCGCCGACGCCGACCCCGACGCCGACGCCGACCCCGACGCCGACCCCGACGCCGACCCCGACGCCGATCCCAACGCCGATCCCAACGCCGACGCCGACCCCGACGCCGACTGGGACTCCGATCCCAACGCCGACTCCGATCCCAACGCCGACGCCGATCCCAACGCCGACTGGGACTCCGACGCCGACCCCGATACCCGGGGCGACGGCCACGACGACCACGCTCACGGTGACCCCGATTGACTTGCCCTTCACGGGGGGCCTCGCGGTCCTCTTCGCGAATGTGACGCCCGCCAATGCGGTCGGAACCGTCGTGTTCAAGGACGGGAACACCCCCATCGCCAGTAACCCGGTGAGCGGCGGCGCTGCCTTCGGCGGCATCGTGACCTTGCCCACGGGCACGCACTCAATCACCGCGATGTTCATCCCCACTAACCCGGCAGCCTTCGGGCCGTCAACGTCGACACCCCCCGTGGTGTTCACGTTCTAGGGTCGTTGCTGCGGCTGGGTGATCCTCACCCAGCCGCAGCAACTCATCCAGCCCATCATCGGCTGAGTTCAGCGTGACGAGGAAACGCTTTCACATGTTGTCGGGGTTCAGACGGGCAAGCACGGCGGCGTAGTTGACCAGGCTCGAAGTGGAGCTGTGGGAGGTGCGCTGGTCGTAGTGGACGATGCGACCCCGAAGACCGTGGCCGGCAGCGGGTGGCTGCACTTCGACCGGGACGCCGCCTCCCCGTAGGAGGCACTGACTTCTGCGATTCGCGATGTGAAGTTTACCGGGTTGAATGTGTGTGGTAGCCAGCAATGACCTGGTCTCGCTGAAAAACGTCGCCAGGCGCACTGACCGCACCTCTGGGGCGGCCCGGCTGTGGGCCTCGGGCAAGCACGGCCCTGATACGCGCCAACCTGCTCACTGAGACGGCGGCGCGGCCGGACGAGCGGATCCTCGCAGCAGTGGATCATCTGGTTCGGGCTCGGAGTCTGCTCGACAACCGCGGCAGGTTGATCGCCGTGGCTGACCTGCTGACACCGCGGGCGGGCTAGTACTACAGGGCCAGATGGTTCGTTAGTGCAGGTGAAGGCGTTGTCGGCTGGTTGGCGGGCGGGCGAGCGCTGGTGGGGGTGGGCGGTGCGCCAGACCTCGTGGGAGGCGCGGCTGGGGTGGCGTGAGGAGTGGCTGTTCCGCTGGTGTGTGTTTCTGCTGGTGTGTGCTATTTGGCAGCTGCTGGATAATGTGGCTTGAGTTTCGCCGGGGCACACCAGGATTCGTCATTCCGGCATAAAATCGCGGGGATGACGGCGCGCCTCCGATGGATTCCAGCCGGGCCGTGTGACGATATTCTCATGTGTTCAGCGCCGAGGGAAGATCCGGTTGTTGTGTATGATGGCGCGGTGGCACGCGCGGATCTGGATGTGTGGAAATCCGAGTTGGAGGGCGTATTCGCGCGGATGCGTCCTCTGTTTTACCGCACGGAGCCGAGGAGGCACGCGGAGCAGTATCTGCGGGGGTTGCTGTCGCCGATTTCCCGGAAGAATGGCTGGACGATCGCCGAGTATGCCGGCGAGCGGGAACCGAAGGCGCTGCAGCGGTTGCTGAACCTGTCGCCGTGGGATGCGGATGCGCTGCTGGACCTCAACCGTGAGTATGCGATGGAGCATCTGGCTGACCCCGGTGCGGTCCTCGTCGCGGATCCCACCGGTTTTGCGAAGAAGGGTACTAAATCGGTGGGGGTGCAGCGGCAGTATTCCGGGACGCTGGGGCGGATTGATAACTGTCAGATCGCCACGTTCCTGAGTTATGTGACCCCGGACCGGGACCGGGTCCTGATCGACCGTCGGCTGTACATGCCCCACGAGTCCTGGATGGCCGATCCGGGGCGCTGCGCGGTCGCTGGGGTCCCGCCCGACCTCGCCTTCGCGACCAGGCCGGCGCAGGTCATCGAGATGATCCGGGCAGCCCGCGAGAACAACGTGCCCTTCACCTGGTTCACCGCGGACGAGGAGTTCGGCCAGAACCCCGGCCTGCGCGACTACCTCGAAACAAACCGTATCCCCTATGTGCTGGCCGTGCCCAAGAACACCCAGTTCACCGGCACCACAACAAACCCGGTCCAGGTCGACGCGCTCGCCAAGAGGCTACGCCCGGCCGCGTGGCAACGCCGCGCCTGCGGTATCGGATCGAAAGGGTTCCGGGTCTACGACTGGGCACTCACCGACTCCGCCGACCCCGGCCACCAGTACCTGATCCGCCGGTCCACCCACAACGGTGAACTCACGTTCTACCACTGCTACAACCCCGGCCACGCAGGATTCGGTGAGCTCGTCAACGTGGCCGGCGCACGCTGGCCCATCGAGGAATGCTTCGGATCAGCCAAAAACGAAACCGGGCTCGACAACTACCAAGTCCGCACCTGGGACGCCTGGCACCGGAATATCACCTCTTCCATGCTCGCCCACACCTTCCTCACCATCACCGCGCACCACGCTAAAAAAAGGGGGACCAGCAAGCCCGGCAGCTGAACCAGCACAACAACCCAGCCGGCCAACCGGCCGAGTCAGAAACCGCGCCACCTATCCGCCGGCGTCTCATCATGATCTAGCCCTGTAGTACTAGCCGTCTAGGCCGTGTCCCCTGGATCATGGGACGTGGTCGCGGAGCCAGATTCTGATCGAGGCGACGTTGACGGTGCCGTGGAAGATGTATTCGCGTTTGTCGTAGCGGGCGGCGCCCAGGAGCTAATGGAGGTGTTGGAGATACGGGTGACGGTTTTGTCCGCTCGTGGTGCCCAGGGTTCAAGCCCCAGTCGGTGCGGCTCACCTCTTGGGCCGGAGTAGGGGGGCGATGATGCCGCACGTCGATGAGTAAGTCTCCACCAAATACTGGCAGCCGATCGTGGTCACCTGCGCCTTTAGACGGGAGTACGGCGGCCATCGCATTGAATTCTGGGAACCCAACGGTGGCGTTGGGGGGGAATCCTGTGGAATTCTGGATATAGACGGGCCGCACGACGTTGACCTTGGCACCGGCGGCCCCGGACTTGGACCCTAGGATAAGGCGCCGCCATCACGTCTCCGGCGGCGGCATGGCGATTGGCCCACATGGCGCTTGTCGTGACGTTGAATGCGTGGGCTCGGCAGGCCAGGGTTCAGATCGAACTGAGCACGATCGGTGAGGCTCAGATCTCCGGTAGTCGTTGAAGGCCACGTCGGTTGACGTGGCCTTTTTAAGTGGTGTCCGGGGGAGCCGGGGTGGTCTGTTGCGGATGTGCCACTGGTGGCAACTTCGGGCCAAAAGTTGCCACCAGTGGCA
>JBOHGE010000092.1:0-10765 GCA_050700055.1 Pseudonocardiaceae bacterium
GCCACAACAGCTACCGCGTCAAGAAACCCGGCGACCCCACCAGCACCCGCCACACCGGCCCGCCCACAATCCACATCCACACTCTGACACCCCGAGCAGCATGATCAACTTAAGCTACGTGGCATTGGGTCCCCGGCCCGCACGTGCGCCTCGGCAAGCGCAAGCCCCGCAGTCGCCAACGCCATGCCCCCCCGCGCGCGAACGCATCTTGAGGCGCGTAACCCTGGTTGGCGCGCCTCCCACATTTCGGACAAGGGACCCTATAAGGTCTGTTTCCGGAATGGAGGGAGATAAATGCCAGAACGGCGCAGGAAGTACACACCGGAGTTCAAGGACGAAGCGGCGAAGATGGTGGTCGAGACCTCACGTCCGATCGTCGAGGTCGCTCGGGAGATCGGCGTGCACGAGGGCACTCTAGGCGCGTGGGTGACGAAGTACCGACGCGACCACGCCGGCGAGGAGCCGCCGTTGTCGATCACCGATCGGGCGCGCCTCCGGGAGCCGGAAAAGGAATGCCGTGAGCTGAAGATGAAGGCCGATTTCTTGGGAAAAGCGGCGGCCTTCTTCGCCCAGGAGTCTCGGTGACCGCGAAATTCGAGTTCATCGACGCGCAGAAGGCAGACTTCCCCATCGTCAAGATGTGCATGTGGGCGCAGGTGTCCACGTCGGGTTATTATGAGTGGCGGGACCGGCCCGCCTCGGCCACCGCGATTCGCCGGGCGCACCTCGCACGACTCGTCGAGGCGATTTTCGACCATTCCGACCAGACCTATGGGTACCGTCGCGTGCACGCCCAGCTCGTTCGTCAGGGCGAGTGCGTCAGCCCCGAGCTCGTGCGGGAGCTGATGCGCGAGCTCGACCTGGTCGCCTGCCAGCCCAGGCCATGGCGACCGAGCACCACCGTGCCCGGCGATCCCGGCCCGATCCCCGATCTGGTGAATCGGGACTTCAGCGCCGCAGCTCCCGGCGAGAAAATGGTGGGAGACATCACCTATATTCACACGTGACAGGGCTGGTTGTATCTCGCCACCGTCATCGACTGCTACACCAATGCCTGCATCGGATACGCTATGGCCGACCATCTCCGTACGGAACTGGTGATCGATGCGCTCGCCATGGCCGCCCGAAACTATCCACTCGCCGAAGGCGCGATATTTCATTCCGACCGAGGTACCCAGTATACCAGCGCCGCCTACGCGACCGCAACCGATCGCCTGAACGTCCGGCGATCGGTAGGCGCCACCGGAGTGTGCTTCGACAACGCCTTAGCCGAATCCTTCAACGCCGCCGTGAAAGTCGAACGGGTCAACCGCGCCGTCTACCCCACCCGCGAACACGCCCGAAAGGATGTTGCCCGCTACATCGAATTCCGATACAATAGTCAACGTCTCCACTCGGCACTCGGCTACCAGACCCCGCAAGAGGCCTACGACGAGTACCTGAACCGGCAGTCCGCAGCATGAGATAGCAATTAATCAGCTGTCCGGAAAAGACAAGGCAGCCCACTGACCTCCGACTGAGGCTGCCCGGTGCGCGCCGCGATCTGCCGCTGACTGATCCCAGCCGCATCCCCCAACACCCGATACAGACCACCGACATCCAGCGCAGCCAGCACCCGGCGCACATCCGCACGCCAGAACAGCGCGGGATCGATGAAAGGATCACGGCGATGCTACGAAGTGGCGTTTGCGCGGGCGGCGGCCAACCGGCGCCGCCTTCCGCGGCGAGTGCCGGCTTCGTAGCGTCGACGGATCCGCTCGGGGTCGGCGCCGAGGAAATACTGCAGCTTGAGCACCTGCATCAGCACGGTCATCCGCCACGGCCCCTGCTCGATCAGCCGCCGGGCCGAGGCGGTGACGGTGGCCGGCAGCACGACGAGCCGGCCCCGTCGCCGCAGGATCCGGGACATCTCCAGGTCTTCCATGAGTGGCAGCGCCGGGAAACCACCCAGTGCCTCGAAGACATCCCGGCGGACGAACATCGCCTGGTCACCGAAGATCCAGTGCAGCCGGCGGGCCCGCTGGTTGGAGCTGACGGCCAGGTAGTCCAGTCCCAGGGTGCGCTGGTCGAAGCTCAGCCGCAGCCCGCCGCCAACTACTCCGGGGTCGCGCAGCGCACGCTGAAGCAGCGCTAGGGCCTCGGCCGGGACCTGGCAGTCCACGTGAATGAACCAGAGGATGTCACCGCTGGTCAGCCTGGCTCCGGTGTTCATCTGGGTGGCGCGGCCCGGCGCGCTGCGGACGGTACGGGCGTGTCGCGCGGCGAGGTCGACGGTCGCATCGGCGCTGCCACCGTCGACCACCAGCAGCTCGCAGTCTGGGAAGTCCCGGCGCAACCGGCGCAGGCAGTCCTGGATGCGGGCCGCCTCGTTGAGCGCGGGCACCACGATCGACACCGTCGCCGGACCGCTCGCCATCTGGCCGATCCCCTCTGCGGTGAGCGTCGAATAGGCTGCTGGAACAGCCCACACCTTACGAGCGATTCGAGCTGACGGAGCGCACGTGACAGCGGTAGCCGACGCCACCGTCCAGGGCCGATCACAGCCGGCGCCTGATCCCGGCCAAGTCGCGATCCTCGGCGCCGGGCCGATCGGTCTGAATGCCGCGTTGGCCTGCCTGGACAACGGTTGGCCGTGCACTGTGTACGAATCGGCTGCCTCGGTCGCCGCGAACGTCACGGCGTGGCGGCATATCCGGCTGTTCACCCCCTGGTCGATGAACGTGTCGCCGCGGATGCGCGCGCATCTGCAGGCCGCCGGTGTGGCGCTGCCCGGACCTGCCGACCACTGCCCCACCGGCGCTGAGCTCGCCGAGCAGCTGCTGCGCCCCCTGGCCGAGCTACCCGAGCTGGCGGCTGTCATCCGCAGCCACAGCAGAGTGCTCGCCGTCGCCCGGCAGGGCCTGCTCAAGCACGAGGAGATCGGTAGTGCCCACCGTGGCTCGCAGCCGTTCCGGTTGCTCCTCGCCGGTCCGGACGGCGTCGAACGGGTGGCGCACGCAGACCTGGTGCTGGACTGCACCGGCAGCTACCACCGGGCCAACCACCTCGGCGATGGTGGCATCCCGGCTCCAGGTGAGCTGCAGATGGCGGACCGGATCATCCGTCGTATTCCCGATCTGCGCGGGGCCGCCGATGAGTGGGCGGGCCGGCGGGTGTTGCTGGTCGGGGCCGGCAAGTCAGCGCAGACCGTGGCGCGTGATCTCGCTGCGCTGGTGGCCGAGCAACCCGCAACGACCGTGGTGTGGGCGGTACGGGCGGTGGACCCGGGCTGGGGGGAGGTTCCCGGAGACCCGCTGGCGCAACGGCAGGAACTGGTCACGGTGGCCCAGCGCCTGCAATCCGGAGCAGTGCCCGGAGTTCACCTGCGCACCGGTGTGGTGGTCGATGCCCTTCGCGCCGCCGACGGCGCCGTGGTGGTGACGCTTCGCTCGAGCAACGGTGACGTCGAGGAGATCGCCGTCGACCGCATCATCGGGTTGACCGGTTTCCTGGGTGACACGTCGCTGTACCAGCAGCTCCAGGTGCACGAGTGTTACGCGACCGCCGCCCCGATGAACCTGTCGGCAGCGCTGCTGGGCGCAGCCGGTGACGGCCCGGCGGACTGCCTGGCGCAGGCGTCACACGGGCTGGACGCACTCCGGGTGCCGGAGCCGAACTTCTTCGTGCTCGGCATGAAGTCCTACGGCCGCAACAGCACGTTCCTGCTCCGCGCCGGATACGAGCAGGTCGACGAGGTGGCCCGGGCCTACCCCCGCAGCCGGGGCACACCGCTAATGGAACCTAATGGGGGTTGTTCAGCAGGTCGGTAGACCGCTAAGCGGAGTCTTTCGGCGGTGTAGGTGAGCATTGGGTCGTTCCGAACCGAGGACCAGTACGGTGAGCGGCGTGTCGTTCGAAGGAGCCACTCCGTGACCGAGCCCGCTGAGCTGCGCGGCGACGAGTGGCGCGCACCGTTGACGGTGGTAGTGCCCACCTACAACGAGGCGGACAACCTGCCACCACTGGTGGACGGGTTGCTCGCATTACCCCTGCCGGGGCTTCGGGTCCTGGTCGTCGATGACGACTCACCGGATGGCACTGGCACGCTGGCTGACCAGTTGGCGCAGGCCCATCAGCGCGTCTCGGTGCTGCACCGCACGATGAAGAACGGGCTGGGGCGCGCTTACGTGGAGGGCTTCACCACCGCGCTGCACAATCCCGCGGCACCCGAGTGGATCGCGCAGATGGACGCGGACGGCTCGCATCCGGTGGACGCGATTCCCCGGCTGCTGGGTACCGCGTTGCGGACCGGCGCGGATCTGGTGATCGGCTCCCGCTACGTCCCCGGCGGCAGTATCGACAGCGCCTGGGGCATCAACCGCAGGTGCCTTTCCGGATTCGGCAACTGGTACGCCAACCGCATCCTCGACCTGAGCATCCATGACGCCACGGCCGGTTTCAAACTGTGGAGCGCGGGTGAGCTCCAGAGGCTCGATCTCACCCGCGTCCGGTCCAACGGTTACGCGTTCCAGGTCGAGATGAATTTCCTGGCCCGCCGCCGGGGTTGCCGGATCGTGGAGATACCTATCCACTTCAGCGACCGCGCAGTCGGTCAGTCCAAGATGAGCTTTCGCGTCAAGGTCGAGTCAGCCCTGGAACCCTGGCGGTTACGTTGGCAGTACCGCAGCCGGCATCGTGAGCCCAGCTTAGACGGCACAGTTGTAGACCAGCGGAAGTGAGCCGCGGCTACGGCCGGTGCTGGATGAAATCTTTCGATACGGTTAACCGTTCTTTCGTGGCCACCCATGCGGGAATATCTGGGTACATCATTCGGCGTAGGAGACTACACGAGCCGGAGTAGGTGGAAAATACCCTGGAGAGATGATGGTCGCTCCCGGGGCGTCCAGTATCCTCGGGAACGGAGATAAAGAACGTGCGGCATGGACCGCACCGGCCCCCCGAGAAGAACGGAAGGAAGGGTTTGTGATGGAGAAGATGAGGTACGAGAAGCCCACGCTGATCAAGTCGGGCTCTTTCCGCAAGACCACCGCTGGTTTTCGTCGACTGTTCGCCGACCAGCTGGTGGGCCGCCGGAACATCTGAGTGACTGATCGGCTTGATGAAAGAGGTCGGAGATGCTCGGTCACGCACAGACGGGTTTTGTTGTCCTTCCCGACAACGACATGGTTCTCGGCGTGGCCGGGTGTCTCCACTCTTGGGGACGTTGCCTGGCGACTTACCCATCTGGACGCCCGTGGATCGTCGGCAATTGCTGGGACCGCCCGGTGGTCGTGGCCGAAGGCTCGACCGTTCGTGCGGCCATTCTCGGATACACCTCCATCACCGCCGCGCGGTTGAAACGGCAGGCCATCGCCACAGGCGAGATCAACCAGTGGGAACACCTACTACGTGCGGCCGACGGATGCTTCCACTCCGCACTGCTGATCAACGACCAGGTGCACCTGCGCGGTTCGGCATACGGGGTGTGCCGGCTGTACACCTGCACGGCCGCAGGGTCGACGCTGGTCTCCGACAGTGCGCATGCTCTTCGGGCTCTCACCAAGGCTGAGCCGGACATCACGGTACTGGCGTGTCACCTGCTGGAGCCCGTGCCGTATCGGCTTGGCGAACAGCCTCTGCTCGGCGGCATCACCCCGGTGTCTCCGACACATCATCTGATCATGACTCCGGACGGGGTCTGCCGTGCGCAACTCAGCCGCCGGCTGCACCACGAGCCCACCCTTGGCCTGCCGGAAGGCGCCGAACAGGTGCGCAAGCGGCTGTCCGCCGCGGTCGCTACCAGGGCTGCGGCCGGAGGAGTGCTCACCTCGGAGATGTCCGGCGGGTACGACTCGACTTCCATCAGCTACCTGGCCGCCTCCGGGCCGGCATCCACCGTGCTGCTGACAGCCGACAGTCGGGACTCGACCAGCGAAGACCTCATCTGGGCCAGGCGGGCGGCCGCCGGCCTGCCTGGGGTGGAGCACATCGTGTTACCCCCCGCGGAGCTTCCTTTCATGTACGCAAGCCTGCACAGCGCCGGCGCACGACTGGACGAACCCTCGATCGCCGTCCCCGGACGGGAGCGTGTTCTCGCGTTGGTCCGCAAGGCGGCCGCCCGCGGTTCACGGCTGCACCTCACCGGGCACGGCGGTGATCACTTATTCACCAGCGTGCCCACCCCCTACCATGACATGATGCGGTCACATCCGGTGACGGCGCTGCGACAGCTTCGCGCGTTCGGCTCACTCGCCGCATGGCCACGCGGCGAGCTCCTGAGAGAGATAGCGGATCGGCGTGATTACCGCAGCTGGTGGCGAGCGCACGCCCATCCGCGCATCGGGCAGCCGGACGTCCATGCACCTATGCTGGGCTGGGGCGTACCACCGTATTTGCCTTCTTGGATCAGTGCGGACGGTGTGCACGCGATTCGCGGGAGGCTTGTGCAGATGGCGGAGAACTCCCAGCCCCTTGGTGCCACCCGCGGCGAACACGCCGAGTTGGATTCCCTCTTCGAGGGCGTCCGCATGGTCCGTGCGCTCAACCAGCTGGCGACCGGTGCCGGCGTGCCCCTCGCTGCCCCATTCTTTGATGACAAGGTCATCGACGCTTGCCTGTCGGTACGGCCACACGAACGTATCAGCGCTTGGCGGTACAAACCCTTGCTGCATGCGGCCATGCAAGGCATCGTGCCCGCCGCCGTCTTGAGCAGGTCCGCCAAAGATGATGGATCCATCGACGTCGCGTACGGGCTGGACAAGCACCGTGATGAACTCGTCGCGCTGTGGGAGGATTCCCGATTAGCCGAAATCGGGCTGGTCGACGCAGGCATGCTGCGCCGATTATGCGCCCAACCAAGTTCACCCGAGCTTGAACAGGGCGCACTGTACGCCACGATCGCCTGTGAGATATGGCTACGAGGACTGGAAGAAGATGAGCGCAACGAGCGCCGGAGAGGATACGGAGGAACAGATGTCAGTTCAGCTTCGCCGAGACGTCCTGTTCACGAGAACAGAGTACGGTGGCGTCCTCCTCGATGAGGCCAAAGGCATCTACTGGCGACTCAACCCGGTCGGTGCCACGGTAGTGCGCGCGATGGTGGAAGCAGACATGGACAACCTTGTGCGCCAGCTCGTCAAAACCTTCGATGTCGACGCCGCGGTAGCCGTCAGAGACGTCGATGAGTTGCTGGTACAGCTGCGCGACGCGGGGCTGACCGTCTCATGAGCGTCAACATGTCGTTACAGGACCACGGCCTGATCAGACATCGTCACCGGACCGTCGAAAGCCTGATCGCCCGGTTGATGGTCTGCTTAGCGTGGGCGGTCAACCTCCTGCCGCCGCGGATGATCCGCCGCTGCTTGACCGTTATGCGCCACGGCAGCCGCCCCGCCTCCCTGGCCCGCGCCAAGGCGGCTAGACGCCTGGTCGTCAGCGTCAGCGCCAACGCGGCGGGGCCCTACGGATGCCTCGTCCGGTCCCTGGCCACCGCCCTGGTCTGCCGAGTCCACGGCGAATGGCCGACCTGGTGCGTGGGGGTCCGTGCGGAGCCACCATTCGGCGCTCATGCCTGGGTAGAGGCCGAAGGGCAGCTCGTGTCCGAACCCGGGAACATGGAGACGTACCGCAGGCTCATCACCGTTGGGCATGATCACAACGAGAACGTGACGGCATGAACGACGAGGAATTCAAGGCATTCGCCTTGCAACAGCAGCTGGCGAAAAGCCAGCTCCCCGAAGCCCCGGTTACCCGTGCCCGCGTTCTGGACATCCTCCGCCTCGTCAAGCCGCACCGGCGGACCGTGGTCATCGCGATGGTCCTGCTGCTCGTCGGCACTGGGTTGTCGCTGCTCCAGCCCTGGCTCGCGGGCCAAACGGTCAATTCCGCCTTCGCGGGTGACGCGGTCACCATCCCGGTCCTCATCCTGGTGGCGCTCTTCCTGGTCCAAGCCGTTGTCGAGACCTTCGGCAGTTACCTGCTCGAGCGCCTCGGTGAAGGAGTCGTCCTCGACCTACGCACCCGGATCGTCCGGCGCCTGCTGTGGTTGCGGGTGCCCGTCCTGAGCGAACAGCGGGTCGGCGACCTCATCTCACGGGCCACCGTGGACACCACGGTGCTGCGGACGGTGACCGCACGAAGCCTGGTCCAACTGGTCACCGGGACGGTGGCCCTGATCGGCACGATCGTGCTCATGATCGTCGTCGACACTCTGCTATTCGTGATCGTGCTGGCCACGTTCGCCATCGCCGGGCTTGTCGTCATGACCGTGCTGTCCCGAATCGAGACTGCGGCGGAGCAGGCCCAGCGCAATGTGGGCCTGATGTCGGCCGACTTGGAGCGGGCGTTGAGCGCCATCCGCACCGTCAAAGCCAATCGTGCCGAAGACCGTGAGTACGAGTACATCGTGGGCATTGCCCGCCGGGCATACACGGCTGGAGTTCGCACGGCCAAGCTGACCGCCCTGGTCAATCCCGCCGTGCACCTCGCCGTCACCGGATCCTTCGTTATCACGCTGCTCATCGGCGGGGTGCGGGTCGCCTCCGGCGCCACCCCACTCAGCGACCTGGTGATGATCCTGCTGTACGCCATGAACGTGGTGATCCCCGTCGGCGACCTGTTCGAGGCCGCCGCAGACCTGCGAAAAGCCATGGGCTCGATGCAGCGGATCCAGGCCACCCTGGCCTTGCCGGTCGAACAGCTCGACACCCGCCCGGCCGCCATCACATCGGCGAGCACCGATCCGGGACCCGGGATCCGGCGTGACGGCAATGGCGCGCCGCCGCCCGCCCTGGACTTCCGTGACGTGCACTTCGGCTACGGACAGCGGCCGATCTTGTCGGGAGTCACCTTCACCGTTCCCGCCCGGGGATATGTCGCCCTGGTAGGCAGGTCGGGTGCCGGCAAATCGACGATCTTCTCGTTGATCAACCGGTTCTACGAGCCGGATAGTGGTCAGATATTGCTCTATGGGCGGCATATGCGGGAGATGAGCCTCGCTGAATCACGATCTCACATCGGCCTGTTGGAACAACACGCGCCGCTGCTGTTCGGAAGCTTGCGGGACAACCTGACCTACAGCAGGCCCGACACCGCGGACGAAGAACTGCGGCGAGTCATCGAGCTCGCCGGCCTGGCCGATCTGGTGAAGAGGCTTCCCCAGGGGATCGACACGTCGGTTGGTGAGCACGGCGATCTGGTCTCCGGCGGGGAACGCCAGCGGATCGCGCTCGCCCGGGCATTGATCAGCGGGCCGCGGCTGCTCATGCTCGACGAGCCCACCGCGATGCTCGACACCGCGACCGAGAACGCCCTCAACACCGCCATTGAGACGGTCAACCAGCAGTGCGCTGTCCTGGTCATCGCACACCGACTTACCACGATCCGGAACGCCAGAACGGTTGTTCTGGTGCACGAGGGACGCGTTGCCGCGACGGGAACGCATGACGAGCTAGTGGACACGAATAGCCACTACCGCCGGCTCGTCGGCGAGGAGGGGGAACCACACAGCGATCGGAACACGGTAATCCCATGAGCGCTGAGCTGACCCCCGCCCTCAGCGACCTGGTGGATCCGGTGCCGGGGTATGCACTGCGCACCGCGGCCACCCTCAGACTGGCCGACCTCGTGGCCGCGGGCCTGGACACCGCGACCACCCTGGCCGCATCAGCTCACGCTGATGCGGACGCTATCGGCCGGCTGATGCGCTACTTGTGCAGCCGAGGGATCTTTGTGTTGCTGCCGTCCGGACGGTACGCCTTAACCGACTTCTCGGTGTTGCTTCTCGACGGTGACCCCTCGGGACTGCGCAAGACTCTCGACTCAGACAGCTACGGCGGGCGGTTCGACCGCGCCGTCTCCGAAATGGTCGACGTCGTGCGCAGCGGGGAACCAGCTTACCCCAAGCTGTACGGCAAGACCGTCTACTCGGACCTTGAGGTCCTACCAGGCTTGGGTGAGATGTTCACCGACGTCCGTGCTCAGCACAGCGCACGGTTCGCCGCCGAATTGACAAGCAAGATCAACTTAGCCGGTTGCCGGCGCATCGCCGATCTTGGCGGAGGCACGGGCTCCGTGCTGCTCGCGGTGCTCGAGCACAACCCCACCATGACCGGCGCTCTCATTGATCTGCCCTACATCGAAGCGCGGGCCCGAGGAGCCTTGCAAGAATCAGCGGCCGGGAACCGCTGCGATTTCATCGCCGCCAGTTTCTTCGATCCGCTGCCCGCGGCAGACGTCTACTTGTTGTGCAACGTGCTGTATAATTGGAATGACGCCGACGCCAGCCGGATCCTCGCCCGCTGTGCCGAGACCAAACCCGGTGCTCGCGTCATCGTCATCGAACGTCTGATCACGCAGGACGGCGACCTCGAGCTAGCAGCGGCCCAGGATCTTCGGCTACTCGCGATCTGCGGAGGCAAGCAACGCAGCGCTCCCGAGTTCATCGAACTCGCGGGTGCACAAGGCCTGATCCTGTCCTCGATCGTGGACACCGAGAGTGGCCTGTCTCTCCTGCATTTCGCCACCTAGACGGCGCAGTTGCAGACCAGCGGGAGTGAACCGGCACGCTGGCGCAGGAACAGCTCCACAGCTCGCCGCGCGCACGGCTCGCATCCGGTGGACGCGGGGTTACCGGATCGTGGAGATACCCATCCACTTGAGTGACCGCGCAGTCGGCCGGTCCCAGATGATCTTTCGCGTCAAGGTCGAGTCAGCCCGGGAACCCTGGCGGTTACGTTGTCCGTACCGCAGCCGGCCTCGTGAGCCGCCATTCGGTTCCGAATGGCGG
>JBOHGE010000093.1:0-10377 GCA_050700055.1 Pseudonocardiaceae bacterium
GGTGGCGCTCGCGGCGTGCTTCTCGTCGCCGGTCATCCGCGTCATCAGCGGTCGGAGGTCAACGTAGCGGTCGGCGACTTCGGTCCGACTCGACTCTGTGATCGTGAACATGAGACCAGCCTGCAACATGAAGTATGGTTCAGGTCAAGGGAGTCGGCGGAAGACCGTTGTGATGTGAATCTCGATAATGGCCCGGTGTCAACGCGCCGATGGCTAAGGGTTCCGCTGTTCGGGTAGCGGAGGCAGCACTGGCAGTCGTCGCACGCGAAGACGGCTCCGCTCGATGACCACAATGGCTCCCCGGTCGAGATCGTCGTGCAGTCTCAGATCTCCGGTATTTGTTGAAGGCCACGTCCGTTGACGTGGCCTTGTCAATGCTCAATCGTTCCCGAAAGTAGTTGAGATCAGCGAGAGGGGCTCGGGATGCTGCGTCCGGGGGCCGACTGGCGGTCTGTGCTGGTGCTGGCGGTGCCCGGGGGAGCCGGGGTGGTCTGTTGCGGATGTGCCACTGGTGGCAACTTTTGGCCCGAAATTGCCACCTGTGGCACACCCGCACACAGCGATAGTCCTTCCGCGGACCTCACTGACAGTGACATCGAGTCAGTGACGTCCCGGGATGTCAGGCGTGTCACGGCACGCAGGAGTGCGCTGCCCGGGGGATCTGCTCACCGGCGCTGCCCAGCACAGACCGAACCCGCCCCGACAGCGCCCGGCTGGGCCTTCTCGGCTGGTGTCACTGATCGTGCGAGCCGGCCTGAGCCAGCCCCCCGGCCTGCTCGTCCGGCGTCATGGGTTCGTAGGTGCGCAACAGCACGAACGACGGTGCCACCGTGCGCTGCTGGGCCAGCAGCGCACCGAAGTCGGTATCCTCGGAAACGAGGACAAAAGAGTACTGCCGCGCGAATATCAAGATCGTTAAGTCGGTCGCATGTTGTAGACCGTGGTCACGGACATGAGTAGCGTCGATGCCGGCATCGCGCAGCAACTGCGCAACGCGATGCGAGAGATTGGAGTCGAGAAGGAACTTCATCACCGAGCTGTCAGCGGTAGCTCACGCTCCTGAACCGCTGCAGCGGCGTACTCCAGTGCGGCCAGGATGTCAGCTGGCTCCAGGTCGGGGAAAACCTCCCGCACCTCACGCCCGGCCGCCAGCTGTCCCAGGACAGTGCCAACGGGGATGCGCAGGTCACGGATACACGGTAGCCCGCCCATCTTCGCGTGGTCGATGGTGATCCGCTCGAACGCCATGGCCGTGACCCTCCGGTGATCATGATAGCTCTGGCTGCCCGGTCCTGCCTACTCATCTCGGTGAGTGCCGCACAGCCGGCCGGGTCAGGTGACTCTACGGGCATGGCAGATGAGGTCGTTATTACCACGGTGAAGTCGACCCAGCCGATGCGGATTGGGGCGTGGCACCGGGCCAGACCGATCGCCCCTGAGTTGATCACTCCGGGTAACCATCTGCGTTGGGACGCTGAGCGGGTCCGTGAGCAGCTGCCCCGTTGCTGACCGGCAACCAGAAATAAAGTTCAGGTCAAGGGCGAAGGAAACCCCATGACCGCCAAGGCGATCGATGGCTGGCAGGGTTTCATCGCGTTCGTCGGCATCATGCTTGGGGTGTTCCCCTGATCATGATGATATTGCGGGTGCGCGGTGAGGGTTATGGGGTTCGACGACACAAGTGGGGTACTGCGGTGGATCTGCTGCCGCCGCTGGTCGTCGCCGGGGTGACCGCGATCGCAGCCTTGGAGCGTCGGAAGCGCTGCAGCGCTTGAACATGCTCGTGTCAAAGCGGCCCGCGACGGGATCGCCACGCGTGCCCGAGCTACCGGGGGAGGCCCCGGGCCGTTCGGTCGCGATCCGGACAAGGGCAGCGTCTGGCTGTTCGCCGCGGTGGTCGGTTCGGTGAACTTCAACCCGCGGGGTCCGAACACCTCAAAGAATCCCACGACGTTTCGATTCTGCCCGATCTTCGTGGCGACGACCTTCGAGACCGAAAGGCCGGAACCTGTGGTGGAGTTGCAGAACGCCGCATTGCAGACCGTCTCGGTTGCTGCCGACGCGCCCGGCGCAGCCACCAATAGTATCGCGGCGGCGCCCATGGTGATTGCTCCCGCCCGGGTGACCGTCTTTGGCATGTGCTTCATCGGGCCGACCCGCCGTCGCAGCGTGTTAGCCGTGCGCCGACCTGATCAGCACCTCAGCACTGGTCAGCCGTGAAGTGTGCCCTCGCTGAGGCGATCTCGTGGCCGCGCTCGATCTGGTGGTGGTCGATCTCGAACGTGGGGCTGGCGAAGTACCCGCGCCGCGCTTTGTCAGGATCTGGGTGCGGGTTTCGGTGACCACCCGCAGCGCGAGCAGCGCCGACGTCAGATCGGTGACGGGCAACGCCTCACCGCCGGAGTTGTAGAAGTCCTCCGGGCCGACTTGGCGCTCCGGGCGTCCGCAGAAGACCTGGTCCGCGCCGGGCTCGGTAACCAGCCGGAGCATCCTGTACGGATGAAGTCGTAGAACTGTCCGATCGAGGTCCAGCCTTGCGCTGACCGCAGTGCGCCGTCAAGGCGTTGCGGGCGCTCGATGAGCAGGAAGGTCCGTATCGTCGCCGGGGAGAAGTGCTGCAGCGGGATCTCGATGTCCAGGGCACTGTAGGGAAGTCTCACCGGATAGCTGCGAACGAAGTCGGCAGTGCTGCCATTACGACTACAGCTGGCTCGCACACATGGAGAACGGCGAGCACCTCGGCGATGAGGTCCATGGTCGCGTTGGGCGCGCCGTCGTGGTGTTCCTCGGCGTGGCCGGCCCGTAGGACGGCTGCGGTCGGCCGTCACCGAGTCTCCATTGCGGTGCGGCAGTCGCTGTTGGCTCGGCGACGGCTCCTCAGCTGCAGCACGTCACGTTCACCTGGACGAAGTGGGCGTCTCGAGGCAGTTGACGACCGAATTCCACTCCATCCCCATCTCGTTCAACGGCCTCGTATGGACTCTGGTCAGCGTTGACGATCACGGCGTACAACTTGTAGTCGCCGGGATATGTGGTATCGAGACCGAATCCATGTGTCCAGGCGCCACCGGATACCGACACCGGTCCGCCGTTGTCCAGGTAGAAACCTCCGATGATCGGTGCGCAGAGGAGCAACCAGAGACGTTTGCCAGACGCAAGATCAGCTGTTCCCTCGGCCTGGTTCCATCCTCCGACCCGGTCGCCCCAACCAGGTGACCTGATTGTCAGACCATCGGCGCGCCGGTCGGCCGACGGGGTCGGGGAACACCTCTCGGCAGGCGGCAGTGGTGGCGGTGTGGATGGCGGCGGTGTGGATGGTGGAGGTGTGGATGGCGGCGGTGTGAGTGGCGGCGGCGGTGTGCGCGGCGGGAGCGGTGTGGGTGTCCGTGGTGGTGGGTCGTTCGACGGCTGGGAAACCTGCGAGCCCGCTGCGGATCCCCGCTGAGGGAGATTCAGTGGGCCCAAGGGCGGAAGATCCGATGACAGCGGAACACCCGACGAGACGATCACGGTCACCGGCACGCTCGTCGGGGCCTCGGTCAGCTCTGCTGGGCTCGTCTCCTGCACGGTGCCGGCCGGGAGGTCGCTCGGGCCTGAGACGACCCGGCCCACGGTGAAACCGGCGCCACCGAGTAGCGCTCGGGCCTCCGCCTCCGTTTTTCCCCTGGTGGCCGGCACGGTTACCCGGCAAACGGGGTTGCACAGTCCCATCGAGACGAACACTCGGACCCGTTTCCCCCTGCCCAGCTCCGATCCTGCAACGGGATCGGTCTTGACCACCAAGCCGGCCGGCTCCGGATCGGAGGTCGGCGTCGCGTCGCTGACGACGTAGCCGGCCTCCCGCAGCTCTTTCTCGGCTGCGCTCTGCGTAAAGCCGGCGACCTGGGGAACCGTGGGCATCGGCCACGCGGTGTAGAGCGCGATCGCGATGGCGAGCGCGGTACTGGGAATCCACGGGGGGAGCATCGCGGTCTGCCGCCGGGCTCCGTGCAGCGTGATCGGGGGTTGCGGGCTGGTGGGGGTGACCACTGCGGCGAACGGCAGGCTGGTGGTGCGACCGAACCAGTAACGCGGGCCGTTGATCCGAACCGGGAGGTCGGCGGTGGCCTCCGGTTGCAGCGTCACCACTGCATCCGGGGGCTCGAAGGTCAGCTCGGCGTTCTCGTCGCGGTAGGCGAGTCGGGCATCGACCGGTGTGTTGCCGCCGTTGGTCACGCACACCTGGTGCCGCGATGGTGTACGGCCGCGGCTGACCTCGGGTGTGAGGACGGCGCTGAGCTCGTGGAAGGGCGTGACAGTGAGTTGCCCGGGGGCGACGTCGCTGACCTCGGGGTGGAGCGTTGAACCGGCCGTGATGTCGAAGGGGACTACGCTGGCCGGGGTCTGGGGGTTCCGTGGCGGAGCGAACCGCACGACGGCCTGCTGGGTAGTGCCGGGATTGAGCGACACCGTGGGCGGTGTGATGGTGGCGAAGGCGGCGGCCGGGCCGTGCGGCGTCAGCTGAAACTTCGCCACCTGGGTGCCGAGGTTGTGCACGGTCACGGTGGTGGTGACCTCGCCGCCGGGGTCGACGGTCAGCTCGGCGGGCTCGATCGTCACGCGAACGTCGTGTCTCCGCGTTGGGGCCACGGCACCTCCTTCTGATTGTCAAACGCCCGAATTGTCGGTCTAGTTGGGCCAATTGTCCAGCCTGTGTCGCAAGCCGCCCGAGTTTCGGTGACTTGCCCGGCGCGGTGGCCGAGAAACGACGTCACCCGCACCTGTCGAGATCTACGACCGCCACGGCGTGCGAGGGGAAGACAGACGGGAGGCTGGCCGGGAGAGAACGGGAGAGAAAATGGCCCATCCGTCGAGGATTCTCGGATCGTGGCGTTAAGGCGCCTTGGATCATCTGATCTGAGATCTTCGGATCATGCTGAATTGCTACCGTGACTATGCTCGACCACATCGTTACGCGAGCGGATGCGTGCCGCATCGGTGATCGTTCGGCATGGGCCGGGATCAGTCGGGGAAGAGCACGCTACTTGGCCGGCTTGCCGGGGGGTACTGTCCGTGAACTCGACGTGGTCGACTATCGCTCTGGAGCCGACTCGAAATGCCCAGGGCGGGCGATAGCTGCTTGAAGACCTCCGAGGCTACCTGCGGTCGGCGACAGCTCGAAGTCACCGTGTCCGGTCCGCCGCGCTGGTCTGAGGGCTTGAATGTGCGCGCGCCGGGTCGATCATGACGTGTCGGAGACGTTACTGTGCGTCCGGACGTCTGCTGAGGGGCGGGTGACGGGTAGGTGGATGAGCGGGGTGAGGCGACCGCGCCGATGGAGTCGGCCGGGCCGCGGGTGGCGGGAAAGCCGTTGGTGACGCTGGATGATCCCGCGATGTTCGCGGGTGAGGAGATGCGGGCGGCGCTGGTCGCTCGCGATGTCACCGTCGTGTACCGGTTGTTGTATCAGGCGGGGGTTGCTCAGCGGGAGATCGCTCGGCGCACCGGGCAGTCGCAGTCGGAGGTGTCCGACATCCTCAGGGGTCGCCGGGTGCGCGACGTGCTGGTGCTCGAGCGCATCGCCGACGGCCTGGGTGTCTGCCGGGCGTGGATGCGGCTGGCGGGCGTCGCGGGAAGTGCGGAGGGCTCTTACGGTGGGGAGGTCACCGGTCTCTCGGAGGAGGTGATCGCGGGGATGTTCCGCAGGCATCTGCTGGCATTGGGCGCAGTCGCCGTGGCGGGTGCTGCCGTGGTGGGTGAGCTGCTCGAGCTGCCCACTCCGGCGTCGGTGGAGCTGCCGTCGCAGCTCAGCTACGTCGAGGTGGGGCAGGTGCGGGACCTGACCCGGCGGCTCGGTGAGGCGGGTAACACCGGTGTCGCCGGCCCGGTGGTGCTCAGTGCGACCGCTGCGTGGGCGCAGCAGCTGCTGGGTGTGTCGGGCACTGAGCGGGTGCGGCGGGCGCTGCAGGTGGCGGTGGCCGAGTTGCACATCGAGGCCGGTTGCGCGGGGCGGGAGTTCGGATGTCACGACCGGGCCATGTACCACTTCGGGATCGCGTTGGAGCTGGCCACCGAGGCCGGCGACGCCTACCTGCAGTCCACCGCCCTGCAATACGCCGGATCGGCCACCGTGGAGCACGGTCACCCCGACGACGGACTGAAGATGATCCAGTTCAGTCTGGTCAAGGCATGGGGCATCCCGCGCGACGAGCAGCGCGCGGTGGCGGTCGGGCAAAGTGGAAAGGCGGCTCAGGAGGCGTGCGTGCGGGTGAACGCCGCTACCGCCTACGCTGACCTGGGACGCCTGGATGTCGCCGACGTCGAGGTGGCGAAATCGCGGGGGCTGTGGGTGCCCACCCGCGCCGACCGTTACGGCGATCTCGACCGTCCGGCTGCGCTGCTGGCGTTGCGTCGGGGTCGGTTGGACGCCGCGGAATCGCTGGCCGCGGCGTCGGTGCGGCGCTGGGAGGGGATCAGCCCGCTCAGTCGCACCGACTCCAGCGTCGTGCTGGCCGCCGTCCATGTCCGGGCCGGGGAGCCGCGCGGTCTCGCGATGGCCCATGAGGCCATCACCGCCGTGGCCAAGATCAGCTCGGTGCGGGTCCGCCAGCGCCTCGTCCTGCTGTCCGACGCGCTGGCCACCCGGTTCGGCACCGACGCCGCAGACCTGTCCCGGCTGGCCCGCCACGTCGCCGGATCGCCCTAACCCACCCACCGCCATCCGAAGCCGATGCCAAGGACGCTACGCACCACCCTGAGAGATGAAATCGGGATGGCGGGCGCAGTCGGCTCTGCCTTTTTTCGTGCCCCGTGTGCTCCTGGGTTCCCGAACTCAACAGCATTCGCAGCAGTGTGGCCGTTTCGGGCTACGTGCGCGTGATGCTGGCCCGGGCGTTGACGTTGACCTCGACGAAGTTCGCGTCCGGGTCGGCCTCGATATCGATCGAGATGTTGCGCGACGTGTCGTTGCGCCAGACTAGTCCGGTATCGCCCTGTGAAAGCTTTCTGGTCTGACCCAACAAGTGGTGCCCCGACACGTTGTACGCTCGGAAGGTAACCGACTTGCCACCCGCCGAGACGTTCTTGATACGGACGAACTGGCCCGGTGCGATGCTCCAGCGATCACCGATGCACGGTTCGTAACCCTCGATAGGGCGGATGTTGTTGCAGGCGAAGTTGTAGTCCGTCGCCGATGCCTCCGTTGCGGCCAATGGGATGGCCACTGCCGACACTGCCGCGACAACGACGAGCGCGCGACCGACGCGTGATGACATGATTTCCTGCCTTCTGTGTCCGTAATTGGTCAGTGCTAGACTAAATGCTAGAACGGCGCCTTCGTGCACTGCGCGGTGCCGATCTCGATGAATCCGCCGGCTGAGTTCCTCGCAAAGAATCTGAGGCACAGGAACTCGTTCTTCTTGAGCGACCCGGACAAGCGCAGCGTCTGGCTGTTCGCCGCCGTGGTCGGCCCGGTGGACTTCAACCCGCGGGGTCCGAACACCTCGAAGAATCCCACGACGTTTCGATTCTGCCCGATCTTCGTGGCGACGACCTTCGAGACCGAGAGGCCGGAACCTGTGGTGGAGTTGCAGAACGCCGCATTGCAGACCGTCTCGGTTGCTGCCGACGCGCCCGGCGCGGCCACCAATAGTATCGCGGCAGCGCCCATGGTGATTGCTCCCGCCCGGGTGACTGTTTTCGACATGTGCTTCATCGGGCCGACTCCTCATATTTTCGCGACTCGCGGTTGCTGTCGAACCGCAGCACTAATGAGCTTGCCCGACTTCGACCGCTCGCACATCAGAGCCAGTACACGGTCTGGCCTGAGTGGTTCCCGCCTATTCGTTAGCGGTGGCCGTGCCGCCGCTGCGCCTTCTGCAGCTCCAGGATGGCCAGTACGCGCTGGTTGCCCTCCGGCAGGCTCAGCTTCTGGAACACGCGGGTGATGTGGTTTTCCACCGTGCGCTCCGCGATGCCGAGGATCGCTGCGATACCCCGGTTCGATCGGCCCTCCGCGGCATGAGTGAGCACGAGACGCTCGCGAGCCGTACATTCTTGAGCAGCAACAGCACGATAACCGTCGACACCGCCATTTCGCTCGATCTCGCGTGAGATCGAGCTATGGTGCCGCCCCAGCAGCTTCGCGATGTCACGCGCCGAACCCTCCCGGTCCAGCTCCCGGGAGATCGTCTCTCGTTCCTGGACACACAATGGCTCAGCCCCGCTCGCCAATAATCCCCTCAGCAGACCCCCGGAAAGGGTACCTTAGCAAGAGTCAAAATCTGCTAGGATAATGGTGTGTCGCTACGACCGTTTGAGCCCAAGTCCATAAAATGACGTAGTCCCTGTTGGATTGCTCGTCGGCCTGCTGCTTCTCGGTTGGCCAGCGCCTGGTCACCTTACATGAGAATCGCCGCTATGATGGCGTCGGTGTCACCGTTCTTCGATGTGCATCTGCTGCTATTTCATGCTAAACTGTAAGATGCTGAACGTTCGTCGAGCGTACGGACGGCGGCGGTGTGCTGCCAAGGCTGCAAGTCAGCGCGGGCCCGTTTCAAGCGCTCGATCAGCCGGGCTGAGCTATTGCCCGCCGCGATGTCTCCGGCGTCACCGAGCAGGCGCGCCGCCTCGTCGATCTCCTTGCACTGCACATACGCTTCGCTGAGGTCGACGATAGTCATAGCCACGTCCCGGGAGAATGACCGGTCCAGGGTCTCGAGAGACTGCTGGGCATAGGAAACAGCGTGGTCAGCCTCACCGAGTGTGAGGTGGCACTCGCCGCGAATCGAGATGAGCATCGCTTCGTCAACAAAGAGCCGTAGGCTCGGGGTCTGGTCATCAGCCGCAGTGAGCGCGGTGTGCGCGGTGTCGAGTGCCGTCATGCAGGCGTCTCGCTGCCCGTCTGCGGCGTAGGCTCGCGCGGCCACATCAGCGGTGAGAGAACGCAGGCGCATGTCATCGGTGCGGTGGGCCCATTGCCCGGCCGCGACGGCGTGGTCGATGCCGATGCGCGGCCTGCCTTGCCAGGTCGCCAGATGGCTCATCTCGCACAGCACGAACGCGCCCAGCCCAATGTTCTCCGCCTCGTGGGCCAGCGTGCGGGCATCCTCGTAGTAATACCCGGCGTGGTCGAAGTGCTTGAGGTCAAACGATAGCCAGCCGGCCTGGCGCGAGGCATCGCTCAGCGCCGAGAGCATCCGCGGCTGCAACGCGGCCGGGCATTCCGGCAGCAGCGCGCGAGCAAGGTCACGCTGGGCAACGACGGTGTCGAGGACGGCCTGCGGGCCGAGTGCTTTATCCTGCCGATGACAGTTCCACAGCACCGCTTCGATGCGCTCGATGATCTGCGCGTCGACCCGGTTCGACGTGCTGAGCACCGAGGCCACGCGCTGGTAGTCATCGCTGTCGATGGCCGGAGACAGGGACGCGGCGGTGGCGGCGGCCCAGCCCAGCACCCGCAGCACGTCGCGACGGTCCATGGTGTACGCCCACCTGTGGAGAAACTGAACAAGCTGATGGTACGCCTGGTCGCGGTCACGGGGCATGCTGAGCGCGTCACGACCTGAGGGCGCCAGCGCGCCGAGACATTGAATGAGCAGGGCGGCAACGTTGCCCGGGACCTGAAGACCGGTTGCTATCACCCACACTGGGGAATCGCTCGGCAAGACAAGTTCGGCATGAGGTTTAGGCATCGTCAGTGTCGTTGTCTGCGTACTGCTCATCGTATCGAGGTGCCGGAAGTCTGGCAGATCAACGAGCAAGTCACTGACGGCGCACTCATAGAGTTCTGCCAGCTTGCTGAGGTTGTCGAAATTTGGGGCATTCCCGGTGCTGCTCGGCCACTGCTCCCAGTAGGAGAATGCCTTGAAGGTCTTCGGCTCATCGGGCCAGCGCCGGTTCCATTCCTCGGCGGCCTGGTGCTGGCTCCACTCATGGGCATAGCGGAGGGCTGCCCGGGCATTGAAGCGGTAGTGCTGCCGTAACGCTGCGGCCACGTCCACCCATGACTTGCCCTCGGTCCGCAGCGAACGCACCAGCTGCTCACGCTGCTGCTTGTGACTGCGCGGCTCACCCATCGCACTTCCTCGGCATCGTGGCGCCGCGCTGGATAGGCGGCTTTCGAACGTGGCAGATGGACGCTACCGGCCGGAAGCAATCCGACCAACCTGGTACGGAAGTTCCATACGCGGCCGGGATGCCGGTGCCAAAGGATCGTGACTGCTCAGGGTGGGCCGCGTGGCCATTCACGCCGAACCGGGTGGCGAGTCCGTCGGGCCAGCCGTGGGTGGCGGACTGGTTGTCGACCACGATCGCGGTCAGGCCGTCCAGTCTGGTGGCGCCGGCGTAGGCGATCGCCTCGTGGTTGCTGCCTTCGTCCAGCTCGGCGTCACCGACCAG
>JBOHGE010000094.1:0-10273 GCA_050700055.1 Pseudonocardiaceae bacterium
ACTGGAAAGCCGGTGCCCACCCCGTCGGCTGGACGACGGGAGCCGTGTGACGCGAGAGCGTCACGCACGGTTCAACGAGCGCCGGGGGGTGCAACTCCCCCCGGCGACTCACCTGCCGAAAACGACATCATGTGTCGTTTCCGGCACCCAAACAGCGATCATCACCACGAGGACCGCCACCCACCAAGATCACCTGTCGCACCACGGCCGCCCCGCAGGCCATCCAGTCACCACGACACCCCCACCGACGCTTAACTAAGTGGCATTGCACCAGGCCGGGCCAGCGCTAGAGCCGCCCGCCTCGGCATACTCTGGCATCCTCACCGTCGCCTCGGGGTGGAGAGCAACCGCGTTCTGGGGACAGAACGTGGTAATGGGCGCCGAATTACTGCATTCTGTCCCCAGAACGCAGTAAGGGAGAGCGCTGTTACAGCGGCGCGGCGGGATCGCGGGTGACGATCCGGGTGCCGGGGACCGCGGCAGCCAGTGTGGCGATGTCGCCGGGGTCGGCGGTGAGCACGATCGCCGCATCGACAGTGGCGCAGGCGGCAACGACATGGGCGTCAGCGATATGCTCGCTTCCGGCGCCCGTGTCGTGCAGGATCGCGCCGACCAATTTGGCGAACCGTTCGTCGGTCGGCACCACCCGGATTCGCCGGCCGCCACGCCGGCTCGCGAGCGCGACCTCGACCCGGCGGGTGCGCGCCATCCCACGGCACACTTCTGCGAGGGTCACCGCCGCGCAGCGCACCTCGCCGCCTTGATCGATCGCACTGCGTAGCAGGGCACGCATTCCTGTTGCCTGGGCATTGTCGAGCATGTCGAACGCCGCCGCGTCAAGAACCACGGCGATGCTCATGCGGCACTCGTTCCGTTCATCTCACCGTGCTCGACGGCATCGAGTAATGCCTTTGCGGCGGCGCGTTGCTCGGGAGAGGGTGCGCCGTGCTTGTGGTCCAGCTCGTCGAGCCACTCGCGCAGCGCCGCCCGGTGGGCTGCTACCTCCAGCGCCTCGCGCAAGGCATCATTGGCGACCGACGACATGCGCCGACCGCCGACCGCCTCCAACGCCTCGACGACGTCCTCATCGAGATTCAGCGTGACCCGCCGCTTCTTCATAAGAAGATCATACGCCCCTCGGTCCAGTGCTGGTGAGGGCCGAACGTCGGGCTTCTACGATGTTCTCAACATCCGCGCGGGCCCGGAGTAGGGGTATGTGGTGATCGATGAGCGGCCTCGGTCTCATCAGGTGTTGACGCGACTGTGACCGCTCCGCTGGAGGGCATCAGCTCGCCGGCCCACCCGCCGCCTGACGCCGGCGCTGGAGTGCCGGGCCTTGCGATCCAGGGCCGGTCACCGGGCCAGATCGCTTGGTCGCGGCTCAAGCGTGACAAGGTCGCCCTGGCCGGCGGCGCCGTCGTCGGGGGCCTCATCCTGGTCGCGATCTTCGCACCGGTGATCGTCGCGGTGCTCGGGCATCCGCCGCTGGAGTTCCACTACGACAAGGTCGACCCGGAGCTACAGGTGCCGGTGGGCCACTTCGGCGGGATCAGCCCGGACTTCCTGTTCGGCGCCGAGCCGGTCAACGGCCGCGACGTGTTCAGCCGGGTCGTCTACGGCTCGCGGATCTCGCTGCTCATCGCGTTCCTCGCGACATTGTTGTCGGTGGTCCTCGGTACCGTGCTGGGCATCATCGCCGGATACTGTGGGGGCTGGGTGGACACGCTGATCAGCCGCACGATGGACGTCTTTCTGGCGTTCCCGCTGCTGCTGTTCGCGATCGCGCTGGCCGGGGTGGTGCCCGACCGGGCGTTCGGCCTGGAAGGCGATACCTTGCGGATCGCCCTGATGGTGTTCATCATCGGCTTCTTCAGCTGGCCCTATCTGGGCCGGATCATCCGCGGGCAGGCATTGTCGCTGCGCGAGCGCGAGTTCATCGACGCCGCGCGCAGCCTCGGCGCGGGCAGCCCGCGGATCCTGTGCACCGAGATGCTGCCCAACCTGCTCGCGCCGATCCTGATCTACTCGACGCTGCTGATCCCGACCAATATCCTGTTCGAGGCGGCGCTGTCGTTCCTCGGCGTGGGTGTGCGACCGCCGACCCCGACCTGGGGTGGCATGCTGTCCGAGGCCACACACTGGTTCCAGATCGCGCCGAACTTCATGCTCTTCCCCGGTTTGGCGATCTTCATCACGGTGCTGGCGTTCAACCTGTTCGGCGATGGGCTGCGCGATGCGCTGGATCCGCGGTCGCGATGAGATCCCGCCGGCAAGACCGATGAGGGGGCAACCCGAGATGAGCACGAGCCGCCGAGCCGCGCTGGCTTCGCTGGTACTGGCCGCGCTGGTGCTGGCCGCGTGTGGCGGGCCGGTGTCCGGCACGGGCACCGCCAACAGCGGCGCATCCGGCGGAGTCCACCACCCCTCCGGCGCGACGGGCGGCACCCTGCGGTTCGCCAACTCCGGCGACTGGGACTCCCTGGACCCGGCCGACATGTACTACGCCTACGCCTGGAACTTCGTCCGCACCTACGGACGGGCTCTGGTGGTGTTCAAGCCGGCGCCGGGCCGGCAGGGCGCCACGCTGATGCCCGACCTCGCCGAGTCGCTGGGCCGCCCCAGCGACGGCGCCAAGACCTGGACCTACACCCTGCGCCAAGGGGTGAAGTTCGAGGACGGCACACCCGTCACCAGCAAAGACGTCAAGTACGCCGTCGAGCGGTCGCTGGACAAGACGACCTTCCCCAGCGGGTCGACGTACTTCAACGACGTCTTGGACCTGCAGGGCTACACCAGCCCCTACGCCGACCCCACCCCGGACAAGCTCGGCCTGAAGGCGATCGAGACCCCGGACGACCGGACGATCGTGTTCCGGCTGCGCACAGCGTTCAGCGGTTTCGACTACCTCGCGCAGACCCCGGCCACCATGCCGGTGCCGCGAGCCAAAGACACCGGGACGAAGTACAAGGAGCACGTCGTCTCCACCGGCCCGTACATGTTCGAGACCAACGAGCTGGGCAAAAGGTTCATGATGGTCCGCAACCCGCACTGGGATCCGGCCACCGACCCGAACCGCCGGCCGCTGCCCGACCGGATCACCGTCGCCCTGAACGTCAACGCCGATGACGTCGACAACCGGCTCATCTCCGGTGATCTCGACGTCTCGATCGAGGGCTCCGGTGTCGGGCCATCGGCTCAGGGCCGGATCCTCGCCGACCAGGGCCTGCGCGCGAACACCGACTCCGCGCTGGTCGCCCGGCTGTGGTTCACCGCACTCAACTCCGACGTCGCGCCGCTGGACGACATCCACTGCCGCAAAGCGGTGCTGTATGCCGCCGACCGGGTCGGTTACCAGCGCGCCTACGGTGGAGCGACCGGCGGTGAGATCGCCACGAACATCCTGCCGCCGGTGATCCCGGGCGCGCAGCGCTTCGACCTCTACCCCTCGCCGAACAGCATGGGCGACATCACCAAGGCCCGCGACGAGCTGGCCCAGTGCGGCCGGCCCGACGGGTTCACCACCGGTATCTCCTACCGCGCCGAGCGGCCCAAAGAGAAGGCCGCCGCCGAGGCGCTGCAGCAGTCGTTGGCCCGGGTCGGGATCACGCTGGAGATCAAGCCGTACCCGGTGGGCGACTACTACCGCTTGTACGCCGGCAAGCCGGATTACGCGAAGTCCAACGGCCTGGGCCTGCTGCTGCACGGCTGGGCCGCGGACTGGCCCGACGGCTACGGGTTCCTCGCCCAGCTCGTCGACAGCCGGGTGATCCGGGCCACCGGAGGCAACACCAATCTGGGGATCAAGGACCCGGCGATCGACCAGCTGATCGACCAGGCGTTGGTGACCACCGACACCGCAGCGCGGGAGCAGATCTGGGTCGACATCGACCGCAAGGTGATGGCGGGCGCGTTCGTGCTGCCCGGTGTGTGGGCCAAGGGCCTGCTGTACCGGCCGCCGAACCTGACCAACGTGTTCATCACCGACGCGTTCCAGATGTACGACTACCTGGCGCTGGGCACCACGCGGAGATAACGGTGGGCGTCTACCTGATTCGACGGATGATCGCAGCGGTGATCCTGCTGCTGATCGTCACCGCGGCCACGTTCGCGGTGTTCTTCCTGTTACCCCGGGTAGCCGGGGCCACCCCGGAGGACCTCGCCTCGCGCTACGTCGGCCGGACCGCCTCACCCGAGGTGATCCGGGATATCGCGGACAAGCTCGGGTTCACCGACCCGCTCTGGGTGCAGTACGGCCGGTTCGTCAAGGGCCTGGTGCTGGGCGCGGACTACAGCACCGGCCCGACCACGGTGCACTGCCCGGCACCGTGCTTCGGGTATTCCTTCCTCACCCAGAACCCGGTGCTGCCCGACCTGCTCGACCGGCTACCGGTGACGATGTCGCTCGCGGCCGGCGGGGCGCTGATCTGGGTGGTCGCGGGGGTGTCCACCGGGGTGGTCTCCGCGCTGCGCCGGGGCAGTGTGTTCGATCGCGCCGCGATGGGTGTCGCCTTGGCCGGTGTCTCACTACCGATCTTCTTCACCGGGCTGCTGGCGCTGTCGATCTTCAGCTACGGGCTGGGCATCACCGCACCGGGCGGCAGTTATGTCCCGATCACGGAGAACCCGCTGCGCTGGGCGTACGACCTGATCCTGCCGTGGGTCACTCTGGCGTTCCTCAACGCCGCCGGCTACGCGCGGCTGACCAGGGCGGGCATGCTCGACACGATGGGCGAGGACTTCATCCGGACGGCCCGCGCCAAGGGGCTGCCGGAACGCACCGTGGTATTCAAGCACGGCCTGCGGGCCGCGCTCACCCCGATCCTGACGATCTTCGGGCTGGACCTCGGGATGCTGCTCGGCGGCGCGATCCTGACCGAGAGCACCTACTCGCTGCCCGGTATCGGCAAGTACTCGGTGGACGCGGTGGTCAACAACGACCTGCCGAAGGTGCTCGGGGTGGTGCTGGTCGGCTGCATCTTCATCATCGTGGCCAACCTCGTGGTGGACCTGCTCTACGCCGTGGTCGACCCGAGGGTGCGGTACTGATGAGCCCGTTACTCGACGTGCGCGACTTACGAGTGCACTTCCCGACCGCCGACGGCGTGGTCAAGGCCGTGGACGGGCTGACGCTGGCGCTGGATCGCGGGCGCCGGCTCGGCATCGTCGGGGAGTCCGGCTCGGGCAAGAGCGTGACCAGTCTGTCGATCATGGGCCTGCACCAGCCGGGCACCGCGCGGATCTCCGGCGAGATCTGGCTGGCGGGCACCGAGCTGGTCTCGGCCGACCCCGAGCAGGTCCGCAAGTTGCGTGGTCGCAGCATGGCGATGATCTTTCAGGATCCGTTGTCGGCGATGCACCCGTACTACCCGGTGGGTCACCAGATCGTCGAGGCGTACCGGCTGCACCACGACGTCAGCAAGCGCGCCGCGCGCAACCGCGCTGTGGAGCTGCTCGACCGGGTCGGCATTCCGCAGCCGCGTTCGCGGGTCGATGACTACCCGCACGAGTTCTCCGGCGGCATGCGGCAACGCGCGATGATCGCGATGGCGCTGTCGGGTGACCCGCAGTTGCTCATCGCCGACGAGCCGACGACCGCGCTGGACGTCACGGTGCAGGCCCAGATCCTCGACCTGATCCGTGAGCTGCAGGCCGAGCTGGACTCCGCGGTGATCATCATCACCCACGACCTGGGCGTGGTCGCCGAGCTCGCCGACGACGTCCTGGTGATGTACGCGGGCCGGGCCGTCGAGTACGGGCCGGCCAGTGCGGTGTTCTCCGCACCCCAGCACCCCTACACCTGGGGCCTGCTGAGCTCGATGCCACGCTGGGACCGGCAACGGACCGAGCGGCTGGCGCCGATCCCCGGCAGCCCGCCGAGCCTGATCAACGTCCCGTCCGGTTGCCCGTTTCACCCGCGCTGCCGATATGCGGAGCTGACCGGAGGGCAGGCGAGCACGGTGCGTCCCGAGCTGCGGCCGTCCCCAGAGCACCTGGTCGCCTGCCACCTACCCGACGAACGTCGAGCGCGGATCCTCGACGACGAGATCCGGCCGAAGCTGTGACCGCGGTGGAGAAGCACCCGGTGCCGACGAGCCCGGCGCAGGCACCGCAGCCCGCGCTGCTGCGGGTGTCCGGGTTACGCAAGCACTTCCCGGTCCGGCGCGGCCTGCTGCAGCGCACGGTCGGCGCCGTGCAGGCCGTCGACGGGCTGGACTTCGAGGTGCACCGCGGCGAGACGCTGTCGCTGGTGGGCGAGTCGGGCTGCGGCAAGACGACCACCGGACGGCTGCTCACCCGGCTGCTCGAGCCGACCGCGGGGTCGATCGTCTTCGACGGCCGCGACATCACCCACCTGCCCGCCCGCCGGATGCGCCCACTGCGCCGGGACATCCAGATGATCTTCCAGGATCCGTACTCGGCGCTGAACCCGCGGCACACCGTCGGCACCATCGTCGGTGCCCCGTTCCGGATCCAGGGCGTAGACCCACCCGGCGGAGTACGTGCCGCGGTACAGCAGCTGCTGGAGCTCGTCGGTCTGAACCCCGAGCACTACAACCGCTACCCGCACGAGTTCTCCGGCGGCCAACGCCAACGCATCGGCATCGCCCGCACCCTCGCACTACGACCCAAGCTCATCGTGGCCGACGAACCCGTCTCAGCACTGGACGTCTCGATCCAAGCCCAGGTGATCAACCTACTGGAAGACCTGCAAGACGAGCTGAACCTGACCTACCTCCTGATCGCCCACGACCTCTCAGTGGTGCGCCACATCTCCGACCGGGTCGCCGTCATGTACCTCGGCAAGATCGTCGAACTCGGTAACCGCGACGTCGTCTACACCCGACCCCGCCACCCCTACACAGTGGCACTGCTGTCCGCGATCCCAGTACCCGACCCGACCCGACGCTGTCGGCGGATCCTGCTCACCGGCGACGTCCCCAGCCCACTGAACCCACCCCCGGCCTGCCGCTTCCACACCCGCTGCTGGAAAGCCCAAGACATCTGCCACACCCAAGAACCCCCCCTCACCGAACAAACCCCCGGCCACCACGTCGCCTGCCACTTCCCCGAGAACTCGCCGCCATGAGCGCCGCACCAACCACGCCGCCGTGCCCGCGACCCGGCGACTCACCGCGCTGGTCACTACCCGCCAAAACGAGCGGGCCGTCGCCCAGGTGCCCTAGGCGGACACCACATGCGCGGCTGAGCCCGGCGAACTGGAGGTCGTTGGCGCGGTCGGGCCTTCCCGCTCGGGCAGCCGCTAGTGCCGCGCGCGGTTGCGGTGATCGGCGCCTTCGGCGCCCGGTGATGTGCCTGCGTCGAGCGATCAGGGTTGTCGGACCGGTCGGTTACGGTCCGTGGCGTGAGGATCGAACGACTGTTCGCTCGAATTATCCGGGGAGATGCCGGCAACGTCGCATTCGTTGATCTAGTCCGCCTCGTGGAAACGCTCGGCTTCTCCGAGATCGGTGGCCGAGGCAGCCATCGGGTGTTCGCGCATCCGGCCGTCGCGGAGCTGATCAATCTCCAGGAGGAGTCCGGGCAGGCGAAGCGGTACCAGGTCAGGCAGGTCGCCAGCCTGATCCGCCGGTATGATCTGCGGTTGGAGGGCCGATGATGAACACGCGCTATCGCATCGAGGTGACGTGGAGCGTCGAAGATCAGGTATGGGTCGCCGACGTCCCTGAACTGGCATTCTGCTCCGCGCACGGTCCTACCCCGCACGACGCCGTCGCGGAGGTCGAGTCAGCCGTTGAGGCATGGCTCGACGGCGCGCGGGCGACAGGGCGGGCGCTACCCCAGCCGTCCGGTTCAGCGCGACAAGCGTGACGTCGGCACCCAGCGGGAAACGAAGCGGCTCAAGGTCCGTCTCGACGACGACCTTTACCACCCGCTCGCGGCCGAGGTGCGGCACTGTAGTGCCAGGCGTCGCGCACCAGCACGTCGCCCTGAACATCGTGTTGGGTATCTCGGGCGAGAATGCGTGATGCCGATGGTGTTGACCACGGTCGAGGTAGCTGTGCACGCACATCGCTGATCTTGATCATCCCGTCGGCGGCACTCCGGCTGGTTACGGACCCGCGCCGTGAAGTACTCCACCTCGACGAGATGCCGGGAGGGCTTGAGGCGGCGGACAGCCAGTTCCCGCAGTTCCCCCACCCCCGCCGCAGGTCGCCGCAGCCGCGATTGACGGCGAAGGCTGGCACCACACCGGCGACCTTGCCTCGATGGCCGCGACCGCATGATTCTAAGCTGCCCGCATGTTGCGGTACTTCACGGTGCATCCGGTCGACCCGCAACCGCGCGCGATCGGTCAGGTGATCGAACTGATCCGCGACGGTGGGCTCATCGCCTACCCGACGGACTCCTGCTTCGCCTTGGGCTGCCGGCTCGGCAACTCCGACGGGCTGCACCGGATCCGCGAGATTCGCAACCTCGACGACCAGCACCACTTCACTCTGGTGTGCCGGGACTTCGCCCAGCTCGGCCAGTTCGTGCACCTCAGCAACGCGGCGTTCCGGCTGATCAAAGCCTCCATCCCGGGCAGCTACACGTTCATACTGCCCGCGACCAAGGAGGTCCCGCGCCGGCTGCTGCGCCCGAAGAAGAAGACTGTGGGGGTGCGGATCCCGCACCACGCCGTCGCGCAGGCGCTGCTCGCCGAGCTGGGCGAACCGCTGGTGTCGTCCACGCTGCTGCTCCCCAACCAGCCCGAACCGCTGACCCAAGGCTGGGAGATCAAGGAGCGGCTCGACCACGCACTCGACGCCGTCGTCGACTCAGGCGAGTGCGGCACCGAGCCGACGACCGTGATCGACCTCTGCGGACCCGAACCCGAGATCACCCGCCGGGGCGCCGGCGACCCGTCCCGGTTCGCGTAACCCGCGCTGACGAGCATGACGTGTGACGTCGGCAGCGCGCGAGTGGCTGTTTCGACCCGGCCGCAGTCGTGGCCTGTCTGCGTGGCAAGCGCGTCGGTCATGAGTTGCTCGACGATCGTGAGTGAATGGTCGAGACAAAGCGGCACTTGGACGACCCGATCAGCGGATGGCACACTGTTGCCCTCGGCCGGGGAGGATCTGCGGCTCGCTGCCGCACGAGTGGGCGCGAGTTCGGTGGAGCACGCCTGATGTGATCACCTCTGTCAGGATGCCCGTCAACCCATGAAAGCGTTGGTGAACGTTGTCCGGGCTGCGTTACCTTGACGATCCGCTGGTGTCGGTTTCGGGGCGGTTCCCGCTGAATCGGTGCGACTTCGTTGCGCCGAGTGTGAGCGAACCGCCATCCGGGCCGTCCGTCCGCCCATTCTCGTTGCGGTGGCTCAGCGACCTCGGCGTACCGGTGGCGCCCACATCGTTCCGGTACTGCCCGCAACGACAGATCGCGGTCGATGTCGTCACCGGCGCGCCGCACCCCCCGCTGCGCAAGATCGACTGGACGACGATCGCGAACAAGGACGGCGAGGAAGGCCCGTCCAAGGATTACGGCTGGGAAACCGTCCCGGACGATGACGACGACTGAGCCGATGACCGTTCTCGTGCTCGCGGCCGAGACAGACCGGACCGCCGACAGCGTGATCACCGGCCTTATCGAGCGTAGCGTCCCGGTCATGCGCGTCGACACATCGTGGTTTCCCCAGCAGATGAGCCTGGACGCCGAGTTCCAGGACGGCCGTTGCCGCGGGGTCCTGCGCACCGCTCACCATGAGGTCGACCTGGCCGACATCCGTTCCGTGTGGGTCCGTACGCCGTCGGCGTACACGTTCCCGGACACGATGTCGGCCGCCGAACGGGATTACGCCCGACGCGAGGCGAAGATCGGAGTGGGCGGTGCGCTGCTCGCGCTGCCCGGCGTGTTGTGGGTGAACCGGCCCGACCTCGCCGCCACTGCCGTGTACCGGCCGTGGCGGCAGTGGGCCGTCGCCGCGCGATGCGGGATGGCGGTTCCACGATCGCTGGTCACCAACGATCCCGTGGCGGTGCAACGATTCGCAGCCGGATCTCGGCACGGCGTCGTGATCAAGCCCCTGACCGCGAATCTCCTCTACGAGGACAACACGTACAAGATGGGCTGGACCCGGAGACTGTGCATCGACGACCTCTCCGACCTGCGCGGAATCGACGTCACCGCTCACCTCGTCCAGGACTTTTTCCGAACTAGTGAGAGCCCGAGGTTGATCATGTTGGTGGCTCGGGAAGTATGGGCATGCCGAGGTCGGTCACGCTGGTTTGTCCGTTTTTGAGTGTTCGTTCGAGGCTTGCCAGTTTGTCGC
>JBOHGE010000095.1:0-10003 GCA_050700055.1 Pseudonocardiaceae bacterium
GCGACAAACTGGCAAGCCTCGAACGAACACTCAAAAACGGACAAACCAGCGTGACCGACCTCGGCATGCCCATACTTCCCGAGCCACCAACATGATCAACCTCGGGCTCTCACTAGTTCGGAAAAAGGAGTGGGTGCCGAAACGGTATGATGCGCGCGTAACGGTGGTCGGTGACCGTCTTTTCGGGGTGGCGATCCACGCGGCGTCGTCGGATGCGTACGTGGACTGGCGGACTGATTATGCTTCGCTTAGCTATGAACCGATCGACCTGCCCACGCGTGTGGTCAGCGGCATCTCGGCTTACATGAAGCATTTCGACTTGCTGTACGCCGCTTTCGACTTCGCGGTCACTGACGATTGCTGGTATTTTCTCGAGTGCAATGCCAATGGCCAATTTGGATGGATAGAGGCGGAAACGGGGCTGCCGATCACGGCCGCGATAGCGGACTTGCTGGCTGGAGTGGCGGCGTGAGGTCGCCCACAGCTTTTCCCTGGCGGGAGCGTGCTAGTGCACTTGCCGACAGCCTTGCGGAGCGCGGCATTCTTCGTAGCAAAGCGTGGCGTGCGGCCGTCGAGCAGACCCCGCGTCACCTGTTTGTTTCCGCCGCCACCAGCGCGACGGATGCTGGTTCAATCGCGCAAGAAGCGAGCGCCGACACGTGGTTGGACCATGTGTACTCAGACGTGACGCTCGTTGTGCAGCGTCGTTCACGTCTCTCGGGACAAGCTGCCGATGATGTGGCTGCGGCGTTACCCACGAGTTCGTCCACGATGCCGAGTCTCATGGTCGAGATGCTGGAGGATTTAGACCTTCGTGACGGCCAACGTGTGCTGGAGATAGGTACCGGAACGGGTTACAACGCCGCGTTGCTGGCTCACCGGCTCGGCGGGGAAAACGTCGTTAGCATCGATATCGATCCGGATCTGGTTCAGACGGCCAAGCAACGGCTCGCAAAACTCGGCTATGCTCCGACGCTGGTGGCCGGCGATGGCCTCGCCGGTGTCCCGGACCACGGCCCTTATGATCGAATTATCGCTACCTGCGCGGTACCGGAAGTTCCACTGGCATGGATCAAACAATTAACTCCCGGCGGAGTGATGCTTATCAACGTACGCGGCGAGGTCGCTGGCGTACTGTGCCTGCTGAGCAAGAAAGACGACGATGAGGTGATCGGCCCGGCCGTGCGTTCTGGTGGCGATTTTATGTGGCTCCGGCGAGGGCTGGACAGCCCGCTTCGGGACAAAGAATCGTCGACCGTGATTGGCGCGAGAAGGGTCGCCAGGCGTCTCACCGGGTTGTCTCCCACCGATGTTCTGGATAATAGAAGCTTCTGCTGGCTGCTGCAGCTCGAGCTTTCTGGGCTTCGCATGATCTACTCGACCGAGGTGTTCGACCCGATGGACAAGGCCGGTCGGCCGGGACTCCTTATGTACGCGGAAGACGGCTCGCACGCCCAAGTCATCAACGAACCCGAGTCCGATGGTCGGCACCGTGTCATTCAAGGAGGATGTCGTCGGCTGTGGGATACTGTCGAAGCTGCGTACGAGTCGTGGGTCCGACTCGGGAATCCGGACGCGCATCGTTTCAACATAGTCGCAAACTCAACCATCCAGTTCGTGTCATTAGACGGCGACACGAACTGGATGCGTTGGCCACTTCCATTGGTCTAGCAGGTCGTGGATCCTTCCATCTCGCGTGGATATTGTGTCCTCGGCCAAGCACCAGACGACACCGACCCGGTCTGGTACGCCGAGCGCCTGCTGGGCCGCCGTCGAGCTCACCATCCGTGACGCGCTGGGCGACGACTGCTACGAAACCGTGTTCACCTGCCTGATCGCTATTCGGCTCCGAATGGCGATCAGGCAGCCCTTGAAATCGCTATTCGGCTCCGAATGGCGATCAGGCAGCCCTTGAAATCGCTATTCGGCTCCGAATGGCGCTCAGGAGCGTCCGAGCTGTCACCTGGCGCGGTAGTGGTGCATGGGGATTCGGCCGCTTTCGGGCAGGACGCCCTCGGTGCGAAGGCGGGCCAACTGCTCGGCGGCCAGGTGCGGCGCGGGGGTGCCGTCGGCGCGCAGCACCCGGTGCCAGGGCAGGTCGTGGCCGTCCTCGGCGAGGACCCGACCCACCCACCGGGCCCGACCGGGTAGCCCGGCGCGGGCCGCGACCTCTCCGTAGGCCAGTACTGTGCCCGCCGGGATTGCCGCGACCACGTCTCGCACCCGCTCCAGATCCGCGCTGTCCATCTCAGCCCTCCTCCCGCGCCACAGACTGTCGGAGTGGCGTGGTTGCATGCGCAGCGTGTCCATCCTGGTTCGCTCCGTAGCCACCGGCCCGCACGCCATCGACTGGGGGCCAGCCGCCCGCCGGGTGCTGGAGCACGGTGGTGGACCGCTGCGGGTGCTGGGTGGTCCAGGTACCGGCAAGACCACCCTCGTCGCGCACACCGTCGCCGACCGGGTGCGCCACCGCGGGGTGGACCCCGAGCGGGTGCTGGTGCTCACCTCCAGCCGTCGAGCCGCTGCGGACCTGCGGGAACGCATCGTCGAGCGGCTTGCGGTGTACGGTGTCACGCCCGCACCGCTGGTGCGTACCGTGCATTCCTACGCCTTCGCCGTGCTGCGCCTGCAGTCATCCCTGCACGATCTGCCCCCGCCCCGGTTGCTGTCCGGCCCCGAGCAGGATGTGGTGATCCGGGAGCTGCTCGCCGGTGAGCTCGAGACCGGTGGGCGCGGCTGGCCGGCTCGGCTGCGGCCGGCACTATCGCTGCCGGCCTTCGCCGCCGAACTGCGGGATCTGCTGATGCGGGCCGCGGAACGTGGTCTGGGTCCCGAGGACCTCATCGCGCTGGGCCGCACCAGCGGGCGCGACGAGTGGGTCGCCGCGGGGCGCTTCTTCCGCAGCTACGAGCAGGTGATGCTGCTGCGCGGATCGGTGGGCACCGTCGCGCCGCAAGCCACCGCTCCCGCGTTGGACGCCGCCGAGCTGGTGTCCGCGGCGTTGCTGGTGTTGGACACCGACATCGAGGTGCTGCGCCGGGAGACCGACCGGGTGCGCCACCTGATCGTCGACGACGCCCAGCATCTCGATCCGTTGCAGGCCGCTCTGGTGGCCGGGTTGGGCGCGGGTGCCGACGAGCTGTTGCTGCTGGGTGACCCGGACCAGACGGTCTTCTCCTTCCGCGGTGCCGATCCGGGCCTGCTCACCACCGGCGGGTCCGCGGTCGTCCGGCTGCACACCGATCACCGGATGGCCCCGGCGGTGCGGTCGGCGGTGTCGCGGCTCGCCGCCCGGTTGCCCGGTCCGCGGGCCGAGCTGCACGGTCCGGTAGGGGAGGAGCCTGGCGGCACGGTCACCGTCCGGGTGTTCGGCTCCGTGGCGGCTGAGGCGTCCTGGGTGGCCGACCAGCTGCGCCGCGCTCATCTGCTGGACGGGGTGGCCTGGGCGGACATGGCGGTGATCGTGCGTTCCACCGCCCGCACGCTGCCGGCGCTGCGCCGGGCACTGCTGGCCGCGGGAGTGCCGGTGGCGGTGCCGCGCGAGGAGCTGCCGGTGGCCCGCCACGGTGCGGTGCTGCCCCTGCTGGGGGTGTTGCGCTGCGCGGTGCAGCCGGCGGCCCTCGATGAGGTGGCGGCAACCTTGCTCACCTCCCCGTTGGGCGGGGCGGATCCGCTCGCGCTACGCCGGCTGCGCCGGGAGCTGCGTCGCGCCGCCGGGGGTACGCAGACCAGCGGCGCACTGCTGATCGATGCGCTGCGGTCACCGGACCGGCTGGACGGGCTCGACGACCGGACCGCTGCGCCGGCCCGCAGGTTGGCCGGGATGTTGGCCACCGCCGCTCGCGCTGCGCAGCGCGGGGGCAGCGCCGAGGAGGTGCTGTGGCAGGTGTGGCAGGCCAGTGGGCTGGCGCAGCGCTGGGCCGCTACCGCGGTACGCGGCGGCCCGGCCGGTGCGCAGGCCGATCGGGACCTCGACGCGGTACTGGCGCTGTTCGACGCCGCAGCTCGTTACGCGGATCGGTTACCTGGTGCCGACCGTGGCCCGGCGGGTGTGCTCGGCTTCTGCGACTACGTCACCGATCAGCAGATCCCCGGTGACTCGCTGGCTGCGCGCTGCCCGCTGGGCGAGGCGGTCGCGGTGCTCACCGCGCATGCTGCGGCCGGCCGGGAGTGGTCGCTGGTCGCAGTGCCCGGAGTGCAGGAGGGCAGCTGGCCTGATCTGCGGTTACGTGGCTCCCTGCTCGGCGTGGAGCATCTGGTGGACGTTATCGCGGGCCTGGAGTCGGCGACGGTCTCCCGAACCGCGCCGCTGCTGGCCGAGGAACGGCGGCTGCTGCTGGTCGCGGCCAGCCGCGCCCGCCACCAGCTGCTGGTCAGCGCGGTGCGGGGGGACGACGAGCAGCCCTCCCGGTTCCTCGACGAGCTGGCGGGCACCGACGTCACGGCGCAGCCGCGACCGGTGAGTGGCCGCGAGCGCGGCCTGAGCCTGCCCGAGCTCGTCGCCGAGCTGCGCCAAGTGTGCTGCGATCCGACCGAGGACGGCGCCCGCCGGCACCATGCAGCGGTTGGTCTGGCACAGCTGGCGCAGGCTGGGATACCCGGCGCGGACCCCGATTCCTGGTACGGGCTGGGGCCGCCGTCCAGCCAGGCTCCGCTGCGGGTGCAGGGTGAGCCGGCCCGGGTGTCACCGTCGCTGGTGGAGCTGGTGTCGAGTTGCCCGCTGCGCTGGCTGCTCACCCGGCACGGCGGCGAGGACGTGGCAGCCCTGCCCGCGATCACCGGAACGCTGGTGCACGGGCTGGTTGCGGCCGCGGCCGCCGGCGCCACCGATCAGCAGCTGGAGCAGGCCCTGGCCGATGCCTGGAGCGGCGTCGACGCGGGGGCTCCGTGGTACTCCCGGACCGAGCAGCAGCGGGTGCTTCAGATGGTGGCGATGTTCCGGCACTGGTGGCGCGACAGCCGCGGTGAGCTGACCGAGGTCGGCTGCGAGCAGGAGGTCGAGGTGCGGCTTCCCCCCGCTGACGACGGCGCGGCTGTGCTGTTACGCGGGCGGGTGGACCGGCTGGAGCGGGACGGCCAGGGCCGTCCGGTGATCGTCGACGTGAAGAGCAGCAAGGCGCAGGTCAGCAAGCAGGCCGCGCAGGAGCATGCGCAGCTGGCCACCTACCAGCTTGCCGCCGCGCACGGTGCCTTCGCCGAGCACGGCCTGGCGGCTGAGCCTGGCGGGGCTCGCATCGTCCAGGTCTCCGCGCGTGCCAAGAAGTCGGTGCAGAAAGACCAGGAGCCATTGGACGGACCGGCCCTGCAGCGCTGGCTCGACATCGTGCGCGAGGCCGCCCGGCGTACCGCAGGCCCCGAGTTCGTCGCCATCGACAATGGTGACTGCCAGCGCTGCCCCTCGAGGATCGCGTGTCCACTGCACGACTCCGGCCGGCAGGTGACCGAATGACGCCGGTGGGCACCGGCTGTATCGGGCCCGCGGAGCTCGCCGCGGAGCTTGGCATCCCGCCGCCCACCGCGGAGCAGTCCGATGTCATCGCTGCTGATCCGCACGCGCCCACTCTCGTGGTGGCCGGTGCCGGATCGGGCAAGACCGAGACGATGGCGGCCCGGGTGGTGTGGCTGGTCGCCAACGGGTATGTCACCCCGGAGGGGGTGCTCGGTCTGACCTTCACCCGCAAGGCCGCCCAGCAGCTCACCGAGCGAGTCCGGGTGCGGTTGCGCCGGCTGGCCGGCTCGCGGGTACTGGATCGGCTGGACCCGACCGGGGCACGCCGGGCCGCGGTGCTGGCCGGTGAGGCCACCGTGTTGACCTACCACGCCTACGCCGGTCGGCTGGTCGCCGAGCACGCGCTGCGGCTGCCCACCGATCCGGGGGCCCGGTTGCTCACCGAGACCGGCGCGTGGCAGCTCGCGCACCGGGTCACCGCCGGTTGGGAACCCGACCTCGATCTGGACGGGAAGGTGCCGCACACGGTCACCGGCTGGGTGCTCGCCTTGACCGGGCAGCTCGCCGAGCATCTGTGCGAGCCGGCGCAGCTGCGGGAGGCCACCGAGACGGTGATCACCGCGCTGCGCAACGCTGCCCCCAGCCCCGGTCAGCGTGGCCCGCTGCACCATGCCCTCAAGGACGTGGACCACGCTCAACGGTCCCGGTTGGCGGTGCTGCCCTTGGTGCAGCGCTACACCGAGCTCAAGCGGCGCGAGGGTGTGCTCGACTTCGGTGACCAGATGGGTATCGCTGCCCGGCTGGCCCGGGACCACCCGGAGGTCGGTGCCCTGGAGCGGGCCCGCTTCGGTGCTGTGCTGCTGGACGAGTACCAGGACACCGGGCATGCCCAGCGGATCCTGCTGCGGTCGTTGTTCGGCACTGCCGCCGGGTGCACCATTCCGGTCACCGCGGTCGGCGACCCCTGCCAGTCGATCTACGGGTGGCGCGGCGCCTCGGCGGCCAATCTGCCGCGGTTCACCACCGATTTCCCCGGCGCCGGCGGGACCCCTGCGGTGACCCGCGGGCTGCTCACCAGCTTCCGGAACCCCCCGGAGGTGCTCGCGGTGGCCAACGCGGTCTCCGGTGCGCTGCGGACCGGGCCGGTGCAGGTCGGTGAGCTGCGCTGCCGGGAGGGGGCCGAGGCCGGCGAGGTCCGCTGCGCGCTGCTGCCCGACATCCGTGCCGAGATCAGCTGGGTCGCCGCCGCCATCGCCGACCGTTGGCACAGCGCGATGGCTGACCGCGGCGGACCGCCGACCGCCGCGGTGCTGGTGCGCCGCCGCGCGGACATGGCGACGCTTGCCGCGGCGCTGCGAGCCCGTGACGTGCCCGTGGAGGTGGTGGGTCTGGGCGGGCTGCTGGACACCCCGGAGGTCCGCGACCTGGTGAGTGTGCTGCGGCTGCTCGTCGACCCGCTGGCGGGCACCGCCGCGATGCGGTTGCTGACCGGGGCGCGGTGGCGGATCGGTGCGGCGGACCTGGCTGCGTTGTGGCAGCGGGCCCGGGAACTGGCGATGGATCACCGGAACACCTCGAGTCGGGGTGTCGGCCCGGAGCAGGTGCTGGCCGCGCTGCCCGGGGAGCTACCGGGAGAACACGCCGACCAGGCGGGGTTGGTTGATGCGCTGGACTCGCCCGGTGAGCCCACCCACTACTCCGAGCTGGGCTACCAGCGGTTGGGTGCTCTGGCCGCCGAGCTGCGGGCGCTGCGACGCCGGCTCACCCAGTCCTTGACCGACCTGGTCGCCGATGTTGAGCGGACCCTGCTGTTGGACGCCGAATCGCTGGCGCGGCCCGGCCCCGCCGGCCGGGCCCACCTGGATGCCTTCGCCGATGTGGTCGCCGACTTCGCCGTCACCAGCCCGCTGGCCGGCGTGAGCGCGCTGCTGGACTACCTGGCGACCGCCGAGGATGCCGAGGACGGTCTAGAGCTGGGCGAGGTCGAGGTCGCGCACGACCGGGTCCAGATCCTCACCGTGCACGCAGCCAAGGGCCTGGAATGGGAGGTGGTCGCGGTTCCCCACCTGGTCGCGGGGGTGTTTCCGGCGGCCAAGAAAAGCTCGTCGTGGCTGCGGGCGGTCACCGAGCTGCCGGTGGCGCTGCGCGGTGACCGTGCCGACCTGCCCCGTCTCGTGCTGCCGGCCGGTGCGGACCAGAAGGAGTTCGGCGAGGAGCTGTCAACACACGAGGCGGCCTTCGACGCCCGCAGGCTGACCGAGGAGCGCCGGTTGCTGTATGTGGCACTCACCCGGGCACAGCGGTCCCTGCTGGTCAGCGGCCACCATTGGGGCGAGACCGGGAAAGCACCCAGGACACCTGCGGATTTCCTGCTGGAGGTCCGTGACGTCGAGCACTGCGTGATCGATCAGTGGGCTCCGACGCCCGCCGATGGCGATCCCAACCCGCTGGACACCGATGTGCGGCAGGCGCCCTGGCCGGCCGACCCACTCGGCGCCCGCCGAGACGCTGTGGCCGAGGGCGCCCAGCTCGTGCGCTGCGCACTCGTGAGTGCGAAACAGTGTTATAACACTGTTTCGCACTCACGAGGCTGGCAGCGCGAGATCGACGTGCTGCTTGCTGAACGAGACTCCCGCCGTGGCGAGCAACGGGTCGTCTTGCCGGCACACCTGTCGGTAAGCCAGCTCGTGGAGCTCGCCGAGGACCCGTCGGGACTGGCCGCGCGGCTGCGCCGACCGCTGCCGTTCCCACCGGATCCGATGGCGCGCCGTGGTACCGCATTCCACGCGTGGCTGGAACGCCGGTTCGGTTCCACCCGGCTCATCGACCATGATGAGCTGCCCGGTGCCGCCGACGGCGGCGCTGATCCGAACACCGAGTTGGAGTCGCTGCAGGAGGCTTTTCTCGCCAGTGAGTGGGCCACCCGCAGCCCGCACGATGTCGAGGTGCCCTTCGAGATCGTGCTCGACGGGGTCGGCCTGCGCGGCCGGATGGACGCCGTGTTCGCCGATGCTGATGGTGGCTGGACGGTGGTCGACTGGAAGACCGGGGCGATGCCCGACGACGCCCCAGCCGCGGGGAGTGTGCAGCTCGCCGCCTACCGGCTGGCCTGGTCGGCATTGTCTGGCGCTCCGTTGAACCGCGTGCGGGCGGCGCTGCACTACGTGCGCGCCGACCGCACGGTACGACCCGCCGACCTGCTCGATGCCGGCGGATTGCGAGATTTGCTGCAAGCCGTTCCCGCCGGCTGATCGCGCGAGTTCCGATTGTGAGACGGGCGCCACTGGCATGTTGGTATGCAGGTCCGGGGTCTCCGTAGAGATGTTGCTGTCCACTACGTGCTCGCAAGGTGACCGCAGCGCTAGGTAGCTGGTCCGCGGATTTACGTGCGATTACCGATTGCCGCCCAGCCCGGCTTCTAGGCAGGGTATGGAGTGCCGAATCGGAATTCTAGCCGATGAGGTTTTTCTGCGCCCGGGCCCGCTGGGGCCATCTTTCCGAGGGGGACTTGATGTCTGATGCACTGAGCTTTGTTGAGATTGATGGTCAGCATGTGGAGCTGTTGCCGGCCCGTACCGTCCTGTCGCTGTTCACCGCCGGCGGTGGACCCAAGAGTGGCCCCACGGGGGGCGATGTCGGCAACGGTGGGGCCGGTGGCACCGGGGGCCCGGCTCACGGCAAGTCGGCGATCTTCGACAACTGGTTCTACCTCGAAGATGGTGACGTGTACATCACGTCCACCGGCGCGACCGGTGGTGCTGCTCCCGGTGGTGCCGCTCCGGTGGGTGGCGCTCCCGCTGGTGCTGCTCCCGGTGGTGCCGGCGCTGCCGGGTCCTGAGCCGAGTACCTGCCGCCGGACGATCAGGGAAGGTATCCCGCGGCACGCTGCTCGATGGGGGAGGGGTGGCCGCACGCGGCTGCCCCTCCCTTTCTGCTAATTCTGATTCCTGGTGGCCTAGTAGTAAGCGGTGGATGTTCACGGTAGGTACCTCGGCCCGTGGAATCTAGGCTACACCTCGCTGCCGGCTACGTACTTGAACGGCGGTTCTACTGCTAGGTGGTCCGCCAGAATGAGTTACGTGTGACTACTGATTGCCGTGTCGTCTTTTTGTGGGCAGGGTAAGTGTTGCCGAATCGGTTATGCCACCGATGAGGCGTTCTGAAATCCCGGGATGCCACCGGGACAATCTTTCCTAGGAGGAATTCGGATGTCTGACGCACTGAGCTTTGCTGAGATCGATGGGCAGCACGTGGAGCTGTTGCCGGCCCGTACCGTGTTGTCGGTGTTCAGCGCCGGTGGCGGCGGTGGCCGTGGCGGCAACGGTGGCGTGGGCGGCGCCGGGGGGGTCGGCCGGGGTGGCCTCGGCCTCAACCTTTTGAACATCAATCTGTTCGGCGACCAGACCAACCTCGCTGGTGACGGCTTCGGTGGTGCTGGTGGCAGCGCCAACGGTGGGGCCGGCGGAGCGTTCGGCAGCTGAGACGATCAGGTGCTCGTGAGTGATCACTCCGATCACGCCCGCAGCGCCGTGCACAGGGGGGAGATGGCCGCAT
>JBOHGE010000096.1:0-9430 GCA_050700055.1 Pseudonocardiaceae bacterium
GCGCAAGCCACTCTTTCCCGGCTTGCGCGTCGAACCACCGGCCCGGCAACCCTTGGGCGCGTCGTGAGGAGATCACCGCCGTCCGCCGCGCTCGCCTGATCTCCGAGCGGTGTCGGGTCCGGGCAGCGCCCGGGATCGTGTGTAGTGCAGGTCGCGGCCGCGCTGATGATCAGGCTCGGCGGATGAGGCGCATTTTCGGTGGGAGCGGGACCGGGTAGCTGGACACGCCACCCCGGCACGGGCCGGAGGTGGAGTGCTGGGCTTTGAAAAATCCCATAGAGCCAAATTCTGCAACCTGGCGGACCGGACAAGCCACGTAACAGATGCATGACTCCGCAACAGTCTGTGATCCGGATCTCTTCGTCGTCCCGCCAGTAGAACTGTTTGATGCTGTGGTCCGTCACTCGGCGATCTGGTTAGCAGGTGCGGTGTAACGACCGTGTAGTGAATCTATCGGCGGGTTATTAGACATAGATCACCTCTTTGTTCCGCTGAGGTCGGCCGCCGCGGCGACATTCCCGCATGCAATCCTCCTTCGACTTACTAGCGGGAGGTTCAACCAGCTCGGTCGAGTGGATATGGGGATATGCTCGCCAATAGCCGCCACCGGACTATCCTGTGCTATGACGTACGCCCAGGTGAAACCACGTGCACTGTGTCGGCCCGGTGGCAGACGGAGGGTGGAAGTGGAGTTCTGGTCGGGCCGCCCTACGAGGAATCGACCAACTGGGATCAAGCTCAGCTATGGCACTGTACGCCAACCGGACCAGGGGCGTGGTCCGTGTTGGCCTTGTAAGCATGCGAGCCGGTGTGCGGCTTGGTCAGCGTAGCGTTGTGGGTTTGTGGTGGCGACTTGAGCGGCCATGGTTGTTTGTCGTAGTTCCCGGATGTCTCGCAGGACGGGGAAGCCCTCCCAAGTGGTCACATCGTGGCCGTAGGTCTTGCAGTAGGTGTCCCAGTCCTTGGCGTTGATTCGGGCCGTGGTGACGTAAGTGACCGCCGTGGAAACGAGGTCCCATTCTGGCGGGCCGAGTGAGCAGCGTTCCAGGTCGAGCAACACGAATGCGCTGTCGGCGGTAGTCACCACGTTTCCGCTCCACGCATCACCGTGCACGACGCATCTGGGCAGTCCTGGTGGTAGCTCGTCGTACGCTGTTTCAAGTTCGGTCAGTCGATTGAGCAACCAATTTTGGTCCTCAGCGCTAATGGTGGTGGCCGCCTTGATGCGTTGGGGTAAACGCACGAATGGTGCCAGTTCTGGCAGCTCGAAGACCTCAGGTGGTGGGAGTTTATGAAGTTCTCGTAGCGCGGCGGCAACGTCAACGATCGAGCCGTATTCGTGTGGCGGTAACTCATGCCAGAACGTCACCGACCGCCCGTCAACCTGTACTGGCTGGTCTATCTCACGAGCTACGCGTACTGCTGACACGCCGGAATCCTCTAACCATTGCGCGACGTTGACCTCTTTGGTTGCTGCCGCGTCCTGTCCTGCTCGTGCGATGCGGACGACAATACCCTCGCGCAATCGGTAGATGGCATTCTCGGCTAGTCGGATCACCTCAGCGCCGTCAGGGTTCAATCCTGCGGCAACACTGGCCTTATACAGGGTTGTCAGGGTGTCGTCGAGGTCCACTAGAGCACCACGATCGAGCCTATACGGTGGGTTAGCTCAGCCACTGCGGTCAGTTTTTGGTGTGGTTCACCGAAGCGGCGCAGGTCGCGCATATCGTCGGCTGCGCGTCGGGATCGGATAGCGCTTACCGCGTCCAAAGCCTGCCCGCCGATCAGGGCCGCTTCGCACGGGTCGCCAGTCACCATCACCAGCGACGCGAATTTGATTTGACTCATGGTGCGGGCTCGGGCGAATTCCTCGCTGTGACCGATCACCGCAGTGCTGAGACGATGGTGAGCCTCGGTGATGAAGTGGCCATGAACGGCAACGTCCCACAACGCGTGTCCGGTATCCCCAGCGTGCTGCGCGGCATCATAGTAGCGCATATAAAAAGGATTATTTGCTGGTCGGGCGTGGCTGAATTCTTCATCCGCTAGGCCCACCGCAGTTGCCACGTCCTGTACCCGGCCGAGTTTGGCCAGTGCCCGGGCACGGCCGGTGTGGAGCATGGCCCGCTCGGTCGCGGTCAGCCGGTCGGCACGAACCATCGCTGACTCGACGAGGGTCAGGCCCGTGTCAGGATCGCCGCACCAGATGGCTTGGCGGGCCATGGAAGACAGCACCTTAGCTCTGAGATGCCAGTCGCGGGATTCCTCGGCGCAGTGCAACGCGAACCGGAACATACGACGGGCATCGTCATGAGCGTAGCCATCGAACGCCATGAAGCCGGTAACATAGGCAAGGTATCCCACGGCGGAAAACAAGTCAGCTTGAACGTGTTCGGAGCAGCGGGCATTGAGTAGCTCAGCGCAGTACTGGAGCTGGGCTATCACAGCCACGCGAACCATTCCGCCACCGTAGAGGGCGTCCCAGCTGGCGAACTCTTGTGCGGCGTTGCGGACCTCGGCAACGTCGGCGGGCCCGACGACCGAGGGGACGGGCGGGGGCTGAGTGGGCATGATCAGATCGGCGAACGCGAACGGACCGCCGGCGGTGGTACTGATCCCGCTGAGGCTTGCCCGGATAAACGGCTGGTGGTCTACGTCAGTCACGGTAGACCGACTGCGGCGTGGTCGCCGAAAACCTAACTCGGCATCGGTAGAGACGCCAAGCACAGCGCGGAACCCGGCGCGTCGGTCGTGGTCTTGCGGCCATCGGATCCGTCCTCGTTCAAGTTGCCCGATGTAGTTGGCGTCTGTCGCGATGACGCGGCGTGGCTCGGTGTTGTCGTACACCCAGTCGTTGACCAGCTCGGCGAGTTCTTGGCGCGACAGTGGCTGGCCGGTCGCATTCGGCGATTCAACGCGCTCACGGGCTCGACGTAAGCGGTCGTTCGGCTCGGCCACGGTTAACCTCCTGAGGTTCTGGCGTTCGGTTGCCGAAGTGTGTCACCAGCCGCTTGGGTGCGGTACCGGCTTACCACCCAGCTATCCACCCCTAATTTACCTCTTGACAGCACCGCTGTGGATCATGTTGATGCCGGTCGACCTGGTGCAGGCTTGCTGCCATGACCGGAGTACTCCTGTTTGCGAAACCCGTCGGTGATGGGAGCAGCGTGCCGAGTGCCGTCGGGGTGCGCTCGTGATCCGCGAAGACCGCGTGCTGCTGGCCGAGCTGGCTCGGCTCAACAGCGATATGACACCTCTGGCGTTACGTATCATGGATGGTAGCGCCAGTGCTGCTGACCAGGAAAGCTATGCACAGCGTCTGATAGCCGCAGGTGAGCAGCTCAAGCGACGGGCAAACGGAATGAGAGGCATAATCATTGAAGGGCAGGTTCTTGTTCCCGGAATTCCTACTCTTCCTGACTATAGTGCAGAGCCGGCGGGAAACCATAGGCTGCTCCATGAATAGGTGTCTGCTTGTCGCAGATCCGAGAAAGATCCCGACCCCGAGAAGCATTGTCTCGCCCCTCAGGTCCCCGACCGGCCATCGGTTGAGCGCCCCCGTTTCGGCTCCCGGCGGCTGGTCGGTTACCGGTCCAGCTCCGAAGTGAAGTGCACCGTGCCCACTCAATCACGACGACCCATTACAATCGTGCTGCGAAATGCTCAAGGGACCGTTTCGGGGCTAGGCAGGAGCAGATGGTGGCCACCGCCCCGCCCGGCGGCACGCGACCGCCGTCAATCTTGGCTGCAGCGTTGCAGAGGGCGATGGGGTGACACCCGTGACCGGAGGGGACCCACCGTCGATCAAACCAGATACCGACTCATCGGTGACGCACTACGCGGGTCGCTGTACAAGGTCGTGCAGGCTGGGCTCGGCGCTGTCGATGGGATCGGCTCGGTTCAATATCAGGCCAGTGCCGTGTTGTATACGCTGCTACGCGATCACCCGATCGATCATCGGGGTCGTTGCCGGTCTTGCCGGCGCCCTGGCGCGATCGTCGCGCTCCGACGTCGACCCTGCCGGATCTACCTCAGGGCGAGCTACTGGATGCTGTGGCAACCCGATGAGGTGCTGCTGCCCCACCTTGCCGACGAACTGGAAACGGACCCCGTGCCCTCACCCGGTGCGACAAGCCTATCCTAGCGATCCAGCCCGATAGGACAATGTAGATCACTCCCAGCAACACGGACGTGACGTCCTAAACCGACACTTCACCGTGTGAACGTAACCTGAGAGCAGGCAACTGACCAAAGGAACCAAACTTGATGGCTAGTACCGTGATAGACTTCACGCCCAAATCTACTCGCTCCGTCCTGGGTAAAGCGTGCATGTCTGTTGGGTTGGACCCGGGTGGTGCGATATTGGTAAGACTCGGCGAGAACGCAATGTACCAGCTACGTGACAATTCCGTGATGGTACGGATCGGCCGGTCAGAAGAAGCGGCCCACAAAGAGGCTCGTGTCGCCCAGTGGCTAGCGTCCTACGGGTTCCGTGCAGTCCGGCTGGCCGGTCATGGGGATCAGCCGGTTATCGCGGGTGGCCTGCCGGTAACGTTCTGGGAGTTCATTGATGAGGACGCTCAGCCGGTCACCTCGGCTGACCTCGGACGGATACTGCGCCAACTGCACGCTCTACCCGAGCCAACAAGCTTTCAGCTCCCCTGTTTTAGTCCTATGCTCAAGGTGGAGGAACGGATCCGCAGACTACCTGAGGGATTTCTTTCGAGTGCTGATGTGGAATTCCTCCGTCGTCGGCACCGCGAGATCACTGCGGAATTCGCAGACCTGGATTTCGTCCTTCCTTCCGGGCCCGTGCACGGGGATGCGCACGCCGGTAACCTCATGCGGAGTACCAACAGAACGATTAAGCTGATCGATTTCGAGGACTTCTGTCACGGTCCACGCGAGTGGGATGTTGCTGTAGAAGCCGTTCGATACCGAGCCTTAGGCTGGGTGAGCGAGAGTGACTACCGGTCATACGTTGAAGAATACGGTTTCGACATCATCGACTGGCCCGGGTTTCGTACCGTACGGGCTGCCCGTGAACTGAATATGACAACCTGGCTGACTCAACGATTGGGGCAGACGACGGAGATTGACGCGGAGGTTCGACAGCGAATTGCGGACCTACGCGACGACCAATCGACGCGACGGTGGCACACGTTTTAGTGAAAGCTGAGTATCGGCGTACTCGTTGAATCCGCGGACAATCGGATCGTCCGCGCAGACAGCGGCAAGCCGGGCCCGGAAATCAGTGATGTACGACAGGACCCGGGAGGACTGGAGGGTGGCCGCCGTGTCAACGACACCGTTGGCGATGACGAGCGCTTCTTCCAGGTCGTTGTTCTGAAGGTGCGACGTGGCGAGCACGGTTCGACAGAACGACAGGCTCCGAACATACAGGTTTGAGGACTCCCGGATAGATGCTGTCGCGTGATGGTTGGCCAGCTCTGGCTTGTGGAGGTCGCGGAAGCAGTGTGCAAACTCAGCGTGCAACTCGGCGCGGTCGAAGTAACGTATCCACACAGGGTCATTCGCCGGCTCGCTCTGGGCGTGCTGACGTTCTGCGGCGAGTAGGGCAGCGGTGGCCTCCGCTTCCTGGCCAAAGTGAGGCATGCGCGCGTGCTTTCATCACGAGGAACAGCGCCACCAAAGTCGGCGTGGTGTAGCCCCTGGCGCCCTGATGAGCTGCGGTCGCGAGATCGACGGCAAGCTGATGGTGCCCCAAGAAGTTCGCCTGGTGGGACATGCCCGCGAGAATCCGACCACACAGCGCCTTGTCGCCGACGGCCTTGGCGAGTCTGAATGCCTGCGTTAGATAGCGTTGTGCCTGCCCGTGTGCGCCCGCGTCATACGCCGTCCAGCCAGCCAACCGGGTCAAGGCTGCAACCTCCCGAAAGTACTCCCGTCCCACAGGGTTAGTCAGCGAGACGTGCGGAAGATGCGGAAGTACCTCGATTTCTAGGAACTTAGCAACCAGTGGCTTGGGTCGGCCGCCACCGAACTTGTAGTCGTAGTTACCGAACATCATCGTTGCGTCGCGGATCGCATCAACGTCAGTCGCTGTCACAAGGCGTGGATCCGCTGGTGGCCTGGATTGCTCGTGATCCGAGTCGACGAGCCATCGAACGAGGAGCCTGCTCCAGGCGTCGGGGACCACCTCCAGACCACTCACCGCGGCGTCGTGAAGATCGCTATGCGTGAGCTGCCCCAGCGCGGTGACACTTGCGGCCACGTCTGCGGGGTACTCCAGACCGACATCTGGGCCGGCTGCGGTATCTCCGTAGCCGATCTCATCGAGTGGAACCCGCCGGCCGAGCTTCTCCGCAAGGGCACGGGCGATCAGTCGACAGGTCCGGGGATGCGGGTGCCGGCCTGCGAGCCATCGACTGACTTGCACGTGGTCAGCACGAACCGGACCACTTCCCCAGTCGCTTTCACTCAGCTCACGCACCCGCCGGCCGAGCCCCTTGTTGCTGACCCCAGCCCGACGCATTACCGCTGCTAGATGGTGGTTGGGCTCCGGATCTCGGTCACCTATGTGACGTCACGTGAGCAGTAAAGCACCCCCTGTGCACCCCCAGATGTACGGAGTCACCCCCGCGAGCACACTGCCGCATCTCGCGCGGCAGCGGTGAACTAGTCGCCATGCAACGGAGATCAGCCCTCAAGAGCCTTCAGCCGGACCAGCACATCGGACAGCCGATCGCTGACCACGATGAGGTTCGCACCGGCCTGGCGCAGCCGTCCTTGAAGCTCGCCAAGTTCGGCGCGGAGCGCACGCAGCTCATGCTCGGTGTCGGCTTGGTCCGCCCGATCACGCACGTAGGCCCCAGCGTTCGGTTTGCCCACCACCAGCCCCTCATCGCGGAGAGTATGAACCGCCGCCATGGCTGTGTTGACCGCAACGTCGTACTCCGTGGCGAGCTGCCGGTACGAGGGCAGCGCCGCCCCCGGAGGGTATCGCCCTGACTCGATCTGTGATCGAAGTTCGTCGGCCACGCGTCTGCTAGCAGGGCGCTTGTCCTGGTCCTCACTGGGCTGATCCACCACAGCTCCCAGCCTACGGCATGTCTCAAGACACGCCTTGACGACTGAGACATGCATGTCTAATGTGTGCGACATTAGTAATTGTCTTAAGACATTGGAGGTTTGATGAACAGCGCGTACGACGGGGGTCCGGGCTACTACCCGGACGACCTGACGTTCAGCCCTGACGGTTTGACCGAGCACACCATCGACGCGCTGCTCCGAGAGGCGGACGTAGTGGCGATGGCCAAGCCGCGTTCGACCTCAGCGCTGATGGATGAAACGGGCGTACACCGCCGCCATGCACGGCGGTGTGCTGCGGCGGTGGTGCGCGCACTGCCAGTACTCGAGGCTGCTGATGGCCCAAGTGGGTGGGCGGCGTGATGGCCCGATGCGTAGGCGAGAGGTCCCCGATGTGTGCCCTCGCTGCCGAGCAGAACAACGCGACACCGGTCTGGAGGTGGCATGAAACCGATTGATGTGTACGACACCCGGCCCGGCGGCCCGAACCGCCAAGAACGCGCCCACCGGGTCGGGGCTCCTGAATCACTCACCCAAGCAATCGAGGAGATCGGAATGGTACAGGCCCATACCTGTGTCAGTGTCCACTGCTATCAGTGCGGGGACAGCCTAGACAGCGCCGGGTTCGAGATGCACTACCCCACTGAGGACGCCGCACTCGACGCGGCAGCGGCGGAGGATTGGCAGGTCGGCCCAGGCGGGCGGTTGTGGTGCTCGGCCTGCGCGCCGGTGCTCACCTGTGAGGCCGAGGGCCACGAGTTCAGCGAGTGGCGTCACCCGGTCACCTCCGACGGACAACCGGCGGGCAGCAGCGAGTACCGGTACTGCCAGCGGTGCTGCCTGCACGAATCCCGCCTAGACAAACGGCTGATCAGCCCACGCCCTAGGCAGGACAAGTCCGCCGCACTGCCGTCCGAGCTGCCCTCGGGTGCTGGCATCACGGCAGGGGAGGGGGCGTGATGTGCGGGCCGTTGGCGTCGCTGGACCATGAGCCGGTCAGCGTGCACGCCCCGTTTATCTCCTACCCCGGCAGTCAGTACCGCCACGAATACGCCGAGGAACGCCGGGCGGCCCTGGATGGCGTGCCGTTGGGCGTCTACGACGAGCGGATCCTGCACTGGCTGGTCGGGTGGGACGTGCCCGTCGTGGCCGCGGTGGTGTCGCTGCCGTGGCGGGCCCGCCACGCCGCTGGGCAGGACTGCCGGGGCGGGGGTGAGTCCCGATGAACCAGACACAGGTGATGTTGATCGGGCTGGTGATGCTGGCCGGGCTGGGAGTGCTGGCCGCGTTTCGCAGCGGTGCCCGTGGCGCGTACCGGGTCGCGCGGCAAACCCAAGAGGTCACCCGGATGGGCGGCAACTTGGGCCGGGCGCTGGGCACCGCCGCGTGATCGTCGGGGTGCAGTGGGCGGTGGTGGCCTTCACCTCGCTGATGCTGGCTCGTCGCAATCGGAGACGCTGGTTTATCCTGGCCGCGTCCCTGGGCGTGCTGACGTTGGTGATCAGCGTGGGATGGTTGGCTTTGATTTGGGTCCGCGACGGCGCCATGGTCGCGGACCCCCGGGCGTCGGTGCTGGGTTTCCTGCTCGCCGCCGTGCTCGTCGCCGTGACGTTGGTCGGGTGGGTGCGCCGCCAACGCGCCGCAGCTGCAGCGCCGGTGACCGCCGAGCAGGCCAGGCAGGCCGCGGCTACGTTGGCCGAGGTAGTAGCCGAGCCCGCCACACCTTCCCCACCACCCGCACCGCACTCACGGCAAAACTAGCGTTCGGGCTGGCGTTCGGGCTAACGAACCAGGCCTGGCCCGCTTTCCTTGTCGCGTCGAGGTGGCTAGTGGTACGCGACCGCTTCCCCCGGCGGCTGATGCCCTTCCTTGAGGACGCCTACCGGCTCGGGCTGCTGCGAGTGGTCGGATCGGCTTACCAGTTCCGCCACGCCGAGCTGCAGGATCACCTCGCCCCCTTGAACTCGCCGCCGCACCCTGGGCCGAGACCGTGATAGCCCGATGTTCACGGTCCCGTCCGCGGGCCGTATCTGTGACCGGCAACGCTTCGCGGCTCGATTTGACGGAACGTATAGGCGCTGCGCACCGGCTCCTGCCTTCCCACAGCGGACTCGCACCGGTCACGTACAAGCAAATGCCACCGCAAATGCAACCAGCCGCAGAAACGCCCGTCACCTGAAAACAGAGTGACGGGCGTTTCTGCTGGTAGTTGGCGGTAGCGGTGGGATTTGAACCCACGGAGGGCGTGAACCCTCACGCGCTTTCGAGGCGCGCTCCTTCGGCCGCTCGGACACGCTACCGCCGGTGAGGGTACCTGACCCAGCCGCGGCGCGGCTGGGTCAGGTCGTGAGTGGCGTTGAGTGCCAGAGCACTCAACGCC
>JBOHGE010000097.1:0-9249 GCA_050700055.1 Pseudonocardiaceae bacterium
GCCACAACAGCTACCGCGTCAAGAAACCCGGCGACCCCACCAGCACCCGCCACACCGGCCCGCCCACAATCCACATCCACACTCTGACACCCCGAGCAGCATGATCAACTTAAGCTACGTGGCATTGCCCGTAGGCCAGCAGATACAACTGCGGGTTGAACATCTGTCGATACAACTCGTCGCACGGCAGGCCACGCCCGCCGCGTTCGCGGAGGACACTCAGCACCGTTTCAGCGCTCTGCATTACGCATACCTCTCGGTCTTGATGTGCCCGGTCACCTGTTCCCCTTCGCCCTGTTTCCGGCTTTCCCGGACTCCTTGGTGGGGCGTTACTCCCACGACTACTACGGGAACTCCGTCACCCTCGGGCTCGCGCCCCTTAGGTGATCCCACGTTCGTCCCTGTTGTACGTCCGAGCGCGACTTAGGTGCTCCACTCATCTCCTTGAATATCTTCACTGGATATCGCTTTATCCTCCGGAGGTTGCGTCGGCTAACACAAGACGCCGACGCAGGGGATGGCACCGGTTTCAGGCGTCTTTCCGGTGGGCGCTGGGCTTTCGCCGCTGGAGATTGGAGTATCAAGCAATCCGGCCGTTCACCATATCGCGCGGGTCCCCCAGCACCTCGTTCCATACGCCTGGACACGACCGCTGGTTTCCTGCCATGCTGTTGTCCCCTTAACCTTTCGGCGCCAGGTTAGGCATCAGACCCAGGAATATTCCTCCAATTCCTCCCGACTGCGTCGGGTATATAACAGGGCGCCTGCGTGGCGCAGTGTGTTTGCCCGAGTACAGCTCCGGGTGCGAGGCCCATGACCAGCATGGAAGCAAGGTCCCGTCGACGATGTACTGGATCTTTTCGTTGAGTTCATCGGCGGTCGGAACATATTTTCTGAGAACTTTCTCCAACAGTGGCGTTATTCCTGTGATCGCGCGGCTGATCGTCGACTGGGACACGCCGTACATCTCCGCCAGTTCCACCTGAACTCGATTGCGGCGAATGTACGTCAGTGCGATGACCATGGACGCATACAAGCCCAGACTCGGCGGCCAATGGTTGACGCCGGGTTCTAACTCGGAAGATTGAACCATCGTGCACAGGTCAATGATTTTATCCTTGGTCAACCCTGCGGTATGGTACATTCTCGACGGTCCGTTTCTTTCGAATTGAGTCTGGTAACCTAATTCTTTCGAGAAGCGGGCCGTCGTCCAAGTAGGCGCGCCGCGGACGACTCATCTATCATCTATCATCTATCATCTATCATCTATCATCTATCAGGGCTCGTGAATAACCCTCATTGTCCAGCCATGCGTTCCCGTCCCGGACGCGCCACCTCTCTTGCTTGAGATATTCCGCAGTGCAGGGTAGAGTAGTTTCATCGCCGCGTCGTCCGACGGGAAGTGTCCCCGATTCTTGGTGACCTTACGGAGTTGAAAGTTGATGGATTCGATCGCGTTCGTGGTGTACACGATCAGCCGCAACTCCGGGGGATAGTCCAGGAACGGGATGAACTCGTTCCACGCCCGGCGCCACACGTCGACCGCGCCCGGGTACTGGTTGCCGAAGTCAGCCTCGAAACCGGCGAACGCGAGCTCAGCGGCCTCCAGTGTCGGCGCGGTGTAGATCGTTCGCATGCCGGCCGAATTTCATGGCGTTGCGGATGACGTGGACCTTATGCCGATATCGGCATAAGGTCCATTACTCCGATACTGTGGTTATGCCGATACAGGGCAGATCCCCGCTGGTGGGTGGGGGTGCCCGGGCCGGTGATATCGGCATAATTACAGGGTTTCGAGGAACGCGAGGAGTTGGTCGGGTGGCTTGTATCGGCCCGGGGCTGTGTTTGGTGGGGTTGCGCGGTCGAGGGCTTGCTGCTTGAGGGTCATGTCGACTTGTAATGGCGGAGTCAGGTATTTCAACCGTCCGAATACCCCCGGTCGGAACGACATCGGGATGTGTCGGAGTCGGACACCACGTGGCTCGTGGGCAAGCCGACCCGCCCCGCAGCCGCGTCAGCGGCGAGGAGCGGAAGCGGCGCGGCAGCACGCTGTTGCTCTGCGAGCCATCCCAGCCGTCCCCGTGGGCGGGCGTATCCTGCATCAGATGCAATCAAGTGGCGATCGGCCCTGGTCAAGCAGCTGTCACGCATCGACCGGAGGCGCCACTCTGTCGCCCCGCTGACCAGGCGACCAGGCATTTCTCGCTCGTCTGTTGCAATTCCCGAGCCTTCCTGCAGGTACCAGTAGGTGTGAGCCGGCGCGGTGTGACCCAGGTAGGCCGATAGCAGCGGCATCCGCGCCGCGATCTCACCTCCGTCGCGATACCAGTCCAGGAGCGTGGCGACCGCGAATGAATGCCGCAGATCATGTGGACGTGGTCGGCAGTTCCCGGAGCGGGCGGTCAGACCTGCGCGGCGGGCTAGCTTGGCGAAGGTCTGCCCGACGTTGTAGTACAGCAGCCGGGTGCCCGCGTCCGAGACCAGCAGCGCTTCGCTGACCGGCCGGGGGAAGTGTTGGTCACGCAGCTGCCGGTAGGCTAGTAGGGCTGCGGTCGTGGTGTGGTGCAGCGGAAGCAGCCGGTGGCGGCCCAGCTTGGCGTGGCGCACCAGCAGCAGCCCGCGGCTGGTGTCGAAGTCCTCATCATCGAGCGCGACCACCGCACCACCGCGTATGCCGGTGACCGCCATCAAGCCGATCAGTGTCGTGATGGTCGCCCGGCGCAGCGGCGTTTTCAGCCGGTCGGCCTGGGCGAGCAGTGCAGTGATGTCGGCGGGCGAATACAGGTAGGGCACGGCGCGGCGCGGCCCGCCGGGAAGCAAGCTGGCTGGGGGAACCCCAGTGGCCGGGTCGAGGGTGCGCAGGTAGGCGGCGAAACCGCGCACCGCCTGCATCCGAAACCGCAACCAGCCAGCGCTGGCGCCGGGCGGCAAACTAGCCCAAGCCAGCGCATCGGTCACGGTGACCGTGCTAGAGCCGTGCTCTTCCAGGTGGGTGATGAACTGGTCCAGCAGCTTGGATTCACGCTCCAGCGTGAATCCAAGACTGTGCCGAGATCCAGGTAACCGGCCAGCGCCTCGCGCAGCTCACTCATGACGCACCCGGCCACGGACGCGACAGCGCACGCAGCGCCGCAATATCGACCTTCGTGTAGGCCGTCGTAGTAAAAAGCCGCCGGTGCCGCAGTACCTGACCGATCTCGGCCAGGGAGCTGCCTTCGGCGAGCATGGACGTAGTGGTGCTGTGCCGCAGCCGGTGCGCGTAGATCATGCCCAACCCAGCCCGGCGGGCCGCGGCGGCTACCGCCTGGGTTACCCCGACCGGGGTCAGGCCCTGGTGGGGTGCCCTGATGCGGGTGAACACACTACGGTCCAGCGCGGTGGCCGGTCGGCCATCCTGCAAGTAGCTCGCGAGGGCCTCGCCGGCATCAGCGGGCAGTGGGAGCGCATCGAGGCGGTTTCTTTTCCCCCGGATCGTGATCTCGCCGCGCCGCCAGTTGATGTCGTCCAAACCCAGCCCGGCGACCTCACCCGCCCGCAGGCCCATCCTCGCCAGCAGCGTCAACATCGCCAGGTCGCGGCGCCCAGCGGCGGTTGCCTGATCGCAGGACGCCATCAGCGCCGATACCTGGCTTGGGTCAAGCGGCTGGACAAACCCCGGCCGGCGATTGGCGACCTTGGGCACCGCCTGATCCAACGGCCCCCCAATCAGGCCCTGCACGTGCCATAACCGCAGCAGCGACCGCAGCGCACTCGCCAGCCGCTGCACGGTCTTGGGCGCCAACCGCCGCGACTGGGCGATCATGAAAGCCGTGACATCACCCGTGCCCAGCTCCCGCAACCCGGCTTCCCCGCCGACCGCATGCGCGGCGACAAACGGACCGACCACATCCACGTAGCCACGGGCGACCTTGACCCCAAGGCCGCGCTCGGTCAGCAGCCACCAGCGGTAGCGTTCCAGCAGGACCGCCGCCACGGTCTGCGGTGCAGGGCTCTCAGGCTGCGGGACCACACCCAGCCCGCGCAGGTACCCCAGCAACGGCACCAGCGCCTTCGCCGTCAGCAAATCCCGGTAGACCGCACGGCGCGCCACCAGGAACCCACCCACCACCGGGGTAGCCAGATCAGCCACCCCCAGGCCCGCATCACACAACCACCTGCTCAGATGCGCGGCGAGCCCCATCTGCTTCTGCGCGGAACCCCTCGTGAAGCCGATGGGGTGGGCCCGTGGTCGGCCAGGACCCGCCGCCACTTGGTGATGGTGGCGGGACGGTGGCCGGCTCGCTCCAACTCGGTGATCTCGTCCCACACCGAGCGAGCGAACTTGCGGACGGGCGGGTGCTCGGCCAGCCACGCCAAGGTCCGGCTCGACAGGGTTCAGCGCGGCGGCCATCCCGGGCGCTGCGGTGGTGGATGCCGCCGGGTCGGTCCCACGCTGGGTGTCCCGCGTCGTGGACATCAGCAACCGCCTGCCGGGCCGAATACGCGCACGAGACGGGGACGCCCCGAACCTCGCCGCATCACGATCTCCATGCGGGATCACGCTAGGAGGAAAGCGAAACATTCCGTGGGAGGCAGGTACGGTGGGCGACCCTGATCAGTGCCAGCGGGTCGGGCTGTGGGCTGCGGCGATGGCGTCGAAGGTCGGCTGTACGTAGATCGCTAGACTCAGTCGCTGTACCTGCCTCCCACGGAATGTTTCGCTCTCCGCTAATGTGCGACATCCCGTGAGTTCCGCTGAGCCTTGTTGGGGGTCTGTCCTTCTGGCCAGGGGGTTCTTCGTCGTTCGGGTGTCTTGCTGTGTGGTGACGTAACTTCGGGATTTTCGAAGCGTTCTCATCTTGTCTGACTGATCCACGGTAATTCTGAAGGTGAGGAGGCTCGGGTTGGTCCTGGCGGTGGTGCGGGACCTGCGCGAGCAACGCGCGCCAGCGGGCCCGGAGCAGCTGGCGGAGTTCGAGACCGATGTGCTTGCCGGGTTCGTGCTGGCCCGGGCATCGGCAGGGCTGGCCGACTCGACGATCCGGGGCGATGTCGGGCATCTGGAGCAGGTGCGGGTTTGGTTGGGCAAACCGTTGTGGGAGATGGAGCCAGCCGATGCCGACACCTACTTCGGCAAGGTCGCGCGGCACTGTGCGAAGGGCATCCGGCTGGCCCGGGCGCAGGCCCTGACGACGTATTTCGCGTTCCTGGAGCTGTGGCACATGGTCGAGATCCACCAGCTCACCGGCCGGGTGGTCGAGTGCCCGATCGATGAGATGAACCGCCCGCGTGGGGCCAAGGACGCCGCGCTGCGCATCCCGCCGACCAAGGCTGAGGTCGGTGCCCTGTTCGCCGGCTGGCGCGAGAAGCTGGCGACCTGCCGGAAGTTCGCCCCCACCGCCCGCGATTACGCCGCCGCCCGTTTGATGCCCGAGGTCGGCTTACGGATCAACGAGGCTTGCCGGCTGGACCTAGACGACATCAAGTGGGACCTCGGCCGGTTCGGCAAACTGCATGTCCGCGACGGCAAAGGCTCGCGGGTATGATTGCGGGCGTCAGCCCGTCGCAGCCCGTGCTCCACGGAGGTTCCCATGGCCACTCCTGATATCCTCATCGCCAAGATCAACTATGGCTTCGACTATCTCGACTCCGATGGCGACGGCCAACTCACCGAGCACGATCACGTCCTGATGGGGCAACGGGTCGCCGCCTCGCGCGGCCACGCGCCCGGCTCGCCCTCCGAGCGGCAGATCATTGAGGTCTACCTGCGAATCTGGAGGGAGTTGCACCTCCCGCACATCCCCGGCGGCGGCACCGCGATCTCCAAGGAGCAGTTCCTGGAATCCACCCTGACACTGGCCACCGACCCGGCCGCCGCGCGGGCGACCGTCGGCGCGGTCGTCAGGGCGTTCCTGGCGATCGAGGACACCGACCACGACGGTCAGATCGGCCCCACAGAGTACCGGGCGTTCCACGGCGGGCACTTCCCCGACCTGCCCGAGGCCGACGCCAACGAGGCCTTCGCGCATCTGGACACCGACGGCGACGGCCGCCTGTCCGCTGAGGAGTTCACCCGAGCCGCTGTCGAGTACTGGTCCAGCAACGACCCGGACGCCCCCGGTAACTGGTGGCTGGGCCGACCCGCCTACCAGCGCTAAGCCCATTCCCGCGCGCTCCACGAAACCACCCCCGATCACCAACCTGCCCCATCTCCGAGCGGGTTCCGCAATTCTTGCCATTGCACTTGGCCGTCGTGTGCGGACTCGACGAGAAGACCGCCATCCGCTATGCCACCGCGGCCCGCCAACTGCTGGAAACCTCCATCGAACACAACACACCGGGTTGAGGCGAACCCAAGGGTCCAGCCCCGTCCTAGGCGGAACGAACCCTCGGGTTCCCGGCGAGGAACCCTCAGTTTCGCTGAACCCACGGGAGCCCAGGCCTCCCGGTAGTAAGCGCCGAAATACCAAGGATTCTCCCGTTTACTCAGGTCACAGCGTTGCAGCCGACCTTCGTGCACCCCACTCGGACGATGTCGATCAAACCTTCTGGCCTGCGCAAACGATGTAAAATGGTTTTTTGCTGGAAGCTACGGGCAGGCCGAGAGCGGGGAAAACTGGGGGAGTCTAGCCACCGCCTTCAAGGGTGGGAATCCGTCCGGTGCGGTCGGACCGACAAGATAGGCGGAGCGCCGTGAGTACAGATGAGGCAACCCCGACGGAGAAGACCCGTGTGTCGCCAAAGCATGCGGCCCAGCGGTTGATCGGCTCGAGTTTCTACCTTCCGGAAATCACTCCTGACCTGCCGCTGTGGACCCATCCGCACCAGGCTGATCTGCGGAAGCGAGTGCTGGATTGGTCGCGTGAATTCGTCAGATTCGGCAGTGCGGATGAATCGATGCAGTATGTCTACGGAACCATGGGGTGGGGTGAATGCATCGCGGGGCGTCTTTCTTTCCCGGCGGCTGAGTTGTTCATTGAGTGGGCGGTTGCGTTGTTCGCCCAGGATGACGTGGCGGCTGTCCCGGAGCTCGGTGGGGGTTTTCCGTGCGATCCTGGCGACGGGCAGCTCGTCGAGGTAGACGACTGGACCGGAGAGGCCCTCAACGATCTGTGGCAGCGCACGGTTACGGTCACCACTCCGGCCATCGCCGACCGGATCAAGGCCGCAATACATGTGTACTTTGCCGGACGTGCGGAAGAAGTCCCGTTTAATGTCGGAGAGGGTCCTCTTCAGTGGCTTGGATGGGAGGCGTACCTGCGGGCGCGCCGCGGGCCGATCGGGATCTACGTGTGTATCGCCCTGGCACACATCGATATGGACATATCCGACGAAGTGTATCGGGCCACTGCGGATGCCGCAGATATGGTCAGCGACCACGTCGTATTGGTCAACGACGTCTTCTCCCTGCGCAAGGAACTGCTGTCGCGTGACTGTGTGAACGCCACGGTCGCGTACATGCTGCACACGGGGGTGGACCTCCAGGAAGCGGTATCGGATACGTGCCGACGGATCCGCGGGAAGGAACGCGACTTCGCGGCCGAGCGAAGCCGCCTGGAGTTGGCCTACACGGATATCGGACCCTACCTCGAATTCATGGGCCTGATCATGGCCGGCAACCAGCGCTGGAGTTACACGACGATCCGCTACCACGGGAGGGGCCACGTGTGGAACGGCCTCACCTCCGCGATCATGGAATTGCGCCCCGACCGGACCGTCTTCCATCCACTCCAGGAGGGACTGATGCCCCTATGGATGTCAAGCGACTGAGGGCTGTGTTTCAGGTGGGGGTCCAGCACTGGTGACCTCGCGTAATCAGGTGTCGCGTATTTGGTGTCGGTTTGGTGGGCTCCTCCCGCTGTGCCGCGTCCGTTGAAAAGGATAAGGAAGAGCCATGTCGTTCGAAGAGCTGAAGACCATCCTCACCTCCATGGGTGTCCCTGAGGAGGACATCACTCCCCAGGCGACCAGGGAGGAGGCGGGACTTGACTCTCTCGGAGTTGTCGAGCTCGTACTGGTCCTCAAGCAGAAGACAGGGTTGTCGATCACGGAGGAGGAGCGGCACGCCGCCGAGACGGTCGAGGACGTCGTCACTGTCATCTCGGGCGGGACGGCGGCATCCGAATGAGCGACCGCGACGTGTGCGTTACCGGTGTGGGCATGGTGACACCGGCCGGTGACGGGTGGGACGCCACCTGGAAACGTGTCTGCCAGGGGTTGCCCACCGCGACCCTGGAGGAGGGGACACAACCGGCTCACCTGTTGGCCTGTGACGAGTATCGGAACACGATCCTGAGTCGCGGCTGATAGGAGAGCGAAACATTCCGTGGGAGACAGGTACGGTGGGCGACCCTGATCAGTGCCAGCGGGTCGGGCTGCGGGCTGCGGTGGCTGCGGCGATGGCGTCGAAGGTCGGCTGTACGTAGATCGCTAGACTCAGTCGCTCGACTCGTTGGCGGCGGTCGTGGGTGGGGTTCATCCGGTGTGGGCCTGTCCGATGTGGGCGTCGAGCCGGTCGATGAGTCGCCGGTGGCGTTGGGCTTCGCTGCCCCAGCCGCGGGTTTCGGCGTCGCGGGCGAGGGTTTCGGCGTCGGCGTGTTGCGCGGCGAGCACGGGGAGGTAGCCGGCGTCGGTGCGGAAGTTCGGGCAGTGTTCGCAGATGTTGGCGTAGGCGCAGGGGCCCTGGACCTGGGCGCGGACGCAGAACCCGCCGGCGAGGCGGGCTTTGATGGCGGGGGCTTCTTTCCAGTCGCCGGCGATGATCGGCAGCTGGGTGCGTCCGCCGGGTGGCTCGGTGGGTAGGGATCCGAGGTGGGCTTTGGCCGCGGTGAGCGCCCGCTCGTACTCGGCCTTGACGGTGGCGTCGAACAGCCGTCCGTAGCGCAGGCTCATCTCCGCTGAGACATGGCCGAGCAGCGCCATCAGGCTTTGCAGCGAGACACCGGCGTTGAAACTGGTAACCGGCAGTGTTCCAACCGTGCGAATGCTTGCCGCCTGGGACGGGGTCGGGCGGGGCATTCGTCATGGTTGGTGATTGCGGGCTTGGGCGAGTTGGGCGGCGTAGCGGTTCCAGTCGCCGCCGGCGTTGGACCGTACCCGATCTTGTAGGCACCCGGTCGTAGACTGCCGCTGATTGCCAGCGGAGGAAATCGCGTGGCGACACGCCGAAGCTTCACCCAGGAATACAGGGATCAGGCCGTTAGCCTGCACCTCGATTCGGGCCGATCGATCGCCGAGGTGGCGACGAGCATCGGCGTCCACGAGGCGACC
>JBOHGE010000098.1:0-9211 GCA_050700055.1 Pseudonocardiaceae bacterium
CGGCATGTAAACACCCTGCACGTCAACGGCTCCGGCCCCGAGCCCCGCCTCGGAGTTTTCTTTGAGACCCGACGGTGGGTGGGCGAACCGACCAACCGCGAACCGGCCAAGTGTTCCGCCGTCACCTGGTTTCCCCTTGACACACTCCCGGAAGAACTGATCGACTATCCGGCTGCCGGCATCGCCGCCTACCGCGGCGATGTTCCGTTCAGCATCCACGGCTGGACCCCACAACCCATCCCCGCCAGCGCACCCTGCTGACACGCAAAGTGGCTTGCGGTGCCGTTACTGCTCGATCATCATGGCCTGCTTGGCGTGGGTGTGGTCGGGTGTAGCGATGCGTTCGCGAAGCACGGCATGTCGTTGCTCGACGGCGAGCTGATTGACGGTGGGGTCGGTGAGGACCTCAATGTCCTCGAGGTATCGAGGACGATCAGGGCGTCGGACAGGACCAGGCATTCCACGTCGCTGAGTCCGGCGCACAGCAGGGCAACAGTCATCAAGGGCATCCCGGGGTGAAAGAGGTCATAGGTGTCGGCGTGGATGTGGGCCACGGTCTGGATGGTGCACGCGAGCGCCTCTCGCAGGGTGCGGTCAGGGTGAGTCGCGAGCAGCTGGGTTCCGCGCTGCCGGACATACCAGGGCGTGCCGTGCCAGCAGCCGGTCTGAAATCCCTTGGGGGTGCTGAGGCCATCCAGGAGCACGGCGGCCCCGGAGCTGGTGGCGATTCAGTCCTCGTAGTGCTGCGATCCTGCGGCGTGGCCGAAGGTGACGTTCATGCCTCGGGCCGGTAGAGGGTCGGCCTGCTGGGTCGTCTGGCTGATGGCTTCCGGAAACAGTCCACAGTCGGCAGAAGCTTGGGCAGCGCAGGTTCCCGCATGGAACTCGGCGCCCCGAGGTTCATTGGATGCATTTGCTCGAGTACAAGCCACCATGTGGGACGAGATCGCGCGAGACGACCCGGAGCCGTGGACGCAACGTATGGCGGACGCGGCGCGGCAGTGGGTGGAGCATCGCAGCGCGCGGACGGCCGGCAACCGAAAGGATCCACACTCATGAACACTGAGCATCCGCCGAAAATCCATCCTTACGAGCGCCTCATCACCCCTGATGACGCGCAAGTGGAGATCGATACCGAGATGGTCCCGCTGGTCCACGCATTATGGGCCAACGGCCTGACGACCGTAGCCTGCTGCCAGGATATCGGTGAGTCCGCATCTGGCCATCGAGATCCTGCGCGCACAACCCCTTCTGGTCATGGCGGTTTCGTCGAGTATTACCGGGGATACGCCTGGCTGAAAATGCCGCTGGACGATGGACTGCGACTTCTGAACACTCTCCTGGGCACCGCGTTCCACGACCGGGTGGCCACCCGATGGCAACCGAAGTCCTGGCGGATGTACGTACCCCTCGTGTACGGCAGGAACAACAGCATCGACCTCGCCGAGGCCGCGCAGCTTTACTTCCCCCGTGAACAGGTAGCGGAACTCACCGCCATCCTGACGGATCTATCGGCGGACGGCACCGGAGCAACCGACCGCTGGGTTGTGTGAGTCTGACCGGCTGAGTTCCCAGTCAGAGCCGGAAACGAGGGTGCACGACACCTACCTGGTTCGAGGATAGCCTCGATTTACCATGCCGAGCGTGTTCCGTAGCGACGGGCTCAATGCGTGACCGGCTCGCCGCCCGGCAGCTGGGGACCATTGGCGTCACAGACTCGTGCGTATTTCTTACGAGCCGCTAGCCGTCGGTCGGGGTCTGTGCTCCTACGGTGTCGCGGGGCGTCACGGTCGCCGCGGTGGAAGCATCGGCTATTCGGTGGCGGACGACAATGACGACCCGGGGTGGCGGCAATCGGGTGCTTTCATGGTGCAGGCGCTGAGCGATCTCCGCCACGGTTCGCGCCGCCGGACCTGTCGGGTGATGCGCGCCACGCCGGCGTCTGCGGTACCACCAATCGAGGGTCTCGCCGATGACGAAGACGGCGAACAGTAACGCCACCACGCCCCAGAGGGCGAAGACGGCGGCCAGGCCCAGCCCAGAGCAGTCCACGGCCCGGCTAGCCACCGCTCCCTCGCCACCAGCTGCCGATCATGGGTACCGAGAGTGGCGGAGCCGCCACCATCCCGGCTCGCAAGAGATCCACAACTCATCGGTGCAACCCGTTGCGGTCTACGGGTGATGTGGGATCGTGGGTACCGGACTGCCGCACCACAGCGTGCACGAAGGGCCCACTCTCATGGACGAACAGGCCGCGCCCGCCGGGGCCGTGGGCCATCAGCTCGCGCTGCAACGCAAACTCGCCGGTCTGACCCAGCACCAGCTGGCCGCCCGCAGCCACGTGAGCACCAGCCTCATCTCCCAGGTCGAACGCGGCGTGGTCCCCGCTTCACCGGCGTTCACCGCTGCGGTGGCCGGCGGACTCGGAATTGAGGTCCAAACGCTGTACGGACAGCCCTACGGGCCCCCCGTCGCCGATCCACGCAGCGGGATACCTGCGCTGCGGGCGGTACTGGACCACCTCGAAGACCCAGAACCGACCGGACCTCCGATGACACCCGCCGAACTGCGCGTCCGATTAGACGAGTGCAACCGCAACCGGGCACGAGCACGGTTCGCGGAAATGGCCACCACACTTCCAGAGCTGATGGCGCACGCGTACCTGATCGTCGCCGACGCCCGGTCCGGGGCAGCAGCCGAGACCGGCTGGTCACTGCTCAGCGACACCTACATGCTCGCCCAGAACGTCACCTTCCGGCTCGGCTACCTCGACCTCGCGGCACATGCCAATGAGCGCTGGCGGCACGCGGCCGAACGCTCAGGAGACCCCCTACGCCCGGCGACCGCAGCATCTCAGCGCGTCCAACTGCGCCTCAACCGCGGCGACTACCCGGGGGTACAGCGGATCGTGGAACGCGCCCACACCGAGATCGCCGACCAGCGCAGTCCCGCCGCCGACTCGGTGCGGGCGCAGTTGCATCTTCGCCAGGCCATCGCCCACGCCCGCAGCGGTAGCGCCGACCGGGCCGATGAGCACATCACCGCGGCCCGCGAACTGATCACGCGTGGAGTCCCCGCCAACCCCTACTACGACGTGATCGCCACCATGACCAACGTCGAACTCCACTGGGTCTCAGTGCCCGTCGAGCTCACCGACGGCACCACCGCCGTAGGACGCGCCAGCCAGATACAGACACCGGAACTCGCCGAGCCGCAACGCGCCGGACGGCACTGGATCGACGTCGCCCGCGCATGGACCCTGCACGGCGACCGGACCCAAGCCCTCGACTCACTGAACCGGGCCCGCCGCATCGCCCCGCAACTGACCCGCTACCACCCCCAGGTGCACGAGACCGTGCACCTACTCGCCGAAACCGATCGGCGCGCCACCGACTCCCTAGCCGGGTTCGCCCGCTGGATCGGCACCACCCTCTGAACCCCCATCCGGCCTGACGAGCCCAGCGACCGCTTCGGCTCGCCGACCTGCGTCATCCGGGCCCACCGAAATCTCGCCTTTCCGCCGGGCGGAGCCACCGACGCGTTGTCCGCTTCTCCCCAGTCACATATCACCGCTACCCGGTGCACCCCGCTCTTGCGTATTTCTTGCGAGTTGAATGGTATCGGTCCGGACACGATGAATACTCATGAGCCCGCCACCGAGACAGACCGGCGCGGCAGCGTATGGCCTGCGGGGAGGACGACATGCACGAGCTCATCGTAAGCCCATTCCTGGGCAATTACATCGTGGTACGACCGGGCCGCCCCAACGGGATGAAGATCCCGCACACCAAGTATGCAGCCCTCACCCACACCGCCCCGGGCGACATCATTCCGGTCTGGTTGGCCAAGGCCGCTGATCGCGCCTGGGACCTCGACATCTTCGATGAACCCCTGTCCGGCACAATCCTGGTCAGGCCGGAATCCCAGTTCGGCTACGGCCGTGCCTCCTACGAACTCAATCTCGGCTGCAACTACGACTGCGAGCACTGCTACCTCGGTTTGAAGCGGTTCGATGGCCTAACCTGGCCGGACCAGGAACGGCTGCTGCACATCATGCGAGACGCCGGGGTCCTATGGCTGCAGCTCACCGGCGGGGAACCAATGATTGACCGGCTGTTCACCGATGTTTACAGCCTGGCCTATAAGCTCGGGATGATGCTGACCATTCTCTCGAACGGCTCCCGCCTGTCGAACCCGAAGATCCTCGAGCTACTCACGTCCCGACGCCCGCACCGGATCACGCTCAGTGTGTACGGAGCCACCGCGGAAAGCTACGACGGGCTGACCCGCCGCAAAGGCGCATTCAGGATGTTCGAGAAAGGACTGCACGCCGGGCATGAGGCCGGGCTCCCGCTGGCCCTGAGCATGATAGTGACCAAGCACAATGCTCATGAAGTCGATCAGATGCGGGGTATCGCCGAACGCCTCGGCCTGCCCTTCGACGAGTATGTCAATATGGTGCCCACGATCTACGGCGGCGCCGAGACCCTGCCGTCTCAGTCGGCAACGCATCTCCGAAAACGCAAGGTGTTCACCGGCTGCAACGCCGGTCACACTTTTTTCCATGTGGATCCGCACGGCAAAGCAAGTATCTGCAAAGTCGGCCGCGACCCACATGTATCCTTGTTGGACGAAGGAGTCCAGGGCCTGACCCGCCTGGGCAACATCGCCGACGGTCTACTGCTCCGTCAAGGGGGATGCACCGGCTGCGCCCTGAGCGGCACATGCGGTACGTGCATGCCGCTGGTGCAGCTCTACCGCAAGGCCAACGCGCCTCTGGCCACCTATTGCCAACACCGAGAAAGAAAGGAGGATACCGGATGATTGTGGACGTTGGGATCAGGCCGCTACCCGCCCAGTCCGAGGAGATCGAATTCGTCGACGACTTGGATGTGCTGTCCGAGTCGGACACGTGCTCATGCAGCGCAGGCGACGACAACCCGTTCTGAGTAAGACCATCAGGTCCCGGCGTGTGGCGCGCGTCGGGACCTGATGCGACCCATGTCGGTTGCTACGCTCCCGGGCATGCGTTTCCGGTGGGATTGGCTGAGTCCAGTGGCGCGTGTCCCGTATGTTCCCACTCTCGGGCCGGTGCACCCTCGTACACTATCCGCCGAGCTGTTCGACGCTGTCGTGGACATGGCCGGTACGGGCCGATTTCTCCCGTACGACAAGGATCGGCGCTGGTCGAGCACAAAAGACGAACAGGTCGTCGGGAGGATCATCCACGAACCGGGACTCACAATAATACCTACGATATCCACCCGCGGGCACGGCCTGGCGAAGATCCACCACTACGGCGAGAGCGCGCCGAGGACGAACGAGATGACCGAGTGGTCCCGCACGTGTAGTGCCAACTTCGGCGAGGTGCGCAGCCGGATCATCTGGTTTCAGGACAGTCCCGACGGCGCGAGTACACGACTGATGCTCAAGACGTTCGGGGACCAGGACAAACAAAAGCACGGTCACGTCATGGAACTGGAAGACTGCGACGTCGCCGACACGTTCCCGGCCTTCGCCGACCAGCCCGGGATAGACGGATTCACCTTCCTCCAGCAGCGGATGAAGGCTGGGCTCTCCGACGGCCCGATCCTCGTCACGGTCGAAGACCGTCGCATCGTTGGAGCAGTGGGTCCTATGGGAACCTGTACCGACGCCACCGGGACACAAATGCAACCGCCACAGTACTTCGCGGTGCATCCCGACTACCGACGCAAAGGCCACGGCAGGGCGCTGTGGCGCGCGGCGATGGCGTGGGGCGCGGAAAACGGGGCCGAGTACAAGATCCTCCAAGCCTCATCAGGCAGCCTCGCAGAGCTGCTCTACCTGTCCGAAGGATTGTCGACGCTCGGGTTCCTCTGCGGGCAGGAACTTGTCGTCGCGTAACTGCTTCAGTTGGGCGGCCCGTTGTTCCACTCCGGGCTGCTGGCAGTGCTCGGCGGACACGTCCTGGACATCGCCATCCCGGCCAACTGAACTGCGGCAGTGGGCGTCTGGCGAGCATGCCTACCACCTGATGTCGGTGTCCTTCGGCACGCGTCGGGTCCTAGCCACGGTCGCCAGACTGGCGATGCCGCTGTACCGGCCGTGCGCAAGGTCACCGACGACCTATCAGTCCGGCAACGCGATCTGCCTGTTCGGGTTCAGCCGGGGCGCCTGCACCGTGTGCAACCTGCGGGCTGGCCCACAGCTCGACCGCTCCGCTATCCGCCGACCACTGGACCGAGATCGACCACTTGCACGAGGAGGTACACCGCCCGCCCCCCGGGCGGGCCGGCGAGCCTGCGTTCTACCCGCAGGTGCCGATTTCGCTTCCACGGGCCTGGGACACGGTCGGCTCGCTGGATCCCCGACACCCTCGGCATGCTCAACCTCTTCGACGTCGACGACCGGCACCAGTTCTACGACACCCGGCTCAACCCGCTCATTGAGCACGCCCGGCATGCGGTGGCCTTGGACGAGGTCCGGGGTCCGCTCACGTTGTGGCCCGGTGCGCAGCCAGATGGTGACCGCAGCATGCGGCAGGTGTGGTTCCCCGGCGACCATTGCGACGTGGGAGTGGTCATCTGCAGACGAAGCTGTCCGACTCAGCGTTGCAGTGGATGATCAATGAGGCGCGCGTGTACCGGGCTGAGCTTCCGCGAAGAGATGCTCGAGCAGCTCCGACCCGGCCCCGCCGACGTGCTGTACAACCCCCTCACCGGCGTCTACCTGCACCTGAACCCGACACCCCGAGCGGTCCCATTGATCGACGAACAGCGCTGCGCCGGTGTTCGCACCTTAGCGCGATGGCCCAAACTCAGACTGCGGCGCAGGAGCGGCGACTGATCCCGCACGTCGCGCGTCCGCGTGACCACCGACTGAGTAGCGTCTTGGCGTGGGTTTTCTCAGTGGAGATCGGCTGCCATGGACGCGCTGGTGGCTGCCGGTTGATGCCGATCTCACGACGTGGGATGGTGTGCTGCCTGATCCGGCAGACCGGTACACGCGATACGTCAACCCGACGGTTCGGCCGTTGGCGGCTAGTGCGGATCGCCGCGCCAGGGTGCTCCTCGCTGATCCTGGGATGGGAAAGACCTTCGAACTCCGTGCCGAGATCGAGCGGTTACGTTCCGTCGGTGTCTACGTGGTCGAGATCGATCTTGGTGAGTACACTGAGTACGCCGATCTCCGCCAGACGATCCGCGAGAAGGTAAACATGGGCGTGTCAGCCGCGGAGTTAACTCTTGCCTTTGATAGCTTCGATGAACCGCTCAAATTTGACATCAGAGGTCTCGGCGAACTGATCAAGCGGGAGTTGGACCGAGCCGGGCCAGAGCGGCTGCGAGTGCTCGTTGCCAGCCGCACGTCGCTATGGCGTGAATCGCTCGGTGACGAGTTTATCTCTTGGTGGGGTAGCGATCAAGTCGCCCACCTGACACTTGCACCCCTGACAAAGGCTGACATCAGGGCCGCCGCATCCCAGCTCGACGATCCCGATGCGTTCATCGAAGCCGTTGAGTCCGGGGGATCCATGCCGTTGGCTGCTCGCCCCATAACTTTGCGCCTGCTGGTCGCAGCTGCCCAAGAAGACCAATTCCCCGTGCGACGAATTGACGTCTTTCGGCGCGGGGTGGAGAGTCTGCTGGACGAACCCGGCAAGCGGCGGGTGGAACGCCGCCGGGACGGCCCGCCACTGCGGGAGCGCTTCGATGCGGCCCGTCATTTGGCGGCCGTGACATTGTTGTCCGGCCGACCGAGGATAGTCCGGCGAGCGAGGGCTGACCTTCCTAGCAACTGCCTCGCGCTAGACGATCTCGATGACACCGGCATGACGTTCGAGGCGCTGGAGGCAGTCTTCGAGTCTGCGCTGATGGTTGGCGACGCTCAAAGCCGAGCGTGGGCACATCACAGTATCGAGGAGTACCTCTGCGCCGAGCGGTTGGCGGTATTGCCGATGCAGGCCGCAGTCAGCCTGCTGACGATGCCCGCTGATCCTCAGCGATTGGTACCCCAGTTGACCGAAACTGCGGCATGGCTCGCCGCGCTCGACTCGGCCATTTTCGATTGGTTGCTGCAAAGGCAACCGCAGCTGCTGGTCAACGCGGACCTACGCTCACGCGACTTTGAGGAGCGTCGCAAAGTGGGCCGAGCAATTATAGACCAGCTCACGGTGGGTAACGTTGTTACCGAGCGCAATGCCTATGACGCGCTCGCTTATGATGAACTCGCTACGGATCTTTGTCCTCTGCTGAGTGCCGAAGAACCCGCGTGGAGACGCCGGGAGGCTGCCATCATCGTCGCCGCCACCGGCACACGTGGCCTTGACGATCGGCTCGTCGAGATCGTTGAGCATGTCGCACGTATCAGTGGTCCCTGCGACTACGACGAAGAGTTGCAGGTCGCCGGGTACGCCGCACTGGCGCTGGCAGGTTGTGATAATTCGAGCCAGATCGCCCGACTATGCGCCGTGATGAGCGACAGTGGAGCGCCGACATCGCTGAGATTGTGCCTGCTCGACACGCTGTGGCCGAAACACGTCTCTACCGCCGAGGTACTGATGTTGGCTCCATCAGCGGAGTGGTTTTCGGATTCTTCCCTTGCAAGGAAAGTTATCCACCAGTTTCGCGATGCGGTGAGCAGTGGTTCTATGACTTCGACAGAATTGCCGGAGTGGTTCGTGGACATACCGGACACCGCCTACAGTGAAGCTCACGTCAGGGAGCTGGCGGCACAAGCAGTCTTGCGGACACTAGAAACTAACGCTCCAGGAAACAGTCCATGGGCTCACGCGGTTACTGTAGTCGCGGGACTGTTGCGCGGTGTGCACTATCTGCACGACTGGCCAGCTGACAAATTCGACACGTTGGGCGACGACAAGAGACGGATCGTGGCGAGCGACCTACTGCAAGGGAGACGTGACGAAATTCGCACCACGACCTGATCTCCTGCGGGATTCTTCACGATTGCGACCTCGAATGGTGGCTGATCGAGCTGGCCAACGACTTGGACGGGCAGGGAGACGGCGGTCTGTCCAGCCGCGTCGTTGTCGACCAGCTGGTCTGGAGCGTGTCCCACGACGAGGCCGTAACAGTTGCCCAGGCTCAGACCTCCGGAAGTTAGGGCGAGATCGTAGTTGAGGTTGAGTTAGGGTGTAGTGAGTTTGTAGGTGATGGGGCGGGGGTCGCCGGGGATGTGGGCTGGGGTGGTGTTGAGTTCGTCGAGCAGTAGT
>JBOHGE010000099.1:0-9112 GCA_050700055.1 Pseudonocardiaceae bacterium
GTGCGACATCAGAGCTGCCGGGGCGGCTGCGGACAGCTCTGATGTCGCACTCGGCGACACCAGAGCGGGTCGCGGTCACCGTATTTCGGAGCAAGCAAACATCGAGATGCTGGATCAGGGTTGGGTTCGACTTCGACGACCGCATCCGCGTCGTCACCGGCAAGGTCCCCACCACTGGCTGGCAGGCGACGCAGACCGCCTACCGGAGCGCCCCGTTTCAGGTGCCGCAATAGGTGACGTGCGGACCGCAGGTCGTGGGTGCCGGCTCGGCGTAACGCTCCATGTCTGGACGCTGGATGAACGGACGGGCAACGACCTCGACGAGGCGGCGGAACAGCGCGATGTCGCCGTCGGTGGCGGCGTTCAGCGCCTCCTCCACGCGATGGTTGCGCGGGATGTAGACCGGGTTGATCCGGTTCATGGCTGCCGTTACGGCGTTTCGGTCTCGTGGCAGCAGGGCCAGCCACCGCTCAGCCCACGCGTCGAACGCTTCCGGCTCGGTGAAAAGAGATCGCGCCGGGCATCCCCGCAGGTGCGACGACAGCGCCCGGAAAAACTGCGTGAAGTCCACGTGCTGCGCGTGCAGTAGCGCCAGCAGATCCTGGATCAGCGGTCGGTCCGGCGCGTCTAGACCGAGCTTCGCGGCCATGCCGCTTGTCCAGTAGTCCTCGTAGCGCTCGACGAACAAGCTCACCGCGTCGGTGGCGGCCTCGACCGCCGCGTCGGTGTTTCCGTCGATCAGCGGCAGCAACGTCTCGCCCAGTTGCGTCAGGTTCCACTGCGCGATCCTGGGCTGGTTGCCGTAGGCGTAGCGGCCACCGTGGTCGATCGAGCTGAAGACCGTCGCGGGGTCGAAGGTGTCCATGAATGCGCAGGGGCCGTAGTCGATGGTCTCCCCGGAGATCGTCATGTTGTCGGTGTTCATGACACCGTGCACGAACCCGACCAGCATCCAGCGGGCGACGAGCGATGCCTGCGCGTCGACGATGCGCCGGTAGAACTCCAGGTACGGGTTCTTTGCCTCGGCCGCGTCGGGATGGTGGCGCGCGATCGCGTAGTCGGCCAGCTTCCGGACGAGCGCCGGGTCGCCGGACGCGGCGGCGTACTGGAACGTGCCGACGCGCAGATGGCTGGCCGCGACCCGGGCGAGCACCGCACCGGGCAGCATCGTCTCCCGCACGACCTGCTCGCCGGTGGCCACCACCGCAAGAGCCCGGCTGGTGGGGATGCCGAGCGCGTGCATCGCCTCCCCCATCACGTACTCCCGCAGCATCGGCCCGACGGCTGCTCTCCCGTCTCCGCCCCGGGTGAACGGGGTACGACCTGAACCCTTCAGGTGCAGGTCGCGGCGGCGTCCTGCACCATCGATCAGCTCGCCGAGCAGCAGCGCCCGGCCGTCTCCCAGCCGGGGCACGTAGCCGCCGAACTGATGGCCGGCATAGGCTTGCGCGACTGGGCACACCCCGTCCGGCACCACGTTGCCGATGAGCAACGCGACTCCAGCCGGCTCCCGCAACACCTCGGCGTCGGCACCCAGTTCTGTGGCCAGTTCCTCGTTGAGCATCAGCAGCGCCGGTGCCGGCGCCGATGCCGCCGTCCACGGCACGGACAAGCCGGGCAGTTCGCGGGCGTAGGAGTGGTCGAACTCCAATAGCGACCGGGCGGCGGCGCTCATAGCCCGAGGGTACGTGGCCGGGGCGAGCACGACCTGCCCAGCCGCACGCTGCGTCTCACACCCGTTGGCTGCCGGCCGCGACGAGTCGGCGGTTCTGGGCAATCCTGTGCCGGTGGGAAGACGGGTGAGGTGCGGTTCTTCGCCGATGCCGGCCGGTGCCGATTAGCACCACCAATCGTCGACGTCAAGGGCGGCGATGTTCCTGCTGACCATGTCCGCAAGTGCGGCCTCGACTTGGGGCGTCGGCCAGGTCGGCGAGCTGGTGCAGCATGACCCAGGTGTCGTGCTGGCGTCCTGAGATGAGGCTCGCTCTGCACACGAAGCGGCGGCCGGCTGGTGACCAGCGAACCCAGCCGAGGCGCTGTGGCCAGCAGGGCGGCCAACGGCAGTATCGCTGCGGGCAGCAGCTGTTCGAGGGTGTCCAGGACCAAAGGTCGTCAAGCCGCTCCTCAACGCGATCACTCCGGCCGGCGGCCCGGGCCTCGGCTTCGCTGTCATCCCCGGCAAGGACTCCACGTACGTGGACTTCGCGGCGGTGATCACGGCTGCGATCAACTTCGTGCTGGTAGCGCTGGTGGTCTACTTCGATATCGTGATGCCGATGAACGCGATCAAGGCACGACGGGAGCGCGGCGAGGAGCCGGGCCCGGCCGGTCCCCCCGACGTCGAGCTGCGCACTGAGATCCGCGACCTGCTCCGGCCAGCAGCAGCGCAGCGACTGACGTCGCGGGTCCAGGTCCTGGGAGCCTGGTGAACCGGTCTTCGACAGCGTTGAGTCAGGTACTGTTGCGTCGGCGGAGCCCAGCTCGGGCGGTGGGGTGGGCGGCACGACCGGGGGCACTACTTGAGGCCGCGAAGTCGCGGCGCGCCCGCTCGAGTCGTCTCTCGGCAGTCGCTCGCCGACCGGGCGGTGGCCGGGTCGCCGGTAAAGGTGTGTGCTGTCTTCTCAAACGGGTTGCCGCAGCCGGCTGCGTTGAGGTCGTTCCACGAGCCGCCCTGCACTGACCCCCAGATGCCGCCGATCGTGACATAGGTGATGTAGAAACCGAGTTCGCCGATCGTTGCTACGGCCCGGCTGTGCGTCGCCTCGTGCCGGGCCAGGCTGTCAGGCACGGTCCCCTCCGGGGTGAAGCGGCCGGACTGGGTCCAGGCCACGGCGCCGAGCGTCAGCGCGCCGCCGCCTGGACCCACCGCGATGAACAGCATTCCCCGGCGGAAGTCCACCTTGCCGCGCCCGATCGCCACGATCAGCGTCGCGACGAGACCGACGGTGCTCAGCAGCGGCGATTGCACCCACTTGATGAGGATGCTGAACAACCACGCCACCGGGTTGTCGGTGTTGTCCAGCCGCGGGCTGACCACGGCCCCGACCAGGCCCGCCGTCCCAAAGATGAGCAGGCCGATGATGGTGGCGGTGGCCACGCCCACGCCGAACTCGAACAGCGCCCAGGCGCCGTAGCTGATGCCGGTCCAACCGATGCCGCCGAACACTCCACCGATCACCCACAGCAGAAACTCATCCCAGGTCTGCACCCCGTTGGTTACCGCGCCCACCGCCCCGAGGATCGCGCCAACGATGGCAGCGATCAGCACCATGACGAGGAAGACCAGCTGCCCCGAGGGGTCGACGTGATTAGCCGGGTTGTCCAGCGCGTAGGGGAGCGCTGTTGCAGTGGCTGAGGCATACATAGTCAACGGGGTAAGTGCTCCGATCAGATGCCGCGGGCCGACAGCAGAAGTACTCGACGGTGGTGACAACGCATCAACTCAGCCTGCCTAAAGGTGCCATCCACCAACGCAACTGTTTTCGAGCGACGCACCGAGTTTACACAGGCACGGACTGCCAGTATGTGTCGTCAACCCGGTGAGTGCTCGGATTCGTACGTTGGACAGCGGCCCGGACGCAGCGGCGTCGGTGGGACGGGGGTGATGATCGAAGGTAAGGGCAAGCGACCGCTGGGACCACGAGTCTGGGGGACATCGTCTTCGGGCCTGCTGAGTGCAGGCAGTAGTTTCGCGGCACGGACCAGAAAGGTTCGTGTGGCAGCCGGTGACTTTTCCCGTTTGATCCGGCTACCCAGAATACATTGCAGGTGCTACCGCTGTTCGCGTTGGCCCTGTTGGGTCGGCGCTAGAGCGGCGCGGGTGTCCCGGCATCTGGTTCCGCGTGTCACGCCAGATCGATCAACTAGGGGACTTGTCGATCAGGCCCGGTCTCCGCGGCCTCGTCGCGCGGTCTGAGGTCGGTGGCGAACCCGATGATGGCCTGGTCGATGTGGCGCAGCAGCACGTGGCGCAGCGCGTCGAGGTTGGCCCGCACGCGGTCGGCACCGGGGTCCAGAGTCGGTGCCCAGCCCGGCTCGCGGCCACCATCGGAGAGCCGGGCCAGGCTGCGGGCGTAGTGGTCGACGCCGGTCAGCACCCGCTGGTAGCTTGACCGGCCGCGCCGCTGCGGCAGCGGTTGTCCAGCGGCTTCGCCCGCTGCCGCAGCGTGTCCAGCGCGTTGTCCATCTCGCGGGCCACTTGCACCGGCGGGGTGTCCGGCCCGGCCGAGGATCCGGTCGACGGCTGCGGCCAGCACCGCGTTGGCACCGCGGTGATCCAGAACGCCATCAGCGCCTGCGACCGGACCGAGTACAGCGTAAGGAACATGCAGCCGAACAGCAGCAGGGCCGCCAGCGGGTGGCCGCCGACAAGGACCGCCAAGCCGAGGTGGCGGCGTCCGGGCACTCCGGCTTCATCATTGACCCCACTTGCTACGACGCGTGATTCTCCGTCACTTGGTTACCTCTTGTGGGGACTCTCGTCGTCCCCTCTTCGGTTGCTGGACTTGTGTTGTTCACCTTCGGGTCGCAGGGTCATCCCGGATGAAATTCGTGTATGCGGATTATTGATCGCAGAAGGTCCTCATCTGCGGTATTTTGATGATCTTTTGCCGGTCGTGTGATTGCTTGGTGCCGCGGCAGGGACGTCGCGTGTGGAGAGAGGTGAGGTACATCAAGCGGTGAGCGGGAGTGGCACTCTCGGTCACCGGCTCGGCTTAGCTTTCGGTGAGTGAGACGTCAGTGACGGTGTGGTTGGCATGCCACTGGTTCGCCTGTCTCTGACGTGTGGGCCCAGGACGACAGCCCGGGAATCCTGCAGAGCAAAGGATGACAGCAATGCGAAAGAGGAATGTCGGAAAAGCTTTTATTTTGGGTGCCCTGCTGGCCATGGCAGTGCCAGGAATCGCGTATGCCAACACCATGAGCGTCACGGTGCAGACTCCGGGAGCGACCAGCGGTCCGGGGTCCACCTTCTCTGAGATCTCAACCCATGCGGACTGTGCCAATGGTGCCCTCGTCTCCGGTGGCGGGATCAACCAGGCCATCGGCACAGGCATGGCCTCAAACGGAACCATGTGAACGGTACCGGGCCGAGTTCGGATGGGAGCACTGAGTTCACCGGCTCCACCGGGGTGGTCGGCACTGACGTGACGCATTGGCTGGCGATCGGCGGAACCGGCGGCGCAACCGACGCATCTTTCTCCACGACTCCGTTCGCCGTATGTTTCACCAACAACCTGATCAACCATACCCAGGTGGTCATGAATAAAGTGGCCGGCCCCACCACCAGCTCGACGGTGGGCTTGGTGGTGGCGACCTGCCCAGCCAACACGGTCCTGCTGGGCGGCGGCGCGCGTACCACCCCGGCCAGTGTCGGCAGCCTCAAACCGATCGCTGGTTACCTCACCTTCAACAATGCCGCGCACAACTACGGCCAGAAAGCGGCGGCCGGTGGCGAGACCAATCCGGACTCGTGGGCCGCAGTCGGGTGGAACGGCGGCGGGGGCAACAGCAACAACACGACCTACACCTACGCGATCTGCAGCGGGAACGACATCAACATCAGTGGTGTCACCGTCAAGGTCCGTTACAGCGAGGTGAGCGGCCCCACCTCGGCCACCACAGGCCAGACCGTGACCGTCGGCTGCGGAGCCGAGGACGGGAAGCTGGTCAGTGGGGGTGCTGCCATCAGCGGCGGCAGCGTCACAACCACCAACTTCACTGGGCCGGGTTCACAGGGCGACCACCTCAATGGCAGTTTCCCCAGCAATGCGAGTGGAAACCCCGTCAGTAACGGGACCACCACAGCGGCGTACTGGACGGCTTTCACCCACACCGGCGGAGCAAGCTCACCGAACACCTACTCCGATGTCTGGGCGCTGTGCGCCAACGACGGCGTGTGAAACATCGCTAGCACCGATTCGCGGGTGGGAATGAGGCTGAGCGCCGCCCGCCCGCGAATCGCCACCTCAAACCCCGGTCCCTCAACTACGAAAGACAAGGTCGATTCCCTTGAACCGCGGTATCAGCAGGTCCAGATCCAAGGCGATCGCAGCCGGTGTGACCGGTCTCCTCACCGCCACGATGGTGGCGATCCTGGGTGCGGCTGCCGATCCGGTGGGCGCTGCCGCGGTCTGCGGCGCGGCTGGCACCTTCACCGACTCGCCACCCACCTGCACCTATACCACGGTGGGCACCGACACTTTCACCGTTCCCGACAGGGTGACCACGGTGAGTCTCGATCTGTTCGGTGCCGAGGGGGGCAGCGCACCTGGGTTCGTCAATCCGAACCCGTCGAATGGTGGGGCTCCTGGTGGGCTCGGCGGTGAGACCCGCGCCGCGTTGGCCGTCAGCCCCGGGCAGATCCTGCAGATCACCGTGGGCGCCGCCGGAATCAACGGGTCCTCCACACGTGGTGTGGCCGCCCAGCCCGGCGGCTCCGGCCACGGCAGCGGCGGTGGTGGGGGCCATGGCGGCGCCGGCTCGGGGGGTGGTGGCACCGACGTCCGCATCGGCGCCTTCGGTGCCGCCGACCGTGTTCTGGTCGCCGCCGGCGGCGGAGGGGCCGGTAACGGTGGACCTCTCTTGCACGGCGGGAACGGCGGTGGTCTCACCGGGGACGCCGGAGGTGACGGCGGCGGCCCGGCGGGATCCGGCGTCGCCGGTGGCGGCGCAACCCAAACCGCAGACGGGGCTGGCAGCCCCCATCCGGCCGGCACGGGAGGTCCGGGGATTGCCGGTGGCCCGTGCGCTGACCCGACGACCGGAGAACCCAACCCCGGTTGTGGTGGCGCGGGCGGCAATGGTGGCGCGGGCGGCAACGGTGGTGGCGGTGGCGGTGGCGGCTACTTCGGTGGCGGTGGCGGCTCCGGTGGCGGGAACCCGGGCAACTTCTACGGGGCAGGCGGTGGCGGCGGAAGCAGTTTTGCCACCCCCACCGCGATCGGGGTCACCCTCACCCCCGGCGTCAACCGCGGCGGCGGCACAGTGGTCATCTCCTACACCGTTCCGGCCATCACCACCCGTACCAGCCTGGCGGTGACCCCGGTTTCCCCGGCCGTGGCGGGCACCGAGGAGACCCTGACCGCGACTCTGGACCCCAGCACTGCCGCGGGCAATGTGCAATTCAAAGACGGCACCGCCAACCTGGGTGACCCGGTACCCGTCCGTCCCGATGGGACAGCCACCAAAATGACCACCCTGGGCGCCGGAACCCACACCTTGACTGCTGTGTTCACCCCCATGGACACCACCGCTTTCGTCGAGTCCACCTCACCGGTAGTGACCTACCAGGTCTACGCCACCGCCACCACCACAACCGTCCGGGCATTATCCAATCCCTTATTCCAGGGCCTTCCGGCGGTCTTCACTGCGCGCGTGTCGCCTTTCAATGCCGCTGGAATCGTTCAATTCAAAGACGGTGCGACCCCACTCGGCGCCCCCGTCCAGGTGATCGCCGGTCAAGCAATACTGATCACCTCGACGCTCGCGAAGGGCCCACACATCTTGACCGCAGTGTTCACCCCCGCCACCCCGGCAGCCTTCGGCCCATCAACATCACCACCAGTGGCAGTGACAGTTCAACAATTTCTCTAGGGACCGCAATCTGCCACCAGTGGCGGATGTCGAATGCAGAAACGAATGGAGAACTTGGGTACATGGCCTTCTGCCTGGGTAAGATTTCTCGAACCTCGGTCGGTCGTGGCTCGGCAGCCGCGATCTCGGCGTTTGCCCTGCTGTGCGTTGTGGCCGTGCCGGCTGTCGCGGCGCCGCTGGTGATACTGCTGCCACCAGCGGCGGCGTTCAGTGCTACGACGACGTCGATACCGGTCGGGGGCGCACCGTCGGCGATCGCGATCGGTGATCTCAACGGCGACGATCGCGCGGACCTCGCGGTCACCAACCGGCAGAGCGACACCTTGATGCTGTTCCTCAAGAACGCAAACGACGACGGCTACACGACGACGACATTGCCAACCGCCGGCGATCCGCTTGCGGGCACGGGCACGGGCCCGGTCGCCGTCGCGATCGGTGATCTCAGTGGTCACGGCCCGCGCGACCTCGCGGTTGCCGACGGCAACAACAACACGGTAACGCTGTTTCTGAAGAACACGGACGACGGCGGCTACACCACGAAGACGCTTCCGGCCGGCCTCAGGGTCGCCGCTGTGGCGATCGGTGATCTGGGCGGTCGCGGTCCTGGCAGTGATCTGGCCGTGAAAAACGTCCACGACAACACCGTGACGATACTTTTGCGCGACCCGGCCAGTGTCAGCGGCTACACGACGAAGACGCTTGCGACGGGCTCGACGAATTCTTCTGGTAGCAAGAACATCGTGATCGGCGACATCCACGGTCGCTGCCTCCCCACCAGTCGCCCTGTTCTCACCCTGCCCGGTCTCGGGGTAGCCAGCCAGACGATCGATCGCCTCAGGCACTGCCTCCCCGGGCTGGCAGTCGCCAACAGGCTTGACCAGTCCGTGATCGTGTTCACCAAGAATGAGACAGGCAGTGACTTCACGCGGACCACGATCCCGATCGGTACTGGCCCGGTCGGCCTCGCGATCGGTGACCTGACCGGCAGTGGGAAGCTCGATCTAGTGACCGTCAACGTATTCTCAAACGACGTGACGCTGCTGACGAACACGACACAGCGGATCAGGCTTGGCGGATAAGGACAATTGTTGAGTCCGCACGTCCTGACGCGTGCGTAGGCGCACATCACAACACCGATCTGACGACCCGGACAGAGCGTAATGCCACTTAGCTGAGCGACGGTGGGGATGTCGTGGTGACCGGATGGCCTGCAGGGCGGCCGTGGTACGACAAGTGGATGCGGTCCTCGGGGTGGTGATCGCTGTTTGGGGTGTGCCACGAGCATGCAGGGAGGTTCGGATGTAGAGGTCTGGGTCTTCGTGTGTGGTGCTGTGTTGGTGATGGAGGTGGGCCCTCCGGGACCGCTCTGCAGGGGGAGGTCTCAAACCACCGCATGAGGGGTCCCGGATCTTCCGGACAGTGAACCCACTAGGGTTCCCTTTCCGGAAGAGAGGAATTACGTGCCGAAGAATCGTCGGTCGTTCACTCCTGAGTACAAGGACGAAGCTGCGAAGAT
>JBOHGE010000100.1:0-8155 GCA_050700055.1 Pseudonocardiaceae bacterium
CATTGATGACCACCAGGTCCTCATTGAGGTCGTCACCATCGCACATCGCGCCGATTCCTACCGGCCGCGCTGATCCGGATTGGTGACGCACCGCGACCGAAGAATTCGCGGCAACACGAGTCAACCGCTTCCGGCGGCCCGGTCGAGCCGACGGACCTGGGACAGGGCTGCGGGGTGCTGACCGTACTGCACGATCCACCAGCTGGCCGCCCGGTGAGCGGTCGCGGTGTAGCGGGTCACTTCGTCCACCACCTCGTGTCGAAGGCGGGCTGCTTGAAGATCCCCGTCGCCAGTTGCTCGGGGATCTCGTTAGGGCACGGTGGTCGAGACAGTCCCTCAGCGCATGCCGCTGTTGAGTTCGTACGGTCAGCTGCGCCACCCCGCCAGCGCCGCACACAGCATGTGTGTCGTCCTCTCCAAGCCTGATAACGCACAACGGCTACGGGTGGGTCGAACTCGCTCATGTGCCAGCCTCGGGTAACCAGTCCTCCAGCTCGGCCAACTCTGGCGGCTCTAACTGCGACCGCACATAGTCGACGACCGGGTCGAGGTCATCTCGGCCCTGCATCCAGCCTAATGCACGTACGGTGGCAGACCTCGTCATAGAACTATCCAGCAGGTAGGACACCAGCCACTTGGCAGCCTCCGTCTCCTGTTCTCCGCAGACGCCGCGGTTACGCAGCCTGCGCAAGAGTTCGGTAGTCTCGTGATCGGGCAGCGCTGAAATGCTTTTCAGGAGGGCATGATGAAATCCACTCCGATGAGATCCGTGCCTTAGATTCACCTCCAGTCCCTCCTCTCTTACCTGTTCCGGCGACAGGGCTGGAGTGAAGCGTGGATAGCTATGTAGTAGTTCTAGGAAAACTACCACCATCTCATCTGTGACGTTATCGAGATCTTCCAACCACTCGTACGTTGGCGACGGCAACTCCACGGCGCGTCCGGTCTCTGCTCTCGTTCGCATCTCTTCCAGCACTCGGTGCACTTCGGCGCCCCGACCCGATTTCACGGCAGACTCAACCGATTCCGGTGTCACCTGATCAGTCATTCATCTTCCTTCGAAGTCAGACCTTGCGCGGCCAGCCTGGCTTTACTCTCGACGTCCCGTCCGGATTCCAATTCTCCTGGTATTTAGTCACGCGGCTTTCCCACTCGTTCACGCCACCTTGAAGGCTAGCCTTCCGCTGGTTCGCCTTTTCAATCGCATCGGTAATCTTCCGACGGATCGCCCCTTCGGTTGCCAGCGGTAGAACCCGCTGCAACGTCGAGAGCGCGTCGTTGAGACCCGTGATGGAGTCTCGCACCTTGATGTGGTGACCTTCCGGCGTCTTGTAGGGTTCAGCATCACGCGCTTCCTTTCTTAAGGCGTCTTCGGAGCTGCCGTCACCCTCCGTGGCACCTGGTCGGCCCGCCCGCGTTGTGTTGTGGTCGATAGAGTCGATCTTCTTAATGGAATCGCGGCTCGCCTGTGCAGGATCTGATTCGCGCTTAGCCCGATCGGCGTCAGTATGCAAGGAGTTCGCAATCAGCTGCCTCTCCCGGAGTCTCTCCAGCAGGGCACCGAGTTGTGCATCCGACAGCGACGACAGATCGGTGGGAAGCCGACCCGTGCCGACAATAAAACTTTCGAGTATGGCAATCTTCTCCATAACTGTCGCTTTCAGTCCTGCAAATCCTGGATCATCGAGTACCGTGCGCTTGATCTCGGGATCCGTCGCGACAGCCTTGGCTTTTTCGAGCAGGTCGGTGATATTTTTGTGTGTTTCCTCAACCTGTTTGACTCTCTCGGTGGACGAGGTGATAGCATCGTCGATCAGCCGGTTTAAATGATCGGATTTCTTTGCGAGGTCACCAAAAGAGTCGATCAGTTCGGACGGACTCAGCTCGACGCTCTCACCTTTGCGGAGCTGTTCTAGCTGGATTCGCAACCCGTCGTAATCTTTGTCCAGTGGCACTAGCATGTTTCGCAACGTTTCGACTTTGTCCGGCGCTTTGCGCTCCACCTTTGCCTTGGGTTGTAGTACTTTCCGGGCGTCGGAAATAGGATTCTTGCATAATTGTTGCGCTTGACTGAGCTGGCGAAGAGTCTTGGGCTCAAGTACGCCCACGTCCGAGTCCTCGGTCTTCTTCGGATTAATCTTTCCGGTAACTCTCCATTTGCTCTTGCTTGGGCTGACTGTCAACTTTACTTGCACAAATCTCGATTGCACGCCAGCGAGCACGCCTCGCACAGTGCCTTCTGGTATGAAACGTCCACCGAACGGCTTGAGTGAGTCGCGGGACGCACTTATCGCATCTGTGAGCATACGCTGTTTGTCATCGCCGGAACCGCGTTCACTCTTCGTCCCTTTGCTCTTCATCCTCGCCCAGATCTGCTTGCCGAGGGCGGCGATCTTGCCGACGATCCAGTCGACGGCTGTCATGACGGGCTTGGACAACGACTGGAAGAGCTTCTTGACCTTGTCGGCTAGGCCACCGATACCCAGCAGTGCGGCGAGGAAGCCGATCAACACCGGGATGGACAGGGCCAATGCGTTCTCGATGAGGCCGGCAACGCCGCCGGCGCCGCCGCTGGCGATGGCGATGACGGCATCCAGCACGGCGTTGACGAAGGTCATGATCTGGGCGCCGCGCTCGACGATGAACATGACGATGTCGATGATCGCCTTGCAGGCTTTGATGAACGCTGATGCGGGGTTGAGCAGTGAGACGATCCAGGTGATGCCGGCGATCAGCACAGTCGGGATGAGGTAGTCGGCGATCTTGCCGAGTAGGTTCTCCTTGAGGTCGCCGACTTTCTCCTTGATCTCCTCCCAGACGCCGCCGATGCCCTCGTTCTGAATCTTCTGCGCTATCGGCACGGAGGACTCGACGGCCGCCATCGCCTGCTCGGGCACGCCCTTGGAGACGACCCGGCCGCGGATCGCGGCCCAGGTCAGGCCCAGCAGTGCGGCGATGAGCGCGAGGATGCTCTTGATGCTGAAGCCCTCGGGCAACGTCAGCCCGGCCTTGGCGGCAGCGCCCAGCAGCCAGGACACCAGGCCCTTCTTGAGGTGGTTGGCGATGTTGGTGATGAACGCCTGCAACCCGGCGCCGACACCGGAGATGAGGCGGCCGAGAAACCCGATCGGGTCTTTGATGATCGCCACAATGGCCTGGGCGGCCTTCGCGAGCACGCTCAGGAGCATGTCCTTGAGTTTGAGAATCGTGTCGATGACGCCCTTGACGGCGTCGACGATCTTGGAGACCAGGCCCTTGTTCTTCTCCTTCTCGGCCGCGATCTCCTCATCGACGGCCTTGAGCGCCTCGTTGTACTTCGACGCCAGGACGTCAACCAGCGCGGTGCCCTTGTCGTCCACGGACTGGGTCAGCTCGTCGAACTTGCCGGCGAACTCCCCGGCGGCTTCCTTGCCCAGGGCCTGCAGATCCGCCGGTAGCTTCTTCACTTCGGCTTGCAGCTCATCTCGCCCGGTGGCGATCCGTGTCTTCGCCCGGTTCAGCTCCGTGCCGATCACTTCGGCGACGTCGCGGATGACCTGTTGCATCCGTCTGAGATAACCCTCGCGGGCCTGCTCGTAGAAGACGTTGACCTCGCTGGGGAGATCGCAGATGATGTCCTTGGCCCACAGGAAGGGGCCGTCCCAGCCGCCGTACCGTTTGGCCTTGTACTGGGCCATTTTCCGCTTGTGCTCGGCGGTGAACGCGTCGCGGGCAGCCTTCTCGCCGGCGCTGAACTTGTCGTCGACCTTCTTGTCCAGCCCGTTGAGAATGTCCTCGACGTCTTTCTTCGTCGCGTCGAACACTTTCTGCAACGTGGCGGTCACCTGAGCGCGTTTGCTCTCGTCCTCGCCCTTCGCGCCCTCCTTGCCCGCACCAACCTCCTGACCGGCCTTGGTCCGATCGGCGGCCATGGTCGTCATCGCGGTCGCCCCGGCCTGCCCGGCGGCTGCTTTCGCCCCGGACAGCGTCTTGGCCTCCTCGGCCCGCACCGCACCCGGTGCGGTCGCGGCGTGCTGCTCGCCCTCCTTCTTGTCTTTCAGCGCTCCGGTGAACTCCGGCTCGTTGGACTTGGCCAGCTGCTCCTCGGTGACCTGGGCGTCGGCCATCTGCTGGTCGACCTGCTTGGGACCCTCGGAGAAATCGGTCGCGGCCGGCGGAGCCTTGTCGGGCACGGCCTGGCTCGGGTCCGGCGCTCCTGGTTTCGGCGGCGGCTGATCCGGCGCCAGCGGGGTGACCGGCTTGTCCTTGGCGGCGGAGGTGTCCGGGGGTGCCTTGGTGGTGGTGTCGATGGCCTTGGCCGAGGTGTCCTTACCCTCGCCGACCTTGCCCTGCACCTCGCCCTTGACCGCCTCGGCCTTTCCCGAGTCACCGAACTCGTCGGCCTCTTCCAGGTTCTTCGGGGCCTGCTTGGCGATCGCGTCGTTGACCGCCTTGATGAACGCGTTCTTGTCGAAGTCACCCGGTTTCGCGGCGTTCATCTTCTCCGCGTTCGCCGCTTTGCCTTGGGCTTCCTTGTCGTCCTGGGGAGGTTTTGCCGCACCCTGCGCGGCGTCCGCCTCGGTCTTGGGGGGTGGGTGCTTGCCCAGAGTCTGCTGCTTGGACTTGACATCGCGCTTCAGCGCGGTGAACTTCGGATCCTGGCTCGGGCCACCACGCCCGGTGACCAGCCGCTGCACCGCCAGACTGTCGACGTCGGCCGTGGTCGGGCCGGCCGCCGGAGACTGAACAGCTGGAGACTGAGCCGCTGGAGACTGAGCCGCTGGAGACTGAGCCGCTGGAGACTGAGCAGCCACCGGCGTGGTCTTGCGCCGCTGGGCCACCAGCCGCGCCGTGGCCCGGTTACCGGCCTGGCGCTGCAGCAGCACGGCGTTGCGCACCGACAGCGGTGGCGCCGACCGCGCGCCCGGCGCGCGCTGGGCCGGGACAGCCGGCGCCTCCTCGAGCGGCGGACGGTGCGCGGCACGTCGCTCGACCACCCGCTCGGCAGCGGGCTCCGGGACGTACTTCATCTCGCCTCCGCAGGCTAGGAACGCACCTCGTCAGGCCGGTGGCGCCTCTTCCTCCTCCTCGCCCTCCTGGCGCTGGACGAAGGCACCCTGCACCGCGGCTTCCTCGGGTTGCTCCTCCTCGTCGGCCTCGCGTTGCACCGCCGGCCCCGACGGGGACACCGCAGTCGGGGTGGGCGCCGACATGGCACGGTCGGCGTTGGCCACAGCTTCCCGCTCGAAGCGGTCCGACGGGTCGCTGACCTGCACACCACCGCCGGTCGGGGTGCCGTCCACCGGGCCGCTGCGCTGCTGCACCACATGCGTCAGCTCGTGGGCGAGCATCGTCTTGCCCTCGGTCGAGGACGGGTCGTACTTGTCGCGCTGGAACACGACATTCGACCCGACGGTGTAGGCGTGCGCATTGACCGCCTGCGCCGAGTCGTGCGCCCGGGAGTCGGTGTGCACCCGCACGTCACCGAAGTCATGGCCCAGCCGCGACTCCATGTCCGTCCGGGTATCCACATCCAGGGGCGACCCACCACCCGAGCCGACCACGTCGAGCACGGGGGAGCGCTCGTCCTCCGACACCAGTGCGCCGACGCCGCGGTTACCGATGGCGCGCTGCAAGCCGAGCAACCCGGCCGGGCCGAGCACATCGGTGCGACCGGCCGCCGCCGCCCGGTACGCCAGACCGGGGTCCTCCAGATCGATCCGCGCCCCCTTGGGCCGCAGCTCCCGACCGCCGTCAACGTCGTGATCGTGGGTACGCATGGTGTCTCCTCGCTGGCTCGCTGTTCCCACCTTCCCAGCAGCGGACGCCGCTGGCCAGACCTGCCCGTACCACCCGGGGGCAGCGATATCTGCCCGATCGGGCAGATATCACCCCACCTTCGGCTCGAGCCGAAGGTCCTGCCACACCGGACCCCAGTCCTGGCCCGGGCCCGCGCTCGCACCGGCCAGCACGGTGATCTCGATCGAGGTGGCACCCTTGGCCGAGGAGAGGTCGGCGTCGAGCTCTTTGAGCTTACCGTCAGCGGTATCGGTCACCTGCTTGATGATCTTGCCGTTGGCCTTGATGACGAAGGTGACCGTGCCGCCGGTGCCCTGCCGCAGGCCGACGCGAGCGACCACATGGTCGCCGGGCACCGCCGGCTGGGCGAGCTGGTACACGCCGGTGACGAAGCCGCCATCCCGCGGGTGGGTCTCCAACACCTTCGCGGTGCTGCCGTCCTCGAGCGTGGCGCCCCGGACCAGGACGAAACCGTGCGGGTCGGTGGCTGTGCCGGGGAAGGTCAGCGTGCCGGCCTCGCTCTCCCAGGCCGCCTGGCCGGCGGTGGCGATCAGGTCGACGCGGGCGGTGTTGCGCGCGACGGTGAGCGTCACCTCCGACCCGGGGTCGACCTTGGAGTCCGCGACGGGCGTGGTCGACAGCACTTGGCCGTCGTCGACGGCGTTGCTGTGCACCGGCACCGTCTGGGGCTTCAGGCCCAGCCCGCTCAACACCTTGACCGCATCGCCGGCCGGCAGAGCGGCCAGTTTGGGCAGCTTGATCGTTACTGGAGGGGGCGTGCTCGGCGGCGAGGGTGATGGCTGGCCCGGCGGTGGGCCCGAGGACACCGTCAACACCACCTCGGAACCCACCGGGCGCAGTGTGGTCGCCTTCGGCTCGGATCCGATGACCCGGTCCACCGGCCGGTCCGCGCTGGCCACCCGGTTGATCCGAACCCTGAACTTGCTGTCCTCCAGCTTGGCCTGGGCCTCGCTGACCGGCAGCCCCTCGACGATCGGCACCTCGACCGGGCACGGTCCGCCAGAGCACTTCCCGGTCGAGATGTACAGCCTGACGTGCTCGCCGTGCGGGAGTTCCGCGCCGCCGGTCGGCTCCGTCCGGATCGCCAGCCCCGCCGCGATGGTGTCGTCTCCCGCTTTGATCACGTCGGGCACGTACTGCGCGTCGGTCAGCAGCGCGACGGCGGTCGCCTCGTCGACCGAGCCGATCACCGGCACCGTCGGCGCGTCCGGCGTGGGCCACACCGCGTACAGCGCGATGGCGAGCGCGACGACCGCGAGTGCGGCGGTGGGAACCCACCAAGGGAACACCGCGGTCTGCTGCCGGGTGCCGTTGAGCGTGATCGGCGGTTGCGGGCTGGCGGGGGTGACCACCGCGGAGAACGGCAGGCGGGTGGTGCGGCCGAACCAGCGCCGCGGGCCGTTGATCAGGACCGGGAAGTCCAGAGTGGCTCCGGGCCGCAGCATCGCGCCCACCCCCGGGGGCTCGAAGGTCAGCTCGCCGTCCTGAGCGCGGAGGGCGACCTGGGTGTTGACCGGCGCGTTGCCGCCGTTGGTCACCCGCACCTGGTGGCGCGCCGGCTTGCGACCCTGGCTGATCTCCGGTGTGAGGACGGCGCTGACGTTCTCGAAGGGCCGGACGGTGAGTCCCCCCCGGGCCACGTCGCCGACATCGGGGTGGATCGCCGAGCGGGCCACGATGTCGAACGGGGCGATGCCGGCCGGGCTCTGCGGGCCCCGGGCCGGCGCGAACCGCACGACGGCCGGCTGCTGGTCGTCAGGGTAGACCGACAACGTGGTCGGGGTGATCGAGGCGAAAACGGCGGCGGGGCCGCGCGGCATCAGCCGGAACTCCTCCACCCGGGTGCCGAGGTTGCGCACGGTCACCGTGGCGGCGACCTCGCTGCCCGGGTCGACGGTCAGCTCGGCGGGCTCGATCGTCACCCGCACGCCACGTTTCTGCGGTGGGCCGGGCGGGGGCCCCGGCGCCGGGCGCATCTGCACTGTCGGTGTGGTGCCCGGGGGCACTGTCGGTGTGGTGCCCGGGGTCACTGCCGGTGTGGTGCCCGGGGCCGCGGCACTGGCCCAGCCGAGATAGGCCCGGCACTGCGGGTTCGGGCAGAAGTCGACGGCGCCAGGATCAGCCAAACCACACTTCGGGCAGTCCCGCACGGCAGCGCCTCCCTTTCGAAGCAGCGTGACGCCTGAATTGTCCTCCTGGCCGAACGGTCTGAACAGCGAGTTGCGCTGATCACTCCCCGTCCGTGACCGAGGGGCCGGAGGGGGTGGTGCGCCTCGGCCCCGGTGTCTTCCGGGCAGGTGGGGTGGTTTGTTGCGGATGTGCCACGGATGGCAACTTCGGGCCCGAAGTTGCCATC
>JBOHGE010000101.1:0-8114 GCA_050700055.1 Pseudonocardiaceae bacterium
ACTTTGTCGTTTCCGGCACCCAAACGGTGATCATGGGGGTTGTGGCAGCGGGGGCACTGCGGTGAGTTCAGCCAAGCCCGCGCGGTCGGCAGGTAGCGCGCGGGCTTTCGAGGTGGAAATTGTCAGTAATAGTAGCGTCGGCCGCCGATGGGACGCCCGACGGCGCCGAGCAGTGCGAGAATCGCCCCGACCACCAGTAAGACGATTCCGAGAATCCACAGAATCTGGATCCCAAGCAGGTATCCGAGAACCAAGAGAATAACACCGAGAACGATCATGGTCCCTCCCAGGGATGCCGATGCACAAAGTGTACCCCCGGGCGCATCTCGGTAAACATGCTAGTTTCCTCGCGTCCAACACCAAGACGGCAAAGTCGGGAGCGCTGGCGAGCAGGCCAACCCAGCAGGCCAACCGGATGTGACGTCCCGCGGCGCGATCGTCTGGTACTCGCCTGCCGTGGAGTCCGGAGCACCCCGCTGGGACGGCAGGGACTACCGCGCGAGCATGAGCGCTGCGATCAACACTCTTTGAGGGTGCTGTTGAGGAACCTGGTCGTCTCGGTGGGGGATTTCGCTTGAACGCACAAGCGATCCATGATCACCAGATAATGCTGGATATCCTGACTCTTGTCCAGGTACAGGGCGCTGGTGAGCTGCTCGAGATATACGATGTCCGGTAGATCGGGCTCGGCGAATCGCAGGATTGCGAACGGGCCACCTATCGCCGCGTGGCTCCCAGCATAGAATGGTATCGCCTGGAGCGTGATGTTGGGCAACTCGGCCATGTCGATCAGATGCTGGATCTGTGCTCGCATCGTGGCACGTCCTTCGAGGCGCCACAATGCGGCCTCGTCGATCACGGCCCACAGGTTGGGCGCTCCGGGCTGCGTGAGAATTTCCTGACGTGCCATCCGCAGCGCGATCCGGCTCTCGATCTGCTCGGCGGACTCGGTCGAATGGCCGAGCTGGATGACGGCGCGGGCGCACTCCTGGGTCTGCAGGAGGCCGGGCACGAGCTGCGGTTCGTAAGTGCGAATGACTGCACACGCCTGCTCAAGGCCGACGTACAACTCGAACCATTCCGGCAAGATGTCGCTGTAACGATGCCACCAGCCGGGCTCGTTGGCCTGGCGGGCCAACTCCAGGAAAAGTCGTCTCTTCTGTTGGTCGGTAATGTTGTAGAGGGTGAGCAGATCGGCGACGTCCTGTTCCTCGAATCCGACCCGCCCGCGTTCCATGTGGTTGATCCTGCCGTGTGACACTCGGATCGCCTGCCCGGCCGCTTCGGCAGTGATCCCGCTGCCTTCCCGGAGCCGGCGTAGCTGAGCGCCCAACGCGATACGTAGCACGGTCGGCCCTTGTGGTCGGGTCGGTGCGCGGCTGACGGTCCCATGGCTGGTGATCGTCTCCTGACTCCACCGAGCTTCCCTCATGGTTCCTCCACGGGTGAAACCCCTCACCATCGACCTGCTCCAGGACTCTAGGCCGACTACCGCATCCAGCGCCAGCTGACCCGTCACCCGATAACGGAAATTATCCCATTATCGGATCAAAACGGCCATCTTTCACGCTCTGGATGAACGTAACCGCCTCGACCCGGGAGTAGATCAGGACCGGACCACTCGGGCACCGGGAGTTTCGTACGGCGACCGCACCGGGCAGCTCCGCCCACTCCACGCAGTTTCCACTGGGATTGCTATAGCAGCTCTTTCGCCAGGTGACTCCCTGTAGCCGGGTGGCCGCTATCTGCCGCATCCGCTATCCCTTCGTCGGCTTTGGGTAAGCCAGCATGCCCATGGCAGGCGCCCACAGCAACATCTGAGACCCGGAGCAGGACGAGGGGAGTCCCCGTGCTGGCTACCTCATTGCTTGGGCCTGCGCCCGACGATGAAGCGCACCTCGTCGTCGCCGGCCGGCTCGACGTCAAGCTCCTGCTCGTGGAGGTCGTAGACCACAGTGGAAGCCAAGAAGATCTTGGCATCGCCGGCCTCGAGTACGGTGTCCTCGTCGGCTGGTGCCGCCGCGATGGACAACCCCAACCCCTCTGCGCGAGTGCTCTGACTCTGGGGGGCGATCCGCAGACCGGCCCCCGCCGGCATGTTGTTCTTGGTCACAAGTGAGGTGATGGCTTTCGCGGCCGCCTCGGTCACTGTCAGCATGCCGTTACCGTAGGGGCTGCCTCTGGCGATGCGCACGCGGGATGCTGCCACTGAACCCCACGTCGACCTGCAGCGTGACGCGGGGTTTATCCGGTAGTGGCTACCGCTTGTCGGTGTTCTCCTCAGGGGTCAGCGCTTCGACGGTGTGCTCCCGCACCGGGCGCAGCTCGAACTCCCCGAACTGGCCGCGACGCACGGCCACGGCACTCATCGGCAGGGGTCGATTCTGCCGATGACGGGGAGTGAGGGTCATTCCGGCCCGCGGTCGGCGGTCGGAGACGGGCGTGCGCATGTGATCCTTCTTCGTTGTGCTTCCTGCGGGCGACCGCCAGCCGGGACGAAAGCGCGCCACGCGCGTACACGACAGGGATCGCATCCCCGCGTGCTCGGGCGCCCCCCCCCCGGCTATCGGCGGATCTACATAGTGTGTCTCAGACGAGCAACAACCAGGCGTGCCCCGGGCTGCCGTCCGCGGTGAAGGCTACTCCCTGCCCTCGCGGTGAGCATACCTGCTATCGGATGGCACTCATGTGGGTGGCGACGCGACCGGCTCGCCTCCCGAGATCGCCAGGGCACGGCTCGTTGCGTGGCCGTGCGATGATCGTGCACAGCTAGGCTCGCGACTGTGTCCGGTCGCTGGCCGGGCGGAACAACCAGCAGCGTGCAGGAGGCTTCGGTGAATCTCTACGACGACCCTCTGCGGGCTGGCCGATGAGCGCCCCGGAAACAGGTGAGCGGCTCACCGGCCGGGCGGTATCCAGACCTGCCCGGCGCGCATCGCAGGTGACGAGAATGCTTGCCTGGGCGGGTGTGGATGGACTGCGGTTGGAGGGCACCCGGGCCGTTCTCGGCGAACGGAGTATCCGGGCGAACGGTTCGCTGGTCAGTGCCCAGCAAGACAACAGTGCCCAGCAAGACAACAGTGCCCAGCAAGACAACAGTGCTGACGTGTACTCGGCGTCTTATTCGCTGGCCACTGACGAGACCGGAGTAGTCCAGCGGCTGACCGTCCGGACAATTCGAGCCCAGGGTGAGCAGTACGTCAGTCTGACTCGTTCGGAGGAGGGTATCTGGCTGGTCGACCGGGTCGGCCAGGGTGCGGGCACGGTACGGACCAACTTCGGCGGTGCTCTGGACGTCGATCTGGCGTTCAGCCCACTGTTCAATGCGCTGCCGGTGCGCCGGCTGGGCCTGCACCGCGCCGCCGGCCAGTACGACCTCCCCGTGGTGTTCGTCTCGTTGCCGGGGCTTGAGGTGAGCTGTGTCCGGCAGACCTACCGCACCATGGCGGTGGGCGAGCCGACCGTGGTGAGCTTCGCCTGGGACTTGTTCGAGGCGGAGCTGACCGTCGACGCCGACGGTCTGGTACTGGAGTACCCCGGGGTGGCGCGGCGTGCCTGAACCGGCATCAACCGGCGGCGATCCGGGCGCTCGCGCAGAGCACCGCCTGTTCCCCACCCTGCACCGCGGCTACCTGGATCCCGATCGGTAGCCCGGTCACTCCCGGCGCGGGCACCGACCCAGCGGGCCAGCCCAGCAGGTTGAACGGCAAGGTGAGGGACAGCAGGGCCGGCCGCACCGCGACCTGGGTGCCATCGCAGGCTCGCACCTGCTCGGCGCCGATCGGTGTGGCGCGCAGCGGGGTGGTCGGGAGCAGCAGCAGGCCGATCCCTTCGGTTACCAGCCGACCGGTCAGCTCGGTGGTCAGCCGGCGGCGGGTGCGCTGCGCGGTGACGTAGTCGGCGGCGGTGTGCCGGGCCGCGGCCTGCAACCGCGCCGCGGTGGCCGGCTGATAGTCACCGAGACGGTGCGCCAGCCAGGGCGCGTGGGTGGCGTAGGCCTCCGCGCCGACGATCACGTCGTAGGTGGCGGCCAGCTCGTCGATGCCGGGCAGCCTGACGTTGCGCAGGATGGCTCCCGCGCCGGCCAGCGCGACGGCGGCGCGATCCACGGCAGCGGTGATCTCCGGATCGTGCACCCGCCAGTAGGTGTCGGTGGGGCGCCCGACCACGGTGCCGGTCAGCGGTGCGGTCGGGTCGATCCGGATTCCGGTCAGCGCGCTGAATGCCGTTGCGACGATGTCGACGTCGGCGCCGAGCAACCCGATGTGGTCCAAGGTCTCCGACAGCGGGAACACCCCGGTGGTGGGCAGCGCACCACGCGCCGGTTTCAGCCCGACCACCCCGCACAGCGCGGCCGGGGTGCGTGTCGAGCAGCCGGTGTCGGTGCCCACCGCCAGCCGTACCAGCCCCGCGGCCACCGCGGCCGCCGATCCGCTCGACGACCCGCCGGTGATCCGCCGCAGGTCGTGCGGGTTACGGCAGGGGCCGTTGACGGCGACATCCCCGGTGGGTCCGTAGGCGAACTCGTGGGTGTGGGTCTTGGCGACCACCACCGCACCGGCCGCCCGCAACCGGGCCACCACAGCGGCGTCGCGCTGCGCCGGGGCGGCGTCGGCCAGCACCGCGCTCCCGCAACGAGTAGGCACGCCGGCCACGTCGATGAGATCCTTGACCCCCACCCCCCACCCGCTCAACACCCCACCCGCCGTAGCCCGCGCTTCAACCACCTGCACGATCGCATTCCACGGGTCCCGGTCGCGACATGGATGCTTGTCGTGGTCAACGGGGCGCTTTCCACCGCGATAAGCATCCATGTCGCGGTCCTGGGGTTAGGGGGTGGCTTGGCAGTGGGTGCCGTTCAGGGCGGTGACGCGGCCGCCTGAGTGGGCGATCTTGCGGAGTTGAGCTAGGGCTCCGGGGGTGGTCAGGTCGATGTGCACGGTGTTGCCGAGTTCCGCGGCGCGGGTTGCGTCGAAGGTCTGGCGGGCTTGGTGGCCGGCCCGGATGGTGGCGGCCAACCCGCCGGTGGACGCCAGCGAGCCGCGGGCCGCGCCCAGCCGGCCCAGCGCGTCGTCCACCGCCGCGAGCAGCGCATCCCGGTTGCCCTCGCACATCGCCCGCACCAGCTCGGGCCGGGAGCCGGCCACCCGGGTGCCGTCGGTGAACGAGCCTGCGGCCAGCGCCATTGCCAGGGGTCCACCGTCGGCGCCCACCGAGGCGAGCACCGCGGCCAGCACGTGCGGCAGGTGCGACACCCGGGCGACCGCGGCGTCGTGGTCCTCGGCGCCGGCCGGCACCACCGTCGCGCCGCAGTCCAGCGCTAACTGGGCGACCTGCGCCCACACCAACGGGTCGGCCCCGTCGTCGGTGCTCACCAGCCAGGACGCCCCGGCGAACAGTGTCGCCGAGCCGGCGGCCCAGCCCGAGGCGGACGTCCCCGCCATCGGGTGCCCGCCGACATACCGAGCCGACGGGGCCAGCCGCGCCACCGCCGCCGCGACGGGCCGCTTGACGCTCACCACGTCGGTGAGCCGGCAACCCGGAGCGTGCCGGTGCACCAGCGGTAGGACGTCGACGACCGCCGGCAGCGGTACCGCGAGCACCACCAGGGCGTCGTCACCGGTCAGCACGTCCTCGATCGAGGACGTGACGTCGAAGCCGGCTTCCCGAGCCGCGGTGACGGTGGCCTTCGACGCCGCGGTGCCCCGAACCTTCCAGCCGGCCTGATCGGCTGCCCGCAGCAGCGACCCGCCGATCAGACCCAACCCGATCACGCACAACGAACGGTCGCTCACTGCGTCAACGCCTCCAGGGCGAAACCGGTGTACAGGGCCACCCCGTGCACCATCGCCGACTCGTCGAAGATCACCCGGTTGGAATGGTTCGCCGGGGTGGTGTCCGGCTCGCGGCCGGCTGGGCAGGCGCCGAGGAACGTCATCGCGCCGGGCACCGTCGCCAGCACGTAGGAGAAGTCCTCGGCGCCCATCATCGGGTCCGGCATGGGCTCGGCGTGGTGTTCGCCCAGCAGCCGGCGGGCCAGGTCGAGCACCTGCGGGCTCACCTCGTTGTCATTGACGGTGACCGGGTAGCCGGGCTCGACCACCACGGTGGCGGTGCAGCCATGCGCTGCCGCGACGTGCTCGCAGACCCGTCGCGCCTCCCGGTGCACCAGAGCGCGAGTGTGCTCGGACAGCGCCCGGATGGTGCCTTCCAGCTCCGCGGTCTCCGGGATGATGTTGGAGGTGGTGCCCGCGGCGATCCGGGTGACGGTGATCACCGCTGGATCGAAGACGTTGAGCATCCGGGTGACCATTGTCTGTAGCGCACCGACCATCGCCGCTGCTGCGGGCACCGGGTCCAGCGCTTTGTGCGGCGCCGAGGCGTGCCCCCCGCGACCGGTCACGGTCACCCGCAGCGTGTCCGAGGAAGCCATGATGGTGCCGGGCCTGGTCTGCACCACCCCACGATCCAGAGTGGACGTGATGTGCACCGCCAGCGCACGCTCGGGCATTCCGGCGATCTCCAGCAGACCCTCGTCGAGCATGTGCCGCGCCCCGTGGAAGCCCTCCTCGCCGGGCTGGAACATCAGCAGCACCCGCCCGGCCAGCTCCGCGCGCCGCTCGGCGAGCAGCCGGGCGGCCGACGCCAGCATCGCGACGTGGGTGTCGTGCCCGCAGGCGTGCATCGAGCCCGGCTGCTGCGAGCTGAACGGCAGTCCCGACTGCTCGGTGACCGGCAGCGCGTCCATGTCCGCCCGCAACAGCACCGTCGGCCCCGGTCGCCCGCCCTCGATCACCCCGACCACCGAGCTGGCGGAGCTTCCGGTGTGGATCTTCACGGGTAGGTCGGTCAGTGCCTGCAGCACGGCAGCCTGGGTCTGGGGTAAGTGCAACCCCTGCTCCGGGTGCCGATGCAGGGCGCGGCGCAGCGCGATCGTGCGCGGCTGCAACGTTGCGGCGGCGCGTACCAGACTGCTTGCGTCCACATCGACCGAACACGGCCGGAGACGGGTGCCGGTGCGCTGCCGGTGACGGGGGACGCTCACAGCGCCTAATCCTGGCACCTCAGCTGGGTATTTGGGGCTCGGACACGTATTGTGCTTCCGTGCAGTCCCAGACAGCGCATACTGGTCTCATGGCGGTCACCGGCTTCGCCGTCGCAGTGGTTCGCGAGGACGGGCGCTGGCAGTGCACCCCACTGGACACTGCGGCCCTGCGAGATCTCGACGCGGCCATCACCGAGCTGCGCGGGCAACGCTCCACCGGGGCCGTCTTCGGTCTGCTCGACGTCGATGACGAGTTCTTCGTCGTGGTGCGCCCCGGGCCGGGCGGCGTCTCGCTGCTGCTGTCCGACGCCGTCGCGGCGCTGGACTACGACGTCGCCGCCGACGTGCTCGACCTGCTGCGCGTCGACGTCCCCGAAGAGGACTCGGTGGACGTCGACGACGTGTGGCCGGAAGGTGATCTCGGGCTGCTCGCCGACCTCGGGCTACCGGCCGAGGAGATGCAGGTGATCATCGATGAGGTGGACCTGTACCCGGACGAGCAGCTCGACATGATCGCCCAGCGGTGCGGGTTCCGATCCCAGCTGTCCGAGTTGCTGGAGAAGCAGCCCGGATGACCGCGCCGGCCGGTGCCGACGTGGCGCTGGTCCGGCGGGCTCTGGAAGTGGCTGGTTGGTCGGCAGCTACCGGTGATGTCCCGATCGGGGCGGTCTTGGTGGACGCCGGCGGTGTGGAGCTGGCCGCGGCCTGCAACGCCCGGGAGGCCACCGGCGACCCCACCGCGCACGCCGAGCTACTGGTATTGCGTGCCGGCGCCGCCCGGCTGGGGTGCGGCTGGCGCCTGACCGGTTGCACCCTGGCGGTCACCGTGGAGCCGTGCACGATGTGCGCTGGTGCCCTGGTGGCGGCCCGGGTGGACCGCCTGGTGTTCGGTGCCTGGGAGCCCAAGACCGGCGCGGTCGGCTCGCTGTGGGACGTCGTCCGGGACCGCCGGTTGCCGCACCGCCCCGAGGTGGTCGGCGGTGTCCTTGAGCTTGAGTGTGCTGGGTTGTTGACCGAGTTCATGCGCCTGCGGCGGTCGTGAGTGGCGTTGAGTGCTCTGGCACCTGTC
>JBOHGE010000102.1:0-7862 GCA_050700055.1 Pseudonocardiaceae bacterium
GCCGTTAACCGCCATTCGGAGCCGAATGGCGGTTAACGGCGGCTGTCGATCAAGGTGACCCGCGTCTCGGCGGTCGGAGGCGCAGCCTCGCTAGCTAGGTGCCACCGACCACCGGTCATCAGACGGCGACCACAGTCACGACGTCGTCCCAGGCCCGGTCAGCTATGCTCTCCATCTTCGGTGTGTGATTCTCGGTCTAGGACGTCGTTGTTGTCCTTCGCTTTTTACGGTCCGACGGACCGGCTTCTCCGCCAGACTCTCCATCAAGATACTTCGGCAATGTTTTCGGGCCGAGACGTCCGAAGAATTCCTCGAGTCTATGCTTACGCCCTCTCCCCGTCTTATCTTTCAGAAGTTCGCCGACATTTTTTCCGGCGTAGTATTCGTCCAGTTCGACAAGTAGGAGATCCACTCGACTCAAAGAGTGTTCTAAGCTGAGAATTCGATCGTCGATCAGCGGCCGGATCGCTTCTTTCAGCCCGGCAAGCCCGCTCTTAAATTTGCCACTAGTGGCCCGCTCCTTCCCGAAGGACCTCAGAAATTCTGCTACTTCGGCATGACAAGGACTCCCATCGGGTATTCCTTTCAATTTTTCTTTGATTTTTTCAATTTTCGCAGTATTATCGCGAAATTGTCTGAGCAGCTCCAGCTCGTTTTCCCTCTTCTCTTTTTCGGCAAGAACGCCCGCTCTGCTTTTCTGGGAATACGTGTGCTCGGTTGCGATGAAGTTGAAACGTTCGTCATATCTTTTTTGATAGCTCGCAGCTTTCTGCCCAATACGTCGACGCAACCTTGCATGCTTGACCCTATTCTGGGGCGTATCAGGATCGAGAATCTGCTTTTGGGCGGACATTTTCGAGAATAATCCGAGGGAATTCAGGAATGTGGACCTCTTCACGGCGGCACGGGGAAGCGGGTCGGCGGAGGAATAGAACTCCTCCTCGCTCCCCTCGCTCGGCCCACCACCTTCCTCCTCGGAGGACTCTTCCTCAAAAGAACCTTCGTCTTCATCGCCTTCCCCCTCGCGGAACCTGAATCCCAGACGATCCACCAAGTATTTTTTTCCCATGCCGGGGCCGATGGATGACGGTTCCATCTCCGGTAGCAGGGAAAAAAGTGCGGAATTGAATTTCTTTCGCTGCCCGCCGATCAGGCGACCGTAGTCCTCTTTCGGAATTTCCCCCTGCGCCGGGGGTGGTTGTTCCAGTGCGGCATCGTGCGCGCGCCGAAAGAGATCGTGCGCGAGCTTGAACACCGCTTTATACGTCTCTCCCCCGAAACTCGACTTCGGCAACGGTCGGTTGAGGTCGATGAGCGCGGGCATGGCGTGCTGCAAGCTTCCAGGATTCCCGGGGTCCGGCGTAGGAGGCAGTATCAGATCGCGGTCTCGATACGGGCCCCTGGTTATCATCATTTTTGATTTCTCTAACTCGATGAGACGAAAGAGGTTCTCCTTCTTGCTTGCCTCATCCTCACGTTTGAGTTGTCCTAGGTTGAAACTCTGATACTTGAGTAGATGATGGACCAGTAGCTGTACGTCGGCGTTCAGATCACGACCCAAGGGGATGCCGGATTCTCTAGGGTCAAAATTCCCTGCGGCAGCCCTCACGGCGTCATCGAATTCATTTTCGACTATGCCGCTCGCTACGATTCTCTCCATGATCGTACGCAGGTTGTCATATGACAGATCCGGCTTCTCTGGACCTCTTAAGTGTTTACCGAAGACGGAGCCGGCCGTCGACGGATACCGGGTGGCGGGATCGCTGACATGTGTATCGATCCGTCGTTTATTGACAGAAAACGAGAAGGCGTCGCGGATTGGACTTTGCTTGATGTGATCGAGGAAGAAGTCGTCATTGAGCTCTCCGTGATCCCTTTCGGGCTCCGCCAGACGCTCGACTAGCTTAACGAACTGACTCTCGTTCAACTTCGCCTCTTCCGGAGAAATTCCGCTACAGAGAAGGGTATACAATTCGCGAGCTTTCACGTTGCTGTCGTTTATCGTTATTGAGTTGTATTGGAAAACCCGCTGTGCGATGGCTCCAGGAGTGGCACGCGAGTCGGGTCGAGGGACAGCCGAGTCTGGCGCACCGCCCCCAGAGTTCCGCGAAGAGGCGAGCCTCCCCGCGGACTCGCCGGTACGTAGCCGGTGCAGATGCGCGGCAACGGCCCGGTTTCCGGCCGACTGCTGCAAGGCCAGCACGGAGCCCGCGGTCAAGGAGGCCCGGCGGGTAACCGAGGGCGGCTGAGTGAGGGACGAGCAGGAAGGTGGCTTGGCCCCGGACGTCCCCGTCGTGGTCGTCTTGATTCGCATCGATCCACCTCTCGGGGCAGGGCATTCCACGGATCCCGCGGAACCCGACCTTGCCGGAGCCACCCATCGCCCACAAGGCAAGGAAGCTCACGCTGCCCGAAGGGGCAACCGCGTCGTTCAGGATCTGAGCGGACGACCGCGGTTCGGCGATTGCAACGCACCCAGTGGCTGCCTGCGCAGAGCGTGGCCTGGATAGGTTGCGATGCCCGCAGCCATTGTGGCCGTCCGTGCCCGTCTCACTCCGCACACCTCGGCCTGGACGCTGCTCGGCCGGCTCACCCACGGCTGGCTGACGCCAGCTGGAATCACACCCCGCGGGCTCCGTACGCCCACCCGCCGTGATCGATCACATCGACGCGATAGTCAGCCACAGGGCCGCACAGGCGATGATGAGGAACATCAGCGGTGCAACGATGGCCGTGTCACCGACTCGCAGATGCGCGATCAGGGCGCCCACGAAGTAGAGGATCACGCCGATGGCAGCCGCGATCCCCAGCGGCGTGACAGCGATCCCGACGAGGAGTCCTGCGGTACCGGCAAGCTCACATGCGGCGAGGAATGGGAACCAGCGCAAGGGAACACCGAGACCGGTGACCCCGGTGACGACTTGATCGACGCGGGTGAGCTTCGCCCACGCCGAGCCGGCAAGCATCAACGCGAGGACGATCGAGACGACGACGTAGGCGATGAACATGATCGGTCTGCCTCCCCCTGGTACCAGCACAATACCCGGTGGTCGGCTGCCGCTGGGGTAGCAGCTCAAAAGCACCACCCTGCAACGGACGTATCGCGCGGATCGACCCACAAGGTCACCCGCCGAAACCCTTGAGCATGGTGGCGGCGTCCACGTCGGCCACCGAACCGCCGGGACCCTCGCCCACTCGAGGCCGGCGCCCGGGTCGCCGACGCTGGCTGCGGGCACGGCCAGTCCAGCCTCCAGCTCGCTAGGTTCTGGCCAGCCTGCACCGTCACCGGATTCGACCTGCATCAGCCATCAATAACGGACCGCCCGGGCCAAGGCGGTCGAGGCAGGCGTGGACCAGTGAGCAGCGGCTACTGGGGTATCCTTAACGTTATGGATACCTCGTCGGCTGCAGGGGTCGCGCGGGGGCTCGACGTTACCGTGCCCCGCCTGTTGCGTGCGGTTGACCGGCTCGGGCTTTGCCCGCAACGAGCGCGGGGTGAACGGGCCCGGCTCGGCCGCGAAGATGTGGATCGGCTGACTCGCGAGCTCCGCGTGACGCCCGTGGTCGCCGATCTTCGGTCGAGCCAGGTGCAGGTGCTCGCCGCGCTGGCCCGCGCACCGCTGGGCCTGCGGAGCGGTCGCGCGGTCGCCCGCTCCGCAGGCATGTCAGCGACAACCGCCATCCGGGCCGTGCGCGAACTCATCGATCTCGGCCTGGCCGAGGTGCGGCACGAGACCCTCGCCGAGGGCACCGCCCGCGAAGCAGAGGTCATCTACGCCAACGTCACGCACCCGCGCTGGCCTGCACTGGCCCCGCGGCTGGCTGCGGTCCGCCCGGGCCGTGGCCTCCGTCGTGCTTCGCGGCGGGTGCCGGCGCGACTCGCGCACCTCTTTTGGAACGCCCCGATCCGCGAAATCGACCTAGCCGAGCACGGTTCCTATGTGGCGCGCCGGGTACTGCTCGACGGCGATACGCAGGCCCTGGCGTGGGCGGCGGAAGCGCTCACGGCCGCGGACTGGCACGAGGCCGCTCGCGGGCGGGGGCTCGATCCGCGACGGCGCGCCCTGGCGGAGAACCTCGCGGCGAGCGTTGTATGACGCTGCCCGCCTGGTTACGCGCCGTGCTGCCAGGCGACACAGCACAGACGTGGGAGGCGATCCGCAGGCTTGTCCCGGACTCAGCCTACCTGGTCGGCGGCACGGCGATCGCCGTTCACCTGAGACACCGGGTCTCCCGCGATCTCGACTTCTTCCTGTCCGAGCCGGCGGACCTTACCGCCGTCCGCCGCGATCTCGCTGACATCGGCCGGTTCGCCGCGACACTGCACAACGAGGACACGCTGAACGGCCTGTTCAACGGCACCAAGGTCCAGTTTCTGAGCGCACCCGACCAGCACGTTCTCGAACCTCTCGCCGTCGTCGAGGGAGTCAGGGTCGCCGGCCTCGGCGACCTGCTTGCCACCAAGCTCAAGGTGATCGGCGACCGGGGCGAGCTGCGGGACTACTACGACACCAAGGTGATCGAGACCGTCGGGGGTCGCCGCGCCGAGGAGGGGTTCGCCCTGTTCATCCGACGCTACCGGCCGCGTGACCCCGACGCCGCGGTCCGCCACCTGCTACTCGGTCTCGGCTACTTCGAGGACGTGGCCGACGACCCGTTTCTCCCCGAGACCCGCGAGCAGATCCTCGGCTACTGGCGGCGGCGGCAGCCGGAGATCACGCGGTCCCTCGGTCGCAGCTAGCGACGGGCTCGCCGGGGCGGCGTCCGCCCGCAGCACGTTCCAGCGTACCCAGACCGCTCCAAAACTGGCTCGCACTGCGGTGCGGTCAGCGATCTGGCCAGGCTCGCCAGCGGCGGCAAGCCCGTTGTTCAGCGGCACGATGACGGCTGCAGTGACGATCAGTCTCGCTGCAAGCTGATGAAGAACCAGCCGTCCTGGATCCCCACATTGATCTGCTGCATGGCGCCGACGAACGTACGGTCGTCGACCCGGTGCAGGCCAATCATGACCGCCACGGCAAAGGCGTAGAACAGCCCAGCGAGAAGGCCAGTGGCGAGCGTCGCCGCGACCAGCGTCGTACCCCGCAGATCTCTAGACGCCGACATGGCCACCCGTCGCCGGTGACCGACGAGCCCGACGAACTCGCCCACGGCCGGTCGGCGTCACCGTCGCGCAGGTTCTGACCCACCCGCGGTAACGTCCGGAGTGTCGAGTCCCATCACGGCCAGTAGCGCGGCCATGCCTTGCGGTCGCGGCGAGCGGATCAGCTTCTGGTAGCCCGGTTCATAGGCATCGACAGCGCCGAGGGTCTGTGCCGTCGCGGCACGGCTGGGCCGACCGTGATGATCTCACAGGTGATCGGTGCTGTCAATTGTGTATCAATTGTGATAGCCGTCATGCATGCGCTCCGTGGCCGGCGACCTGATGGGCCGATCTTGACAGGCAGCGACATTCCGGCCCTGATGGCCCCATGCGCCACCCCTGAACTCGGCGGTCCGGGCAGTCCGTCGCCGCCTCCCCGACATCGGAATGGTCCACATCGCTTGTCACCAGCCGCTACGCCACGAACACCAGATCCGGGAGCCGTCCGATCGCGCCGAAGAATATAACGATGTCCTCGTCGACGGCGTGAGCTGAGCGGGCTTCAGCAAAGGTACGCATCCTCGGCAAGGCACTCCTCGGTGGCCGGCTACCGCTGGGGTAGCAGCTCGAAAGCACCACCCTGCAAGGGACGTACCGCGCGGAAGTGACGCTCGTCGAAGGTCAGCACCCGCCGGGTGCGTAGCCGCGCAGCGAGTAGCACGGTGGCGCAGTCGGCCAGCCCAAGATCGAGATCGAGGTAGTTGCGTTCCAGCCGCACCGCCCCGGCATACTCGTCAGGCTCCAGACACTCCACAGTGAATCGTCCGGCCGCCAGATCATCCAGGAAGGCCAGTCGGGCCGCCTGCCCGATCCGTTGACCGAGCAGATAATCGGCCTCGGCGGTGACCGGCGCAGCGATGACGAGCGCACCGCGTTCTGCTTCGAGGACCTCGCGGACCGCGTGTCGCAGCGGGTCTCGACGGTCCGCCAGGGCCACCAAGGGCGCGGCATCGACCAGCAAGGTCACCCGCCGAAACCCCTGAGCAGGGTGGCGGCGTCCACGTCGGCCACCGAGCCGCCGGGACCCTCGCCCACGCCGTCGAGCGCGAAGGTCCGGTCTCCCCGCGACTGCGGCACGTACGCCCGGATGGCTTTGCGAAGCAGCGATGCCTGGGATACACCTTCGCGTTCGGCGAGCATCGCGAGCCGGCGAGCGTCGGCGTCGTCGAGGTAGACGCTGGTCTTACGCACCGATATAGGGTAGCAGGTAGGGCAGAGTACCTCACCTCGGCGAGGCGACTCCGCGGAGTTCACGATTCACCAGCTCGATGTCGAAAGCGGCCGGATCGAACTCGCCGGCATGCGCCAAGCCCAGCCACCGCACCATGTCGTCGTGCTCGGCGTCACCCGGATCGGCGAGAACCTCCCGGAGATGCGCATAGCCCGGTGACCCGCCGCAGTCCTCCGGCGGGCAGGCACCCCCGCCGCCGATGCATCGGGGGTAGCTTTCGCCCGGCTGCGCCGTCCCGAGCGCCTCGACGACGATCTCGTGCTCCCAGTCGTCGCCGAAGTCGTAGGTGTAGCCGATGGTGCCGCGGTCCAGGTCACTGAACCGCACCGAGCGCTCATCGATGAACTCGAGTTCCGGGTCCGGCCAGCCGTAGGTTCGGGTGCCGGCGGTGAAGCTGTGCAGATGGGAATCCTGCCAGCCCATCGCCGTCTGGATCACGTCGTGCAGCCTGCTCAGCGGCATCGCAGCCGGGATCAGCAGCCGTCGCCACACGGGAGGATCCGTCACCTCGGCCAGCGTGACGGTGATCTGGTGGACGGGATCGCCAGGCTCAGGCTCGCCCCGCAGGCGACGAGTCCCTTGCCGGCCGGCCGCGGTCAGCTCGGCGGAGCCCTCGGTCAACGTCACCGCACCCAGCCGGGCCAGTGTGCCGAGGGTGCGCCGAACATCGCGGTCGTTCATGCGACGGGCCGTGGCCAGCTGCATGTCGGTGGCGTGATCGAGCACGTAGGGCGCCGTCACGGTGTGCCACATCAGATCGCACAACTCATCCAGACCGACCGCGCCGTCGCGACCGTGCAGCGCGGACAGCAGCGCGTCGAAGCCGCCGGCGAACTCCGAGCGCAGGAACGACTCACCCCATCCCGTGGGCAGAAACGCCGAGCCGAGCTGCCCGAACACCTCGAACAACGCCAACCACAGCTCCGCCGGGCGGTCGAGCAACGTGGCGGTCTTCTTGACCGGCACCAGCCGGCCGCGGACGACCCGTACCAACCGCGCCGCCTTGGCCCACTCCACGATCAGACTCAGACCCAGCAGGTCCACACTCGACTTGGTCTTGAACACCCGATCACCGATGGCGGGGTCGATCTCGTCCCCGGTGCCCAACCGGTCGATGAGAACCCGGGCATCGGCCAGCGTGACGGCTCCCTTCTGGGTGAGCTTGCGACCGTCCCCGACCCACCTGACGAAGTCCACCACCTGCCCGACCAGCTCGGGCTCCGCGGTGGCGGCAGTCACCGGTGCTGAGTTCGTCATTCCTCGGCTCCTTCCGAAACGCCTACCGACCGCGAGATCGGGACGGACCGTACCCGTTGCCGTCACCGGCCCCTCCGGCGCACCACGCTTGGGGAAGGGCCGTCCACGTGGCGCGGGATAGCAGCTGCGGCAATCGCCACAACCCGGTCAGGTGGCTACAATTCTGGCTATGACGACGTTGCCGCTTGCCGAGGTGAAGAACCGGTGGCGACGAGGTCGTCAGCGACCCCG
>JBOHGE010000103.1:0-7751 GCA_050700055.1 Pseudonocardiaceae bacterium
TGAAGTACCGAACTGCCACCGCAGTGTGTCTGAGTAGTGCATGAGCACTGCCCTTGCGCATCAGACCAAAAAATTGCCATACTCACGGTCATCTTACCTGTTCAAGTGTGGCGCCCCCGGCAGGATTCGAACCTGCGCTCCCGCCTCCGGAGGGCGGTGCTCTATCCCCTGAGCTACGGGGGCTTGCCGTGGCAGAGCCTACCGCAGCCGGTGAACCGTGGTCAGCTCGGCAGCGGTTGCGCTCCTCGCTGGGTGATCAGCTGGGTCAGGTAGCCGCTCTCGGCACCTTGCGAGATGACGATCTTGTCGGCCAGGTTGCGCACCTGTGGTGTCTCGGCGTGCTGCGCGGTGTAGGTGGCCATCGGCACGCCACCCTGGTGGTGGCGCAGCATGAGCTGCAGGAACAACACGTCGAACTGCGCGCCGTCCGACGCCTGGAGCCGCTTGAGATCGTCGGGTGACGCCATCCCCGGCATCACCGCCACTCCGGCCGCGTCCCCGCCACCGTGCGCCATCCCGGGCATCGAGCCGGCGGCCATCCAGGTCATGTACCGACTGGTGGGCATCGGTGCGGCGTCCCACAGGCTCAGCCAGCCCTGCATCCAGCCGACCTGCTCGAGCTGGCTGGTCTCGATGTCGAAGGCGAGGGACCGGATCTCTGGATCGGTGCTGCGTTCCCGTGCCAAACCCGCCATCAGTACCGCCTGGCGGTGATGCACCGACATGTCCTGGGCGAAGCCGATGTCCACCGAGCTGCCCTCGGGCTGGGGTAGCGCCGCTACCCCGCGCTGCAACGACATGCCCAGCGCTGCCCCGAGCAGCAACAGCGCGAGCACCGCACCGGCGAGGCTCAGCAGGCGAGTCCAGCGCCGGTCAGACCCGCCCGGACTGCGTGGATCCACGCCACTGGGCCTGCTCTCGGTGATCGTCTCTGACATGCGGCTCATCCACCTGGGGCTGGTACCGGACCCCCGGGCGGTGCCGCGCCGGCAGGTCCCTGCGGCCCCGCGAAATTCATCGGGATGGCGTCCGGGCCGGGCGGCTCGGCGACGAACGGCGGCGGCGCTACCGGATCGAACCTGCCCGTCAAGACGTCACAGCTGGCCCCGATCTCGGGGTAGGTGTACTGGTTGGCCCGCAGCGACTGGATGAACTGGTCGATCCGCTGGTCAGCGGGATCGGTGAGCTTGAGCTGGTGGCCCCAGGACTGCAGGGAGATCGGCGAGTCCAAGCCAGGGTAAGGGGACAGCAGGAGGTAGCTCTGTCCCTGCACCCGGTCTCGCAGTGCCTGCAGAGCCGGGCCGGTGATCTGATCGGGCTGGTAGGCGATCCAGACGGCACCGTGCTCCAAGGCGTGCACCATGTTCTCGTTGCGCACGGCCGTCTCGTAGATCTGACCGTTGCAGGCCGCCCAGGTCGCGTCGTGCGGGCCCCCGAAGGGTGGGCTGTGGTCGTAGGCGACTCGCTTGTCAGAGCCGATGTGCCCGCGGTTGGCCTCGCCGTAGTTCTGCGTGACCACGCCCTCGATCTTTGTCGACGGGTCCTTGTTGCCGGCGCTGGGCTTGTAGGCGTGCCGGTCCTCGTACTGGGTGAACAAGTAATAGAAGATGCCGCCGGCGAACACCAGGATGGCGACGATCGCCGCCACCGTGCCCCATGGTCTGGGTTTGGTCGACGTCACCACCGAGCGGGCGTTGCGCACCGCCTTGCTGCTCTTGCCACTGGGCATGCTGGGTCTGGTCCTCGTTCACCTCGGGGTTCCACCGTACGGCGGCCAGTGTAGGGAGCTGTTCGACCGGCTCACCGACCAGGCCGCCGGGCTCCCTAGACTTCCCCAGGTGACTCCCGCTGCCCTCGCCGAGCTGGTCCGATCTGTCGCCGAAGACGTGCTGGTCGGCCATGGTCTCGACCCCACCGTGCTGCCGGCCACGGTGACCGTCGAGCGTCCCCGGCACCCTGCGTACGGCGACTACGCCACCAGTATCGCGCTGCGGACCGCGAAAGCAGTCCCCATGCCACCGCGGGAGCTCGCCGGATGGCTGGCCGAGGCACTGGCGCAGCGCTGCGGGGTGCGCACCGCCGAGGTCGCCGGGCCCGGTTTCGTCAACCTGCGGCTGGCCGCCGAGGCCCAGAGCGAGATCATCGCTCAGGTGCTCGCCGCCGGGAGCCGCCCGGACCTGGCGGGCTGGCGGGTGTACCCCAGTGACGATCTCGTCGCGGCGATCGGGATGGACGCTGCGCGCTACGCGGTGATCCGGTCACCTACCGCACCGATCGACGTTGCCCTGTGGTCCAGACGCACCAGCGACAACCCGCTGTTCTCCGTGCAGTACGCGCACGCCCGGCTGGCGTCGTTGGCCCGCAACGCCGCTGATCTCGGGATCAGCTCCCAGGGCGCTCAACTCGGGCTGCTGAGCCACCAGCGGGAGGGTGAGCTGATCCGTACTCTGGGTGAGTTCCCGCGCATCGTGGCCGCGGCGGCGCAGCTGCGCGAGCCGCACCGGGTGGCCCGCTACCTGGAACAGCTGGCCGGCGCCTATCACCGGTGCTATGACGGCACCTGCCGGGTGCTCCCGCTGGGCGACGAGGAACCGGGCCCGCTGCACGCCGCTCGGCTGGCGCTGGGCGAGGCGACCCGGCAGGTGCTGGCCAACGGCCTCGGCCTGCTCGGGGTGAGCGCACCGGAGCGGATATGAGAGCCCATCCCGCCGGGCCGCTGCACGCCGACGTGCTGGCCCGGTCCTCCACCGCAGGTCTGTGCCCGAGCGGCCCCGCGGAGCTGAACGCGCTGCATCCGGTGGTGTGGCCGCGCGGCGCGAACCGTGGTGACGACGGTGCGGTACGGCTGGCCGGGGTGGAGGTCGGCGAGCTCGCCGAGACCTACGGCACGCCGCTGTTCGTCGTCGACGAGGCGGACTTCAAAGCCCGCTGCGCCGAGTATGCGGCCGCCTTCGGCGTTGCGCAGCGGGTGCATTATGCGTCCAAGGCATTCCTGTGCGCCGAGATCGCGCGCTGGGTGGCCGAGCAGGGCCTGAGCCTGGACGTGTGCACCGGCACCGAGCTCGCACTGGCCCTGCACGCCGGTTTCCCCGCCCACCGGATCGCGATGCACGGCAACAACAAGTCCACCGCCGAGCTGACCGCAGCCGTGGCGGCCGGAGTCGGTGCGGTGGTGCTCGACTCCTTCCTGGAGATCGCCCGGCTGGACGACATCGCCCGCCGGCGCGGCGTGGTGGCGCCGGTGCTGGTCCGGGCCACGGTCGGGGTCGAGGCGCACACCCATGAGTTCATCGCCACCGCGCACGAGGACCAGAAGTTCGGCTTCTCGCTGGCTGCCGGTGATGCCGCGGAGGCGGTTCGGCGGGTGCTCAAGTCCAGCGGGCTGCGCTTGCTGGGGCTGCACAGCCACATCGGCTCACAGATCTTCGACGTAGACGGTTTCGAGGTCGCGGCGCACCGGATGATCGGGCTGTTCGCGACGCTGCGTGACGAGCACGGGCCCGAGGCCGTCGCCGGGGTGTCCACACTGGACCTCGGCGGCGGGCTGGGCATCGCCTACACCGCCGACGACGACCCACCGGCACTGTCCGAGCTGGCCGCGCGGCTGCGGTCCATCGTCGACGAGCACTGCCAGGCAGCCGGTCTGGCCACACCGGAGTTGGTGGTCGAGCCGGGCCGGGCGATCGTGGGACCCGGCACGGTGACCTTGTACGAGGTCGGCACCATCAAAGGGGTGACCGTGCGGTCGGCGACCCAGCGGCGCTACGTCTCGGTGGACGGTGGGATGAGCGACAACGTGCGTACCGCGTTGTACGACGCGCACTATGACTGCCGGCTGGTCTCGCGCCGCTCCGAGGCGCCACCTGTGCTGTCCCGGGTGGTCGGCAAGCACTGCGAGTCCGGTGACGTGGTGGTCCGGGACTGCTGGCTGCCCGACGACCTGGCCCCGGGGGACCTGCTGGCGGTGGCCGGCACCGGCGCGTACTGCTACTCGATGTCCAGCCGGTACAACCTGCTGCCGCGCCCCGCCGTGGTCGCGGTGCGCGACGGTGCGCACCGGCTGCTGCTGCGCCGGGAGACGATGGCCGATCTGCTGTCCCTAGAGGTGGAAGGCGAGAGCACGTGACGTTGCGGGTGGCGGCCGACCTGTCCTGGCCCGGGGTGATCGAGGCATACCCGGACCGGATCCGGGTTGATCCGGGTTGCCGGGTGGTGACCTTGCAGGAGGGCGGCACCCCATTGCTGCCAGCTCGCACGCTGTCCCAGCTCACCGGCTGCGAGGTGTGGCTCAAGGTCGAGGGCGCCAACCCCACCGGCTCCTTCAAAGACCGCGGGATGACCCTGGCGGTGACCGAGGCATTGGCCCGTGGTGCGGAGGCGGTGCTGTGTGCCTCGACCGGCAACACCGCCGCCTCGGCCGCCGCCTATGCGGCCCGGGCCGGCCTGGCCAGCGCCGTGCTGCTGCCCTTGGGCAAGATCGCCCTGGGCAAGCTCGCCCAGGCCACCGCCTACGGTGCCCGGATCCTGGCCGTGGACGGCAACTTCGACGACTGCCTGGAGCTGGCCCGCAAGACCGCCGCCGACTACCCGGTGACCGCGCTGGTGAACTCGGTCAACCCGGTGCGGCTGCAGGGGCAGAAGAGTGCGGCGTTCGAGATCTGCGACGTGCTGGGCCGCGCCCCGGACGTGCACTGCCTGCCGGTCGGCAACGCCGGCAACATCACCGCCTACTGGATGGGCTACACGGAGTACCACGCCGACGGCTTGGTGCCCGGGCGGCCGCGGATGTTCGGGTTCCAGGCGGCTGGTGCTGCGCCATTGGTGCACGGCGCACCGGTGCCGCATCCGGACACCATCGCCACCGCTATCCGGGTCGGCAGCCCCGCCTCCTGGAATGGCGCGATGCGGGCCCGGGACGAGTCCGCCGGGTTGTTCGAGGCGGTCACCGACGGGCAGATCCTCGCTGCCTACCGGCTGCTGGCCGGGCAGGAGGGCGTATTCGTCGAACCGGCCTCGGCCGCGGCCGTGGCGGGGCTGTTGCGAGTCGCCGACGACGGTCGGTTGCCCCGCGGGTCCCTGGTGGTCTGCACCGTGACCGGGCACGGGCTCAAGGATCCCGACACCGCGCTGCGCGGCGTTCCCGAGCCCGAGCCCATACCGGTCGATCCGGCTGCGGTGGCCGCCGCGCTGGATCTTTCGTGACCGTTCGGGTCCGGGTACCCGCGTCCACGGCCAACCTCGGCCCCGGATTCGATGCGCTCGGGCTGGCGTTGGCGCTGTACGACGAGGTCGAGGTGGCGCCGGCGCCGTCCGGCCTGCGGGTCGAGGTGCGGGGCGAGGGCGCCGGGCAGGTACCCACCGACGAGACGCACCTGGTGGTTCGCGCGCTGCGGGCCGCGTGCACGCGGTGCCGCTACCGGGTCGGCGGCTTGGTGCTGCGCTGTCACAACCGCATCCCACACTCCCGGGGGCTGGGCTCGTCGGCCGCGGCCGCGGTTGCCGGGGTGCTCGCCGGTTACGCGCTGGCGGGCGTGCAGCCGGACGAGGCGGCGTTGGACCTGGCAGCGGGATTCGACGGGCATGCCGACAACGTCGGTGCCAGCCTGCTCGGCGGCCTGGTGATCTCGTGGCGCGACGAGCTTTGTTTCCGCGCCGTGCGCGTGGAGCCGCATCCGGACCTCGCCCCCGTCCTGCTGGTGCCCGAGGCGACGTCGGTGACCGAGGTCACCCGCGGGCTGCTGCCCGCCGAGGTGCCGCACGCCGACGCGGCGTTCAACACCGGACGTGCCGCGCTCGCCGTGCACGCGTTGACCGTGGCCCCGCGGTTACTGCTGGCGGCTACCGAGGATCGGCTGCACCAGCCATATCGCCGCACCGCCTACCCGGCCACCGGGCGGTTGGTGGACGCCCTGCGTGCGGCTGGGGTGCCCGCCGCGGTGTCCGGCGCGGGGCCGACGGTGCTCGCGTTGCCCGTCCGGGGGGAGCTGCCGGCCGTGCTGGATACCGCGGGTTTCACCGGCTACCGGCTCGATGTGGCACGTGATGGCGCCACCGTCGGATGGAGCTGATCGGCCTATTCGCCGGCCCGTTGTTGCCGCGGCGGCGCCGGACCGATAGTGTCGGAGTCGTTCAGACACCGTGTGCATGGGCGCCGGTGCCGAGTTCGGGCCCCTCTCACCCGGGCAATCATCTCCCGCCCTCCGGTTTTACCGCAGCGGGAAGGCTGGCACCCACACCCTTGCCGCAGTCGGACATGTCCCGTGCCGGTCGGCTCGCACTGCTGTCGTGGTACGCGAGCCCCCCGCACCGGACCAGGCGCCGTCCGCATACCGCCGGACGGCGAGCAGGCTGGCCTGAGCGGCGTCTTGGGTCGGTTAGGAAGGACCTGTGTGAGCGATCTCAATCTGTTAGGCAATGACGTTTCCGCTAAGGCGGCTGCGGGCCAGCCGGCTGACCAGGCTGGGTCTGCGGTAGCCGCTGATTCCTCGAGCAATGGCGCTGCGTCGCGCCGGCGTGTCGGCTTGTCCGGCATGGTGCTGGCCGAGCTGCGCAAGCTGGCCGGTGAAATGGGGCTGTCCGGTATCTCCGGCCTCCGCAAGAACGATCTGATCGCCGCGATCAAGGAGCGGCAGGGCAGCGTTCCCAAGCAGCGGCGCGCTGACGCTGACCAGCTTCCGCTGGAGGCCACGGTGGCGCCGCAATCCACCAGTGCACCTCGCTCTGACAGCCCGCCTCGATCTGAGAGCCTGTCGCGACCCGACAGTGCTGTGTCCCAGTCGACGGCTGCCGCGTCGCAGATCACCGGGGCGGACCACAGTGCGGTATCCCCATCAGGGGTTCGTACCGATCCGGACGCTGTGAGCCAGATCGCAGAGCAGCAGAGCAGTCCGGCGGCGCCAGTGACGGGTGACTCGCCGGATCAGCAGGATCGGGAAAGTGACGGGATGGACCGGTCCCGTAACCGGCGTCGCCGTCCTACCCGGGCCGGCAGCACACCTCGGCACAGTGATCAGACCCAGAACGAGCAGACTCCACGTGATCAGGTCCAGAGCGATCAGACCTCACGTGAGCAGGCTCCGCGTGATCAGGTTCAGAGCGACCAGCCGCAGAGTGTCCAGAGCACGAGCGGTCAGAATGGTGCGCGCGACGACGACGACGAGAATGGTCGTCGCCGGGGTCGTCGATTCCGCGATCGTAATCGGCGCACCCGTAATGAACGCGGCAGCACCGACCGTCGCGACGGTGGGGAGCTGGAGGTCCGCGAGGACGACGTGTTGTTGCCGGTCGCCGGAATCCTCGATGTGCTGGACAACTACGCGTTCGTCCGCACCTCGGGCTACTTGTCCGGGCCCAACGACGTGTACGTGTCACTGTCGCTGGTCCGCAAGTACTGGTTGCGCCGAGGTGACGCGATCACCGGCGCGGTGCGTCAACCTCGGGACGGCGAGCAGCAGCGGCAGAAGTTCAACCCGCTGGTCCGGGTTGACACGATCAACGGCCTGGACGCCGAGCATGCCAAGCAACGTCCGGAGTTCACCAAGCTGACCCCGCTGTACCCCAACGAGCGGTTGCGCCTGGAGACCGAGCAGCACCTGATGACCACCAGGGTCATCGACCTGATCATGCCGATCGGGAAGGGTCAGCGGGCGCTGATCGTCTCGCCGCCCAAGGCGGGCAAGACGATGATCCTGCAGGCGTTGGCCAACGCCATCACCCGCAACAATCCGGAGTGTCACCTCATGGTCGTGCTC
>JBOHGE010000104.1:0-7341 GCA_050700055.1 Pseudonocardiaceae bacterium
CCACGGGTCGACCCGTGGCGCAGGACTTCGGGCATGCACCGTGTGCACCGACCGCGCGGCCTCGCTGCGGTACGCGAGCTGTGGCTGGCCCGCGAACAGCTGGCTCGGCAGCGCGACATCGCACCGGGCCGGGTGCTGCCCGATTCCGCGATCGTCGATGCGGCGCTTGCCGATCCGCTGGACGAGGCCACGTTGTTGTCTCGCCCGGTGTTCGGTGGCCGTTCGCAGCGTCGGCAGGTCAAGACCTGGTTGGCCGCGTTGCACGCCGCGCGGGCGTTGTCGGCCGACGAGCTGCCCACGGTACGAGCCCAGGGCGGGAACTCCCCTCCGGTGAGCCGCTGGACGGACCGCGATCCGGTCGCGGCAGCCCGGCTTGTCGCCGTGCGTGCGGCGCTGGCTGATATCGCCGAGCACCATCGGCTGCCGGTGCAGAATCTGCTGCAACCCGACCTGGTCCGCCGGCTCTGCTGGGAACCCCCTGATCCATTGGATGCCACTACGGTGGATCAAGCACTCGTCGCCGGTGGGGCCCGATCATGGCAACGTGAGCTGACCGTGCACCCCCTCACCACCGCTCTCAGCGCACCCCCGTAGGTAGCTCTTCAAGTACCACCAACCCCGATGAAAGGCGTCGTAAACGGCTACCAACCCAAGGTCGCGTCAGGCGACTGAGGCGGCCAGCACCAGACACGACGTGGACCGACTGAGGACCAGCACGGAGCGTGCACCCAACCAGCCGGCCAAGGCCAGACGGAGTTGGTGGTCGTTGACGGCACTTACCGGGGGTGTAGGTGGCTCTTCAAGAGCCACCTACACCCCCGGTAAGTGCACCGTTACTGCGAGCCCGCCGCCGGGAAACGGTTGGGCGTGCACCATGCCGCCGTGCGCGGTGACCACAGCGCGCACGATCGACAAGCCCAAGCCGGCCCCGTCGTGCGAGGTCCGGGCCACCCCGCCCCGGTGGAAGGGCTCGAACAGGGCGGCCACCGCCCCGGGTGCCACCACCTCCCCCGAGCTGCTGACCTGCAGCGTCGCGGTTCGCTGTGCCGACGGTCCGGTATGGACCTCCACCCAGCCGCCGACGACGTTATGGCGCACCGCGTTCTCCACCAGGTTGCCCACCACCCGCTCCAGCAGCGGGGGATCACCTACGGTCAACGCCGGCGCGATCCGAGTCCGCACCTGCAAGCCCCGGCTGCGAGCCTCGGGCGCGACGATCCGCAGCGCGGCTTCGGCAAGAGTGGCGAGGTCAGCCGGCTCCCGCGCCCGCAGGGTGCTGCCCTCGGTGCGGGCCAGCACCAGCAGCCCGTCCACCAGCTGCTCGGCACGCAGCGTCGCATCCCGGATCACCGTCGCCATCCGGCGCAGCTCGGCCTCGTCGGCGGCGGGATCGGCGAGGGTGACCTCCACCTCGGTACGCAGGACCGCCAGCGGGGTCCGCAGTTCGTGGCTGGCGTTCGCGACGAATCGGCATTGCGCCTGAAACGCGCCCTGCAACCGGTCGAGCATCGCATCGAAGGTGTCGGCGAGCTCGGCCACCTCATCACGCGGCCCGGGTAGCCGCAAGCGCTCGTCGAGCGACTCAGCGGACAGCCGGCGTGCGGTGGCCGTCACCTCATGCAGCGGTCGCAGCACCTGCCCGGTGATCACCCAGGCCAGCAGCACGGTGGCGGTCACCGCAAGCAGGAAGGCCACCGAACCCGCCGCCAGCACGCGCTGCCTGGCCGCCTCCTGCAGCGCCGTCCCCAGCCGGTCGGCGGCCACCGGCACGCCATTGACCCGCACGATGCTGCCGGGTGGCAAGTCCGGCACCGCGGCTACCACCCCACCGACCAGCAGCCACCCCAGCCACAGCAGCAGTGCACTCACTACCGCCGACAACCCGGTGGCGAGAAAGGTGAGCCGAGCACGTAGCCCCGGCCCGTGGCGGGGCCTCACCCGGGCGCAGGATCGGCACTGGGCACGCGGTAGCCGGATCCGACCACAGTCTCGATGATCCCCGGCTCACCGAGCTTCTTGCGCAACGTCATGACGGTCACCCGCACCGTGGTGGTGAATGGGTCGGCGTGCTCATCCCAGACCCGTTCCAGCAGCTCCTCGCTGCTGACCACGCCACCCCCAGCCGACAGCAGCACCTCCAGCACCCCGAACTCCTTGCGAGTGAGGTCGATCACAGTGCCGGCCCGGCTCACGGTCCGCCGGGACGGGTCGAGCAGCACATCGGCGGCGCTGAGCATCGGCGGCACCGCGGGGGTGGCCCGGCGGCCCAATGCCCGCAGCCGGGCCACCAGCTCGGCGAACGCGAACGGTTTGGCCAGGTAGTCATCGGCACCCAAAGACAGCCCAGCCACCCGATCGGACACGGTGCCGCTGGCGGTGAGCATCAGCACCCGGGTCACCGCACCGAACCCGGTGATCTCGCCACACAGCCGGTCCCCCGACATCCCGGGCAGGTCGCGGTCGAGCACCACCACGTCATACCGGGTCACCGTGGCCTTCTCATGGCCACTGTCGCCGTCGTAGGCGACGTCCACAGCCATGCCTTCCCGACGCAGTCCACGGGCGATCGCGTCGGCCAGTGGCTGCTCGTCCTCGACGATCAGAATGCGCACCCCTCCACGGTGCCACATCCTCCGGACACCCGGACGGCGGCGCACCGCTCAGCTGCTCTGCACCGCCGAGGGCGCACCGACCGACCCGAGCAACCCCGCGGCCCACCCGGTCACCGCCCGGGCGACGTCCTGCGCGGTCAAACCTAGATCAGCGAGCACCTCGTCCCGGGAGCCGTGCTCGAGGAACCGCTGCGGGATACCGAGATCACGAAGCGGCACGTCGAGCTCGGCGTCGCGCAGCGCGGCAGCCAGCGACCAGCCGAAACCGCCGTGGCGTCCACCATCTTCCAGGCTGACCACCAGCCGGTGCCGCGCGGCCATCTCCAGCAGCGCCTCGGGCACCGGCAGCAACCAGCGGGGATCGACGACGGTGACCCCGATGCCCTGATCGGCCAGCCGATGAGCGGCGCTCACGGCCAGCGCGGCGAACACGCCGACACCCACCAGCAGCACGTCGTGGCCGTCGGTCGGGCTGGGCCGGGCCAGCACGTCCACCCCGCCGACGCGCTGCAACGCCGGCACGGACTCGATCACGGCACCCTTGGGGAAACGCACCGCGGTCGGCCCGTCGTCGATCGCGACGGCCTCGGCCAGCTCCTCGCGCAGGGTGGCGGCGTCGCGGGGTGCGGCCACCCGGATCCCGGGCACGATCCCCAGTATTGACAGGTCCCACATGCCGTTGTGGCTGGCCCCGTCGTCGCCGGTGACCCCGGCCCGGTCGAGGGTGATGGTGACCGGGGCACCCAGCAGCGCCACATCCATCAGTAGCTGGTCGAACGCGCGGTTGAGGAACGTGGAGTACAGCGCCACCACCGGGTGCAACCCACCCAGGGCCAGTCCCGCCGCGGACGTGACCGCGTGCTGCTCGGCGATGCCGACGTCATAGCAGCGGTCCGGGAAACGCTCGGCGAAGGCGGCCAGGCCGGTCGGGCCCGGCATCGCCGCGGTGATCGCCACCAGGTCTTCCCGCGTACCGGCCAACCTGATCAGCTCCTCGGTGAACACGCTGGTCCAGGAGGTCCCGGCCGGTGCGATGGGTGCGCCGGTCTCCGGATTCATCACCTTCACCTGGTGCATCAGCTCCGCGGCGTCGTTCTCCGCCGGCGGGTAACCGTTGCCCTTGCGGGTCACCGCGTGCACGATCACCGGCCCACCGAAGTCCTTGGCCCGGCGCAGGGCGGCTTCCATCGCCTGCAGGTCATGCCCGTCGACCGGCCCGAGGTACTTCAGCCCGAGGTCTTCGAAGAGGACCTGCGGAGCCAACGCGTCCTTGAGACCCCGCTTGGCGGCGTGCAAGCCGGCGTAGATCGCCCGACCCACCACCGGGGTGCGTTGCAGCGCCTGCTTGCCGCTGGCCAGCACCCGCTCGTAGCCCGGTTGCAAGCGCAACATCGAGAGATGATCGGCCAGCCCGCCGATCGTCGGTGAGTAGGACCGGCCGTTGTCGTTGACCACGATGACCACCCGCCGATCCGGGCCGGCGGCGATGTTGTTCAGCGCCTCCCAGCACATCCCACCGGTCAGCGCACCGTCGCCGACCACCACCACGACGTGCCGCGGCGATCCGCGCTGCGCGAAGGCCTTGGCCAGCCCGTCGGCATAGGACAGCGCCGCCGAGGCATGGCTGGACTCCACCCAGTCGTGCTCACTCTCCGCGCGGCAGGGATAGCCGGACAGGCCGCCGCGCTTGCGCAACCGGTCGAACCCCTCGGCCCGGCCGGTGACGATCTTGTGCACATACGCTTGGTGGCCGGTGTCGAAAAGCACCGGGTCCCGCGGCGAGTCGAACACCCGGTGCACCGCCAGGGTCAGCTCCACCGCCCCGAGGTTGGGCCCGAGGTGGCCTCCGGTGCGCGACACCTTCTCGACCAGGAACCTGCGGATCTCACCGGCCAGCTGAGTCAGGGCCGTCGCATCGAGGCGCTTGACGTCCTGCGGGCTGTGTACCGACTGCAACAAGGCCACCGGATACCCCCATTTCGCTCACGACCGAAACCAGCCGCCCAGTGTAGGGCCGCCGATCAGAGGAGGGTGGCGCCCGGCGCGGCACCGGAATGTTTTCTCCGCCCAGAGAGCGCGGTGAGCTGGCGAACGCTCTCTCTAGCGCGTGAGGAATCCGGCGGCTACGTGCCCAGCCGGAGACGCCAGTGATGCGGAAGCGGCAGGCCGGCCGTGCCCGCATCGCTGTCGGTACCGCGCCAATCCATGGTCCAGTCGGCGACGCTGGGGCGTCCGGTGGTGTCCCATTGCTGGACGAGGGTGGCGAGATGGTCGCCGATCTCGGGGTTGCCGGTGGTGGTCATGGTGCCGTCGGTGGGTGTCCAGGCGGTGCCGAGATAACACCACAGGTCGTGGTACTAGGTTGGGGTGAGGACCGGTCCGGCGTCGGGGACGTGGCGGGTGTTGGTGGTGGGGATGTCGTGGGCGGGGTCGTGGTGCAACAGTGCGGTTGGGCGCAGCGGACCGGTGGCGGGCATGAGTCGCCCCACGCCAGTGCCCGGCCTTCGAGGGTGGTGGCGTGGTGGCGGTGGGCGGCGAGGATCGGGTGGACGCCGGCGTGCGCGACGGGGGCGATGATCAGGGCTTCGGGGGCGAGTTGGGCTAGCCACTGTGGGGGGGATACCGGCGATGCCGCAGGTGGCGATGATCCGGTCATAGGGTGCGGCGTCGGGGTATCCTCTCGGACTGCTCGGCCGCGTCCCGGTAGTCGTGGACCCGGACCCACCGGCGCCACCCGCGCACGGCGACGACAACCCCCCAGCTGACCGCGCCGGTGAACCGGCCCGGCGAGCGCGCGACCCACACGATCACGTCTTTGGCTGCCTGCCGCAGCGCTGGGCGGGACTTGAGCGCTAGCGGCACCGATCGGGAACGCCCCCACCAGGTCACGAACCGGCGGACAACCGCCCGCCGCACGGCGCGATGCCCGCTGCGGGCACCGCTGCGAAACGCCACCAGGACCCCCAGCCCAGCCACCGCCAGCACCACGACCAACACGGCACCATCCGGTGCCTGGCTCATCGGGACTCACCCCCCGCACGGCGGGTGGCCTGCGGATCGGTACCGGTGGGCTCTGCGAGCAGCCGAGTCAGGGCAGTGGCGGCAACCACCGACCGGCCGTGCCACCGTACAGCGCGCAGCGTGCCGAGACGGACAGCACGAGAGACATCCGAGGGCGTGACGCCGAGAATCCAGGCGGCCTCCTCAACCGTGTAGTACGCCCGACGCCCAGCGTCGGACATGTCAGTACGCATGGAATGAAGCCTTTCTGATCACTAATGGATTATATAATGACATATATTAGGATGATTTAATCCATGGGGCGCATGGGTGTGCCCTTGCTCGGATACATCCGTGACGCCGCATCGGCCCCCGCTACCCTCGTCGGGATCAAGGCGGAGCACGGAGGAATAGGTGGCGCAGGACTGGGCGGCCGTTGCGCAGGCGATCAACCGGCGCATGACAGAGCTCGGCGTCAGTCAGGCTGAGTTGATCGAGCGCTCGCGGGTCTCGAAGGCGACCGTCGGCGAGCTCTACCACAACTCCGCTCAGCGTCGCCGCAGCGCCCGCACACTGGAAGCGCTGTCCATCGCGCTTGATTGGCACCCCCAGCACCTGGTTGCGGTACTGAAGGGTCAGCGTGCCCCGGATATCGGCGAACCGGTGAGCCGTTCCGATGACGACGTTCCGGGACGACTGGCCGCGATCGAATACCGTCTTGCGCAGATAGAGACACGGCTCGGCGCCATCGGGGAGCTGAGTGACCGGCTCGGGGAGATCAGCGCCAACGTCGAAGCGATGGTCAGGCTCGTTGACTCGAGCCGAGAATGAGTGAGAGGTCGAGGGTTGCCGGTGGCTGCTCTTCATGCCGACAAGTCAATGGCGAATCCGCCGCACCGACCATGCACCGGCGATGTGCACTACATGTGCGCTTCCCGCGCACATGTAGTGCACATCGCGGCTTTCGGGGCTGTTTCTGATGGAGCCGGTGCAGCTGTGGACGGGTCGCACCGCGTGCGCGCTGCAAGCCACGCTACGGATGACCGACGAGTCGTTCGCCGCACATCTGGGCACCACGGTCAGGACGGTCGCGACATGGCACCAGGAGCCGGACCGCGTACCCAGCGCCGAGATACAGCAAGCGTTGGACACCACCCTGGAACGCGCCGGGGAGGGAACCCGAGCGCGGTTCGCCGGGAATGCCGCCGACCTGCCGTCCGACGGTTCGACTCAGGACGCGACCGGCACACCAGTGGTGGACGACCTGACAGCCACCATCTCATCTGCGATCATGACAGGAACGGATGAGGACACCGCGGACAGGAGCTTCATGGGCTGGTTGCAGGTCGCGCACGCGGCCTCGGTGCCGCCGGACGGCTCGGACGTCGGGCAGATCATCCGCTGGTACCGGATGCGCGAGGGGCTGACCCAGCAGGACGCGGCTGCCCGGCTCAACACCACGCAGTCCCGGCTGTCCAAGCTGGAGAAGGGCACCCAGGCCCTGCGAGACGTCGGGGAGCTGCGCCACTTCGCGGAGACGTTCGGCATCCCGCCGGAGCGACTCGGCGTTCTGCCGGACCACGCGGCCGACGCGCGGGCGTCCGCTGCGCACGTCAGCGACCGGCCGGGCCCGGTCCGCGACAGCCAGCAACGCTGGCGGGACGTCCGGCGCCGGCTCAACGCCCACCGTGCGGTGCTGGGCGATCTGGCCGCCGAGCTGTACCCGGCG
>JBOHGE010000105.1:0-7325 GCA_050700055.1 Pseudonocardiaceae bacterium
TCAACGTCTCCATTCGGGACTTGACTACAAGACCCCACGCGAGGTCCGCGACGAGTACCTGAACCGGCAATACGCAGCCTGAAATAACCACCAAGAAAGCTGTCCGGAAAACGCAGGGCCCATCACAGGCGGCGGTGTGCATCGACGCGGGCAGCGTCGCCACCGTCCAGGAGTGCCACCTGGTCGCCGTCCATCTGCTGTGCTGCGACCGCGTACGTCGAGGGCGGCGGTCCCGAAACCCTTTGGTCGTGTCCGGGCTACAGGACCATCCGTGGTCCTTCTAAGTTGCTGTGTGCTCGGTCGAGTGTTGGAGTTGGCGTACTCGGTTGAGTTGAGTGGTGAATTCTTCGGTGCGGCGGTGGCGTTGTTTCCAGAGCACAGCGAGCCAGCGCAGCGCGCAGGTTCGTTGGGCCGCGTGGAAGCGTGGTCTGTTGTGGTGATCAACGCCGAGGTTGGCTTCGAGCTGGTGCCAGGTGTGGTCGGGGATGGCGCGGGAGCTGATGTGCTCGATCTGGTCGGCGGCGTCGAAGGCGACGTCGCTGCGGCCGGAGAACTCGAAATCGACGCAGCGCAGGGTGTGGCCGTCGTGGAGCCAGTTGAGCAGGTTGGAGTCTCCGCGGGAGAACACGGGGTGGGCCGGGCGGGCCAGGGTGTGGGCGTCGCCGCTGTCGTGCCATCGGCTCAGCAGGGTGAGCATGTCGCCGGTGAGTGGGTCGTCGGTGTGGTCGGCGAGTTGCTGGGGCCACAGTTCGGTCAGGCGGGTCAGGTAGTGCTCGACGGAGTCGATCCGGTCCCAGCTTGCTAGTGGTTCGCTGAGCGGGATTTCTTGCAGGGCCCGGGTGATCTCGGCGAGTGACTTGAGCGCGACCGTGGTGTCCTCGACGTCGGGCAGGGGGTGGCCGGGGAGCAGGCTCATGCCGATGGCGGGCTGGTCGGATGCTTCGTCGATCCACAGGGGGGTGGGTGCGTAGTCGGCGCCGTGGTGGGCGAGCAGGGTCAGGGCGCGCCATTCCCGTTGGGCGCGCTGCCGTTGGTCGAGTTTGTAGATTTTGATGCAGATCGGGGTCTCGGGTCCGGTCCAGGAGTAGACCTCGTTGTTGCGACCACCCGTGAGCGGCCGTAGTCTCCACGTCTGGAGGGTCTGCTGGTGGCGTGCTTGCCCGGCTGCGCGGCTGTGGCGCAGCTCGGCGAGAAGCGCTGTAGGGGCTTGAGGAAACTCTGTAGACGGTAAGGGCATCGAGGGTCCCCTGAGCGGTGGGTGACGCGGTGGACACGGGCTGTGTGCGGGGCAGCCTAGGAGGCAGGGCTAGCGGGGTGTGGGAGGCCCGCGCAGGGGGGGTTCGTGGCGTCGGGTCCGGCGAGACTGAGGCCGAGCTTGCTCAGTGCCTGGTGCACCGCGTGATGCACCTGCGCAGGGTGCAGGGTTGCTACGTCCAGGACGGTGAGTTGGGGGTCGCGGTAGGCGAGCTCGGTGTAGGCGCGGTCGACCCAGTGCAGGTAGGAGCGGTGTTCCGGGATGAGCGCTTGGTGGTCGCGGTGGGCTGCGCGCCGGAGTGCCTCATCGACGGGCAGGCGCAGCCAGAGTGCGTGCCCTGGTCGTGAACCGGTCAGCGTGGCCAGGGTGTGGACCCAGGCGTGGGCGAGGTCAGGGTGGGCACGGTGCTCGCGCAGGAGGCCGGCGAGTGCGTAGGACTGCATGGTGTGGATCCCGCGGTCCTCGATGACCACGGTCTGTGGGTGTTCGGCGAGGGCGGGGTCGATCCGGGTGGCAAGGAGGTCAGCGCGGATGGCCGCGGCGAGGAGGGTCTCGGTGATGGTGTCGCCGTGGCGCAGGTAGGGGTCGCCGGAGGAAGTGAACAGGTCGATGAGGGTGGCGGCGACGGGTTCGGTGTCCAGGGTCGCGAGGTCGGGCAGGGTCACCGCGGGCAGCTCGTGGTGGGTGAGGCATGCGGCGAGCAGGGCGGCTTGGGTGGATTTGCCGGCGCCAGGTAGTCCTTCGAAGCTGATCAGCATGGCGCGTCGCGCGGTGTCTGCTGGCTGGCCACCGCGCTAGACGGACTAACCCGGTCGGGTTCCGCGATTGTCGCGGCCTGCACGGCAGCGAGGATCGGGTCGCGCAGTGCGGGGGTGGTGGCGATGGTGTAGCGGGAGTGGGTGGTGTGTGGTGTGCCGTCGGAATCGAGGATCGCGGCGTGAGCTTGGCGGGCGATCACGGTGCCGGCGGCCATGTCCCAGGCTCGGTTGCCGAGGGTGATCGAGGCGTCGAGGGTGCCGTCGGCGACCCAGGCCAGGTCCACGGCGGCCGAGCCGAGCATCCGAATGCGCTGGACGCGAGGTGCGAGGTGGGCGTGCAGGGCCAGCGCGGCTCGGTTACGTCCGGCGGCGCCGGGGCCGCTGCCGTAGTCGCCGATGGCCACGATCGCCTCGGCGAGGGTCGTGGTGTGGGCGGCGGTGATGGGCTGGTCGTTGCGCCATGCGCCGAGGCCCTGGGCTGCCCAGAAGCGTTGCTGGAGAAACGGCAGGGCGATAACCCCGAGCACGGCGTGGTGGTGGTGCACCAGGGCTAGTGAGATGCCATTGAGGGGTATGCCGCGGGCGAAGTTCGCGGTGCCGTCGATGGGGTCGAGCACCCACTGGGTGGGTGCGGGGGTGCCGCCTTGTTCTTCACCCAGAAAGGGGATCGTAGGGGTGGTGTCGGCGAGGAGGTCGCGGATCATGCGCTCGACGGCGAGGTCCACGTCGGTGACCATGTCGCGATCACCCTTGGACGTGACCAGCCTCGGTGGGTGGGTCCGGACGTGGGCCTCGCCCAGACCGATCGCCTCCTGGGCGATAGGCATCAGCGAGGCGAGGTCCAGCGTCACGGGATGTCCTGGTCGCTGTGGGGTCGAGAAATGGCGTCGAGGGGGTCGGTGGGAAGGCGATGGTGGAGGTAGGACAGGGCTCGGTCGGAGCATTCGGGTAGGGGCGTCTCGGTGTCTAGGCGCAGTTTCGGGTGGGGGATTTCCTGGGCGCTGGCCTTGAGCCGCCGGTAGAGCCCGATGTCGCGGTTGGTGGCGGGGTGGGTGCCGCGGGTGGCGTCGGTGTGCAGCCGTTGTTCGATGGTGGTTTCGTTGCAGACGCACTCGATGAGCCGCAGCGGTTGCCGGACGCGGGTCGCGAATCGGCGGACCTGGGTGAGCTGGTAGGCGCGGGAGCAGGTGCGACCGTCGAGGATGACGACGGTGCTGGGGGCGCGGTGGAGGGACCAGGCGGCGGTCCGGAGCATCGTGCGCACGCAGAAGTCGTCCTGCTCGCGGGTGTAGAGGGTGTGCTTTGCACCGAACAGGGCGTGCCGGACGCGGTCTTTGTCCAGCAGCAAGGCCTGGCCATCCAGCCGGTGGGCGAGTTCGGTGGCGAGGGTGGTTTTGCCGGTGCCGGGTAGCCCGGCCAGTTGCACGATCATCGCTGTGTTCCTACCGGGAATGGCGTCGGGGGCAGCTGTGGCCAGAGGTGCCGCAGTCGTGTCCAGCCTGCCGTCGCGCTCGCGGGCATTGGTGGAGCGGGATTGCGCTGGGCGGCGGAGAGTTCATGGCAGGCTCGGACCAGGCGTAGCGCGTCGGCGCAGACCGCCCATGCTGATGCGGGAGCCTCCGGCGGGGTGATTGCGGTGCGGGTGAGGCGGGCCAGGCAGTGCAGGAGCGCGTCGGGGCTGGCCAGGACCGGCAGCGGTTGATCGTGACCGGGCAGTGGTTGCCAGCATCGCCGGCCCAGAATCTCCCGCACCTCCTGCGCGCCGGTCGCATGGTGCGTCGAGGGGGTCAGGTCGACGGTGATGCGTGGCACCAGAATGTCGTCAAGATGGCGGGTGAATGTCGTGGCCTCGGGTGAGCTGCTGTGGTACCCGAGGCCGAGGAGGATCGTGCGGGCTGGGGTGATGTGGTCGGGGATGAGCAGGAGATCGAGGTCAGTGAACTGCCGGGCGCCGGTACCGCCGTAGAGGCTGGATTCCGCGGCGATGCCGTTGAGCGCGGCGGTGGTGAGCCCGGCCTTGCTGACCGCAGCCATGATCCGGGCGGTCTCGGCGCGGTAGACCCGGGTCTTGTACTGGTTGGCGCGCAGCGCGCCGGCCAGGAAGCGGCTGATCGCCCGGGGGAGGTCGCGGTTCAGTCCGGTGGTCGTCAACCGGTCGGCGAGCAGGCAGAGCAGTTTGTGCAGGATCGCGGTCTCGAGGAGGTCACCGAGGCCCGCGCTGACGTCGCGGGCCGACCAGCCCGGCAGCGGTGGCTGGTCGGGTTCGGGGGGCCAGCACAGCGCCCGCAGCACCGCCTGCGCCGCGGTGGTGCAGGGATCGCTGGGGGCCGTCACTGACCTGGTACTCCTGGTCATGCTGGTGATCGCGTGTCGTTGACCGGTACGATGCGGGCGAGCAGGTCGTTGATCCGGGCGGCCAGCGCCGCGGGATCGCCCCCGACCGGTATGCGGTAGCAGGGCACGCGGGTAGCGAGGTCAGCGACGACCTGGCGGAGGTTCTCGGCGGTGCGCGCGGCGGGACCGGTGTCGATCAGCCAGTGGTTGACGTGCGCGCTGGCGCCGGAGGTGGGATTGACCATGAACAGCCGGGTGTCCAGCAGCACGTCGTGGACCTCGTCCGCGGAGACCACCACGGGCGCGGCGCCGTGGCCGCCAGGGCGGCTGAGGAAGGGCCACAGCATGAGGCGGGGGCAGACCTCGGAGGCGACCATGCCTGCGGAGAGCAGCCGGGAAAACTCGGGTGGCTCGATGGTGACCTTGTCTCGGTGATGCCACCGCTGATGCTCGGGAAGCTCCCGCAGGTCGGCCGGTACGAGATCAACCAGATCTGGAATGGCTAGCAGGGTGCCGACACCGACGCGCATGTGTGCCGGCCAGGCACGCCCGAGCAGTTCCCCGTTTTCCCGGCCCAGCAGGAGTCGATCATTGGTGACATAGTCACCACCGAGCAGTCGCAGGCTGGTGACCAGGGTGGTGGTCTTGCCGGCACCCTTCGGTCCGATGATCAGCACTCCGCGCCCGCGGTGGGAGAAGGCCGCAGCGTGGGCGTAGACGGCGCCGCCGGCCAGCAGCTGCGCGGTCATGGTTTGGCGCACCAGGCGGGCCGCCCAGTAGCGCGCCGACTCCGGGTTGGCGCAGTGCGCGGTGATGGCCGCAGTGTGCGAGTTGGTGTGGATGAGCATGCCGTGCGCAGCCACCCAGTACGTCTGACCACGGCAGGAGTGCACCACACGGGCGTCCAGGCGAGGACCGATCTCGCGCAGCGGTGCGGTGGCGAACATCTCTCCGATCGCTGCGGTGTCGAACACCGCACCGGCACACAGGGTGATCTCCCACCCGGCCGGGGCCGGTGAGGTAATGCGGTAGCTGTAGAGGGTGTCCAGCGCGGTCTGCATCACCTCGGGACGGTCGGTGCGGAAGGTCACCGATCCCCCGCCTTGCCGAAACCCCACGGCCTGCCACGGACCGGTCGGGGCGCTGGTGAGGTCATCCAGGACGGCGGTCAGATCAGGGGACATGGCGAGGCCCTTCCGGTCAGCCTGTGGATCCCGCAATGGTGGCGGCGAGCCGGGCACGTGGTTGCGGGGAGTGGGCCAGCGCCAGGCGCAGTAGCTGGGCCAGCTCGGCGTCGGGGGCGTGCTGGTAGAGCGCGGCGAGACCCCCGGGGCCGAGCAGACCGCGAGCCCACTGCGGGGTGCTGGCCTGGAGGATGCGCGGCTGAATCCCTAGCTCTGAGGGGTCGCCGATGAGGGCGATGCCCTGATCGGTGTGGACGGCCGCGATCTGTACCGGTGCCCTGGAGTGGTATTTCAGGTGGTCCTGTTCGGCGGCGTCGCGGCTGGTGTGCCCGTGGCCCAGGGTGTGGGCGTCGGTGTAGATGTTGAACACGGCCGCCGGGCCGGTCAGCACCGCGGTGAGGTGCCAGGCCCCGAGCTCGAGGACGGCCAGCTCGCCCGGTCCACAGACCTGGTAGGTCAACCCACGCCGCCCGAGAGCATCGCGCGTGCTGCTGAGGATGAGGACGCGACCGCTCAGGCATTGGAACACCTCCAGCTGTGCTGGGGTGTTCCAATGCCCCACCGACCGGGTCAGTTCCTGGCTTCCGGGCAGCTGCCCACCCTGGTAGATCACCAGGTCCGCGAACCAGTAGTCCGTGCCCGCGCTGCTCGCCGGATCGTGAGCACCGGGTTTGGCTCGCGGGGACAGGATGTCGCGGTAGGCGCGGTAGAGAACAGGGTCGTCACCGCGCGCTACGGCGGCGCGGGCGGCAGCCATGTCGGCCAGGTACACCAGGCAGCCGCGGCCGTCCGCGGAGATTCCGGTCAGCAGATCCGATAACCGCCGTGTGGTGCCCGCCTGAGGCACTCCACCGACGATCACATCACCGGCCGGGGACACCGACCACCCAGATAATGCGGTGGCGACGAGTTCCTCGGTGGTCGCGCACAACTCACGGCTGATACCCAGCGGAATGATCATGTGGTTCGCTCTCCCGGTCGGCTGGATCCGGTCGGGGAGCGCAGGCACATCCGTACCAGCATCTCGGACAGGTGGTCGAGGTGAGTGATATCCAGAGCTTGGGGCCGGGAAGGCTTCTCGCGGGGATTGAAGTACAGAGCCCGGCATCCGGCGCCCAGCGCGCCGAGCACGTCGGTGCGCCAGTCGTTGCCGACGTGCACGACACAGGCGGGTGTCGTGCCGCTCCGGCTGGCGACGGCGTGGAAGATCTCTGGGCGGGGCTTGGCCAGACCGATGTCGCTGGAGAACACGGTGTCGTCGAAGATCCCGCCGAACCCGTGCTCCTCCAGGATCAGCTGCGACACCGACATCGGCGTGGCCAGGGTGTTGGACGTTAGCACCAACCGTGCACCCGCGGTCTTGATCGCCCACAGCGCGGTGTGCGCGCCGGGCATGACTTGCGGGCACGCCCGCAGCACCGCATGCGTGTGCGGGATGAGCAGGACGTCGACCACGCGGTCATCAGTGATCCCCATCGAAGACACGATCGCGGAGACTTGATCACGAACCGGGGGTTGTTCTCCGGTGGTCCGTTGCCGTTGCAGCGTGTCGTGACGCACGCCCACCACTGCCTCACGCACCCGCTGAGCTGGGACGAGATGGCCGAATTCCTGCAGTACCGTGGCGAATTCACGAAGTCGCCATTCCGTTTCGGCCTCGCGGTCGCCGTAGGTGAGCAACGTGCCCCACAAATCGACGCTGACCACCCAACCCTCCAACGGCCCCAGCACTGCGACCCCGCTCACCGGAAACCCCCCGCTAAACGGGTTGTGCTCGCGGGGGCGTGGCTGCGC
>JBOHGE010000106.1:0-7009 GCA_050700055.1 Pseudonocardiaceae bacterium
ACCGGCGTAACGTCTCGCTCGACACACCGACTTTCCCCGCGATCGACACAATCGCTTCCCACTGCGACGCGTACTTAGACTGATGCTCACACACCAGCACCACCGCGCGCTCACGCACCTCACGAGGATGCCTCGTAGACCGGGCCATCTCTCCATCCTCCACTTAGGACAGAGTCTCCATCAGACCCGGGGTGGTTCACCTAATGGTGGTCCGGAAGACCCACAGACCACTACGTGGAACCTAATGGTGGTCAGAACACCGCGGACTGCGGGTCGCGGTCGCCGTATGCTGTGGATCAGGTACCAGCGGCACACCCGACCCATCACCTACCCGCCCGACCAACCTCAACTATGTTTTTGACTCAACTTCTGGAGTCTGCATCTACGGAAATATCTCCGCTGCGGTCGGGCTTCATCGGTTCCGCTTTCCGGACACCTACGCGGCTCATAGCGTGTAGCCGCCATCCGCCACGAGTGCTGTGCCCGTGACTGTCGGTGCATCGCGGAGCAGGAACAGGATCAGCGTGGCCATCTCCTCGGCGGTGGAATAGCGCCCGAGCGGAGTGGCCAGCGTGGCCAGGGCATCGAACGCGGCGCGTTCGCTGCCGTGCTCTTGCACGAGCTGATGGAAGAACGGCAAGTCCTGCCAGATCGGTGTCTCGACTCCGCCGGGCAGCAGCGCGTTGACGCGGATGCGGTCCGGCGCGCCCTCTTTCGCTGCAATCTTGGCCAGATGCAGTGCGCCGGCTTTGGCGGCACCGTAAGCCCCTCCACCGGCCTCGGCCTTCACCCCCGCCACGGACGAAACGACAACGATCGCCCCGCCCTGTCCGCCCGCACGAATCAACGGCAACATCGCACGCAGCGTCAGAAAGACGCCGTCGAGGTTGATCGAAAGCACGCGGCGCCAGTCTTCCAGGCGCGTGTCCGTAATCGAGGCGCCGAATGTGACGCCAGCACTGGCCACGACCCAGTCCAGCCGACGGAAACGATCCCTGATAGTGACGGTAGCCCGTGCCCAGGCGACCTCGTCCGTGACATCCAGCGTGATCGAGACCACGTCGTGCGGCCGTGGCAGTGTGGCGACCAGAGCGTCGAGGCCGTCGTCGTCACGGTCCACCACGACCAGCTCAGCGTCGCCATCCGCCATGATCAGGCGGGCAGCGGCCGCACCGATCCCAGACGCAGCACCGGTGACCAGCGCGACCGGCCGGTGCGCCCCCTCATGTTGTGCCATGCGTGTCCCTTCGAGGTTCTCGACCGCGCCCGGACGATGCCTACACCGTCGGTCATCGGCCCAGCCCGACCGGCAGGCGGGTGGTGGTGAGCCGGTCAGGCTCGTGCCGGCGGGCAGCTGGCGCGGAAGCGGAATGAGCGCTCGCCGAGATCGGTGCGCACGTCGACCAGGCCGGCCTCGGGCAGCCGGTCGGGCGGCGTTGCCGGGTCGACGGCGACCATCGTGTCGCCCACGTGCAGCAATCGGAACCGCAGGCTCAGCCGGCCGTCCGACCCGGCAAACGTGCCCCCCGGGCGTAGCACCCCGGCCGCCTCGGTGAACAGCCGGTCCTACTGCTCGGGCGAGGGCACGTGGTGCAGCATCGTGAAACAGACGACCGCATCGAACGCGGCGCCGGGCAGCGGCAGCTCGGCGCCGTCGCCGCTGCGGACGTCGACCCGTTCACCGAGCTCAGCACTGAGGTCCGCAGTCAGGTCCGGGTCGACCTCGACCGCGGTGAGGTGGCCACCGCACTCCAGCAGCCAGCGCGTCGCCGCGCCGTAGCCTGGCCCGATCTCCAGCACGTCGCCGTCGAGACGCACGCCCTCGCACACCCATCGTGCGGGCCGTCGACATCCCGGGGACGATGGACTTCGAGGCCGACGCTGGGGCACCGGTGGTGATCGTTGCGGGTGTCGTCGCTCGGGAGGAGATCCGCGTGCTCGTCGAGGAGCTCGGCCCGCAGAAGCTGAGAGCGTCATCAGTGTGCCAGGGGCGTCACTGCCCGTGCGAGAGCTGCGGGCGCAACGCTGCCCGAGGGAACCCGAGCCCTCAACTAAGCCGCCGCTCCAGCCGGCGCTGTTGCGTCCGTGGGAGGGCATCTTAGTTGGGTCGATGGCGCACGGCGCCACATCAGGATCTCGAGGCTCACCATCCAGGCCCAGGCCAGCGCCATGCAGAAAACGATCACGTCGAACCGGATCAGAATGGCGCCGATCAGCCAGCCCAGGCCCGCCGCCGCGCCCAGCCAGCCGATCCAGCGGGGGTAGCTGCTGCCGGATATCAGCGTCAGGCCATAGAGCAGGACCGAGAGGCCGAGCAGCGCCTGTGCGGTGAACGCGACGCTGCCGACCATGGTGAGCGCGACGTTCATCTCGATCAGCAGGTCGGCTCGGGACTCGCCGGTGGCACTGGTCCAGCGATGCGCGAGCTCAGCCCAGCCGAACCCGTTGATGCTGAAGTACCCGGCGAACACCGCGCTGGCCGCGACCAGCACGCCTCGGGCCAGCCGGGCGAGCCCCCGCTCGACGTCGTGCCGGAACTCGTACTCCAGCATGCCGAGAGCGCCGACCCAGAGCAGGACGGCGAGGATGTTGGCCAGGTGCGCGGCTCGCCACCACGGCCTGGCCGCCACGTAGTCCAGAACCCCGGCGGCGTCGTCGATCGGCGGGTTGCCGTGCAGGGCGCTCATCGCGGCGAACAGTAGGGTGCCGACGATCGCGAGGACCGCTCCGAAACGCAGCATCGCCCGGGCCGGTCGTGCGGTGGTGACGTACTGGGTGGTCATCAGATTTTCCGTTCACTGGTCGAACACAGCCACTCCAGTTTATAGACATCTCATGTCTATGTTGCCTGGAATGTCTAGGGTGTTGTGGTGTCCGAGCTGACTCCTGCGCCGCGGCGATCGCCGTTGGCCTTCGTGGCGCTGGCGTTGCTGACCGAGGCGCCGATGCACGCGTATCGCATGCAGCAATTGATCAAAGAGCGGGGCAAGGACCGGGTCGTCAACGTGGCCCGACGAAACAGCGTGACGCAGGCGGTCGATCTGCTGCTGCGGGATGGTCTGATCGCCGTCCAGGAGACCCAGCGCGACCAGTACCGGCCCGCGCGGACGATCTACCAGATCACCCCGCAGGGCCGTGAGGTCTTCCAGCAGTGGATGCGCGAGATGCTGTCCACTCCGGCGCGCGAGTTTCCCCGCTTCCCGGCGGCCTTGGCCTTCCTCGGCCTGTTCTCCTGCACGGATGTCCGGCGGCAGCTGCAGGCCAGAGCTTCAGCACTCGAGCACCGGCTCGCGGAGACCGCCGAGGCACTGAGCAACACCGCACTGCCTCGGGTCTTCTTGATCGAGGAGGAGTACCTGCACGCCATGACCACGGCGGAGCTGCAGTGGGTGCGATCGATCACTAACGAGCTCGCAAGCGGCGAGCTGCATTGGGACACCGAGCAGCTGCTCACGTTCGTGCCACCGGGATAGCCACCTGCCGTGATGCCAGCCACACCCCTGGTAGTGAAGCGATCATCCGCGTGGACGTCCGCAAGCGCTTGCCGGATGAGGGTGCGCCGCCCGGCCACCACAGCAATGGGTTCCATCACACACTTCAAGACGACCAACCGGCCGGACGACTCATTGGGGACACGTCCGAACCGAAGTGTCCATAACTCTCCGAATTGTGGACACTCCAATTCGTGTCCGAAGCTGCGCGGACGTCCACGGCATGGTCGGGGACTTCTGCAGCACTTCGCCTCATGAGTGGGCGCTGGGGCCGCTCAGGTTTCCCCTCCGCATTGCGGCGCTCACCGGAACGAAACACTCCCGCTATAGCGGCGCCGTACAGTTCGGCCGCTGGGCTCCTCGAACAGCGGTGGAGCGCAAATACCTGGGCGAGAGGCATGAAGATGAGCGGAAACAGCGTCCGTCTGCAGGCGATCAAGGATATCGAGGCATCTGTGCCCCCCGCCGTCAGCTTCACGGACACCGAGACTCCCGGCGAGATTTTCGGGGAGAACGTTTTCAGCAAGGTCGTGATGCGCAACCGCCTGCCCCAGTCGATCTACAGGTCGGTCATGGCGACCATCGAGCGCGGAGCACCACTCGATCCCATGGTCGCCGACGCCGTGGCGTCCGCGATGAAGGACTGGGCACTGGAGAAAGGCGCTACCCACTACGCCCACGGCGCCGTCGTGTTCAACGGTGACGGCTACTCCGACACGTGGCAGATCGAAGCAGCGCAGCAGGGACTGCCGAACCTGCGCACCACGCTCGACGCCCTGCCCGAGCTCATCACCGAGCCGTCGATGGAACTGTTCGAGCGCTACAAGGTGTTCAACCGCCGCGAGATGCACAGCCGGTACGAGATCGGCCTGGAGCAGTACGCGCTGACCATCGGCGTCGAAGCCCGGCTGACCCTCGAGGTCGGCTCGACCCTGATCCTTCCGGCCGCGGTTCGTTACCAGACCGAGCTGGCACTCAACTTCGGCGCTCTCACGGCGGCCGGCGTCGAGGCGGACGACTCGACGCTCACCGAGGTCAGCACGCCGCTCACCGACCTCCGCGCAGCGCTGACCGACCTCAAGACCGCGCTCGCGGCGCACGCAGGAGAGACCGTGCTCGCGGAGGCCGAGCACGCCCGCGATGCACTGTTACCCGCCATGGCCGCAGTGCGATCGGCCGCCGACCTGCTCGAAGGGATCGTCGCCGATGATCTCTGGCCACTTCCGACCTACCAGGAGATGCTGTTCATCCTCTAATGAGGCTGCGCCTCCTGAGGCTGCGCCTCCGACCGCCGAGACGTGGGTCACCTTGATCAGTAACGCGACGTGAACCGCGATTCGGCTCCGAATGGCGCCCGACAGCGGCCGTGAGTCGCCATTCGGCTCCGAATAGCGGTTGGTGGCGGCTGTGAACCACTATTCGGCTCCGAATGGCGACTCACGGTCAGGTGTGAGATGGGCGGGCATTGCGGGACTGCAGAACTCGGGCTCAAGTGTCAAGATTCTGGCGTCCAAGGGGCGCTACGTTCCGTCCGAGATTGCGCTCGGAAGGAAAGGCCCCTGACGGGGCAGCTCTGGAAACGGGCGCACGACACTTACCTGGCGTTTCGAGCCAAGTAGGCACACAGCCCTCACCTCCCCGCGCATTCTCTGCGTTCACGCAGGTAGACGGCACGGGCCGATCGGATCCAGCGACCGCCTCTCCGACGGATCGCCCTAATGGTCTCCGCGCGGGAGACGAGGTCTCTGCGTCCCTTTTGGCCGGATCTGCGACAGCCAGAGATAGTGGGTTGTGCCGACGAGCCGGCTGTCTCCCTCAGCCACAGAGGGGGATCGCCTCCGAGCGTGGCACACGGGCACGACATCGACAACTTTTTGTCGATCGGGGTCCTGCAAGCGCCTAAGGAAACCAGACTGCGGGACAACCCGAGCTAGCGGTTCGGTTTGTCTGCTCGCATCTGCCTTATCGTCTTTGCCCTGGCCCCAGGGCCGGGCTGAACTTCGAGCTGGTTGTGCCGTCCTTCACGGGACGCCTGCCCCGCTTCCGCCAGTCCGGTGTTCCCCGGCTCTGGGTGCCGCCCATCTGGAGCATGCCGACCGAAGCAGGGGCCAGACCGTGATCGACGTAACCGACCGCGTAGCCCACGAACGCGCCCGTCTCCTAGCAAGAATTCACCGCACCGACGATGGCAGCCAGTGCACAGTAGAAGCGATCCACAAACACGATGGCATCTGGGCGATTCATGGACTGGGCAACCCCGGCGGGATCCCCGGATGAACGCTACCGCTGAGGGCCCCGAGCTGAGAGCCGCGAAACGGCTGCTAGACCTCGCCACTAACCAAGGCTTCGCATTCCAGCGAGTCGCGCCCGGCCCGGACGGGCCGCTGTTCGCCCGATGGGAAACCATCGGATATCGCGACGAGATCTACATCGGCGGGTTCAACGACTCCTGCCACGCAACCCGAGCCCGCAAGTCCTCCCTGATCATGCCAGGCGAGCTGCCGATCACCGCACGCGTGGCCGGCGATGCGCTCACCGTCTTGCACACCGTCGTCAGCGACTGGGATGTCTAACCCGACCGGCCGCTGGACCGCTCCGACTCGCCTCTCTCACCCAGTACGACTAACTACTCACGATGACAGAAAATCAAGCCGATAGTGACCCCATCGTGTGGTCCTGTGTGACCTGGGCATGATGCGTTGCCGGAGACAGACACCTCAGTGGGTCGGTTGGAATACTGGGTGCGGTCGCTCAGCGGAGGGGTCGGGGGCGGATGTGGGTAAGGACGATCGGCGCCTCTACACCTGCCCGCAATGTAACGGCTCCCAGGTGGTTGTGAAGTGAAACGGGCTGACGTGGATGAGGAACAGGAGATAGCGACGACGGAGCTGTGCACCACGTGCGATGGCTCAGGGCAAATCCTCGGACCCTCGACATAGCCTCGCCGCTGTCTCACACTGACCGCATGCCGCGCACTGCGATCCTCTACGCCCGGTCGAACCGTCGCGAGAACCTCGACCGGCAGGTACGAGAGCTGGAGGAGTGGTGTGACCGCGCTGGTGTTGTGCCAATCAGCACGGTCGCCGAGGTCGCGATCGGTCTTCGAGCGTCACGTCGGTGCAGGCAGGTCTTGACCGACGTCGCAGCCGGCCTCGCGGATCTGGTGTTGATCCGGGATGTGTCGCGCTTGTCCGAGGACGCCACCCAGCTTGAGCAGATCATCAGCGAGCACCGGTCCCGGCTCGCTATCAGCCGAGACGACCGGCACCACTGACCTACGGTTAGTCGTCAAACGATTGCTCCTGGGGCACGTGTCTCGGCGGCCTGCGTTCGGCTGCAACGCGATCACCCGGCGCTGGCGGCCGGCCAGCCGCAATGTCGCTAAGTTTAGGTGTCTCCAGCTGGCAGAGCTGTGCGAGCAAGCTGCCAGAGTGATCCAGAGCAGCTATCCCCGGCGTCTCCCGCTGCCACGACCCCCATGATCGCTGTTTGGGTGCCGGAAACGACAAAATTTGTCG
>JBOHGE010000107.1:0-6583 GCA_050700055.1 Pseudonocardiaceae bacterium
GCTCCAAAGACATCTTCACCCACCAAACCATCGCCGCCCTAGCCCCGGTAGTCACCACTGTGGACACTGCGGTCGAGCAGCCGCCCGTCCAGGGTCCAGCCCCGCTGACCCCCATCCAACACTGGTTTCTCAGCACCTACGGGCCACTGTGGCACTTCACCATGTCCCTGCAACTGGACCTGACCACCGGCGCCGACCCCACCGCGCTGCACAATGCCGTGCAGGCCGTGGTGGCTCGCCACGACGCGCTGCGGTCACGATTCACCCAGCTCGACGGCCAATGGACCCAGCAGACCGGGCCCAGCGTCCCGAGCGGGGTACTGACCAGCCACGACCTGTCCGGGCTGGCGCAGGCACAGCAGCAAGCCGCGATGGTAGCGGCAGCGGCTCAGGCGCGATCCGAGCTCGACCTGGGCGCCGGCCGGATGATCAGCGCGGTGCTGTTCGGTCTCGGCCCCGAACAACCCGCCCGGCTGTTCCTCGCCGTCCACCACCTCGCCATCGACAGCGTCTCCTGGCGCATCCTGCTCGACGACCTCGACACCGCCTACCACCAGGCCCTCGCCGACCACCCGGTGGCGCTACCCACCCCGAGCACCACTGCTGCCACCTGGGCACATGCACTGACCGGACACGCCGGCTCCGGGGCACTGGACACCGACCTGCAGTACTGGCTCCAAGTGCCCCGCCACGCGCAGGTGCAGCTACCGGTCGACCATCCCGGTGCGCACACCGCCGGTGACACCCGCAACGTCACCGTCCGGCTCGGCACAGCACAGACCGATGCCGTGCTGCACCACGTGCCCAACGCCTACCACACCCAGATCAACGACGTGCTGCTCAGCGCCCTGGGCCGGGTACTGTCCACCTGGACCGGTCACCACCAAGTCCTCATCACCCTCGAAGGCCACGGCCGCGAGGAAATCCTCGACGGGATCGACCTGTCCCGCACCGTGGGCTGGTTCACCACCCAATTCCCCGTCGCGCTCACCATCCCCACCACCGGCTGGGGCCACACCCTCAAATCCGTCAAAGAACAACTCCGAGCCATCCCACACCGCGGACTCAGCTACGGAGCACTGCGCTACCGCAACCCGAACAGTCCCCTGCACAACGACCCCCCGCCGCAGATCTCCTTCAACTACCACGGCCAATGGGACACGTCGCCAGCCACGGGTGGGCTGTTCCAGGTTCGGAGTGAGCACCTGGGCACAGACCTGGCGTCTGACGCACCGGCCCCACACCTGCTCGCCGTCACCGGTCTGGTGCAAGGCGGGCAACTGGAGCTGACCTGGAGCTACTCCCACCACGTACACGACCAGACCACCATCCGACGGCTGGCCGAGCAGATGATCCAGGCGCTACACGAGATCATCAACCACTGCACCCAGCCCGGCGCCGGTGGGCGCACCCCCTCCGACTTCCCCCTGGCCAGACTGAACCAAACCACGGTGGACCACCTCGCCAGCGACGGCCACCACGTCGAGGACATCCTGCCGCTGACGCCGTTGCAGGCCGGGATGGTGTTCCACAGCCTGGTCGACACCGGCTCGAGCGCCTACGTCGACCAGATCCGGCTGCGGCTGTCAGGCGTGTCCGACGTCGGAGCCCTGGGTGTGGCGTGCCAGCGGGTGGCCGACCGCACACCGGCGTTGCGCAGCGCCGTGGTGTGGGACGGGGTGGACCAGCCGCTGCAGGTGGTGTACCGCCACGTTGCCGTTCCGACCCGCTACCACGACTGGCGCGACCTGCCCGACCCGGACCGCCGGCTGGCCCAGCTGCTGGCCGACGACCGGACCGCCGGGATCGACCTGACCGCGCCACCGTTGCTGCGGTTGACCATCGCCGTGCTGGCTGACGACCAGGTGCTGTTGATCTGGACCGCCCATCACGTGGTGCTCGACGGCTGGAGCCTGGCCCAGATCTTCACCGAGATACGCGAGCAGTACGCGGCCATCGTCGATGGCAGGCAGCCTGAGCTGGTCACCCGGCGACCTTCGCGAGACTACCTGCAGTGGCTGGGCGAGCAGGATGAACAGCAGGCACAAGCGCACTGGCGAAGGGTGCTGTCCGGCTACTGCGCGCCCACCGCCCTGCCCTATGACCGCCCACCGCTGGAAGCACATCGCGCCGAGTCCGCCGAGAAGGTCCAGGTCACGCTGTCCGCCGAGGAGTCTCAGCGGCTGCAGCGCCTCGCCAGGCATAACGGCCTGACGTTGAACACGATCGTGCAAGGCGCGTGGGCGCTGTTGCTGTCGCGCTACAGCGGCGAGCGTGACGTCGTGTTCGGCACCACGGTCTCGGGCCGGCCCGCTGAGCTACCGGGTGTGGAGTCGATGGTCGGCATGTTCATCAACACCGTGCCGACCCGGGTGCAGGTCGACGGCCGGCAGCAGGTGCTCGAGTGGCTGCGTGACCTGCAGGTCCAGCAGTCCGGATCGCGGCAGTTCGACTTCGTCTCGCTGGCTCAGGCGCAGGCGTGCAGTGACCTGCCCGCCGGGGTCACCCTGTTCGGCAGCATCGTCGTGTTCGAGAACTACCCGTTCGAGTCACCACCGGACGGCGAGCCGGGCCTGCGGATCTGCGATGTCCAGGTCCGGGACACCACGAACTTCCCGCTCAGCCTGTGCGCCTACCTGGAGGGGCGACTCGGCTTCGACCTCGGGTATGACCCGAGGTTGTTCGACGCCGCGACGATCGAGCGGATGGCCGCACATCTGCGGGTGCTGCTCGACGGGATCCTCATCGATCCCGAGCAACGGGTAGCCCGGTTGCCGTCGCTCCCCGAGGCGGAGTTGCGCCGGGTGTCGGTGGAGTTCAACGACACCGGTCGGGATGTGCCTGCGGTGGTGTTGGCGGAGTTGGTGGCCGCGGCGGTGGCGCGGACGCCGGATGCCCCGGCGGTGATCTTCGACGGTGACCTGGTGAACCACGGGGTGATCAGCTTCGCGGAGCTCGACGCGCGGGCGAACCGGCTGGCCTGGGTGCTGATCGCGCGGGGTGTGGGCCCGGAGCGGATCGTGGCGTTGGCGTTACCGCGCTCGGTGGACATCGTGGTGGCGCAGCTGGCGGTGGCCAAGGCGGGGGCGGCGTTCCTGCCGGTCGACCCGGCCTACCCGGCCGAGCGGATCGCCTTCATGCTCGCCGACGCCGCCCCGGTGCTGGTGCTGACGGTGGCCGAGGTCGCGGGCGGGCTGCCCGCGAGCACCGTGCTGGTGCTCGACGATCCGGCCACGGTAGCCGCAGCGGCGGCGATGCCGGATCGGGCGCCGACCGATACCGACCGTGTCTCGCCGCTGTCGGTGGCGCATCCGGCGTATGTCATCTACACCTCCGGTTCCACCGGGCGACCCAAGGGTGTGGTGGTCTCCCATGCCGGGCTGGCGAGTTTCGCCGCGGCACAGGCCGAGCATTTCCGGGTGGGCTCGGGTGATCGGGTGTTGCAGTTCTCCTCGCCGAGTTTCGATGCCTCGATCCTGGAGTTGGGCATGTCGCTGCCCGCGGGGGCGGCGTTGGTGGTGCCCGCGCCGGGCCCCCTGCTGGGTGCGCAACTGGTCGAGGTGCTCGCGCGGCATCGGGTGACCCATGCGCTGATTCCCCCGGTCGCGCTGGCCACCGTGCCCCACGGGGTCGGCTTGGCGCAGTTGCGGACCCTGGTGGTGGGCGGGGACGTGTGTCCCCCGGAGCTGGTGACGCGGTGGGCCCCAGGCCGGCGGATGATCAATGCGTATGGGCCGACCGAGTCCACTGTCGTGACTACCTGGAGCGAGGCGCTGACCCCGGGCAGGGTCCCCCTGATCGGCCGACCGATCGCCAACACCCGTACCTACGTGCTCGACGCCGATCTGCGGCCGGTCCCGATGGGTGTCGCCGGTGAGCTCTACGCCGCTGGTGCCGGGCTGGCCCGCGGTTACCTGCACCGGCCCGGTTTGACCGCGGCGCGGTTCGTGGCCAACCCCTTCGGCGGCCCGGGTGAGCGGATGTATCGCACCGGGGACTTGGCCCGCTGGACTCCGGCCGGGGAGCTGGTGTTCGCCGGCCGGGCCGATGAGCAGGTCAAGATCCGGGGATTCCGGATCGAGCCCGGTGAGGTCGAGTCCGTGCTGGCGGCCCATCCCGACGTGGCCCAGGTCGCGGTCATCGCCCGGGAGGACCAGCCCGGCGTCACCCGGCTGGTCGCCTACCTGGTACCCGCCGGTGATGTCCCGCCCAGCCCCGCGCAGCTGCGCACCCACGCCGTTGACCTGCTGCCCGACTATATGGTGCCGTCGGCGTTCGTGATCATCGCAGAACTGCCGCTGAGTGCGAACGGCAAGCTGGATCGGCGGGCGTTACCGCAACCGGATGTCAGCGCGACCCTGGCGACTGGCTATGTGGCACCACGCACCGGTACCGAGCAGGCCCTGGCGGGAATCTGGGCCGAGGTGCTGGGTGTGGACCGGGTCGGGGTCGAGGACAACTTCTTCGAGTTGGGTGGGGATTCGATCCTGACCATCCGGGTGGCCTCCCGGCTGCGGGCCGCTTTCGGTGTGGACCTGTCCCCGCGTGCCCTGTTCACCCATGCCACGGTTACCGAGCTGGCAGCTGTGCTGCCCGTGAGTGGCGATGCGAGTCCTGACTCGCATCGCCACTCACGGGTTGTCCACAGGGCGGCGATTCCTGTCCTGGCACGTGGTGGTGAGCTGGAGCTGTTCTGCACCCCGCAGTCGTTCGCGCAGCAGCGGTTGTGGTTCCTGCATCAGTTCGAGCCCGGTAGCGCCGAGTACGCCACCCGGTTGGGCCTGCGGCTGCGCGGGGAGCTGGATATCGACGCGCTGGCGGTCGCGTTCACCGGACTGGTCGCTCGGCATGAGTCGCTACGCACCACTTTCGAGGCTGTCGACGGTCAGGGCGTGCAGGTGATCCACCCTCCGGTTGCGGTGGCATTACCGCTGCTGGATCTGTCCGACCTGGCCGAGCCTGACCGTGTGGTGCAGCTGCAACGGGTCATGGCGGCGCAGCTCAGCCAGCCGTTCCTCCTGCAGCACGGGCCGCTGTGGCGGGTGCGGCTGGTGCGCTCGGGTGCCCAGGATCACGTGTTGATCCTGGTGCTGCACCACATCATCACCGACGGATGGTCGATGGGCGTGCTTCTCGAGGAGCTCGGCGCGCTCTACCGGGCTCCGGATCACGAGATGGCGGCACTGCCGGTGCAGTACGCGGATTTCGCCGCCTGGCAACGAGCGGCGTTGTCCGGCCCGGTGCTCGACGAGGGACTGGCCTACTGGCAGCGCCGGCTCGACGGCGTTGCGCCGTTGGAGCTGCCGGCGGATCGGCCTCGGCCGGCGGTGCAGACCACCAGCGGTGCGATGGTCGAGTTCCAGGTGCCCGCCGGGGTGGCCGCCCAGCTCAAGGAGCTGGGCCGGCAGCGGGGCAGCACGCTGTTCATGACCCTGGTGGCGGCCTGCCAGTTGCTGTTGCACCGCTGGTCCGGGCAGGACGACATCGCCGTCGGCACGGTGGTGTCGGGTCGGGAACGGACCGAGCTGGAAGGGTTGATCGGGTTCTTCGTCAACACGGTGGTGTTGCGCTGCCAGGTGGACACCAGGTTGACGTTCACGCAGTTCCTCGGCGCTGTGCGGGAGACCGTGCTGGATGCGTTCGCCCATCAGCAGGTGCCGTTCGAGCGGGTGGTGGATCACCTCCAGCCGGTCCGGGACACCAGCCGCACGCCGCTGTTCCAGGCCATGGTCGTGCTGCAGAACGCACCGAACCGGGTACCGGAATTGCCTGGTCTACAGGTCGAAGCCCTCGAGCTGCCGGTGGCTACGGCGAGCTTCGACGTCACTGTGGAATTCCAGGAATCCGATCGTGGTCTGTGCGGGGCGGTGATCTACAACACGGATCTGTTCGACCGGGAGACCATCGAGCGGTTGGCCGGAAACCTGTTGGTGTTGTTGGCCGGAGTGGCGGCTCAGCCGGCGGGGCTGGTATCGGCTCTGCCGTTGTTGTTGGCGCCCGAACGTGATCGGCTGCTGATCGAGTGGAATGACACCGACCGGGACATGCCGGCTGCCACATTGGCGCAGCTGTTCGAGGCGCAGGTGCTGCGCAGCCCCCATGCGCCGGCGGTGATCGCCGGCGGCGAGGTCGTCAGCTTCGCGGAGTTGAATGCGCGGGCGAACCGCCTGGCGCGGTTGCTGGTGGCCCGGGGTGCCGGCCCGGAACGGGTGGTCGCCTTGGCGCTGCCCCGGTCGGTGGACATCGTGGTGGCGCAACTGGCTGTGGTGAAGGCTGGGGCGGCCTTCCTGCCGCTGGATCCGGCGTATCCGGCCGAGCGGATCGCGTTCATGGTGGCCGACGCGGCACCGGTGCTGGCGCTGGCCCAGGGTGAGCCGGCTGGTTTGGCGGAGATCCCGGTGCTGGTCCTCGACGATCCCGCCGTGCTGGCCGCGATGGGCGAGGGTGATCTGACCGATGCGGATCGTTCGGCGCCGCTGGTGCCGGCTCACCCGGCCTATGTGATCTATACGTCGGGGTCCACCGGGCGCCCCAAGGGGGTGGTGGTCACCCATACCGGGCTGGCGAGTTTCTCCGCCGCGGA
>JBOHGE010000108.1:0-6497 GCA_050700055.1 Pseudonocardiaceae bacterium
CACCATCTTCGCAGCTTCGTCCTTGTACTCAGGAGTGAACGACCGACGATTCTTCGGCACGTAATTCCTCTCTTCCGGAAAGGGAACCCTAGTGGGTTCACTGTCCGGAAGATCCGGGACCCCTCACAAGCTGCTCACCGATGTCAAGTTCGGCACCGGCGCGGGAAATCTCGTCCTGCTGCACCGCCACCACGATCGGTTGGCGGGCTGGTTCACCAGACGGTGGGCCGCGTTCATGGGAATGCGCCATGACGGCGACACCGCCCCCAACCGAGCACCCAAAGCTGAGATCAGCCGCCAGCGCGTCACCACCACGCCCGCCCAACCCTGGAACACCGACCGCGAGGTGTGGCTACTGGCCTGTCTCGCCCTGCCCGACCAGCTACGCCATGGCTACACCCTCGATCCCGCGACCCGCACGCCCACCGCGGCGACGCTATCCGCACCGGATGGCTCCTGGTGCGAGATCGACCTCAGCGCCGCCGACAACGGCTCACGGCAGATTCGCGAAGGTGGACCAACTCCCCTATGGGCACAGGTCGAGCATTCCTACCAACGCTGGTACCAGCGTGATCAACCAAGCTGGGAACGCTTCGGACTCACTATTACCACCGACGCTCAGATGATATGGCTCGATGCCCCGCGCAACGTCCTGCTGAAGTGGCTCACCCGGGCGGGTTCTCGCAGCTCGGCGTGAGGATTGCCTGTACCTGGGGGTCGTTGATGTTCTGCTGGGTGACGAAGGTGACGCCGGTGTCCTCGCTGGAGGCGATCTGGCCGGTCCGCACCGTCTGCACCATCGCGTTGACCGCGTCGTAGCCCATCCGGAACGGGTTCTGCACGACGAGTGCGGTGATCGCGCCCGAGGTGACGCCGGTGAGTTCGTCCGGTGACGCGTCCCACCCGACGAGCTTGATCTTTCCGGCTCTGCCCGCCTGGTTCAGGGCGTTGACGGCGCCGACGACACCGGCCTCGTTCGCCACGAAGAGCCCGTCCAGGTCGGGGTGGGCGGTCAGGATGTTCTCCGTCACCGCCAGCGCGGTGTTGGGATCGCCGTTACTGGACTGCTCGGCCACCAGCGTCAGGTTCGGGTGCTTGGCGAGTCCTTCCTTGAAGCCCGTGGTGCGCTGGTCGTTGGTCATCGTGCCAGGATGAAACGGGATGAACGCGATGTTGTGCTCGCCCGGGCCCAGCGCATCGGCGAGCAGGTCGGCGGCCTTGCGCGCGGCCGCGACGTTGTCGGTGGCGAATACCGGCACGTTGTCCGGCTGTGGATTCGTCGCGGAGTCGATATTGATCACTGGCACGTTCCGGCTCAGGGCATCGACGGTGACCTGAGCGAGGACTTTCGCATCGGTGGCCGCGTAGACGAGCCCGTCCACCTGCCGGGTCAGGAAGTTCTGCAGCAGGTTGACCTGGCCGGTGACGTCGGTCTCGGCGGTCACGCCGTCCCACTGCACCGTGACGTCGGGCAGTCGCGATGCCGCGCACAGAGCACCTCTGCGGACGTCGTCCCAGAAGTCGAGTCCGACCGACTTGGGGACCACCGCCAGGGTGATGGGGCCGCTGGCCACCACCTTCGGGGCACCGCCCGAACCCGGCCCGGTGACCGCTGAGCAGCCTGAGGTCAAAGCGATGACCGTGGCCAGCGCGGTGATCAGCCTGGTACGCATGGCGCCTCTCTTTCTCACGGGGTTCGCCGTCGCCGGTACTGGTCCCAGAACACGGCGATCCAGATGATCACTCCGATGATGACCTGCTGGTAGAAGGTGTTGATGTCCAGGAGCACCGACCCGTTGCGGATCAACGCGATCAGCAGGGCGCCGAGCAAGGTGCCGATGACCTTTCCCTCGCCACCGAAAAGGCTGGCCCCGCCGATCACGGCAGCGGCGATCACGTCGAGCTCGATCCCGATGCCGAAGTTCGGCTGCCCGGAGTTGACCCGGGACGCGGCGATCATGCCGCCGAAGCCGGCCAGAATTCCGGAGATGAGGTAGACCATCGTGAGATAGCGCTTGACCGGAATTCCGGACAGTCGTGCGGCCTCGACGTTCGACCCCATGGCGTAGGAGTATCGCCCGAGCTTGGTTCGGGTCAACACGAAGTGCCCGGCCACCGCGACGACGACCAGCGCCAGGATCGGGATCGGTAACGCCCCGAGCTTTCCCTGGCCGAGCAGCGTGAACTCCGGTGGCGCACCGGAGACGGCGACGGAGTCCGTCACGATGTATCCGAGGCCACGGGCCACGCTGAGCATGCCCAGCGTGGCGATGAACGGCGCCATTCCCGCCTGGGTCACCAGCACGCCGTTGACCAGGCCCGCGATGGCTCCGATCGCCGTGCCACCGGCGATCGCCACCGGAACCGGAACGCCGTACTGCACCACCAGCATCGTGCCGAGCACGCCCGACAGCGCGGCCACCGAGCCGACGGACAGGTCGATTCCAGCGGTGATGATCACCATGGTCATGCCGACCGCGATGATCGCCACCACGGCCGACTGGACACCGATATTGAACAGGTTGCTCGCGCTGAGAAAAGCATCGGAAGCGAAGGACAGGTAACCGAACAGCACCACCACGGCGCCGGCCGCCGCCAACTGCGACACCGCGGAACGAACCCGGTCGCGCCACGCGTCGGACATCACGGTCACACCGCCGACCCGGTGGCCAACTGCATGACCCGCTCTTCGGAGAACTGTTCGCGAGCCAACTCCCCGACGATCCGTCCAGCGCGCAGCACGATGATGCGATCACACATGGTGAGCAGCTCCGGGAGGTAGGAGCTGATGAGGACGATCCCGCGTCCCTGGCCGGCCAGTTGCCCGATCAGATCGAATATCTCGGCCTTGGCGCCCACGTCGATGCCCCGGGCCGGCTCGTCGAAGAAGAGCACCCGGCTGTCGGTCTCCAGCCATTTCGCCAGCACGACCTTCTGCTGGTTACCGCCGGAGAGCAGCCGGACCGGACGGGTGACCGACGGTGTCTTGATACCCAGCTGATCTCGCCGGGACAGTGCAGTTCTGCGTTCCTGGCGCCGGTCGATGATGCCGAAGCGGGTAGGCACGTTCGCCAGGGTGATGTTCTGATCGATCGGGAGTTGCAGGGCGAGCCCTTCACCCTGGCGATCCTCGGTCAGGTAGCCCAGGCCCGCCTCGATCCCCTGCCGCGGTGACCGGATGCGGACCTCGCGCCCGCGCAGGACGACGCGCCCGGCGTCGGGGATGTCCGCGCCGAAGATGGCCCGGGCCAGCTCGGTCCGGCCGGCGCCGACCAGGCCGGCGAGCCCGACGATTTCACCGGCCCGAACCTGGATGGTGCAGTCGACGAGGTCGACGGTCTTGCCCCGCCGGGAGATGCCCTCGGCCCGGAGCACCACGTCCCCGATCTCGGCTGCTGGTTTGGGGTAGCGGCCGGCGATGTCGCGACCGACCATCAGCTGGATCAGGCGCTGCGGTGACACCTGCGCCGCGGGCAGTGTCTGGACGACCCTGCCGTCGCGCAGCACGGTGACCCGGTCGGCGAGGTGGGCTATCTCGTCGAGACGATGCGAGATGTACACGATCGCGATGCCGCGTGCCTTCAGCTGCGCGATCACCTCGAACAGATCGCCGCTCTCGGCCTCGGTGAGCATCGCCGTCGGCTCATCCATGATCACGACCCGGGGGGCTCCGGTGAGCGCCTTAGCGATCTCGACCCGTTGCCGGTCGGCGACCGGCAACGTGCCCACCAGACGGTCCGGATCCACCGCGAGGTTGACCCGAGCCAGCAGCGTGTCGGCCCGCCTGCGGTCGGTCCGGCGGGACAGCACACCCCATCGGGTCGACTCGTCACCCAGGCACAGGTTCTCCGCCACCGTCAGGTGCGGGGCCAGCGCCAGTTCCTGGTGCACCATCGAGATGCCCAGCTCCAGCTGCGCGAAACGCGGACCACGGAACTCGACCGGCTTGCCGTCGAGCAGCACGACACCACCGTCCGGCCGCTCGACCTGCGCCAGCACCTTCATCGCGGTCGACTTGCCGGCACCGTTCTCACCGGCGATGACGTGCACCTCACCGGGCAGCACCGGGAAGCTCACCCGGTCGACCGCGAGCACCCCCGGATAGCGCTTGGACACCTCCCGCAGCTCCAACACCGGCTCGACCATAGCGGCGCCACCACTCCGCGGGGAAACGATCTCTGGGTGTGTGCGGGTCCGCCCCGGTTGCCGCTGAGCCGGTTACCGGCACGCGCTCAAGCTTCAGGGCGGATCGGGACACGAGCCCGGATCTGATCGCGGACCTGTGCGTAGACATCGACATTAATCGTGGGTGCCACCCACAGCGAGAGCGCGACTGCGTAGTCAACTATCTTGCTATGCATCCTTCGGGCACTACGATTTACCATGCTGTGGTATGTTTTCGCAGCTCAACACCCTAATTACGCTCTGTGGTCGCGCGGTTCTTGGGGCCGTTAGCATAGGGGTTGAACGTCCGTCAAGCCCTCGGAGGAACCGCCTTGCCCGACATGCCAACCGGCCAACTCCTCCGCCTATACCGCATCGACCGCAAGAAGACCACGGTCAGCGTTGCCACGCACGCCGGTATCACCGTGCGCTACCTGGAGATGATCGAAGCCGGAACCAAGACGCCGTCGCTGCCGGTGCTGCGCAAGCTGGCCAAGGTGCTCGGCGTGCGGACCTCCGCCCTGATCGGCGAGACACCGAGCGAGAGCCGCGAAGAGCCACTCGACGCCCGGCTGGCTGAGATCGAGCGGGCACTCATCACCTACCGTTCCATTGGCTTGACCGAGCCGGGGATACCGCCTGATCTTCCTGCATTAACTAAGCGGGTGAACGCGGCCTGACGGTCGTGGTTCACCTCGCCGACCAGATATAGCGATGTACTACAGGTGTTGCCCGGCCTTATTGTTGATGCTGAGCGTGTCATACAGGCCACCGAGCGATCACCCGAGGCATTCCGTCAAGCATCCGAAGTTTACCAACTGGTCCGATCGGCGGTTATCACGATTGGGCAGGTAGATCTCGGTGGTGTGGTATCTGACCGAGCCATGCGCTATGCCGAAGAAACCGATGATCCGCTGCTCATCGCAGCCGCCACCTGGAATCTCGCTCATGGCCTGTTGGCCGACGACAAGCCCGCTGGCGCGTTAGACCTTGCTATGAAGGCCAGCGAGGCTTTGGAGACAGTACTGCCCAATGGAACGCCGAAGCATTTCTCGCTTTATGGCGGGCTGCTGCTCGTGGCGGCGATTGCAGCCGGACGCACCGGTGACCCATGGCACGGCCGGGAGCTGCTGCGCGGGCCTGTCCGCAAAGCGGCACAGCGGGTCGGGAGCGGCAAGGACTTTCATCACATGATCTTTGGCCCCGAGAATCTCGGCATTCATGTCGTGAACCTTGAGTACGAAGCGGGTGAAATCTCGGCAGCGCTGCGGTTTGCCAATGAGGTCGACAGTACGACGATCCCCTGCCTGGGACGCCAGGTAGCGCACCTTGCACAAGTGGCCCGCGTCTACGAGTGCAAGAACAACGACACTGCGGTATTCGTGCATCTTAAGATGGCCGAGCGGCTGTGCTCCGAAGACTTTCGTTACAAGAGGACCATGCGTAATATGGTCACCACCCTCGTCAAACGCGCAAAGCCATCCTACGCTTCTGAGGTGCGGGAGTTCGCCGGACGCATTGGGCTCCTGAACTGACAGCTCGAAGCCCGAACGAACTGGCAGTTCGGACAAAGCTTAGGAGTCGGAATGAAATAAGTTATCCTGTTGGTCATGCGATGGTATAATTCCAGTCGCCGTGGAAAAGATGCCGGGTGAGGGGTATTGATTCTTTCTGCTGGTTGGTGAGTTTGATTTTCGTGGGATAGAGGTCGGAATCAAGCTCGCAACGGACGGTCAATCCTGTGGTGGTTGTGGTATTGCTGATGAGGTTGACGATCGTTTGATATGTTTCGAGGGGCCGTCCACGCCAGTTCTGGGTGATTCTGGAGAAGAGTCGATGCTCAATCTTGTTCCATTTGCTGGTGCCGGGTGGGTAGTGTGAGACGATGATTTCCAGTCCGGTTGTGGCGACGAGTCTCGCGAGTTCGTATTTCCAGAGCCAGGGTCGGTGTCCGTTGGATCCGCCACCGTCGGCGGTGATGAAGATGCGGCGGGCGTTGGGGTACTTCTCTTTTCCCATGTTCTGCCACCATTTCTCGATGGTGGCGACGGCGAATACTGAGGTGTCGTGGTCGATGCCCACGGAGACCCAGGCGCTGTTGTCTGTCAGGTCGTAGACCCCGTAGGGGATTGCCTTGCCGTCGGCCTCGCTGGGGAAGTCATAGGTGGACACGTCCACCGGCTCCCCCTGGGGATGCCATTCTTTGCCGGCTTGGGAGTATTGTCCGACTAACGAGGTAGGCCGTCAGGCGAGGTGCCAGCGGAGCTGGACCCGACCCGACGACCCCCTCCCGAACCGGACGGGCTCGATTTCCGAGCATCCGGCTCTCCAGT
>JBOHGE010000109.1:0-6434 GCA_050700055.1 Pseudonocardiaceae bacterium
GCACGCGATAGCGTGCCGCCCCATGACCACATGGGAGTACGCCACTGTGCCGCTGTTGACGCATGCCACCAAGCAGATCCTGGACCAGTGGGGCGCCGACGGCTGGGAGCTGGTCACCGTGACGCCCGGGCCGACCGGTGAGCAGCTGGTGGCCTACCTCAAACGTCCGAAGTGAGCTGGTCGGACCGGCTGACCGAGCTCGGGGTGGCCCTGCCGCCGGTGGCCACCCCGGCCGGGGTGTACCTGCCCGCGGTGCGCAGCGGATCCCTGGTGTTCACCGCTGGGCAGATCCCGTTGGTCGATGGCGAGTTGGCGGCCACCGGCAAGCTCGGCGCGGAGATCGACACCGAGCTCGGCGCCCAACTGGCCCGGATCTGTGTGCTCAACGCGTTGGCCGCGGTGGACGGCCTGGTCGGGCTCGACGCGGTGCGCCGGGTGGTGAAGGTGGTCGGTTTCGTGGCCTCGGCACCCGGGTTCACCGCGCAGCCCGCCGTGCTCAATGGTGCCTCGGCGCTGCTCGGCGCGGTGTTCGGCGCGGCCGGCGCACACGCCCGGTCCGCAGTGGGTGTGGCTGAGCTGCCGTTAGGCGCTCCGGTCGAAGTTGAGCTGATCGTCGAGGTGTAGTGAAAATGGCAGGTGGTGTCGCAACGGGAACCACCTGCCACTCGCAGCTATTCAGCCTGATCAGACCTTTACTCGCTCGAGGTAGGCATTAACCACCCCGGACACACCCGCCGGTGCGGCTGCATCGAACCTTGTGGTGGTGCCTTTCGGGCAGGCCCATGGAGTGAAGGTATCCGGCTTGTTGTCCCAATCAATCCGCCACCGCACACAGTGGCCGTCCCCATCTTTATCCGTGGTGTAACCGGAGTACCTACCCTGACCGCCACTGGCGCACACGCGGATCTCGCCGGTCCCCCATGAAGCGTTGCCAGACCTTTCGATACAGCCCGGTGCAGCCTGGGCAGGTCCGGCCCACGCCACAATGAAGGAGCTGGTCACAGTGGTGAGCAGAAAAGCTGTTGTCAAGCGGCGCATATAACACTTCCTCCTTGGTGGTCACGGCCGTAAAGTGCTGGTTCGATCGTCCTCGGACAGGTCATGTCTCGTTCGACGGTCAGTGACGCCAGCGGTACCTAGAGTGAGATACATTGGCTGGGTTGTGAAGGGCACCCGGTCAGAACCGGCGGGCGGCCAGCTATCGTCGCAGCTCAGCGAGCTTTTGGCCGACCGTCCGGCTGTCCGGCTTGGTGTCCGCTACCCGATGATCAGAGGAACGCCGATGTCTACAGGTCCGGAGCCACCTCCGCTCAATCCTTTTGCGGCTGAGCTTCGCCGGGCGACTGCCGGGGCCGCCGCTCCGGATAAGGCTCCGTCACTACGTGAGCTGTCGAGCATCTCCGGAGTGGGCCGGAGTGCTATTGGTGACTGGTTATCCGGCAAGAGTCTGCCCCGATCTTGGGACGACGGTGCAGTGCCGGTGGTCGAGGCCATCCTCAAAATCGCCGCCCGGCGCGGAAAACGTTTTCCAGACGAGGAAGTCATGCGTCAACGCTGCAAAGATGCCTACGAGATCGCCAAGAACACGCAACAAACGGATTGCACCTCAAGTGGCAGCGCGCCAATCTTGGCGATCGACGTGACTGCGGTGCCATGGGAGGTGGATACTATGTCACGGTGTGTCGCTGATGATGTGCCTGCGCCTGCCGGATCGGTGCCGGAACCGGGGTCCGCAACCTCCTCGGTCCGCCGGAGGCGCGCGACATACGCTGTTTTGGCTGCTGTGGTCGTCGCCGCTCTGACAGTGACGCTGATTCTGCTACTGCATCCCGCGCTGTTGCTCGGGTCTGCCCAGACTACGTCGGGCTGCCTCGACAGACCTGGCGACACCTCATGGGGGGTGGGTGAGATTCATGTGTGCGTCCACAGCGGCCAGGGTAGCTACTCCGGCTACACCAGGGATAAGGAAGAGGACGACTACTGTGTGCGGTGGCGGATTGACTGGGACGACAAGCCGGATTCCTACACTCCGGAGGTATGCCTACAACAAGGTGGTCCCATGAAGTTCAATTTCGAGGCACCGGCAGGTGTGTCTGGGATAAGAAACGCCTTTCTTGAACGAGTGAAGATCTCATCGGACACCATGTAACGTAGCAGTTTCTACAGAACGCGCGTAAGGCAGATTTCGTGATTGTGCCCACCGCCACTGCGGCTGGCCGGCCGCTCACTGTGATCGTCACCGTCTCGACCCGCCGCACGATCTCGCTCGCGTTCTGCCGCAACTCTTCCAGCCCGACAGACACCATGCCTGGCAGGCTAGCGCACGTGCCTACACCGTTCGACTGATGTTCACGCGGCGAGGTGGTTAGTCCGGCGAGACGGGGTTGACCCAGGTCAGATCGGTGAATCGGGCGAAGTCGGTGTCTGCGGAGTAGACGGTGAGCCCGTGCTCGATAGCCAGGGCCGCGAGCTGGGCATCGGTTACCAGGTTGCCCCGGATCTGGTACTTACCGAGTAGCCCGAGGAGGATCTCTGCGTATCCCGGCCCCGGTTCCGGTATCCACACCGGGCTAGCACCGAGCCAGTCCGCGACCAGGTCGGCTGCCGTCTGCGGGCACAACGGGAGGTCCCAGGCCCGGGGGTTCGTGCTGATCCGGAGGAAGGCCGTGAGTGACTGCCACGGCAGTGCCACTCGTTGTGCGCCGTTGAGTACCGACGCCAACCAGGTCGAGGCGCGCTGATGGAACGTGCTGGATGAGTCGACCGCATAGAGCAGCAGGTTGGCATCGATGAGCATCAGTGGCTGGGTCCCTCGAGGTACTCCAGAGCGTCACCGATGTTCGTGACGTCGACGCGGGCGCCCATGGGGAAGGCGCGCTGCACGAATCTTGTTCGTTGCGACGGCACGGTGAGGCCCGCCCGGGCCAGCTCGTTGACCGCCTCGCTCAGGCCGATGTTGCGCTCGACGCGCATTCGTTGTACGGCGGCGGCGACGTCGTCATCCAGCGAGACCGTGGTTCTCATGCATCAAATTTAGCGCATCGCGATGTGCTCTGATGTCGACGCCATCGGCGGTGCGGTGCGCGGTCCGCTGTCGTCAAGCTGCGGCGATGGTGAGGGCGGCAACCGCTGTGGGCTCTGGAATCGCTTCGCCGTCCTCGCGCATCCCGTTCACATGCAGGCTGATGGCGTCTCGCATGAGGGATATGCACTCGTTGTACTCGCGTGCCGCAGCTACGCAGCCGGGCAGATCAGGGCTCCAGGCGCTGAACCCACCCTCCTCATCACGCTCGACGATGGTGACGTAACCGTTCATCGTGCCCTCCACTCCAGGCCGGCTTGTTTTAGGATGCTCCGCTCAGTATGCGGGTGCAATGTGTCGCTGGGCTTACCGGCGACTGTGACTTGGCCGCTGCGGTCGGGTGCTTGAACTGACGGTGGCTACCACGTGCCGTGTGCAGGCACCACCCTTCATGTTCGATCAGCTTGATGATCTCACGGACCTTCAGCGGCATGTGCCCCCCTCTCGTGGGTCGGCTATGCGCGGAGTCACACTCCACCGCATCTACTGGCACGCTACGTCCCAGCCCCGACAAGATTCGTTGATGGCGAGCCGGGTGGCTCGTGCGCCGGCCTGGTCCGGCGACGGGAGGCGGATCGTCATCGGGCGTTGCTCGGCGCGGGGGATGTGCAGGAGCCTGGCGCCCGGTAGGGGGTGGTGGGGGCGTTCGGGTGCGCCAGGTTGAGCAGCGCTCGCAGGGTCCACTCGGTCCGACCCTGGTAGGACCACACCACGACCTCGGGTGCGAACACGTCCACTTGGCCGGCTATCAGGACCCTCGCCGCGGTGATCCGCTCGAAGTTCCGGATGGTGACGACGTCGAGATGGTCGGCCCACTGATAGGACGCGACCAGGGCGGTCGGTGCGATCCGATCGCCGCAGCAGTACCGGACGAACCCGTCCGCAACCACATCGAGGAGCAGCCGCTCCACCGCCGGCCGCAGCGTCACGCGCGGTTGCCGGGTCACGCAGCCACCGCGCGGATCGCGTTCGATGGAACCCCGGTGGGCAGGGGGACGGCGGGGTCGACCCCTGCCCACCGGGGAGCTCGGCTGCGTCGTCCGGGTGTCGGGACGCCTAGGTGTCTCCTCCCGAGGCTCTGGTGCCGGACCCGGGAGCTACGATCTGGCCCAGCAGTGCCAGATCGACGCTTAACCAACGATTTGCCAGGTGATTCCACCTTATCCACGACAGAAGATTACACCAGTGATTTCACCAGCGAGATACCCTGATCGAGTGCTTGGAGGGATGGTGTTGTTGACTCTGTGTGCGTCGCGCCGTTCAACGAGGAGGTGGTGATGGCGCCCCTGTCCCCGGTGGTCGCCCGCTGGGATCTGGGCCGGCGGCTCCGCGAGCAGCGCGAGCTGCTGGGCCTGACCGGAACAGCCGCGGGAAAGCTGATCAAGCTGTCGGCCACGTTCCTCAGCGACGTTGAGAACGGCAAGAAAAACCTGCCCGAGGACAAGCTCGACGCTCTGATCGCGGCCTACGAGTTCGACTCCGGCGCCGCCGCCGAGCTGCGCGCGTTGCGGGAGCAGTGCAGCCAGCGGGGCTGGTGGTCGAAGTTCAACACCCTGTTCTCGCCCGATGTGCTGCGCTTCTACGGCTACGAGTATGGCGCCGAAACGACCCTCACCTTCTTCGGCGATCTCATTCCCGGCCTGCTACAGACCCGGGACTACGCCCGTGCCGTGATCGAGACCGGCAGCCCGTGGATCCGGCTGGCCGAGGCCGACCTGCGCGTCGAGGCCCGGATGATCCGCCAGCGCCGCCTCACCGGGGACGAGCCGCTGCGCCTCACCGCAGTGATGAGTGAAGCGGCGCTGCGCCAGCAGGTCGGCGGGCCGGCGGTGCTGGTCGGGCAGCTCCGCCACCTCGTCACCATGGTCGAGCAGCACCCCGATACGGTGCAGGTGCTCGTCGTCCCGTTCAGCTCACCCGGTTACCCCGCGCTGGGCGGCAAATACCAGATCCTCACCTTCGCCGGCCCGACCCTGCCGCCGCTGGCGTGGCTGGACAACATCACCTCCACCGAACTCATCGATGACGCGATCAAGGTCAAGGAGTGGGGTCTCGCGCACACCGGAACCGTTGACGTAGCGTTGGACCGGCAGGACACTCTCGATCTGATCAAGCAGGTTACGAAGGAGATATCGTGATCGATATGATTGGCCGGAAATCCGTGCCCATGTTTGGTCGGCCGTGGTTCAAGTCCGGTTACAGCAGCAGCTCTGTCTCCTGTGTCGAGGTCCGGTTCGCTGGGGACGCCGTCTTGGTGCGGGATTCCAAGAACCGCGCGGACAGCCCGATCCTCGCCGTGGCTACCACCCAGTGGGCCGCCTTCATCGACGGACTGGCCGACCGCCCCTGACAGTGCCTGGTCGTTGAGATTCTTTACTTCAGGATTATTCTTCCTAGGTGCCTCAACATCAAGGATCCGGAGGCGGACCGGCTGGCCCGGCAACTCGCCGGGGCCACCGGCGAGACGATCACGCGCTCCGTGACGATCGCCGTCCGGGACGCCTCGCCCGAGTGACGGCTAGCCGGACCGGGCGGTCGCTGGCCGATGATCTCGACGAGATCGCGCTGCCCTGCCAGCGCTCGATGAGCGATCCGAGGACGATATCCTCGCTTACGATGCGAACGGGCTGCCGCTATAGGACAACGCTGATCATGTCGAGATTGTCCGGCAAGCTTGGCGCTGTTACGGCAAGGGCTGGAACCAGGCCGGTCTCAATTTCTGTGATTGTTTCGCCTACGCGCTCGTCCGGGGGGACGCTGCTGTACGTGGAGGAAGAATTCGGTCGTACCGATGTCCCTGGAATCGAGTATCATTTCATGAAGCTGTGTTCCCGGGAAGCGTCGTCGTCATTCCAGGCTTTCCGAGGAAGTCCAGCGTGTCGTCCGGAAGTTGGGCCGAGTCGGCTCACACGAGTTCGGTGCACTTGTGCGGCTCGCGGATCTCCGGCACTCCGACTCAGGCCGGGCTGGTCGCTGGTGAAGCCGTTATCCGCTCGCCGTATCAGCAGGATCCGGCTTGCTACGTCGAACAAGAAGAAACTGCACTGCCCTGGGTAACGATTGTGCTTGGAGGGGTATGTGCGGGTGCCACGTGCCTCCTACCAGTACGCCCCAATAACACCAGGCGGACGAAGCCTCCACCGGCGCATCCGCGGCGGAAATTGCTCGCCACGTGGAACCTCATGCCGTAACCCTGGCCTAGGCACAATACTACTTAGTTAAGCGACGGTGGGGATGTCGTGGTGACCGGATGGCCTGCAGGGCGGCCGTGGTACGTCAAGGCGATCTTGGTGGATGGCGGTCCTCGGGGTAGTGATCGCTGTTTGGGTGCCGAAAACGACAAGGTTTGTCG
>JBOHGE010000110.1:0-6365 GCA_050700055.1 Pseudonocardiaceae bacterium
CTCCACCTCATCAAACACAACCACGCAGCCTCCTCACTTCGAGCTGCGTGAGTCATACCGATCAGAGGGAACCGTTGTCCCAGAACACACCGGCGTGTCGCCCCGTAGTCCGGTCAACATGCTGGAAGAGGTTCATGGTCAACGACAACTCGACATCGTCAAAATCCGAAGCGGAAACTTTGGTTGTGTATACCAGTTGCAATCCGTCGACCGTGGCAATATTCGCCGCAGCGAGAGGCTTATAAACAATTCCCTTGTCCATGGCCTGACAGAACATCCGAGCCTGATCTGGATCGCTGGTCAGCAACGTACGCGGTGTCGTCAGTCCACAACTCGCAGCCACGTGCAGTTGAGCGGGTTTGAATTCAGCATCCGCCACCCTGGCCGGATGGTTGACCCATCTCGTGCCCAAAGAGAAGAACAGCCCGCCAAACCCTCGCCGCGCCTCGGCCGCAGCGAATGCCAGATCGCCGCCGACCACGTCATCCGGAAAGATGAAGCCGGTGGGACGCCGGTAATAGATCGATTTCACCAGATCTAATGGGATCCGAACATCCTCGGTCTGCGCCCAGCCGCGCCAACCCAACTCGCCTTGCAACTCGGCGTTGATGGTGACGCGGCACGGGAAATCGGCCACGTCAAAGCGATGCACGACCTCACCCCGCCGTCCGAGTTCGGCGATAACCCGGTCCGCAGTTCGGTCGTTGACACTCGTGAGAACCAGAATCATAGCAGAAATCTTAATCGATCTCGCGCTCAACCTCGGTCACGTCTTGATGGTTTTCTTCGTTGCCATCAATGATGATCTTGGTATTCTCCGTCTTCCGGTCGACAGTGTAGGTCTTGGAATGCTCACCACACTGCGGCGACGCTTCATCAATCCTTATTGGCATCCGCGCTAGACGGGCACCAAGGGGTCGCGCCCGAGGCGAAGGCAGCGGGACATGACTCGGCGCGTCACGAGCAATCAAGGAAAGCCGATCAGCCGGTCCCATCAAGGGATCAGCGCCGTACCAACCCAGCTGCGTCATCTAAGCGTGTCCTCTCGGTTCGCGCGGCTCAGCCGACAAAACACCGGCCAGATAGCGGCAATGGGCATCAAGCACACTGCCGCCGATCCGGCCCTGATCCGGCCCTGGGGACGACCGTAGTGCATGCAGTGCGTCAAGCACTATCCCCGATCTTGACCTGCGGGCGTGAGTTCCACCTTGGCCAGGTCGAACACCTTCGCGGCGGGCATCACTTGCATGGCGCCCTCACGGCTAGCGCAGCACCTCGGTGCTTTCGTTCGCGCCCCGGGCTCGGCGGACGTAGGCGACGGCGTCGTCGGTTTCCAGTGCGGCACCTGCGGCGAACGCGGCTTCGTAGCAGTCGTCGCCCAGCGCGTCACGGGTGGTGAGCTCGACGGCAGCCCAGAACCCGGGCTCAGGCGGGAAGCGGACGATACCGAGCCGCTGGCGCCCGGCCGCCGCAGCGCCCAGCAGCCGAGCCGCCTCCGCGAAGCTCTCCCGCGCGGCGGCTGCAGCGGCGAGGATATCGAGGCACTCCGGGATGTCGAGGGCGAAGCTCTTCGCGATCAGGCGGACGAGCGCGTCGTGGATGTACCGTTCGGCTTCGGTGACCTCGCTGGCGGAGAGTGCGAGACGGCCCAGTAGGCGCTCGGCGTTGGCCTGCATCCATCCGCTACCCAGCTGCCGGGCCACCTCCAGCGCCTCCTCGGCATGACCGCGAGCCGCAGTCAGGTTCCCGTCGACCCGCTCCAGGGTGCCCAGGTGGGCAAGGTGCCAGGACAACAGATAGACAGCTCCCGAAAGACGCTCGGCTTCGACGGCGGTCTCGAGGTGCCCGCGTGCTGCGGGGAGATCACCCAAGGCCATCTCGGTTCTGCCCATTATCTGGTTGGTCATGCCCAAAGCCAGGCCGGCGCCGGTCTCCAATACCCGGTCGAGCTTCTCGCCAGCAAGTGAGTGCGCAAGCTCCGTATCGCCGCGCGCAAGCAGTGCGTAAACCATGAGACTGCTGGCAAAACCGTTCGCAGCCGGGTCACCGACCTCGTCGCTGGCAGCCACGGAACGCGCGAGTAACTCGCGGGCCTCGTCGAGCCATCCCCGGAATACCGCTTCCCAACCCAGACACATCCAGTGCCACGCAAAACCCCACCGGTAGCCGAGCCGAGCTGAGATCTCATATGCGTCATCGAGCACCAGACGAGCGGTGTCGAACTCGTCCTGGAAAACCCACCCAACTGCCAGGCCCTGGGCTGCGTTGATGCGGCACCAGTCGTCGCCGGCTTGGGTGGCCAGCGCCACGCTGCGCTCAAGTAGCGCCCGCCCACCGGTCGGGTCACCAAGGCTGACCATCAGTCCGAGAACATGGCAAGCCCGTCCTTGCGCCCATAAATCGCCGCCGCCCTCGCCGACTGCCAGCGCAGCCTGCGAGTACCCATAGGCTGCCTCGTAGGCGCCACCGAACAGTCCGAGGATCCCGCGGCCGGCCAGCACCCGTCCGCGTAGCGGTGTCGACTCCTCACCCGCGGCATCCAGCGCGCGGGCGTACGCGGCGTCACCCTCCCCGTAGCGACCGGTGAACAGCCAGAACAGGCTCATCGCATCCACCAGACGCAGGCCAGCGGTGGAATCGGTTGCCGCCGCTCGCTCCAGCGCTGCGCGCAGGTTCGGCAGCTCGATGGCCAGAGTCTGCAGCACGGAGTCGCCGCGCCCGGCACCGAGCACCTGTGGCTCAGCGGCCTCAACCAGCGCGAGGTGGTAGGCCAGGTGGCGGTCGCGCACGCCGTCGACTTCGCCGGCGTCGGTCAACCGTGCGGTGGCGTACTGGCGGACGGTCTCCAGCAGGCGATACCGCGTCTGAGGGCCTTGGTCGTCGGTGGTGACCAAGGACTTATCAACCAAGCCGGTCAACAGGTCCAGCACATCGTAGCGATCGATCCCCGCACCGGCGCACACCTGCTCAGCCGCGTCCAGCGTCCAGCCCCCCGCGAACACCGACAGCCGCCGCAGCAGCGTCCGCTCACCGTCGCCCAGCAGCTCATGGCTCCAGTCGATCGAGGCCGCCAGGGTCTGGTGGCGCGGCAGCACCGTACGAGCGCCCCCGGTGAGCAGGCGGAAACGGTCGCTGAGGGCGCGCGCGATCTGCTCGGGCGCCAGCATCCGCACCCACGCCGCAGCCAGCTCGATGGCCAGCGGGATGCCATCGAGGTCGTGGCAGATCTGCGCCACCGCCGGCGCATTGGCCGCGGTGACCGCGAAATCGGGGCGAACCTGCAAGGCGCGGTCGATGAACAGCGACACCGCGTCGGACAACCGCAGTACCTCGACCGGCTCCCGAGCACGCTCGGCGGGCAGTGACATCGACGGCACCCGCCAGGTGACCTCCCCGGGCACACCCAGCGGCGCCCGGCTCGTCGCCAGGATCGTCAGCGACGGGCACCCGCGCAGCAGAGCATCCACGAACTGAGCGCACGCGGCCAGCAGATGCTCGCAGTTGTCCAGAACAACCAGCGCGCGACGCCCACGCAGATAGCCGGCAAGCGTGTCCAACAGCGCCCTACCCGGCACCTCACGCAACCCCACAGCACCGATCACCGCAGCCGGCAACAGCGCACCATCCGCCAGCCGGGCGAGTTCCACCCACCACACCCCGTCGGGATGGCGGTCCATCGCATCAGCCGCCGTCTGCAACGCCAGCCGAGTCTTGCCGCAACCACCGGCACCGGTCAACGTGAGCAACCGCGCACGCCCCAGCGGATCACCAATCTCGATCAGCTCAGCACACCGCCCGACAAAACTGGTCAACTCACCCGGCAAATTGTTGGGCACCGCATCCAACGAACGCAGCGCGGGAAACTCCACCGGCAGATCCGGATGCAGTAACCCGAAGACATGCTCGGGCCGCCCTAGCGCCCCTTGGACGCTAGAAGCGTGACACTTGAGCCGAGTTTTCAGGCGGTCATGCGGGCCTCGGTGATGTAGTCGTCGATGTGGTGGTCGATGGCTCGTAGGGCTTGGCGCAGGGCCAGGGGTGCGGGTGGGTCGTGGGCGGCGAGCAGTGGTCGCAGGAGTCGGTTGTGGAGTTTGGTGTAGAAGATCGCGACTCGCTGGCCCTCGTCGGTGAGCACGTAGGTGTTGGTATGGGGCAGGCGGGTGATCAGGCCTTTGAGTCGCAGGCGTCGCAGGTCATAACTCATCTGGCTCATCGAGTAGGGCACGCCGAGCAGGGTGGTCACCTGGGCGCGAAGGCTCCGGTTGGTGAACCCGATGACGGTGTGCACGATGGCGCACAGGGCGCCGGTCAGGGCCGTGACCCGAGGGTCGCCGAACCGTAGGGCCGGGGCCCTCCGACCATCCACGAGGGTTGGTTGCGCGACCCGCTCGAAGGCTGGGCTCGCGAGGACACAGCTCTGGCCGACACGCAAAAGCATCGACCATGCGGCGGTTGACGTCACGGGCTTTGACCGACAGTTGCGCCAGATGCTCCAGTCCGCGCAGCAGACCGAGGTCACCGGTGTCGTTGATGACGGTCTCGATCCGAATCGCGCGACCGCACTTGAGGTAGGACTTCACCCGGGAGTGCCGGAAGTGGGCGTTGAGGGTGACCTCGTCCCCGGAGCGCAGCAGCCTGCTGCGGTAGCCCCCCACCGGTGGGGTGCCGGTCCGCCGCCCGAAGATGATCTGCATCTCCTCCGGGCGGCCGATGTCGAGGTTGTCAGCGCACAACGCCTCGAAGAACCCCCGGGCATGGCGGGGTGCGGTGAACACGATGGTGCGCGAGACCTCGACCTGGCGCATCGAGATGTCCCACCAGTACCCCGCAGCCCGATCGGCCTCGGTCAACGGCAACGGCAGGACCGCCCACCAACGCTCGCAGAACTCCCGGATCACCCCCGAGGTCAGCGTGTCGCAGATGCCCTGCAACGCTTCGGGGTCCTCGGTGGTGGCGAACCCGTTATCCAACTCGGTGAAGCCGATCCCCGCCGCTGTCGCCTGACGCTTGGCGTATTCATGACCGTTGAGCCAGATCTTGACCGGATAGGGGAAATACGCGCAAATCTTGATGAACCCCGGCCCGAACTCCTCATCCACCAGAGAGAAGTAATAAGCGGTGACCCGCCGGTCGGCCTTGGCGTAACCAAACCGCACAACCCCACCACCACCACCCTCATCAGAGTGATACGTGGTGCCGGTGAACACCCGCTGGAACTCTTGAGCCACCCCGATCGCCGCGACCCCGGTCCGCCCGGCCCTCGCCAGCCGGTCCAGATGCGAGCGCATCACCTCCAGCTTGCGCTCTCCCTTCACGAAGCGAACCACCGGGATGCCGTGACCAGCGGCGAACTCCACCACCGCCTTACGGAACCGCAACCCGATCCGCTCCAACAACGCCGGAGACGGGATCGGGAACCCCAGATGCCGGGTCAGGAAACTGACCACCTGACCCGGCACCACCAGATTCGGCACCCACCCATTGAGATAGATCCGATCGAAACACTCCAGATCCAGACCGACATGCCCATCCAGGACATCACCCACAGTCACCACACGAGTCGCCACACCACACCCCCAGGCACGCGGTCAACCCAACCCCGCCAGCCTGGCCTCACCCCACCACCACGTCACCCCCCAACCCAGCCACAGCCTTGGCGGTCCGAGGCGCAGCCTCATTAGATCACGCAACCGATGCACCCCGAGATCGGTCAGCTCAGCCTGCTCGGGAAGCCGGTCCAGGGCCAAGTCGCGCGCTGTCCCAGACAGCACGACCTGCCCACCATGCGCGATCGCGCGCAACCGGGCACAACGATTGACCGCCCGACCGAAATAGTTACCTTCGTCGCGCAGCTGAGCCTCGCCGGTGTGCAACGCGATGCGCAACCTCAGCGACGCCCCTTCCGGCCAACCCTCCGAATGAAACGCCCGCTGCACGTCCAGCGCAGCGGCCAGCGCGTCCGAAGCCCGTGCGAACGCCCCCACCACGCTGTCGCCCTCACCCTGCTCCAGCGACCGCACCCCACCGTACAACGCGATCGCCTCGTCGAGCAGCTCATAGTGGCGGGCCACAGCAACACCCATCGCCTCGGGAGCGGACTCCCACAGACGCGTCGAGCCCTCGATGTCGGTCAGCATGAACGTCACCGTGCCGACCGGCAGGTGAAACGTCACCCGCGCAACACCGTCTGCATTCACCGGGGATTCCCCGCCTCAGCCGCCGGCCCACCCGGCCGCATACTCGCGATTGTCGCATCGGCACTGCGCTACGGGGTACGGGGTACGGGGTACGGGGTACGGGGTACGGGGTACGGGGTACGGGGTACGGGGTACGGGGTACGGGGTACGGGGTACGGGGTACGGGGT
>JBOHGE010000111.1:0-6330 GCA_050700055.1 Pseudonocardiaceae bacterium
CCGCTCCACCTCATCAAACACAACCACGCAGCCTCCTCACTTCGAGCTGCGTGAGTCATACCGATCAGAGGGAACCGTTGTCCCAGAACACACCGGCGTGTCGCCCCGTAGTCCGGTCAACATGCTGAAAAAGATGTGCGGTGAGCTCGAGTCCAGGGAGATCGGACAGTTCTGCCGCTGCGACCCGTCGGGTCCAGATCGCCTTCTGCGTGCCGGCCTCGGCGATGATCGGCTCCGCTAGCGCCTTGACGATGATGTCGCCATATTCTGCCGCGAACCCTCGCACCTCGTCGGGCACATTGGTGACTATTGTGGCTGGTACACGCAGCCCGACTGTTCGGGCGAGGCTGAGTTGGCGCGGTTTGTACTCGCAGTCGGCCAGGGCTGACGGGTGATTAATCCACCTCGCGGGCAGGCTCGCCAGGACACCGCCTAATCCAACACGGGCTTGGGCACGCGCGAAACGCCGTTCCGGGCCGGACATCGAGCTGGGCATGTCAAAATCTCGCGGACGCCGGTAGAACACGGCGGTGATTTCTTCCCAGCAGAAGACCCCGTCCGGTGTCGCGACTTCGCCGGTCCAGCCACGGCCCAGTCTCGCTGTTATCCCCACTCGGGTGGGGAAGTCCGCTGGGTCGAGCCATGCGTACGGGAACATCCGCGTCTCTAGCTGCGTGGCGACTTGCTTGGCCGACCAGTCGTCACGGCCGCTGACAATCAACACCTGTGGCACTGGAAGTCGATCCTCTCAGTCGTCCTGTTCATGCCAGGTATCCGTCTCCGATGTGCCATCATTGGTGGTTTTGCTGGTGTGTGCTGTCCTGTACGGGGCCGTACGGTGCTTGGTTGTGACCATCGAGTCGAGCTGCTGGGCGCCACGTAGGGCAAACGGCCGGATACCGCTGGGTAACTCGTTGCTGCCTTCGGGTGGCCACGTGTCGCGGGGAAACCGCCGAGCCGCTGGCATGAGCGGATCATCCAACATGTCAATCACCTTTTCGCTCGCCGCCGGCCACCTACATCGTTCAGTGCCGCAACCCACACCATATCTGGCGCCGCATTCAGCAGGCTCAGCGGGGTTATCAGCACGTCTTTTACCCCGCTGAGCCTGCTGAATGCACGGCGAGCTAGGTGGTGCTGTTCCACGTTGCTGATCTTGCAGTCGAGGTGCTGGGCGATACCGAGGTTGGAATGGCCCTCGGCGACCAGGGCCAGGATACGTCGCTGATACGGGGTGAGCCGTGTCAGCGGATCCTCGATCCGGCGCCGGGACGTCAATTAGCTGATGATCTCGGAATCGATCACTACTTCGCCCCGGACGACCCGGTGGAAAGCATCGATGAACTCATTCAGATTGCCGAGGCGTTCCTTGCCCAGATAGCCCATGGCCCGAGGCGCGGCCTCCAGCAATCGCACGGCATACGCGGGCTCGACATGGGCCGACAACATCAACAAGCCGACGCCGGGGTAGTCGGCGCGGACGAGCTCGGCGACCCGCAGCCCCTCGACGTCATGTGCCCGGCCGGCGCCGCCCCGAGACAGGCTGATGTCCAACACCGCGAGGTCGGGTGCGGTGTCGTCGATGACGTGCAGGGCTTCCGTCGAGTTGCCGGCCCGCCCGACCACATCGACGCCCCGCCCGCGCAGGCCGTCGGTGAGCAGGTCGAGGTAGAACCCCTGGTCCTCGACGATGACCACCCGCATCATGTGCTACTCAGCAGGACCGCGATGAGCGTGGTCCCCTCGTCGGGCTCGCTGCGCACGATGAGACGCCCGCCCACGGCTTCGATCCGATGGTGAAGGCTGATCAGGCCGAACCCGCCGCCGAGCTGCGCGCCGCCTCGGCCGTCGTCGATGATCTCGATCAATACTGAATTAGTACACTTTACCACCTGATGTACGGTTGCGTGGCAGGGGGCCGATCGTTGCGCCCGCCCGCGGCCAGCGCCTCCACCGAGGAGTCCGTCGATGAATGGTTTCAGCGCGTCCACAGACGTCCCGATCAGGACCTGATGTCTGCGTGGGACCGGGGCCGGACGGGGGCATCTCGTGGGCGAGTCCGGCAATGGCGTCAAACGCTGGCCGGTGCGACTCAGCGCTGAGGTCTTTCAAGTCCTTCCGCAGCCCCTTGAACCGGGCAGCCACGCTGGTGGTCATTGACTGCTCAATGCGCTCTCGGTTGCGCTTGAACTCGTCGACCACGACACCCGGGACTAGCAGCTCCAAGTCGCCGTCTTGTACCACTTGGCTGAGGGCATGGATCAACTTCTGGCCGTCGTACTTCTTGGCGAGGTTTAGCCAGACCGACGTGTCTACAAGCAAGTGCAGCACCATGGCACCGTACTGCCGCCGTGGTGGACGGACTGGCGGACCGATCAAAGAGCCTCCGCGCAGCCTACCTCGCTGGGTTTTGGAAGCTCGGCGCATGCACCACCATCCGCCGCCGCCGCTGCGCGCTGCTGGTACCCGGCGGCCTACCGGTCATCACCCGGGTAGCGGGCGACGCACTCACCGTGCTGCACAACGTGGTCACCGAGTGGGCGTGCTTGTTATGACCGCCCCCAGGCGAGAAGGGACGTCCGATGCAGTGGTCCCGCAAGGTAGTTCCAAGGTGAGTAGAGATCCAACGTTCGCCGACCGTCGGCGTTGGTTGCAAGCTATACCCGCTTTGTGAGCCAGTCGACGAAGAGTGCCGTCATCTTGTCGGCAGCGATGACGACGTCGGCGAGCAGGCCGCCGAGATCGACGCTCCGGCCGGGGGCCGGCGCTACCGGAGTCCCGAAGCAGCCGCCGGAATAGTTGCCGCCGAGGACCTTCCTCAGCTGGTCGCCGAAGAAGAGCAGCGCAAACTCCCGCACCGGGGGCAACAGTCGAGCGTGGAGTGCGGCTGGCTTGCCGATCACGCCGCCTTTGGCCTCGCCGCCGTAGAAGTTGGCGAATACCTCATACCGGCTTGCCCGCCCTTTTCCGGCGGCCGTCTTGGTGGTGCGGTAGTAGTCGAGCAGCGCGTCGGAGAGCGTCATGTCCAGCCGCAGCGCAATGTCCGGGGTGCCGTGGTTGAGCGCTGCCCACATGGCGTACGTGTCGATGTCGCCATCCAGGTCCTGCTCGGAGGCGCCCCCCGTGAAATACCTCGGATCGTTCACGGGGAAGGTCATGTATGAGGTGCACAGCACGGACATCGCGGCCGCCGACCCCACGTCTCCAGCCCAGGTGGCCCACTCGTGATTCTTCACGTTGGTGCCGAGCTTCAACGGACCAACGCTGGCGGCAACGTTGTCGGGCTTGCGGGCTGCGTCCATCCCGGTCAGCAGATGCCCGAGGTCGATGTCCTTGCCGTTGTTTTTGATCGTCTGGCTGGCCTGGAGAGCGTCAAACAGCTTCCTGCCGAGCATCGGCCCCGGGTCAGTGCCGGGCGCCCACGGCCGTACGGTCACCACGTCGTCCCAGATCGGGTTGCGGCCGGCGGGCAGGGTCCATGTGGCCGACCCGTAGTAGATCTGGCGCAGGAGCGACAGCACTTTCGGCGCATCCGTCGGCTTGGTCAAGCCGAGCCGCTTCTCCATACAACGAACCAGGAAGAAGTACTGATCCAGATCTGAGGCGGCGGCGAGCATGTCGCAGGCATCGGTGCCCTTCGGTCCCACCGGTTCGAGGATCCTTACGATGACAGCCCGGTTGCGCGCACGCTGCTCGGCGGTGTCGTTGCCGGCCAGAAAGTTTCCGGTCAGTTCGCCCGAGGCAAGCATCACCTTGCTCTTCACCACAGGCGGCAGCAGAGCGAGCACGGCGTCGGCCCGCTTCTGCCGCAACTCGATGTTGCGGCTTTCCGAGCCGAGACAGTCGGAGAAGCCGAGGATCCCGACGATTGGCCCCACCGACGGGGTCCCCGCGATGACCGACTTCGCGCGCTCCCAGTCCGGCTCAGTGGCGACGCCGCCAGGAGGCGTTGCGTCGCCCACCGGAAAGTCGGCGATGGACACCCTGTTGGCCTTGCGATCGAAGGTAACGTCAGTGGCCAGCAGCCCAGCACCCGTCTTGCTCAGTGCCTTCTCTTCGGCTGGTCGGGTCGGAGGGCAAGCCCGCTGCACAACGGCCCGCTGTACGAGGGGCTTGGCGAGTTCTGACGACTCGGATGCGGCCTCGTCTGCGGCGCAAGGACACCCGGCGTGCACATCGCCGCCGCAGCGCTGGACTGCGGGCTTCCCGGAGTCGCCTTCACTGCGCCGTCGACGTAGATAGGCGACAACTGCGGCGTTGCCGGCAGTCAGTTGCAACCGGATCAGGTCGGCGACACCGCCACGTGCACCGAGCGCCGGCGTGACACCGCGCAACTCGGGCGTACGGGTATCGCTGCGACGCGGCCACAAGCGGGTCGGCGTCGCCTTCTCGTAGGGTACGGCGGACATCGCCACGGGGAACCCCGGTCTTCATCTGTACGAGAATCGACCCAGCAAGCATGGCTCCCCACGGTTCGCGGCCGAAAGCGGCATTGATGCTATCTTTGGGTCAACTTTGTTGCCCGATCGGGCAGACTCAGATCGGCGGTCACGCGCCGCGATCGAACAACGGCGTCGCGACGCCCATAGCCGTGCTCGACACCAACGCGATGAGCATGGCGGCCCTATCCGGCCCTTCGATCTTAGGCGGGCGCCGTCGGGTTCCTCGCTGACAATCGGCGTGTTTGCCAGGTGCAGTGCCGGGTCCTGGGCGACGATCACCACGAAACCCTGACCACGGCCACCAACCTCGCCCGCGACCTGCATACGCTGGGGAAGTACCAGCAGGTCGGTGAAGTCGAGGACTGGATTAAAGGTCTGGGCAAGACCTGACGGAGTTGTCAGTGTGCTGTGAGGGGTCCCACGGTGGGTGTGGTTGATCGACCAGGTATCTGACGATCTGGGTGCTTGCGGAGGCGAGATACGCGCAGGCCACTAAGGCCCGGTCGACCCGGTTCGCCAGTGTTCCGGCCGGCCAGGCCAGCGCCAGGTGAGCCGCGGCGGCAACCCAGACATACGCCAGGCAGAACCCGATGGTGAACAGGATCCCGTCGGCCGCCCGCAGATACTGAAAGTAATAGACCACACCGCAGAGCACGGCGAGCCGGCCTATCTGTGAGGTGGGCCGGCGGATCCACATCACCACGCCGGCGACCACCACGAAGACGCCGACCAGGCGTGCCGACGCCTCCTCCCACCACACCGGACCGGTCACCGACCGTGAGATCACCATCGTCGCACCGGCGAACGACAGCGCGACCGCTCCACACAACACGGCAGCGGTCCATCGCCGGCCAATCGGCAGAGGTTGTCTGCGCCGGCCGACGGCGGTGCCGATCATCGCGGTTGCCACATGTCGCCTCCGGCCGATGACTCGATCTTCCGGGGGTTCGGCAACCGAGGTTTCCCCACTCGTCCGACCGAGGTTTCCGTCATACCTCGCCTAGGTTACCGGGCTGGCGTGCGAGGTCACAGATAGCAGCATTGAACTCGCTTTGGCGGCCTCTTTAGTGGAGTTCGTCACCCACAAGATACCTGAGGGGTGAGAATGACGCAGTTACCTGATGTAAGGCACGCAATACCAGAGTGGCGCGGTGGTCCGCGGCGCGAGAGGTCGCGGCGCGGGCGGGTGGCGAGCTTGCTCGTCCTCGCGGCGCTGTCCTTAGTGGCTCTTGTCGTCCCGGCGGGGCCCGCGGCGGCCGACGCCGCGTCCGCGATGTGGAACTGCCAGAACGGCAGGGTTGCTCAGCGAGATGCTGTCGTCACCGTGCTGGGCAACGGCGGCGGAAGTTTTCCGGCTGGAGTCAACCCGCCCAATGTTCTCCAGCGTGGTGACGTGCTTCGGATCCTTCCTTACTGGGAAGACCGGGTGCGGGTGGATCACTGGGGGCAGAACTACGGCCTGAACGGTAACAACATCCGGACGCGGACGGCGGGCTGGCCATTCCCCGGACTCTACGAGTTCTCGGCCATCCTGCGCACCAACAACAATCCCGGCGGATGGGTGGGTCCGCCGAGGCAGGCCACCGAGTTCGCCGGCTGTAATCAGTGAAACAGCGATTTTCCGGTGCGCCTGCTGTTCTACGTCAATGATCCCGGCCCTGGGGACAACGGCGGCTACTGGAGATTCCGGGTGATGATCTACAAGGCATGATCTGGCCGGCCGTCCGGGGTCAAATCTCGGTCGGTGGATCGGTCGGAACCGGTTGATCGCCGTATGTGTGCCGCAGACGGCATCACTGTCGCTCCTGGCATCCATAACGGTGATCATGCCGTGGTGGCTGAGGATCAGGCTCGTAGCCCGACGCTGGCCGCGGTGATGGTGCAGCAG
>JBOHGE010000112.1:0-6112 GCA_050700055.1 Pseudonocardiaceae bacterium
TGTGACGCGAGAGCGTCACGCACGGTTCAACGAGCGCCGGGGGGTGCAACTCCCCCCGGCGACTCACCTGCCGAAAACGACAAAACTTGTCGTTTCCGGCACCCAAACAGCGATCATGGGGGTCGTGGCGGCGGGGGACGCCGGGGATAGCTGCACTTGATCACTCTGGCGGCTTGCTGTCTGCGGTACTCGCACAGTTCTGCCGGCTGGAGACACCTAACTTAGCGACATTGGGTCTGATGGAGGCTCTGTCCTCAGTGGAGGATGGAGAGATGGAGGCCCGCCTGAACGAGGGCGGACCAGTGCGTGAAATCCGCAGTTGATCTACGGATTTGAGCCTCACCGGATCGGCACCCTTCCGACGGTCCGGCAGCTTAGTGGTCGCCTTCGGAAGTCCGTCGGGGGTACTCGATCGGTATTTCCGGGTGATCGCCCTGAGTGGTCGGCCACTGTCAGCCATGGCACTGTCGGGGCTTCGTCCGCTTAGGTGATCATTCGCAAGCTCACACCGGGTACCCCCGACGGACTTCCGGTGCTGACCACTTAGGACTATTCCTAAGGTCCAAATCCGGCATGCGAGTGTCGAATTTGAAGACTGGAGTGCGTGGCCAAACCATCAAGGTGCGCTGGGTCCTACGACTCGGAGGCGGAATTCCACCACGCCGTGGCGGATGTGAGACCGATTGCGTCCGGCCTGGACACAATTTCGGATCTTGGTCGGCGCTTCATGAAGCTTCGCCGCCAGAGAGGACGGTCACACACTCGCACACACTGATGCGCCCGTTCGGCCAGATCGGGCACTCGCAGTCGCACTCGCCGATGAAATACCCCCGCGGCTGGTCATGCTCGTCCCGGGTGCTCGCGGACTCCGGCTGGTCAGCGGCCATCACTCGACCTCCCAGTCCGTGACCACAGTGTGCAACACCGTCAGCGCATCCCCGCTCACCTCGGCCAGCAGCGGCGTCCCCCCGGGCACCAGCAGCGAACAGCGGCCGCGGCGGGAGGCATAGCAGGAGCCTTTCGCCCAGAACCCGGTCAGCACGATCTCATCGACCCACTCCAGGGTCTCCCGGACACCCAGTAGTGGCGCGTCTTCACCCGGCGCGGTCCGGGAGAAGCTGAACCCGCCGGCCTTGGCCTGATCGATCAGCCGCTTCGCGGCCGCTACATCCGGGCTATCGGCCACGAGCGGCCACCCGGGAACCAGCAGGCTCAACCCCGGCCCGCTGGTTCTGCCCGAGAGCCGCGCGCAAGCCGTCCGGGCACCCCTCACCGGTGCTCACCGGCCGGCCCCCGTCGAGCAGTCGAGCCCGTAATCGGCATTGAGCCGGGCCGCGTCCGACACGCACTTCTGGCAGTAGGCGACGATGCGCTCGCAGTCCTCCGGACACGACGAGCCGGCCAGGTCCGAGACGGGCAGCACGGCCCCACAGATAGCCAGATACACCCGATACCGATGACACTCGGCCAGCAGCTCCCGCTCGCCCGGCAGCAGATGAACCCGGTGCGGCTCGACGTCCGCGCCCTGGCCGTCGCCCTGCCGCGCATCCCGCGCCTGTTGTCTGTTCTCCCCGTCCGCCACCCGACAGAGACTGCTGCCTCGATCACGCCCGGTCTCAACAGAGTGTTTAGATCCTCGCGCTCTTGATGCCGAAGCGGTTGAGCAAGCTGTCCAGCTCCCATGTCCGGCGAGGTGCCCGCCGGTCCAAGGTCCGCGCCAGGTCCAGTGCGATCGGGTCGTTGCGGACCTGAAGCGGTGCCAATCGGTCGGCGGTGTCCAGGTGCCGGATCGCCTCGGTGTCGCGAGCACCTTCGGCCTGTGCCCAGCCCCGGGCGAGGTCGAACAGTACGAAGGATTCCCGGGCCTTGCTACCGAACACGGACAGGTCGACCGGCGCTGCGGTGAAGCGTTCGGCTGCCTCCGCACCAGTGCCGCTCTCCACGGCTATGGACAGCTCCCAGGCGGCCACGTTCGACGGGCCGAAGTGGTAACGGAAATGGTTGCGCTCACCGGTGTGGGTCGCCAGCGAACCGGCCTCCGCAAGGTGAGTGGCAACGTCGCCGGGACGGTTGTCCCGGGCGGCGCCCAGGGCCGAGACGAGGTGCAACATCCCCCGTGCCTGGGCGACCGTGGCGGCACCGGGCGTCGGACCGGGCAACGCCGATAGCTCGGTCAGCGTCTCCCCACTCACCGAGACGGCACGCCGCCGGGCGCCCAAGCGCATCAGCCCAACAGACCTGCTCGTGGTCATCATCCCGAGTAGGTCGGGACGCTCAGCCAGGAGCGCGGCATCGCAGCCCCGCTGGGCCGCCACGACCGCCAGCTCAGCATGCCCGGACCTCTTAGCGAGGGCGTACGCCACCTGGCACATCTCCACCAGCCCGACTAACGCTGCTTGGCGGTCCTCCGGGCTGCCGGTGACGGCGTGGACGTGCAAGCCGGTGAGCACAGCCGCCAGACCACGGCTGGCGGCCCCATAGCGGGCACCATCGACGTGCGCGTGTGCCTGACCGGCGGCGGCGATCAGCGCAGGCAACGGCTGGGCCGGGACGTCGGGCACATCATGGAGGGTGGCGTCGTGCAGCGTGCTGCTGAGGTCCGCTAAGGCTGCGGACACTTCGGCGCTTTGGCGATCCGGCGGTAGGTACGGCTGGCCGGTCAGGTCGGCCACCGAACAGCTCAGCGCGTCGGCCAGATCCTCGATCAGGCCGCGCCGGTTGAATCCGCGCAGCCCCCGCTCCAGCATCGACAGGTACTGCGCGGTGATGCCGGCGAGCCCGGCGACCACGTCCTGGCTCAGCCCGCGCCGCCGCCGGATAAACCGAGCGCGCGCGCCGATTGACGACGCCTCGTCAGCGTGCTCGTGCTCGTCAGCATCCACCACAGAGCCTCTCCTCACCGACCCTTACCGATGCCCCGGGGAGCTACCCCGGGGCATCGGTAAGGAGGTGAGTCCAGGCTAGGTGGTCGGTGTCGTGGCGGCCATGCGGGTGGCATGGCTACATGACTATAAGCTTGTTAATTGCGTTTTCTTATGCGAGACGCATCACCGCCACGTGTATTGCACCGGCTCGCAACCGGTGATCAGCCCGCGGCTGCGCGGAATGACGTAGCTTGGGTGGCGGCGCGTCAGAAAAGGGAATTTTCAAGCTCGACCGCTCCGTCGATTTGGGGGCGCTGGGCGGTTTTGCTGGTGCGTTTGGGCTTCTTCTTGGCGTGCAGGCCCTGGCGGAGCTCCTCGGCGTAGCGCTCGTGGTTGAGTTGCAGCAGCCGGTCCAACACCTCGGCCTGCACGTCCGGGGCGATGGTGAACCGGCGACCCTGGCGGGTGTCGTGGAACCCGTGCCCGAGATCATGCCAGCCGATCGCGGCCCAGTATCGGGTCAAGGTGGTTATCATCTGCCAGCTGGTCATGTTTCCAGACCGCCCGGCGAAGCCCACGATGCGAGCCTCGGCTTCAACCGCGGCGCGCGCCTCAACCGGATTGGACCGGATCTTGTGACTCTTGGTGATCGCCACGTCGACGTAGAAGCGGATCTGTTCGAACGGTCGGGGCCGCGGTAGCTCAGGCGGCACGTCGGCGGGCTGTTTGGTAGGTCACGGCCTGCTCGACCTCGGCGCAGCCACACTGCGGGTGTGACGGGATCGGCGATGATGTGCTCGGCGGGGCCGTCGAGGTCCGGGTAGTACGTGGCATCGGTGAAACGTCTGCTGGTGGGGGTCAGTCGCACGCCCTGCCGGGACGGCACCACCATCCACAGCTCTTCGTCCAGGCCGGTGGCGACCTGTGCAGCCACCAGCAGATCCTTACCCTCCGGGGCGAGAAACGGTCGTGCGTAGGTCAACGGTAGTCCCGATCGAGACGGCGCGCGCTGGACCGGGACTGCAACTATGTCGAGGTCATGGAGCAGCGCCTGCCGACCGCGCCGTGATCGCCGTCCGGAAAACCACGTACTGCGTGGTGAACAGGTTTCCAGACGGCGATCACGGGCAGACCGGGCAACGCAGTGCATTGGCACCGGTACATCTGCTGTTGCACTGCTGACTTCAACAGGCCGACTCCAGCAGGCTGGCGACGGCACCGGCGCGACGCCCGGCCGCGGACATCGAGGACGACATATGTATCGGTGCGGACGCCTATGGGTCAAGTAGCTCGCTTGGCTACTTGTCCTCGTTGTTGAACTTGTCCTTCACGTCGTCTACGGCACCGGCAGCCTTGTCGCGCAGGTCGTGTCCGGCTTCCTTGATCTCCCCGGACAATTGATCACGCTTTCCGGCATTCTCAAGGCTCTCGTTGCCCGTCATCTGACCGATTTTCTCTTTCGCCTCACCGATAAGCTGTTCGGCTTTGTCCTTGACCTTGTCAAAAATTCCCATGCGAGTTTCCTCTCTCTGTGGTCATAGACCGGTCGGAGTGTTCCCGGTCAGCACGGTGCGCCCGAAACACCTCTGGCATACACCAGCGGCGCTGGGCACCCTATCGGTGTTGGGATAACTGACAGCACCCGGCCAGCTCTCGCGGTCGGTCAGCCCGGTAGGGGGTGAGCAGTCAGACGTACTGCGACGTGCCCCCGGTGGCGTGGATCGACACACGAATCCGTGGTCAGCAGTGTGCCGTCGGCGAGAGGCTGGATTCGACAGTGCGGCCATCCGCAACTGCCCAGTTCAGGCCCGCGCGGGTCGAGAGCCTCGATGGGTTCCGCCTGCCGGAGGGGTGGCTGCCAGCGCCGAGCTTCTCATCGGACGTCTCCCGGCATTAAGGGGTGAAGAAACATCCTGGCCCTTCTTGCGGAGTCGCTGGGCTTGCCCACGCCCCCGACGCGATGCCCGCAGTACCGCCCGCCGCTGCTCTGCGGTCCTGCCTCCGACGACGCCATACTGCTCGGCGGCCGGGTACTCCAATGCCTCAGCCAGGCATGCCTTCACCACTGGGCAGTCCGCGCATACCGCCAGCGCCCGACGCTCCCAGGCATGGGGATTCCTGCCCGCAGGACTGTCAGCCGGCCCGAAGAACACTTCAAGATCTATCCCCCGACATGCTGGCTGCGGCGCAGTGACCTGCTGGTGCGGGGCGAGGCGATCGATGTCGATCACGGCTACGTCGGCTGTGCTGTCTTGACCAGTCACAATAAGCCTCCCGCGAGTGAACTGACGATTAACCAGAAAGAAGTCAGCCAAGAACCCGTCGGACTACGGGCCGCCGTCAAACGCCATCTTCCAGGTTAAGAACTGAAAGATCTTCGGCGGTCGCTACCATGGACCACTCGATGAATTATCCAGCGTAGTCCGGATCGTCTTCGCTTTCACCTTCTTCGCGCTACACTAAGTGAACCTCAGGAGAAAGCTCCTGCCCTCGCCCGCGAAGGGTAGCTCTTTTTCCTTGAGGTCTGAAGCTCGTGCAATTGCCTATAGATGGAGAGTTGTGCTGCCTTTTGCCGGCTAGCTCGCGCCGCGTGCCGCCGCGCGCCGAGCGCGTATCCTACAGGTAAGCCCAAGACGAAGCTCACCAAGACGGATGCCACTAGAAAGATCAATTCAACAGTCATTCTCTACTCCTCCTCAGTGATCTGTGGCAGAGAATCGGGAAGAGGCCAACCCAGGGGCGGCCAAGGTCTCTATCACCTCGCTGACGCAAGGTAGCGAGACTGGACGACGCGGTGCGTCAGGCGCACGTAACCGTGGAGCGTGCCCGGGTCGGTCGGTGCGTTGGCGCGCAGCAAAACCGGACGCACAGCGAGCCGTCTGCTACGGCGGAGAGGCCCGCGGTGCTGGCGAACAGCGGCGCCGCAGCTCCAAGCAGCCCATCGCCCAGGTCCGGACTGCGCAGATGATCATCCTGGCAGGTGCTTGAACCATCTCCAGCTCCCCTCTACAGGCTCGGGAACGCGGACTACCCTTGACGGCCCGGTGTCCGCTCCGGAAACCACGACCGTCGTTGCAGTCGGTTACCCCATCTCACCGTCAGTAAACCGCGATCCATGGAAAATGGAGCCAACGCCGTGGGCGCTGCGCGCCGCCCTGAGGTGTGAAATGCGGGTTGCTGCCGGTCGTGATCACCCCTACCTGGCCCCGGCAGCTCTGGTGTCGCCGAGTGCGACATCAGAGCTGCCG
>JBOHGE010000113.1:0-5992 GCA_050700055.1 Pseudonocardiaceae bacterium
CCTGCAGAGCGGTCCCGGAGGGCCCACCTCCATCACCAACACAGCACCACACACGAAGACCCAGACCTCTACATCCGAACCTCCCTGCATGCTCGTGGCACACCCCAAACAGCGATCATGGGGGTCGTGGCGACGGGGACGCCGGGATAGCTGCTCTTGATCACTCTGGCAGCTGTGCTGTCTGCTGTGCTCGCACAGCGCTGCCAGTCGGAGACACCTAACTTAGCGACATTGCGGCCTGGTGGCGATCGTCATCGGGCCGGGTTGCCTCCTTCGGGCGTTGTACCCGGACCGGGGCCGCGTTTTTCCAGCCAATCGCGGACGGCTGATAGTGGCATGTCCTTACCCGTTAACTCGGTCAGGACACGCCACCACACCGTGGCGGTGTCCGCGTGGCTGTAGAACATCAATCCACCAAGAGTGGGACAGGCTCGCTGCGACAGACCCAGCCAACAGCGGTGCCTTGTGCAGCGTCCGAGCTGGTCCACCGGATGAGCCGAGAACGATTCCAGGGTGAATGCGCCGCAGCGCATCAGCAGCATGACCGCAGGGTCGTCCCGGTACTCGTCGAGTCGGGCCAGCATTGCGTGCAGCGTTTCGGCCAAGCGTTCCCGCCCGAGACGTACTCGCAGGTGTCCGTGCGTCTCGCGGTCGAGCGCGTACGCACGTCGTCGGGTCACTCGGCCGGCCTCCGGTCTTATCGGGTCGCGGGTGGCCCCGGATCCGGGCGGTACGGGCTGGGTGGTCGTACCGCTCGCCTCGCCGTCCGTGGCACAGGCGACCAGCCGGATCCGGGGCCGCGATCACCGTGTCATTTGTGGTGGGGGAAGCGCCACGGGCGATGGCTGACTGTCACTGTGCTGTCACCTTCGGTGTCACCTGCCCGCCGTTAGGGTGAGGTGGCTCACGCCGGGAGGGGGTCATGCCATGGTCGATCGTGCGGAGCTGGATCGGTCGCGGGTTGAGCTCGGTCGGCGGCTTGCCGCGTCGCGGCGGGCGGTGCGTCTTTCCCAGACGGCGCTGGGTGGGCTCATCGGTTGTGTCCGCAGCACGGTGTCGCATATCGAGCATGCCCGTCGCCGCAGCGATCGCACTTTCTGGAAACTCGCCGATCAGCACTGCGGCGCCCACGGTGTGCTGCTGGCCGCGTTCGACGCACTGGAGGCGGCCGAGACGGACTATCGGGCTCGGTGTGAGGTGCAGCAGGCACAGGCCGAGCTCGACCGGCTGACGGCGTCACCCGCAAGCCCGCTCGATCCGAATACAGTTGAGGCTGGGACGGACCTTGGTGTGGGTGGTGAGCTGCTCCGGTTGATGGAGAGGTTGGCGGAGTTGATGGACCGTCGAGAGCTGCTGAGGCTGGTGGGTTGGGCGGCGACTACCGCCGCGGGTGCCCTGATCAGCATGGACGAGTGGGACCGGCTGGCCAGAGCGATCGATTCGCCGCGCCGGGTCGATGCGCAGACCATCGACAGCCTGTCGACGTTCCTTCGGCATTGCAAACACCAAGAGGACGCGCTAGGCCCGGCGATGGTGGTGGACACGGTGCTGGCCCAGCATGGCATCGTGCGTCGCCTGCTCCCGGAGTGTCCGGCGCAGTTACGCCCCCGCCTGCTGTCGCTGCACAGCGATATGGCGGCCACGATCGGTGGGCACCTGGTCGATCTCGATCAGCATGACCGGGGGCAGCGTTACTACGGTGAGGCGCGCATCGCGGGATATGACGCCGGCAACCGCGGGTGCGCCGCCTATGCCCTGGCGTGCGCCAGTCACGCCGCGTACCTGCGCGGCGAGACGTGCACCGCAATGGACACCGCTGCCGCCGCCCGCAGCCTGGCAGCCCGCACCGACGACGTGCTGGTCAAGGTCCTGGCTGACCAACGGGCCGCCGGTGCTCATGCGCTGGACGGCCAGTACGCGGCGTGTATGGCCGCATACGACCGGGCCCGCGAGGGTCTGGCAGCGGCGTCCGGTGTCGAGTCGCCGGCCTACTGGGTGCACTCGGGCACGATCGAGAGCAAGCTCAGCGACGATCTGGCGAAGCTCGGCAGGCCACGGGAGGCGGTGCACGCCGCCCAGGCCGCTGTTGGGCGATTCGATCCGTCGTTCAGGGGCATGCACGCGCGCTGTCAAGTGCGTCTCGCCACGGCGCTGGTGCTGTGCGAGGAGATCGGCGAGGCCGCCCGTGTGCTCGGCGGTGCCGCGAGCACGGCGAGCGCGAGCCCCTCGCCACGATTGGTAGCCGATCTGCGTTCGGCCCGTGCCCAGCTGCAGCCCTGGCAGGGCACGTATGCCGTCACGACACTGGATGCGCAGCTGCAGGCGTGCGGCATCGCCGGCCCGAGCATCAGCGGGTAAGCACGTCTCTTGGCCTGTGACTCGTAGGGGGAGGTGCTGTGCTCGATCGTGCGGAGCTGGATCGGTCGCGGGTTGAGCTCGGTCGGCGGCTTGCCGCGTCGCGGCGGGCGGTGCGTCTTTCCCAGACGGCGCTGGGTGGGCTCATCGGTTGTGTCCGCAGCACGGTGTCGCATATCGAGCATGCCCGTCGCCGCAGCGATCGCACTTTCTGGAAACTCGCCGATCAGCACTGCGGCGCCCACGGTGTGCTGCTGGCCGCGTTCGACGCACTGGAGGCGGCCGAGACGGACTATCGGGCTCGGTGTGAGGTGCAGCAGGCACAGGCCGAGCTCGACCGGCTGACGGCGTCACCCGCAAGCCCGCTCGATCCGAATACAGTTGAGGCTGGGACGGACCTTGGTGTGGGTGGTGAGCTGCTCCGGTTGATGGAGAGGTTGGCGGAGTTGATGGACCGTCGAGAGCTGCTGAGGCTGGTGGGTTGGGCGGCGACTACCGCCGCGGGTGCCCTGATCAGCATGGACGAGTGGGACCGGCTGGCCAGAGCGATCGATTCGCCGCGCCGGGTCGATGCGCAGACCATCGACAGCCTGTCGACGTTCCTTCGGCATTGCAAACACCAAGAGGACGCGCTAGGCCCGGCGATGGTGGTGGACACGGTGCTGGCCCAGCATGGCATCGTGCGTCGCCTGCTCCCGGAGTGTCCGGCGCAGTTACGCCCCCGCCTGCTGTCGCTGCACAGCGATATGGCGGCCACGATCGGTGGGCACCTGGTCGATCTCGATCAGCATGACCGGGGGCAGCGTTACTACGGTGAGGCGCGCATCGCGGGATATGACGCCGGCAACCGCGGGTGCGCCGCCTATGCCCTGGCGTGCGCCAGTCACGCCGCGTACCTGCGCGGCGAGACGTGCACCGCAATGGACACCGCTGCCGCCGCCCGCAGCCTGGCAGCCCGCACCGACGACGTGCTGGTCAAGGTCCTGGCTGACCAACGGGCCGCCGGTGCTCATGCGCTGGACGGCCAGTACGCGGCGTGTATGGCCGCATACGACCGGGCCCGCGAGGGTCTGGCAGCGGCGTCCGGTGTCGAGTCGCCGGCCTACTGGGTGCACTCGGGCACGATCGAGAGCAAGCTCAGCGACGATCTGGCGAAGCTCGGCAGGCCACGGGAGGCGGTGCACGCCGCCCAGGCCGCTGTTGGGCGATTCGATCCGTCGTTCAGGGGCATGCACGCGCGCTGTCAAGTGCGTCTCGCCACGGCGCTGGTGCTGTGCGAGGAGATCGGCGAGGCCGCCCGTGTGCTCGGCGGTGCCGCGAGCACGGCGAGCGCGAGCCCCTCGCCACGATTGGTAGCCGATCTGCGTTCGGCCCGTGCCCAGCTGCAGCCCTGGCAGGGCACGTATGCCGTCACGACACTGGATGCGCAGCTGCAGGCGTGCGGCATCGCCGGCCCGAGCATCAGCGGGTAAGCGCTTCGCTCAAACGGCACAGAAAAGTTGTTACCGTGCGACGTCAGTTTGGGCAGCTGTTCTGGTAGGGCAGTCCGGCGATGTACCGTGTCCATTCATCGGGAGTGAGACCGCCCCGTGTGATGGAGCAGACGTGTTCTGCCACGTGGCTGAGAAGATCGTTGAAGTCGGTGAGGTCCCACAGCCGCACGGTCTGGTCGTCGCCGGCGGTGGCCAGGGTGTGTCCGTCGGGGGCGAAGGCCACCGAGGACACCGTGTCGGTGTGGGCGGTCAGGGGTGGCCCCAGGGGGCTGGGGTGGGTGCGGTCGGTGAGGTCCCACAGCCGCACGGTCCGGTCGGAGCCGGCGGTGGCCAGGGGGTGCCCGTCGGGAGCGAACGCCACCGAGCGCACCCAGTCGGTGTGGCCGGTCAGGGTGCCGGCGTAGCGGGTGGTGACGAGGTTGGTGACCAGGTTGGCGTAGGTCTCTCCGCTGGGGTTGATGCGGTGGGCCGCAAGGCTGAGTTTCAGCGCGGTATCCGGGTCGGATCCCAGGAGATTGTCCGCTTGGGTGATCAGCAGACGGGCGGTGGCGACGTGCAGCTGGTGCTGGGCGGTGCGTTGTTGACCGACCGCGATCACTGCTGCCAGCAGCGCACCGGCGAGCAGCACGCAGAGCACGGTGATGGCGCGCTGGCGGCGGAAACGGTCGCGGCGGATGCTGGTGTGCAGGAACGCGCGGGCGGTCGGGCTCAGGTCGACCCGGGTGGTGAGCAGCGCGCGCCGCCGGGGTAGCCATCGTGACGGACCGTGGCGTCCCGAGGGTGCCGCGCCGGGTCGGGCGCCGGTGTCGAGCACGGCGGCGGCGAGTTGGCCCCCGCTCCGCAACCGCTGGTGCGGGCGCCCGTCGTGGTGCCACTGTGTGGTGGCCTGCTCGACCGCACGCCGGGCGCGCAGAGCCGAGGCGTTGGCCTCGATCGCCTCGGCCAGTGGGGGCCAGGCGGACAGGAACGCCTCGTGCGCGACGCCGATCACGACGGTGTCGTTGTGGGTGTCGGTGGTCAGCAGCCGCTGCGCGACGAACGCGTCAAGCTCGGTGACCACCGGGACCGGCAGATCCTCGCGGGGGATCCGCCACCGGATGGGGTGGCCCTGCTCGTCCACGGTGACCAGCCGCAGCAACCCGGCGATCACCTCCGCACGACCGCGACCCCCCGCGGTGATCGCCTGGGCCAGGGCCGCGTCGGCGTGGCGGGTCAGCGCCCCCTGGACCCCGCCGAGCTGGTCGTAGCGCTCGCCCGACAGCCGCCCGCCGGCGGGTGAGACCCTGCGCGAGCTGGGCCAGGGTGAAGGCCAGCAACGGCAGGGCTTCACCACTGTGGGTGTCGTCCACCAGCCGGTCGGCCAGCCCCTGGTCCAGGTCGATCCCGGCCAGCCGGGCGGGTTGCTCGATCACCGCGCGCAGCGCCGCACGGCGCAACGGCCGCAACGGGTAGATAGTCGTGGACAGCTTCGCCCACCCCGGGTCGCTGAGCAGCCGGTCCAGGAACTCCGGGCGCAGCGTGACCACCAGGTGCACCGGCCCGGCCAGCGCTGGGCCGACCAGCTCGAGGAACCGGTCCCGTTGGGCCGCTGTGGTGTGCGCGAGCAGCTCCTCGACTTGGTCCACCACCACCAGCAGGCGCTACCGCGGCCCACCGGGATCGGCCAGCAGCAGCCCATCAGCCAGCCCGGCGAGGCCGTTGCCGTCGAGCCGGTGCTGGACGTGCTGCACCGTCCACTCCAGCCCGATCCGTCGTGCCGCGGTCGCCAGGACCCGAGCCAGCGTCCGGACCGGGTCACCACCGGGCAGCATCGGCGGCAGCGTCCACCACCCCGGCTCATCGGCCATCACCGGCAGCAATCCGGCCCGGACCAGCGAGGACTTGCCGCACCCCGACGGGCCCACCACCATCAGCACCGCACCCTCGGCAGTCGATCGCAGCAGCTCCGCAAGCTGCTTGATCTCCCGATCACGACCGAAGAACACCCGATGCCAGTCCACGTCGAACGGGCGCAACCCGGGGAACGGGCAACGATCATCCCACACCCCCCGCGGCATCGATCCGCCGCAACGCCTCCGCCACATGGATCGCCGTCCCCATAGTAGTGATCACCGTTTGGGTGCCGGAAACGACAAACTTTGTCG
>JBOHGE010000114.1:0-5714 GCA_050700055.1 Pseudonocardiaceae bacterium
CACCACACCCTCAACCATGATCGCCGACCGTGCCACTCACCCCGGCCAGCATCACGACGCCACGCCGAGCCCACGGAGAAACAGCAGGCCAACCACATGATCAAACTAAGCTACGTGGCATTGGGCCTACGGGCGCATCTACTCTAACCAGGGAGCGATGACGCCTGGGGTTACAGAGGAAACCGTGGACGGCATGTCCAGGGGAAAGATCGACCGCATCATCGATGCGATGCACCACGAGCGCTACCGATTCAGCCCCGCCCGGCGGACCTACATCCCGAAAAAGAATGGGAAAATGCGCCCGCTTGGCATGCCGACCTGGTCGGACAAGCTGGTTGGCGAGGTGGTGCGTCTCCTGCTGGAGGCTTACTACGAGCCGACCTTCTCCGATCGCTCCCATGGGTTTCGTCCTGGCCGGGGCTGCCATACCGCTTTACGCGAAGTGGCCATCACCTGGACCGGGACGACCTGGTTCGTTGAGGGAGACGTCACCGACTGCTTCGGATCACTGGACCACGAGGTCATGATCACGACGCTGGCGGAGAAGATCCACGACAACCGGTTCCTCGGCCTGATCCACCAGATGCTCAGGGCCGGATACCTGGAGGATTGGGAATACAACGCCACGCTCTCCGGTGCGCCGCAGGGCGGAGTCGCCTCCCCCATCCTCGCCAACATCTACCTGCACAAGTTGGATGTCTTTGTTGAGACAGTTCTGATCCCGGAATACACCCGAGGAGAACGCAGGGCCCGTAACTCTGCCTATCAGAAAGTGGTGAAGGCGCTCGCGCAGGCCCGCAAACGCGGTGACCGCACCCTGGTGCGGGAGCTGCGCAAACGGCTCCACAGTCTGCCCAGTGGGGATCCGGAGGATTCCGGCTACCGGCGGCTGCGGTATGCAAGGTACGCCGACGACACTTTGCTCGGTTTCACCGGACCGAAGGCCGAAGCCGAAGAGATCACACAGCGATTGGCTGTGTTCCTGCATGATGACCTCAAGCTGGAACTCAACGCCAGCAAGACGCTGATCACGCATGCCAGAACAGGCGCGGCGAAATTTCTCGGCTACGAGATCACGGTCCAGCACGCAGACGACAAGGTCACCGCTGGCCGCAGGGCGGCCAACGGCACGATCGATCTGCGTGTACCCAAGGACGTGGTCACGGCCACCTGTGCCCGGTACCTGAAAGGTGGTAAACCCACCTGCCGGACCCCATTAGTAAACGAACACGACTACGTGATCGTCAACACCTTCGGGGCCGAGTACCGAGGCATCGTCCAGTATTACCTGCTGGCCAGTAACGTTCACCGGCTGAACCGGCTGCACTGGGTCACGCAGACTTCACTGCTGAAGACGCTGGCCCGAAAGCACGACTCGACGGTGACGAAAATGGCGGCCCGGCACCGGGCCAAAATCGAAACACCGCACGGGCTGCGTACCTGCTACGAGGTCGTGGTCGGACGTGGGAAAGACAGGAAGCCACTGGTCGCACGGTTCGGCGGTACTCCACTACGGCGGCAGAGGAACGCGATCCTCCAGGACCGTGTTCCGGGCCGGACAAGGTATCCCCGTAAAGAGCTGATCTCCCGGCTCATAAGGGGACAGTGCGAGTTCTGCAAGCGAAGCGGTGACGTGCAAGTCCACCATATCCGCACACTCACCGAACTCCACAAGTCCGGCACACCACGACCGGCGTGGATGGAACTCATGGTGAAAATGCGACGTAAGACGCTCATAGTCTGCGCCGCCTGCCACGACCACATCCACACAACACACGCGGCGTAGTCACTGGAGAGCCGTGTGCGGGGAATATCCCGAGCCCCGGATTATGCCGAGCAGGCTGTGACGGCTCGGCATAGCCGCTGCTCAGTGGTGTGGGGTTGCTGGTTGGCTCGGCATATTCAGAGTGCTTCGAGGAAGGCGAGTAGGGTGTCGCTGGGTTGGTAGCGTCCGGGGGGTGTTGATGGTGGGGCGATTCGGGCGAGAGCTTTCTCCTTCAGGGCGAGGTCGGCGTGTAGGTAAATCTGGGTGGTTTCGACGTTTTCGTGGCCGAGCCAGAGCGCGATGATGGAGGTGTCGATGCCGCTGTCGAGCAGTTGCATGGCGGCGGTGTGGCGCAGGACGTGCGGTGTGAGGTGTTTTCCGTGAAGTGACGGGCACTGTTCGGTTGCGGTGGCTGCGTGTTTGGTGAGTAGCCAGGCGACGGCGTCGGTGCTCAGGGGTTGTCCGCGGCGGGTGGGGAAGACCGGATCGTCGGGGGCGCAGTCGTGTTCATGAAGCCAGTTGGTGAGCATGGTGACGGTGTGGCCGCTCAGGGGTGTGGCGCGTTCTTTGCGTCCTTTGCCGTGGCAGCGGACGTAGGCGCCGACGCAGAGGTGGAGATCGGCGCGGACGAGTCGGGTCAGTTCCGAGACCCGCATACCGATTTGGACGGCGAGGGTGAGCAGGGTCTGGTCTCGGCGACCGAACCAGGTGCCGGCGTCGGGAGCGGCCAGCAGCGCGTCGATCTCGTCTCGGACCAGGTAGGACACGATTTTCTGGTCGTGGCGTTTGGCGGGGATGGCCAAGACTCGTTGGATCGACTCGGCATGTTCGGGATGACGCAGCGCGGCGTGGCGGAACAGCGAGTGGATGGCGGTGAGCCGGGTGTTGCGGGTGGACACGCTGTTGCCGCGTTCGGTTTCCAGATGTGTGAGGAACGCGGCGACCAGGGGCGCGTCGATGTCTGCGACGTCGAGCAGGGATGGCTGTTTGCCGGTGCGGTCCCGGGCGAAGACCAGCAGCAGCCGCAGGGTGTCGCGATAGGCGGCGATGGTGTGCGGGCTGGCGTCGCGTTGAATCGTCAGTCGGTGGGTGAAGAATGTTTCGATGGTGGGTGCGAGCGTGGTCATGGCCGCTGCCCTCGGTGTTGTTGCAGCCACTGCGCAGCCACGGTCAGCAGTTCCGGGGTGGCTTGGAGATACCAGTAGGTCGACGATGGTCCGACGTGACCTAGGTAGGCCGACAGCGACGGCATCCGCGCGCCGACGTCTTCCCCGTCGCGATACCAGTCGATCAGCGTCGCGACTGTGAAACTGTGCCGTAGGTCGTGGACGCGGGGCAGTGCTCCGTTATGGGGTTGCAGCCCAGCGGTTTTGACGATTCGGGAGAACATCGCGTTCGTTCGGCGGGTGGTGACACGCCCGGCGCGGCTGGAGACGAAAAAACACGGCGTTGTCGGACGAGGACACAAGCGTTGGCGCAGCTGTGCGTAGTCACGTAGTGCGGCAACGGTCGTGGCGTGCACCGGTATGCGCCGCTGCTTGTGGTGCTTGGCCTGTCGGATCGTGATCACCCCGGTGTCGAGATCGACATCGTCGATGTTCAAGCCCACCGCCTCGCCCACCCGCATTCCCGTGACGGCCAGCAACCCGAACAACGTGTGGTAGGTCGCCGCGCTCAACGGCCGAGGTCGCCGCGATGCCGCCGCCAGCAGGGCAATGATGTCGGCGGACGACATCACATACGGTGTCGGGCGTCGGCGTCGATAGGCCAGCAGGTCACGCGGCGGCACCGGCACCGCAGGGTCGAGGCCGTGCAGCCAGAGCAGGAATCCACGCACGACCGTCAGCCGCTGTTTCCAGCGAAACGGTTGGACCCCTTGCGGTTCGGTGGCCCAGTCCAATGCCGCTTCAATAGTCGGCATCGACGCACCGGCGTGGTCGAGATGGGCGACGAACGCCGGCAGCATCCGGGCGTGGTCTTCGAGTTTGAACCCCAACGCCCGCCGAACACGCAGGTACTCATCGACTCGGGCACGCAGCTCGGCGCTCATCGCCGGCTCCCAGGCCATGGACGGGTGACCACCCGCAACGCGGTCAGGTCGTCACGGGCATAGAGCATGGTGGTGGCCGTGTGCCGGTGCCGAAGGACCTGACCGATCTCGAACAGCGGCGCTCCGGCGGCTCTCATCTCGGTGGCCGCCGTATGACGCAACCGGTGCGCACCGACAACAGGTAGCCCGGCGCGGGTGCAGGCGCGGGCCACGACTTGGCCGACACCGCTGGGCGACAGCGGACCCCACGGGGCCAGCGAGCTCAGGAACAGGCTGCGGGAGCCGCCGCTTCGTCGGCCGTTGCGGCAATAGCCGGCGATCGCTTCGCCGACATCAACCGGCAGCGGCAGCACCTCGCGCCGATTGCCCTTGCCCGTCACCATCAACTCCCCGGCGCGCCAGTTGACATCGCCGACCGTCAGGCCGGCCACCTCCCCACGCCGCAAACCCAGCCTCGTCAGGATCTCGAGGACGGCGTAATCCCGCAGCCCCACACGGGTTCCTCGATCACAGGCCGCGAGCATCCGGGCGACATCCTCGACGGGCATCGCGCGCACCACGCCCTGGTCGCGCCAGCTCGGGGCGACCGGCACCGCGTCCACCAGTAGTGCCGGTGTGTGACCGTGTGGATACAGAAATCTCAGCAACGCCCGCCATGCGGTGGTCGCCGTGCTCAATGATCCACTGCTGCGGCGGGCGGCCTCGCCCAACACGAACGCGGTCACCGACACACCCGATATCGACGCCGGATCACCAGGCTCCCAACCGCATTCGGCCAAGAATCGCTCGGCGACCTCCCGGTAGTTGCCCATGGTCGAGCCGGCCAAGCCACGCTCCGTGGTCAGGTATGCCACGAACTGTTCGATCACCAGGCGCCGCCCGCGCAGCGGCGCCGCAGGCTCCGCCGTGGGCACCACACCGATCCCGCGCAGGTGATCGAGCAGCGGCCGCATACCTTTCAGCGTCAGGTTCCGGTCGGCCCAACTACGGTCCCTATGGAACGCCAAGAACCGTTCAGCCTGCGGCATCCCCAGTTCCCCTGGTGCCAAGTCGATCTCATCCAGCCAACGGCTCAGGTGAGCCATTCGCTGCAGGTGTTCGGCACACGACCGCTCCGAATATCCCAGCTCGAAAAGGCCCGCACGAAACCCAATCACATACGCCTGCAGCGGCTCTGACACGCGCACCCGCCACGGTGACGGCCTGTTCATGATCCACGCCTCCTTCACCGGAACACCCTGTTCCGGTGAAGACAGCATCAACCCGACCGACCGATCCGAATATGCCGAGCCAACCAGCAACCCCACACCACTGAGCAGCGCTATGCCGAGCCGTCACAGCCTGCTCGGCATAATCCGGGGCTCGGGATATTCCCGTCTATGCCGAATTCGGCATAGAACCGAAATCTCGCACGCACGGTTCGGAGGGGGCCACACGGAAAAGGACCCAGCCCGGGTACCTCGCCGCGTGGCCTACCCTGCAGACCACCGGCATGAACGTACAGGTAGTCTGCACCTTGAGTGGCGACTTCGCATGGATCTCCGACCCGATCAATGGAAATCGTCACGACTCGTACTGCCTGAGTGAGTCTGGGGCCCGCCGGACACTTGATCCCGGCAACTGGATAGAGGACAAGGGATACATCGGCCATGACATGATCACTCCTATCAAGAAACCTATTCACCGAGAACTCCCGGATTGGGAGAAGGAGTTCAACACGCAGATCAATAAGATTCGTTATCATCGAACGGACCATCGCAAACTTCAAGACCTGGTTGATGCGTAGGCGGCGGGTACGCCACTGGAGGGTGTGGATGGTTTGTTGAACCGGATGAACAAGGCGGTGATCGAGCGGGCGTTGGCTGTCGAGATGACTGTCGAGGTGGGTTATGAGCGTGG
>JBOHGE010000115.1:0-4973 GCA_050700055.1 Pseudonocardiaceae bacterium
GTCCGAGCTCCCGTGCGACCGAGGCAACCGGTCGCGACAACTCGACCACCATCTTCGCAGCTTCGTCCTTGTACTCAGGAGTGAACGACCGACGATTCTTCGGCACGTAATTCCTCTCTTCCGGAAAAGGAACCCTAGTGGGTTCACTGTCCGGAAGATCCGGGACCCCTCACCACCGCCCACGCGCCTGCAGACACTCGGTGACCTCCGCCAAGCGGAACGCCAGGCCCCCGTACTCACCAACATCATCAACCGACGGAACCACCCACGCCGGAAGCACCTCACGCCAGGTATTCCCAACCATCCCCCCAGTATGCGCGACCACCCCGACAACCAGCCCACGAAGAACCGCCAGCGGACCGCCTCCGGCGCAGAGCCCCCACCCACCACCCAGCCTCCGGCGGCCGGGGCGCCGCCCCGAACCCCGACACCGCTGCGGAGACGGGGGAAGGTCACCAGGCTGGTTGCCTCCTCACGGCGCGGACAAGCCCTGCCAGACGGCGGGCCACTCCGCGCAAGGGAAACCCCACCCTTGCGCTCCGGACCCACCGCCCGGCAGCCCCACAGGGGCGCCGCAAGGAGACAACCACCCACCCCACCCCTAGGCGAGCCAAAACCACACACGATCAAAGATCACGGACAAAGGCCGCGACGATCCCCCGACGAACAGGATTATTTCTCCGGTCATAGGGAGAGCTGACGATGCCGCTGACGCGACTGCCGATCAGCATCGCCCTGGCGGCCGACATCGAGTACTTACCGAACCGGCCAACTCCGTACCGCGCCCGCGTTCGCTGGACCGATCCGAGGACCAGGCGGCGCCGGTCATTGTCCACATCGCACAGCACGTCGGATGAAGCGGAGGCGTGGGCAAACGCGATGAGGAGGGCTGCGGCGGGAGGAGTCGACCCGGCCGCCGCGACCGTGACGCTCGCGGACTACGGCGAACTGAACATGCAATTGGCACTACGCGGCCTGGAGGGCAAGACAACCGATCCCTACCGCGCCGGCTGGAAGCTACGCGTGGTCCCCACCCTGGGCCACCTACCGATACGAATGATCACGAATGGCGCGGTGGACCGGGCCGTGCACAGCTGGATCGCCGACGAGTGCGGCAGATCGACCGTCAAGAACAGCCTCGCCATTCTCGTGCGGGTCATGGAACAAGCCCTACGGGACGGCATCATCGAACGCAACCCCGCTCGGATCACCGGATGGCAGCGAGAATACCGGCGCGCTGAGGACGAGCTTGATGACCCCCGATCGCTCGCGCTTCCCAGCTGGCGCGCCCTCACCCAACTCGCCGACGCCTTGGTGGCAAACGCGTCCGGTGGGCACGCTGTCTGGGGCGAGATCGTCATCTTCGCCGCTTGCACGGCCGCCCGGATCGGGGAGGTCTCCGGCTGCCGCGTCAAAGACATCAACACCACCACGTGGACGTGGACGGTCCAGCGCCAAACGACACCCGCTCCAGGCGGCCTGGTCGACAAGGGCACCAAGGGCAAGCGGGCCCGCGACGTGCCACTGATCCCGGAACTTCACGACCTCACACTCCGAAGGATCGCCGAGACGGATGGCAGCCCTGACGCACGGTTATTCACAGGGCCTCGCGGTGGCCGGATCAGCACAGCTGTGTTGCGCGACGCAACGTCGTGGGATGCGGTGGTGGCAAAGCTCGGCTACGAGCACTTGCGTCGTCATGATCTTCGCCACACGGGCCTGACATGGATGGCCGACGCGGGCGTGCCCATCCATCACCTCCGCAAGATCGCCGGCCACGGGTCACTCGCCACAACGCAGCGGTACCTACATCCCGACCGCGGCTCAGTGTCCAACGCGGCGGTACTTCTGTCGCGGCACCTCGCCGTGTCCACAAATGGTCCACAGACGGTCTCCACGGCCAAGAAGTCTTGATCCCAAGCGACAGCCCTTCGACTATTCGAAAGGCCCGCTGACCTGCGGTTTGCGACCTGGGCCAGCGGGCCCCGTGTTGGTCGACCTCCTAAGACGTTATTGGAACCGCTCTGACCTGCTAGAACAGCTCCGTAAGGTCTCAGCGATCTTGTCGGAGGGCGGTCAAGCCGACGCCGTGGGCGCGGTGGTGACTACGGAGCGTGTGAGTCGTTCGCGGTGGCTGCGTGATCGCTTCTCCCCTAACGAGCTTCAGGCCATGATCGACCTGTACAGATCAGGCGCGACAGGCCGGGAGGTGGCCGATAAGTTCGGCGTTAGCCTGCGCAGCGTCAAGCGGCTTCTGAACCAGCATGACGTACGCCGAGGCACTCGCCGCATACGACAGTAAGGTGTGGTTTGAATAAATCACTTGGTGCGCGCTTACTCGAACAGTACTAACCTGCTGGCTGTCTCTGGCGGGTGCGCCGGTGAATGCGCGATCTAACTGCCCGCGATTTCGGTGGCGACGGGAATACGCAACTGCGTCGCAATCGGGGTGTAGAGATCGATTTCCTGCTCGTGGGTCTTGAGCGAGACGAGTAGCGCGTAGCGGACTGGAAGATCAAGCCTGTCCTTGCGCTGGTTCCGTTTCCACCATCCGCCTACGGGGTAGACAGCGATCGAGTTGCAGGCGGCGAGTTCTTGGCCCGATCCCTCCCATATGTCCTGGTGGAGTGAGCCTAAGTTCCGCTGGTCGGAACCGATCAGCCATCGCTCGGAACCACTCGATGGCCTACTGGCGTCGTCCTCGTCATCGCTTGCATCGCGGTTGACGCGTGCGATGAATTGTTGCTGATTCTCCAGAGGGTTCTGGAGTTCGAAGCGCAACCCGCGGGATGCATAGGAGTACTTCTGCCGCCAACCTCGTCTCGACGCCGATGGCTCGATGAAGTACGACAACGTGACTTTGAGGGTGACGTCACCAGCTCCTATGCTACTTAAGACTTCGGTCGGCCAAGGGAGTGCATGAAGGCGGAACCGACGCATCTTGTAGTCGGCCCCTTCGAATGGGATGAATATATCCTGAGTGACGAGGGTTACTGCTTGGCGCGAAGATCGCAGTACGGCGTCTTCGGATGGCACACCCCATCCATAACGACGCAGAAGGGTGAGTTTGTCTTTCTTCTTCTGCTTCGAGTTGATTTCTGCGCGCATCGCCGGGGTCCACTCGGCTGCGTGGACGAGTAGAGCTCGCACTGTTTCGGGCCAGTAGTCCGGGTAGTGGCTCATCGTGAGCGCTGCTAGGCGCGCGGCCTGCGCGGCAGCCGCGCTAGTCGCGTTTGCTGATGTCAGCGCGAGGTCATTGCTTGATCCTGTGGTTCGCAACGACAGTAGGGGGTGACGGTCTTCGAAGGTCTGGCCGTCGCTAAGGACGTTTCCTCCTTCCAGGCAGATGTCTGGTTTGATAGGCCAGGGCTTTGGTCCAAAGAGCAACGATGTGCGACTGTGCGGCGAGAGCTGCCCATCCTCGGCGACGGGCTTCCAGTCGTGGTATTGAGGGTCAGCTGATACGGCGGTCAACTCGGTGTGCGCTCCGACGGTGAGAACATTCCATGCTTGCGCAGGATCTTCGATGACGGAGGTATCCGACTCAGCCAGATGGTCTGGTTGGTAACTGTCCACGTTTCCAGTGGCAACAATAATCAGTCGGCTGGCGTCGAGGTCGGGTGCGGAAAGAAGTTGCAATTGTTCGCCATCGCGGATGACATCGACGCCTGCGGCCAAGGCGTCAACCGATGCTGACCACAGTGTGGGTTGTCCAGGTCGATCTGGATCGGTAGAAATGGGAAGACAGAACACGCGTGGTCGTTGAATGGTGGATTCGGGGAGGACCACCGCTTGGATGGTGGTGGTCCCGTAATCCTTTGGGTCGGTTTTCGGCTCATCATGGTCAGGGAGGATGCGAACCGATTCCAGCCGGTGGTGAAGTTGAATGCTTCCGTTCTCGATTAGCAGATCATCCAGCGGCCCATACAGAGCGATTCCCGCCATTGAAGTTCCGTGGGTTCCTACATCGAAACCGGATGTCCCGATCACGGTGTGGAGGTCAGCCTCGGAGAGGGAACCGGATAGCAAGACGTGAGTACGAGCGATCCCAGTATCAAGGTGACAGACGGCCGGCGCATTCTCAGAAGCCGGGCTTATGCGGGCGGCAAGGTCTTGAACGTACTCATCCTGTTCATCGCGCGAAAGGTCCTCGATGGTGTCGATGAACTCAGGTTTGCGAATCTCCGCAAGCGGAACACTCGTAAAGGGGAGTATCTCTAATTCTGACCAGGTTGCTTCAAGCCAAGCCACGACGCGATCGTTGAAGACCAGAATGCGATCAAGCAGCTTGAGTTGAAAAGCGCCAGCGAACGACCGCAGGGCATCTATGCCAGGTTCGGCTGGGTCAAGCCACAGTTCCCACCACTGACGGCCACGCTTGAGCGGCTCCCCTGCCGACTGCCAGAGATCATCAAGAATAGCCTGCCTGATCCGCGAGATGTTGGCGATCAAAGCACGGTTCTTGGGATTTCCTTCCGGCGTCTCCCAGTTGGTTTCGTTTCCTTGCCTAACTGTCTTCTCTAGGTAATCCTCAAATAGCTTGAGGAACGCCGTGCGGTATGCATCCGCCACCCACACCACAATGCCACGTAGCTTAGTTTGATCATGTGGTTGGCCTGCTGTTTCTCCGTGGGCTCGGCGTGGCGTCGTGATGCTGGCCGGGGTGAGTGGCACGGTCGGCGATCATGGTTGAGGGTGTGGTGGTACGGCCGGATCAGGTGTCGCTGGGGGTCCTGGTCGCGGCGGTTCCGCGGGACGCGGTCGATGCCGCGGTCGCGGCGTGTGGGGTCGGGGATCGGCGTTCGGGTGGGAAGCTCCCGGCGCACGTGACGACGTATTTGACGATGGGGTTGTGCCTGTTCGGTGAGGATGACTACGAAGAGGTCGCGACCAAGGTCACCGGATCGCTGTCGCGGTGGGGCTGCTGGGACGCGAGGTGGTCGGTGCCGACTGCCAGTGGGATCACCCAGGCC
>JBOHGE010000116.1:0-4269 GCA_050700055.1 Pseudonocardiaceae bacterium
TTGAGTTAGGGTGTAGTGAGTTTGTAGGTGATGGGGCGGGGGTCGCCGGGGATGTGGGCTGGGGTGGTGTTGAGTTCGTCGAGCAGTAGTTGCAGGGCTCGGGTGATTTTTGGGGTGGTGGGGGTGTGAGCCGCCATTCGGAGCCGAATAGCGACTCACGGCCGCCGCCGAGCGCTATTCGGAGCCGAATGGCGGTTCCGAGGCGCTAGTTCTGGTGGCTGACGGTCAAGCCGTAGATCACCACTTCGCCGTAGTTGTTTTCCTTGCACGGCGATGAATTGCCGCAGTTGGCCTGGGTGTAGGCACCCGCCTTGAAATAGTCGCTCGAGGAGTCGACCTTGATGGTAGCGACCAGCATACCGTTGTAGTACGCCTTGATCTGGCCCTTGCCGGCCACGAACTTGGCTGTGAACCGTGTGCCCAGCTGGTAGCTGTCGTCGACGAGTTTGTAGTGGGTGTCGTCGCCCTTGGTGACGTAGAGCTTGCTGCCCTCAAGCCGGAAGACCGTCACATCGTCTTTCTGGTCGTGGATCTGCCCGGCGACCACATGTGCCTTGTCATGGGGAAGGTAGGTGACTGCTTGGTCGATCTCCATGATGCTGGTGCCGGAGGTGGTCGACCAACTCGCTTCGCGTGAACCGTTGCCGATCATCTCACGCAGCTCCGAACGCGGGTAGCTACTGCCGCTGGTGGTCACACCGTTCACCGCGGCACGGAACTGCACCCCGTCACACCGGGCGTTCGGCGTGAACCAGGGATCCGCCGAGTAGGTTCTCAGCTCGGGTTGCTTGACTTCGGTGGGGTGGCCCGAAGACCCGGTGGGCAGGGTTTCCTTCCAGTTCGTCAGGTCCAGAATTCCTGCCGGTGGGCCGCACCCGCGGTCCACGGCGGTGGCTACTGGCGGTACGGAAAGGGCGCAAGTACCCGCGACCAGCGCCGGAACAAGAAGCCATTGCGTACGTTTCATGGTTGGGACCCTAGTTGGAGCGCGCGGGGAGGGCTCCCCGGCTCAATGCGTAGCGGAACTACGAAGTTGAGCCGCAGCGACCGCGGCGAGTGCTGCGGTTTTTCCAGCGGCACTCCCAATCCCCGAAGCCGGTCTCCAGGCTGTCGGCACTGGCTGGCGTCTCGAACTCCCGCTCGGTGTAGGACAGTTCTGGCCGGTCCCACATCGGCAACATCACGGTGGTCGGGGCGGATTGCCGCTATCCTGCTACAAAGCCCCGAGCCCGCTGCACGAAGTCGTGCACCGCCGGGACCTTGGCGTAGGGCCTCAGCTGGTGGTAGAGGTCGCGGAGACGGCCGGCCCCTCGGGTCGAGTCCAGGCTCTCGGCCAAGTCGATCGACTGCATGCCCAGCGCGGCTGCGGCGTCCAGATCACGCTGCTTGCCCGGTCGGGTCAGGGCGTCGGCCAGATACGTGATATCGATCTGCCGCTCCCGGACGAATGACTCACCGAGCTGGGCGAGACCCTCGTGGAGCATGGCCGCCGCGTGGTCAGCCTGGCCGAGTTGTAGCAGACACTGGCCCGCGTCGATGGCGATATTCGCCGGACCCAGCCAGTACAGCCAGGGTGGGTCGTCGTCGGGGGTGAGCTGTTCGGCCTGGGTGCGGGCCTGGGAGATCGCGGCGATGCAGGCGCTGGCGTCGCGCAGGGTGGCGAAGGCCAATGCCTGCCGGACGTGCAGCTCGGCGAGCAGGGCCGGCGTTGCCCACCCCCGGGTGCCGGCCAGCGCGGTCTCAATGAACGTCGCCCCCTCGGCAGGCTCCCCCTCAGTAGTGGCCTGGTAGGCCATGCCCGCGAGGATGTGCGCGCCCAGCGGTCGGTCATCGGCGGTATGGGCGGCGCGCAGGGCCGCGATGTTGAAGCGCTGCGCCAGCCCGTGGTGCCCGGCGTCCCAGGCGGAAAAGCCGCACAGCCGTCCCAGCTCGGCGAGCATGACGTGCAGCGCCCGGCCGGTGCGCTCGTCATACGACGCCCGGTTGAGCAGCTCGGCAACCCACCCGAACGCCTGCTGAGCCATCACGAGCACGCCCCCGCCCCCGGCCACGTCATCCATCCGGTGCAGTTCGGCGACCATGGCACCGAGCCGGACGACCAGCTCGCCCGACACCCGGCGCCCGGCCAACCCGGACACCAGCGGTTCGGGCTCGTGCACCAGCCACTGGTGCGCGGGAGCGGTCAACGCCGGGCCGGTCAAAGACAGGAACATTCGACGCTTCACCCAGCTACCACCACCGCTCAGCACGACTGCCACCTCGACGGTACCCCGGGGGTTCCAGGATGCGCTGAGCACGGGGTCCCGCTCGGGGTCGTCGCTGGTGTCCGGAGCAGGCGGCGGACCTGGTGGCTCCACGGTAGCGAGCCGACTCCCGCTGTCGGGGAAGGCGAACCACAGCAGCTCTGCCGGGATCCGCAGGCTCCGTGCCCAGTACACCAAGGTGTCCAGGTTGCGGATCGGTGCGCCGCCCTCGATCCGGCTGATCTGGGGTTGGCTCAGGCCCAGCCACTGGCCGAGCAGGGTTTGCGAGATGCCGTCGGGGCCGTAGCCGGTGTGGTGGTAGGGGTGTGTGCGGTAGGCGCGGGATATGCGGCCGATGTGCTGGGCGGCGAAGGCGTCTTCGAACTGGTCGGTGCGCCAGAACTCAGGCGGCACCTGGGGTGGGGCGATGAGCTTGTCCCGCGAGCTGCGCTGGCAGCGGGCGCACTGGCGCCCCGGGTTGTCGGCAGCTAAATGCGTGCCGCAGCGGCAGTAACGGTGCCGTGCCGGTCGCGATCCCACCATGCCCCCTTCGATCCGCACCGATTCCGGGCGAGTCTAACCGGTCGTGATCGCCCTTGATCCGGGAGTTATCGGAAGTGCGGTTTTCCGGGGATATACGTCAGGTGAATACCTCTATCCATCTTCCGATATACCGCATGACCGATATGCTTGTTGGCGATCTCCAAGGCCCCAGAGTAGGGAAGCGCGACTCCCGTACAGCGCGTTGATCGTGGAAGCCGCTTCCTGATTCCGCTGTTCCTGTACCGGCCACCACCCGAACTCGGCCCCGCCGGCGCGGGCCGTCGGTTCGAACAGCGGTCGCGCGCGGCACTCAGTTGACCGGTGGGGCCGGGCTAAACGGATCTGGTGGCTGCTCCGATGACTGGACATGACCGTCCTGAGCATCGACGAGGCATGGGCCGGGCTGTACACGCTCGCCTCCTACCTCAGCTGGTGGCAGGGTCTCATCGTCGCGGTTGTCGGCGCTGGGGCGCGTGTGCTTCACCGCCAACAGGCTCAGCAGGCCCGCCAGCGCACGTTGCAGATGCTGGTTGAGAAGGTTTCCGCAGGAACCGTGGTCTGGCAGGAGAAGGGCTGGGGCAGGCCGGCGGTGACACTGTGGATCGGAGCCAGTCATCCGACCCATCAGGAAGGCTCATCGTGACGGGGCTCGAGCCCATCAGCGACCGGACGGCGAACGAAGTAGCGGAGCTGTTCCGGGCTGAAGCCCCTGCCCTGTTCAGGCGGGCGCGGGTGCTCACCCGCGGCGACCGGGATGCCGCCGAAGATCTTGTCCAAGAAGTCTTCGAAGCGGCGGCCACCCAAAAAATGGGACACCGTCGGCCCCCTCGGACATGAGGATCGCCGCCGGTGGCTATTCACGGTGCTGATGCACAAAGCTGTCGACCGCTGGCGCACGGATAAGCGGATGCTACTCGATCCGTTCGTCTTGGATAGTGAGCTGGCATCGCAGACGGTGGACGGTGATCCAGCCACCCTGGCGTTGGGCTCGATCACTGTCGAACAGATCTGGAAGGAGATGAAGATTATGCCGCCGGCGCAGTATCGTGTCGCGTACTTGGACTGGGCATGCGGCTGGAGAACTTCCGAGATCGCTAGCGCTCTCGGAATCGCGGAAAGCACCGTTCGAGTCCACAGGCGCAACGCTGTGCAGGCCCTTCGCGGCTTGGTTGTTCCTCTGATCGCTTACGATGTCGATGAAGCCGACGACGATCGAATCGAGAGGTACCTCACCGAGGTCGACGCGGTTTTTGATGTCGAGGCCGGTCTTCGCCGCTTGCGGCTGCGGATGGCAGAGCCCACCGAGTCGCGGAAAGAGGCAAGCGGCGCGGCAACGGCAGAGACGACTAACGTAGTCTCAGATCTCCGGTAGTCGTTGAAGGCCACGTCGGTTGACGTGGCCTTTTTAAGGCTCAATCGTTCCCGAAAATAGTTGAGATCAGCGAGGGGGGCTCGGGATGCTGCGTCCAGGGGCCTGGCTGGT
>JBOHGE010000117.1:0-4072 GCA_050700055.1 Pseudonocardiaceae bacterium
CGATCTCGTTCGCGATCAGCCTCGCCATCGGCCTCATCGCCGGCGGCTACCCCGCCAACCGCGCCGCCCGCCTACGCCCCATCGAAGCCCTCCGATACGAGTAACCCACCCAGCCGCTACGTCGTGAGCTCGACAGCGACGTCCTGAGCCCCTTCCGGTTGCGGGTCACGAGACACGGCAGGATGGTTGCAACTGTCACCGGGCCGAGCCGCTCGGTCCCGTCAGGCCCTGGAGGAACCGTGACCGTCACCGGCGTCATTAGCGCGATCATCATCGGATTGATCATCGGTGTGCTCGGGCGGCTGGTCGTGCCTGGCAAGCAGGCCATCCCCATCTGGTTGACGATCCTGGTCGGCATCGTCGCCGCACTCATCGGAACAGCGATCGCCCAGCAGCTGAATGTCGCCGACACCCGGGGCATCGACTGGGTCGAGTTGGGCCTCCAGGTAGTCGTCGCGGCAGTAGGCGTGTCCCTGGCGGCCGGTTTTTACGGCCGGCGCCGGATCCCCGACTGACCGCGTCTGACGGACTCGCGGTGGCCGATCACGCACGGGCGCAGCGGGTCGCGGCCCGATTCGCCGATCTCGTGGCACAGGGCCGGCTGGAGGTGCCGCTGCCTGGTGGCGGTGGCACGGCCCAGCGGTGGCGGGCACTGGCCGAGCTGGCGACAGACGACCTCGACGTGGCTCGTCTGGCCGAGGCCCACCTCGATGCGACAGCCATCCTGCACGAGCTGGGCGGGGCCGCTCCGGATCAGTCAATGCCGCAGGTGAGGCCAGGTCAACGATGGGCGGTGTGGGCAGCCGAGCCACCGAACGGCCGGGTGGACGCCGAGCACTGCTCGGGTGGCGGGTGGCGACTGACCGGGATCAAGCGGTGGTGCTCGGGGGCTCACGCGTGCACCCATGCCCTGCTCACCGCGCACGCCGCCGGCGGTAGCCGGTTGTTCGCGTTAGATCTTTCCCATGGTGGGGTACACCCAGCTCTGGGCGGTTGGAAAGGGTTGGGGATGGCCGGCAGCGGCACCGAGGATGTGCAGCTCGCCGCGGTACCGGCGGTAGCGATCGGCGCCCCGCGGGCCTACCTGGACCGGGTCGGTTTCTGGTACGGCGCGATAGGTGTAGCCGCGTGCTGGTACGGCGGAGCGGTCGCGGTCGGCCGGCCGCTGTGGCAGGCGGCCCGCAACGGAAATCTTGATCCGCATGCCCGGGCACACCTCGGAGCAATCGACAGCGTGCTGGCGGCGGCCGCCGCGGTGTTGCAGGAGGCCGCCGCGACCGCGGACCGAGCGGGTGACCCTGCGGCGAGTGACGCCACGAGCGTGCAGCTGTGGCGGCGGCGCGCCCTGCAGGTGCGGGCGATAGTGGAGGCCGCAGCGACGACGACCATGGAGCGGGTCGGTCGTGCGCTAGGGCCGCGGCCGTTGGCCACCGACGCAGCGCACAGCCGCCGGATCACTGATCTGGCCGTCTACCTGCGGCAAAGCCACGCCGAGCGCGACCTCGCCGTGCTGGGGGACCTTGCCGCAGGGGTGGACCGATGGCAGCTGTGGTGATCGCGATCGAGGGCGCTGGCACCCCGGAGTCGGCGTGGCAGGCTTGGCCCGGGCTAGCCGCCTTGGACACGTTCGCCCTGCATCCGCTGCCGGCCCGGGCCGTGGTCGTGGCCCCTCATCCCGACGACGAAGTGCTCGGCGTCGGCGGCACCTTGGCCTTGCTCCACGCGGCCGGTGTGCAGGTGATTGTGGTCGCTGCCAGTGACGGCGAGGCCAGCCACCCCCACAGCCCGACCACCAGCCCGACCCGACTGGCCGGCCTCCGGCGCGCGGAGCAGCACCTGGCCCTGGAGCGTCTCGGTCTGGATCGAGTCCAAGTCCACCGCTGTGGCCTGCCCGACGGGCATCTCACCGGTCACGAAGCCGGCCTGACCGATGCCCTCACCGAGCTGCTCGACGTCGGCACCTGGTGCCTGGTCACCTGGGCACTCGACGGGCACCCTGATCACGAGGCCGCTGGCCGGTGCGCCGCAACGGCCGCAAACCGGACCGGAGCCCGGCTGCTCTGGTACCCGGTGTGGATGTGGCACTGGGCGCAGCCGGCGGACCCGCGGGTGCCCTGGGATGCCGCCCGACGGATCCGGCTGCCCCCCGCGGTCGCCGACGCAAAGCGGCACGCGGTGCACGCGTTCAGCAGCCAGCTCCAGCCGCTGTCCACCCAGCCCGGTGACGAGGCGATCCTGGAGCCACCCGCGGTGGCCCGGCTCACCCGCGAGTACGAGGTGATCCTGCGGTGAGTGACAGCCTGCCGGCCGGGTACTTCGATGTCCTGTACGCGACCACTACCGACCCATGGGGCTTTCGCACCCGCTGGTACGAGCAACGCAAGTACGCCTGTGCACTGGCCGCGTTGCCTCAACAGCGTTACCACTGTGGCTACGAGCCGGGTTGCTCGATCGGAGTGTTCACCGCCCACCTCGCGGCCCGCTGCGACCGGCTGCTGGCCACCGATGTGGCCGAGGCGCCGCTGGGCACCGCCCGTGACCGGCTGGCGCAGGCACCGCACGTGGAAGTCGAGCGTCGCGGGGTTCCCGACGACTGGCCATCGGGCCGCTTCGACCTTGTGGTGATCAGTGAGCTGGGCTATTACCTCGATCCGGTCGACCTGCGGCGGCTCTGGGCCGCCGCCACCGGTGCGCTGGAACCGGGGGGCACGCTGCTGGCCGTGCATTGGCGCCACCCGGTCCCCGACTACCCGCAGACCGGGGACACCGTGCACGACGCCCTGGCCGCGCAGCCAGGCCTGGGTAGGCTCGTCGAGCACGTCGAGGAGGATTTCCGGCTGGACGTGTACCTCCGCACACCTCCCCCGGTGCGTTCGGTTGCCGCGCAAACCGGCCTGCGGTGACCCCGTCGAGCCAAGAATTCGCTCGGATCGGCGTCGTCGTCCCCGCGCACAACGAGGAAGAACTCCTGCCGGGGTGCCTCGCCGCGCTGCGGTCGGCTGCCACCGCAGTGGACATCCCGGTGCATCTGCTGGTGGTGCTGGACGGGTGCACCGACCGGACAGCCGTCGCCGCCGAGCCCACCGCGATCCTGGTGGTAAGGGACCGTAACGTCGGAGCCGCGCGGCGCGCCGGTTTCACTCACCTGCTGGACGAGCTCGGGGCTGACCGGCTCTGGCTGGCCACCACCGACGCCGACTCACAAGTACCTCGAGAATGGCTGGTCCACCAGTTGGCTCATGCCCGTCGCGGGGTCGACGCGGTGGCCGGCATGGTCAGCGTCGCCGACTGGAGCGAGCATGCACCCACCACGGCCGAGCTCTTCCGGCAGCAACACCCACTCATCGCCGGGCACCCCCACGTGCACGGCGCCAACCTCGGGGTGTCCGCCCGCGCCTACCTTGCCGTCGACGGATTCCCCCCGCTACCAGCGCACGAAGACGTCGCTCTGATCACCGCCCTGAAACGCACCGGGCACCGTGTCCTGCACACCGCCGACCCGCCGGTGATCACCAGCGCACGCCGTCACGCCCGGGCCCCCGCCGGCTTCGCGGGCTTTCTTCTCCACCTCGCCGGCCATCACCCGGACCCGGTGAGCTAGGCGCAGGTGGGTGCGTCAGCTCGCCACCACGCCCGGCAGTGTCCGAATCCGCATCTGCGTCATCGAACCGATCTGCTGCAGCGTTGCAACGCGCTGCCTGGCATTGGCTCAAGGGACAGTCGGGGGTCGCACTGGGGTCGCACTTCGCCGGCTGTCCTTCCCAAAGATCGGCCGGCGGTCCAGGATCGCGATCACGGTAGGCGACCACGGGGATCTGAGGGGCGATGCGCGGTCACGGCGAGAACGCGGCACTGCGGGTGCTGCTGGACGAGGCGGGGATGACCAATGCCGGTCTGGGCCGTGCGGTGGAGGATCCCTATGACGGGCTGACCTGTTGCGGGACGCTGGAGGGCACGGTCTGCACGATCGTCGAGTTGTCGGGACAGGACATGCGCCGACGTAAGCTCCTGCTGGGCTCGGTCTTCAGCGCGGCAGCCTTCGCCGAGCCGGCCCTGTTCGCCCTCACCGTGC
>JBOHGE010000118.1:0-3883 GCA_050700055.1 Pseudonocardiaceae bacterium
TTGCGGGCGTTAGCCCGCAACGCCACTCACGGGTGCCGAAGCCGCTGTTCGGAGCCAACGTCGTGGGCGCTGCGCGCCGCTCTGAGGGATGATGCGGGTTGCTGCCGGTCGTGATCACCCCTGCCTCGCAGCGACAGCCCCGCATGCGCCGAGTGCGACACCAGAGCTGTCAGGGCGACCGCGGACAGCGCTCCTGTCGCACTCGGCGACACCAGAGCGGGTCACGGTCACGCTAGCGTGCAGGGGTGAGCCGAACTCGGGAGCTTGCTGCTGGTGGACGAGCGGTGGAGGTGGCGCCGGAGCGGTTGGCCGGATTTCTGGAGCGGTTCGCCGCCGGTCACGGTGGGGCGCGGGCCACCACCGTCGGGCCACGGCGGGTGGAGGTGACGGCTGGTGACGGCTGGACGGCCGTGATCCCGGTGCCTTTCGACCCGTTAGCGGCCCAGCCCGGCGAGCACACCGGCCTCGCCGTGGACGACCTGCTCGACCACCTCATGGTGCCCCGCACCGTTGGGCTGCTGCTGGTGCGCCTGGGCGGGTACAGCGTCGGGATCGCCCGCGCCGGGCTGGTGCTCACCTCCAGTACCGGCAGCCGGCTGGTGCACGGTCGATCCGCTGCGGGCGGGCAGTCCCAGCAGCGTTTCGCCCGGCGGCGGGAGGGCCAGGCGCGACTAGCGCTGCGCGCGGCGGCGGATGCCGCTGCGCGGGTACTGCTGCCCCGCGCAGCCGAGCTGGACGCCATCGTCGTCGGCGGGGACGCAGCGGCGCTGCGCAGCCTGGCCGCCGATCCGCGATTGGCCGCGTTGCTTGCGCGGGCCGAGTCCCAGGTGCGCGACATCGCCGAGCCGCGTCGCGCGGTCCTCGACGAGGTTGCCCGGAGGGCACGTTGCGTCGAGGTCCAGCTGCACCCGCCGGGTTAGCCAAGACCGCTGACGGGCAACGTGATTGCCGATCACGGGTCTCGATGGCATCATCAAGGCATGAAACGCGCGTTACGCCGATTTCGCCACCCCGGATGTCCGGGTGCTCGGCTGAGACTGCGCTGACGCGTTCGCGCCTCGCAGTGTGGTGGCCCGCCCCCGGTGACATCCGGGGGCGTTCTTGTCCTCCCCACCACTCGCTGCGAGGTACCGATGTCTACTACCCCTGTCCCGGCTGTCCCCGACCCTGTCGCCGGCGCGCTCGCCTTGCGCGACCTCACTGATCCCGCGGCGGGCGAGCACGCGGTACAGCACGTGGTCACCGCGCTCGAGACTGCGCTGACGGCCGCCTGGCACGTCCCTGTGCGTCACGACCCGGGCCCGCGGGTCGTGACGGTCGCCGACAACTACGACCGGTTGCGCTACTCGCCTGATGCCGTCACCCGCGACCGCCGCTACACCCGCTATGTCGGGGGTGGGCAGATGCTGCGCTCGCACACGAGCGCGCGCATCCCCGCCCTGCTCCGCGCGCTGGCGGCCGGCGGTCCCGATGATGTGGTTCTCAGCGTGCCGGGCGTCTGTTACCGCCGTGACGTCATCGACCGGCATCACGTGGGGGAGCCGCACCAGCTGGATCTGTGGCGGATCCGGCGCGGCGGGCCGCCGCTCGGCGAGGCCGACCTCGTCGAGATGCTCGGGGTGGTCGCCGCGGTGCTGCCCGCACCCGCGTGGCGGACGCCACCCAGCGAGCACCCGTACACGCTGGCCGGCCGGGAGATCTACCTGCGGGTCGGTGATACAGAGCTGGAGATCGGTGAGTGCGGGCTTGCCCACCCCGAGGTACTGCACGGGTGCGGATTGCCCGCCGAGGCGTCCGGGCTCGCGATGGGGCTCGGGCTCGACCGGCTCACCCTGCTGGCGAAGGGGATGGACGACATCCGGCTGCTGCGCTCGGCCGATCCGCGGGTCGCGAAACAGATGCGTGATCTCACGCCGTACCGGCCGGTGTCCACCATGCCCGCCGCGCGGCGAGACCTGTCCGTCGCGGTGCCGGACACGCTGGACGCGGAGCTGCTCGGCGACCGGGTCCGCACCATCCTCGGTACCGACGCCCGCGCGGTCGAAGAGGTCGCCATCCTGTCCCAGACCGCCTATGCCGACCTGCCCGAACCCGCCCGGGCCCGGCTCGGGATGAGCCCTGGACAGCACAACGTTCTGCTCCGGCTCGTCTTTCGCGATCTCGAACGCACGCTGAACTCGGCGCAAGCCAACCGGCTACGGGACCTCGTCTACGCCGGCCTGCACGTCGGCTCAGCCGCCCAGTGGACAACCGACCGTCGTGAGCCGCCGATTCGATCTTCACCGTGGACCCCCATCACGTCGGTACCTACCGGGCTGGTCTTAAGAACCTGTCATCGTTTGCCAGTGCTCGGTCGGGCCGATCTTCGCTCGTTCGGGGGGCCGCTAGGGTGCGTCCAGCCATCCGCGCGAGGGGAATGAGGTGCTATGAGCGGTAAGCATGCTGACGGGATGAGCGAGCGAGCAGGTGATCCTTTCATCGATCCCGCGCTGTTCTGGCGTGCGGATGTGCGCCGGATGTTGGCTGCGCTGGATGTCGGTGGTCTGTACCGGTTTCTGGGGGATGCGGGTGGGTTGAGTCAGCGGCAGATCGCGGCGCGCGCCGGGCAGTCCCAGTCGGAGGTCAGTGAGATCGTCGTGGGTCGTCGTCGGGTGGCGGATCATCAGGTGTTGGGGCGCATTGCGGAGGGTTTCGCCATCCCTCGGGAGTTGATGGGACTGTCGTGGTGGGGTCCTGCGGGCACCTACTGTGGTGAGGTCACAGTTTCCGAGGAACTGGCAAAGGAGGGTGCGGACGTGCGGCGTCGCACTCTTCTCGCCGCCACCTCGATGGCGGCCTTGGGTCAGGTGATGCAGGAGCTGGGCGAGTTGACCGAGTTGGCGTTGCCGACCGGCGGGCCGCTGCCGTCTCGGTTGAGCATGGCTCATGTGCAGGTGGTGGTGGCGGTCACCGAGCGGTTGCGTGGGGTGGCGCGCCAGTTCGGTGGGCAGGCCGAATTGTTCTGCGCTGCCGCGCGGTATTACTCACGGTGGATGTCGGTGTCTGCAACCGATATGGTCAAAGCGCGACTGGGTGCTGCGTTGGCGGAGTTGCACACCGAGGCGGGCTGGTCCTGTTACGACTCGGATGTGGACGGGACGGGTTGTCTCACCCGCGCGCTGCGATTCGCTGATGAGGCCGCCGACGGTGTCGGGATCGCCAACGCGGCTTGGCATGCCGGGGCGACGATGGTGCGCAGTGGCCATCCCAACGACGCTTTGAAGTGCTTTCAGCTCGGGAAGCTGGTGCTCGCGGGGTTTCAGCCCGGCAAGGCGAAGCCGGCGGTCGTGCGTTCCGACGACCCCCGGATCCCCACGCTCACCGCGCGGCTCAACCGCAACTCCGCGACCGCCTATGCCCTGCTGAACGTTCCCGACCAAGCCAAGCGCCATCTCACCGAGGCCCACCAGGGTTACGCGCCTCAAGATGCGTTCGCGCGGGGGGGCATGGCGTTGGCGACTGCGGGGGTTGCGCTGGACTTGGGCCGGCTCGACACCGCGGAGGTATTCGCCGCGAGTGCGGTGCGCACTTACGGCGACACCCACGCCAGGGGACGGACGAGTGCGGAGCTTGCGCTTGCCGAGGCGCACGTGCGGGCCGGGGAGCCCCGCGGGCTGGTACTGGCCCGCAAGGCCATCGACGCCGCGAGCACGTTACAGTCCGCGGCCGTGCGACACGAACGGCTCCTACCGCTGGCCACCGCGTTGGAAGCCCGGCCCGGCAACGACGCCAGGGAACTCGCCCGGGCAGCCCACCAAGCCGCCGCGACGCGGACGTAACCGGCTCGTGAGTGGCAAACAGTGTGATCACACTGTTTGCCACTCACGAGCCGGTTACGTCCGCG
>JBOHGE010000119.1:0-3844 GCA_050700055.1 Pseudonocardiaceae bacterium
GGCAACTTCTGGCCCGAAGTTGCCACCAGTGGCACATCCGCAACAGACCACCCCGGCCCCCCGGGCACATCGAGCACCTGGTGCTCGATGTCGAGATGGAGCGCAAGCGTGGCAGTGGGCTGCCGCGCACAGCGCCCTTTACGGGAAGTGCAGCCCTACGATTCGCGGGCACGGTGAGCCGCACCCGTGATGAAAGCGTCCCACTCGCTGTCGGTGCAGAGAAGAATGGGACCGGTTTTGTGCTTGCTGTCGCGCACGGCCGTCCACTCAGGCCCATGAGCCACCTCCACACAGTTGTTGGCCCCAGCACTGCGGCTCGACTTGTACCAGGCGTGGTCAGGGATGGCGGGCATGTGTCTCACTCCTCCAACTCATCGATGAGCGTGTTGATGATCGTCAGCGACTCCCGGTCTCCCAGCGAGGCGACCCGGAGCCGATCAAAGGCCAGGCTGTAGGTCTGGATGTGGTGCGGGCGCACGTGATAGTCGGAGCTGGTGAGGCCCTCGATGTAGACGGTCCGGGATCGGCCGAGGTCGAGTAGGACGAACGACATGCCGAGCGCGGTGTGTGCACCGCCGGACAGCGGCATGACCTGCACGGTGACGTTGGGCAGCTCGGCCAGCTTCCGCAGCCGCAGCAGCTGCCCGCGCTGGACCTGGCGGCTGCCGACCGTGCGCCGCAGAGCCTCCTCGCCGAGCACGACCCAGAGCAGTGGTGCACCGCTGCGCAGGTGTTGCGCCCGGTGTTCCCGGCTGATGGCCATCTGCTCGACGTCGGCCGGCGGCACGACCACGGAGACCGACAGCTGCGCCCGGGCGTAGTCCCGGGTCTGGAGCATGCCGGGGATGAAGTCGGCGTAGAACAGCTTGATCTCGGTCGCGTTGGCTTCCAGGTTGACATACTGCTTGGCCCAGTCCGGCACGCGGGCCGGCGAGGTCTTGCGCCGGGCTTCCTCGCCGAGCCGTTGCACCCGCTCGATGGTGGTCTCGTCCGCATTGTAGAGCTTGAGCAGGTCGGAGAGCGCGGCTGCGGTCACCCGGACCGTGCCGGTCTCGACCTTGCTGACCTTGGCGCGGTACCAGTCGAGCGCGGTGGCCACGTCCTGAGTGCTGATCTTGGCTGCTTCCCGGAGGGTGCGCAGCTCGCCGCCGAGCATGATGCGCTGCACCACCGGTCCTGGATCTTGCTCGGCCACGTGGCCAAGTCTGCCCCACCGCGGTTTTCGTGACACGCCGTACCTCCGCTAGCTCGGATCCGTTGCCTGAGTATCCCTACCGGGATTCCTGGTGTAGTTTCTGCCTAGGCGATGGCGTCCAGGTGCCCCCGACGCCCTGGGCGCCACCGCCCCGGAGGGAGGGATCAGTGCTGGCCTACGTGGTGCTTGCCCTGATAGGTGCCGGTGTTCAGCCGTGTCGATGGCTGCGGACGGAACCTTTGCCGGGTGGCTGCTCCGACCTGCTCAGGAGTGCCGCATGACCGAGCCCGCTCCGGTGCAGCCGGAAGAGCCATCCGAGGGACAGTCCGCCTGCGCGGGTTCAACCATGTACCGCAGGGTCTCGGTGAAAGGCAGTGGCGGGGTCGCTGCGGCCGTGATCGTGACGACCTATCGCGGACAGGTCCGGATATCCATCGTGCCACCGTTCACCTGGGAAGCGATCATGGAGCCCGGAAAGGTCGACGAGCTGATCCACACGCTGAGCCTGGCCCGCGCAGCAGCAACACGAGAGACCGCCATTCGGCTCCGAATGGCGCTCGGTTAGCTCTTGAGATCGCTATTCGGCTCCGAATGGCGATCGGCGTCTGCGCGGCAGGATTGGGCGGAGTGGGGGATGGGGTGGGTTGCGGGGTTGCCATTCTCGTGGGTAGCCCAGTGATACCTCTTCGAACGGCACACCGTCGTGCACCGTGGAGCCAGGAATGTGCAGGTGGCCGTACACCACAGCGGCGGTGTTGAAGCGACGGTGCCAATCGGCGGTGAGCTCGGTCCCGCACCACTGGGCGAACTCCGGGTACCGCAATACCCGGGTCGGCTCCCGGATCAGCGGCCAGTGGTTGACCAGGACCAGCGGCACGTCCGGATCGCAGGCGGTGAGCCGCCGCTCGGTCTCGGCGACCCGGGCCCGGCACCATGCCTCCCGGCTCGGGTACGGATCCGGGTGCAACAGCACCTCGTCGGTGCAGACGATCCCGGTTCGGTGGGCGTAGGCCAGCGACTGCTCCTTGGTATGGGTGCCGTCGACTCGGAATGTGTAGTCGTAGAGCAGGAACAGTGGCGCGATCCGGGCTGGGCCGCTCGCACCTTGCCAGACCGGGTAGGGATCCTCAGGCGTGATCACGCCCAGTCCGCGGCAGAGGCTTACCAGGTGCTGGTAGCGGGCCTGACCCCGTAGCGTGACAGGGTCTTTCAGCGGTGTCCACAGCTCATGGTTGCCCGGCACCCAGATGACGGTGTGAAACCGATCGCGCAACACCCGCAGTGCCCATTCGATATCGGAGACGAGATCGGCCACGTCCCCGGCGACGATCAGCCAGTCATCGTCCGACCCGGGTCGTAGACTTTCGACGACCTCACGATTCTCGGGGTAGCCCACGTGCACATCGCTGATCCCCAGCAACCTCCCGGCGGGTGCCACCCGACCGACCCTACCGATCCGGTCGCGCCATCCACGGCAGGAGCTGTCCGCTCTCGGTCCAACGGTGCGGGCCCTCGACCGGGGGCTCACTGATCATCGGAGCGCGACGGGGCGGTTGTCCACATTCGGGCTGTTGTCCACAGCAGATCGCGCACCGTGCGCCGGGTGGGTGCTCTGGGAGCGAAGCTCGTGCTCATGGTCATCGAGGAACTCGCGGAGTCCCGCGACGGGGTGCTCACCCTGGACGAGGCGGTGCGCAGCGGGCTGACTGTGCGGCAGGTGCGACACCGCGTTCGCACCGGCCGGTGGACCAAGCTGCATCCGGGTGTCTATCTGGTCGGCCGGCGCGAGCCCGACCAGCGGGCCGGCACGCGGGCGGCGGTGGCTTGGGCGGGCTCGGGAGCCGTGGCGAGTGGGCTGACGGCGGCGTGGTGGTGGGGGCTGCGGGACTGGGCGCCCGCTGCTGCCGAGGTGACCGTGCCACGGACGCGGTCTCGCCGCGGCCTGGCCGACGTGGCGCTGCGCAGCCGGAATCTCGATCCGGTGGATCTCGTGGTGGTGCGCGGGCTACCGGTGACGGCGCTGCCGCTCACGGTCCTCGACGCTGCGGCGGCGCTGGGCGGCGACTCCGGCAGGCCGCTGGTGGATCGGGCGCTGCAACGCCGGGTGTCGTTCGCGGAGTTGCACGCCGCGTACTGCCGATCGTTCGGCAGGCATGGGACGCCGTGGTTGGGGCGAGTGCTGCGGCAGGCTGCGGACGGGGCGTGCTCGCAGGCCGAACGGGTGCTGCACGGGCTGCTACGGGGAGCTCGGATCGGTGGTTGGGTGGCCAACCACCTGGTGGTGGCGTCCGGGGTCGAGTACTGGATCGACATCGCCTTCGTGGCGCATCGGCTGGCTGTCGAGGTCGACGGCTGGGCGTGGCATTCCGACGTCGACCGGTTCGCTCGCGACCGGCGCAGGCAGAACGCCCTGGTGCTGGCAGGGTGGACGGTGCTGCGTTTCACCTGGCACGACCTGATGTCCCGGCCGGAGGCCGTGGTGGCCCAGATCCGGGCCGCCTTGCGGCAGTGATCACGGTTTGGGGGTGTGCCACGAGCATGCAGGGAGGTTCGGATGTAGAGGTCTGGGTCTTCGTGTGTGGTGCTGTGTTGGTGATGGAGGTGGGCCCTCCGGGACCGCTCTGCAGGGGGAGGTCTCAAACCACCGCA
>JBOHGE010000120.1:0-3275 GCA_050700055.1 Pseudonocardiaceae bacterium
CATTGATGACCACCAGGTCCTCATTGAGGTCGTCACCATCGCACATCGCGCCGATTCCTACCGGCCGCGCTGATCCGGATTGGTGACGCACCGCGACCGAAGAATTCGCGGCAACACGAGTCAACCGTTTCCGATGAGCTGTCCGCGACTGAGTGATTGGGCCGCACCACAGGCTGCGGGGTGCGTGGGTGGGCTGAGGTCTCGGAGCATTAGGTTCTTGAGCGGTTCGTGGGTAGCCCGTGAGGCACAGTGCTCACGGCAACGAGTATGCCCGCCACCCCTGACGCCGCGTGCCGACAGCGCCGATGTGCAACCGGATTGATCATGACGTATTGGGGGCGTTAGTGTGCGTTCGGACACATACCGAGGGAGGCGGGTGGCTGTGGTGGGCGACGGGTCGGTGGGTGAGCGGGGGCGCGGGGCGGGGTTGACCCCGGAGCCGCGGGCTGCGGGCAAGTCGTTGCCCTTGCTTGACGATCCGGCGACGTTCGCGGGTGAGGTCATGCGGGTTGCGTTGGCTGCTCGGGACGTCACCTGTGTCTACCGGTTGTTGTACGAGGGTGGGGTTGCTCAGCGGGAGATCGCGCGGCGTACCGGGCAGTCGCAGTCGGAGGTGTCGGACATTCTGCGGGGTCGTCGGGTGCGGGATGTGACGGTGCTGGAGCGCATCGCTGATGGTCTGGGTGTGCCGCGGGGGTGGATGCGGCTGGCCGGCGTCGCGGGAGGTGAGGATGGCTCCTACGGTGGGCAGGGCACGGTCGCCGACCCGCCGGAGGAGGTGATCGCGGAGATGCTGCGCAGGCATCTGCTGGCGTTGGGTGCGATCACTGCGGTGGGTGTCGCCGCGGTGGGTGAGTTGGTGGAGTTGCCCGGTCCGGCGCCGGTGGCGTTGCCGTGTCGGCTCGATTACGGGCAGGTGCGGCAGGTGCGGGATGTGACTCGTCGGCTCGGTGAGGCCGGTAACACCGGTGTGGCCGGTCCGGAGGTGCTCAGTGCGGCGGCTGCGTGGGCTGAGCGGTTGTTGGGTGTCTCGGGTGCTGAGCCGGTGCGGCGGGCGTTGCTGGTGGCGGTGGCTGAGCTGCACTTTGAGGCGGGTTGGTCGGGATTCGACGCCGGACGCTATCACCGGGCCACGCACCATTTCAGCGCCGCGTTGAAGCTGGCCACCGAGGCCGGGGACGCCTACTTGCAGGCCACTGCCCTGAACTGTGCCGGGCTGGCCACTGTGGAGCACGGCCATCCGGACGACGGGCTGAAGATGATCCAGTTCGGCTTGGTCAAATCCTGGGACATCCCCCGCGATGAGCAGCGTGCGGTGGTGGTCGGGGCAATCGGAAGGGCGGCTCAGGAGGCGTGTGGGCGGGTGAATGCCGCGACCGCCCTGGCTCACCTCGGACATCTGGATGCTGCTGAGGTCGAGATGGCGAGGTCGCGGCAGCTGTGGGTGCCCAGTCGGGCTGATCGTTTCGGTGATCTCGATCGTCCGGCTGCTGTGTTGGCGTTGGGTCGGGGGCGGTTGGATGTGGCGGAGTCGTGTGCTGCGGCGTCGGTGCGCCGGTGGGAGGGGGTCAGCCAGAGCAGTCGCACGCATTCCAGCATCGTGGTGGCTACCGTCCATGTCCGGGCGGGGGAGCCGGGTGGTCTGTCGTTGGCGCATGGTGCGATCACCGCGGTGGCCAAGCTGAGCTCGGTACGGGTCCGCAAGCGTCTGCTGCCGCTGGTCGATGCGCTGGCGGCCCGGCCCGGCACCGACGCCCAAGACCTGTCCCGGATGGCCCACCAGGTCGCCGGAACCCGGTGCGGCGTTCGGCTGGTGAGTGCCGGTATCGGTTGAGCTTGTCAGGTGGGAGCTTTGCGCTGTGCCCGCAATCGGGCTATTGTGGCGCGCTGTGATACGGCAACAGGCGCTCGATCTCGACGGTCTACCGCCGTTGGCGCCGGCAGGGGCCAGCGACGATGAGCGCGGCCGGGCGATCGAGGCGCGGATGGTGGCGCGCCATGGTGCTCCGTCGATCGAGGACTACCGCCGCGCCTACGCGGGGTTCGGTGCCGAGTGGCCCGGTGATGCGGAGATCCGCCGCCGGCATATCGTCGCACCTGACAGCGCGGCGTGATCGGCGGCAAAGTCCTCGACGCCTCCGCGTTGGCCGCGCTCGTCCGGGGCCGGGTGTCCGCGGCGGCGTGGTTCGCCACCGCACGAGCACTGTCCCTGCCGCTGTATCTGCCCACGCTTGCCTTGGCCGAGGTGCGCGCGGTCCGGCCTGACGCTGGTCCGCAGCTCGCCGAAGTGTTGGGCCATCCCTCCGTGGTGCTCGGTGAGCTTGACGCCGCTGGCGCGGACCACGTGGACCAGCTGCTGCTGGAGGCCGACGTCTTCGACGGCTGCGCCGGGCACATCGTCCACATTGCTCGGACCCGGGGCTGGCCCACACTGACCGCCGACCCTGGTCGGCTGCGTCGCGTCGACCCGGCACTTGAGCTCGAACTGCTCTGACAGCATCGTCAACGTGGTGCGGTCGTCTTCGGGTTCGGCCGCTGGTTGACCGGTTCGGTGCAACGCGTGCGGTTATCCGGGTGCTCAGCCTGTCGACGTCGGTGTGCTGCTCGGATGCGCCTGCTCACGCGAGACGGCGAGAATCTGCTGTGCCCGCTGAAACGACATACCCATCACGGCTCCGATGTCACGGACGGTCAAGCCGGCGTCCTGAGCCGCTCGGGCTGCTGCGGCTCGCTCGGCGCGTTCCTGCGCGGTAGCCCGCTGTGCCTGCGCGGCGGCTTCCTCGGCGCGGCGTAGATGCACCGTGACCTGTTCGGGTATCTGGGGGCGCACCTCGACGTCCACCTCGTCGGCGGGTATGCCGACGACGAACGCGATGGCTTCACGGTGCACGCCGGCGGCCTGGTCGAGCCGGCGGACCTGGGAGAGGGCTGCGGGATGCTGGTCGCATTGCACGATCCACCAGCCAGCCGCACGGTGAGCGGTCGCGGTGTAGCGGGTCACTTCGTCCACCACCTCGTGCCCAAGGTGGGCGATAGCTGTTTGAAGATCGCCGTTGCCAGTTGCTCGGGGATCTCGTTGTGGTGTGGCACGGTGGCCGTTGATCCATTCCTGGATGGCTATACCACGGTTGCCTGGCTAAGCTCCGGGAACCGTTGTTCCCGGAGTGCGCGGCACCGAGGCGGCAGCACTGATCGGTGTCATATCTGCTTCAGTACCGCGATGTTGAGATAGTGGGTCAGCTCATCAACGGTGTTCGCCTCACGGATGACTGTCC
>JBOHGE010000121.1:0-3243 GCA_050700055.1 Pseudonocardiaceae bacterium
GTCCGACCCGATTGTTCCGGTGGACCGGAGTGGGTCGTTGCCGTTGTCTTTCTCGCAGCAGCGGTTGTGGTTTTTGCACGATTTCCAGCCCGGTGGTGCCCAGTACAACAGCGGGTTTGCGGTGCGGTTGCGGGGTCGGTTGCAGGTGCCGGCGTTGACCGCGGCGGTGCAGCGGCTGGTGGCCCGGCACGAGTCGTTACGCACCACGTTCGATGAGGTGGACGGCAAGGGCATGCAGGTGGTGCACCCGACGCTGGAGGTGGCGGTGGCGCGGCTTCCCGGCGTGGGTGCCGCGGAGTTGGACGGGGTGCTGTCTGCGGAGTTCGGCCGTTGCTTCGACCTGCGATGTGGGCCGCTGCTGCGGGTGGTGCTCGTCGAGCCGGCCGCTGAGGAGCATGTGCTGCTGCTGGTGGCGCACCACATCGTCACCGATGGTGCCTCGATGGGTGTGCTGGTCGAGGAACTGGGTGCGCTGTACGCCGCAGCCGAGCAGGGGCGGGTGGCGGAGCTGCCGGTGTTGGCGGTGCAGTATGCGGATTTCGCTGCCTGGCAGCGTGACCGGTCAGTGCGTGATGCCGGGCTGGAGTACTGGACTGGGCAGCTGGCGGGGGTGTCCCCGGTGGTGCTGCCGGCTGATCGGCCGCGGCCGCAGGTGCAGACTGCGGCGGGTGCGGCGGTGGAGTTCGTGGTGCCGGTCGGGGTGGCTGCTGGGTTGGGTGGGTTGGCTCGGGCTCAGGACACGACGTTGTTCACGGTGTTGGTGGCGGCGTGTCAGGTGTTGTTGTCTCGGTGGTCGGGTCAGGGTGACATCGCGGTGGGCACGGTGGTGTCGGGTCGTTATCGGCCGGAGTTGGAGCGGTTGGTCGGGTTTTTCGTCAACACGCTGGTGTTGCGCACGCCGGTCGATCCTGCGGTGAGTTTCACCGGGTTTCTCGGTGTGGTGCGTCAGACGGTGCTGGATGCGTTCGCGTATCAGGAGGTGCCGTTTGAGCGGGTGGTCGATGCGGTGGGTGTGCAGCGCGACGCCGGCCGTAACCCGTTGTTCGACGTGATGGTGGTGCTGCATGACCAGCAGCGGACTCCGCCGGGTTTCGCGGGGTTGGGTGTCGAGCAGGTGGATCTGACGGCGGCTACCGCGAATTTCGATCTCACGTGTGAGTTTCAGGTGGTGGCCGGTGGGCTGCGGGGGGCGTTGACCTACAACACCGATCTGTTCGATCGCGTGACTATCGGGCGGATGGTGGCGCAGTTGTCCGTGCTGCTGGCGGGGGTGGTCGCGGATCCGGGTTGTCGGGTGGGGTTGTTGCCGCTGTTGCCCGGACCGGAGCGGGATCGGGTCCTGGTCGGGTGGAATGCCACTGGGTCTGGGGTGGTGGCGGTGACGTTGCCGGAGGTGTTCGCTGCGGCGGTGGCCCGGGCTGCGCAGGCACCGGCGGTGATCTCCGATACCGGGGTGCTGTCGTATGCGCAGCTGGCGGCGCGGGTCAACCGGCTGGCGCGGGTGTTGATCGCTCGGGGGGTGGGCCCGGAACAGGTCGTGGCGTTGGTGTTGCCCCGCTCGGTGGATCTGGTGGTGGCGCAGTTGGCGGTGGTCACCGCGGGAGCGGCGTTCTTGCCGGTTGATCCGGACTATCCGGGTGAGCGGATCGGTTTCATGCTCGCCGATTCCGATCCGGTGGTGGTGGTGACGTTTGCCGAGTACGTGGACCGGGTGCAGCGCTGTCCGGGCTCCGGTGACGCCGAGACGGTGGTGCTCGACGATCCGGGGCTGGGCGCCGAGCTGGCCGCGGTCGACGCCACCGCGGTAGCCGACGAGGACCGTGCGGGGCCGTTGCGGGTGGCTCACCCGGCGTATGTGATCTACACCTCGGGGTCGAGTGGGCGGCCCAAGGCGGTGGTGGTCACCCATGCCGGGTTGGCTGGTCTCGCCGCCGCGCAGACCGAGCATTTCGGGGTGCGGCCGGGGGATCGGGTGTTGGCGTTCGCGTCGCCGAGCTTCGACGCCTCGGTGTTGGAGCTGTGCCTGGCCCTGCCCGCGGGGGCGGCGTTGGTGATCCCCCCACCGGGCCGGTTGCTGGCCGAGGAGCTGACCGAGGTGTTGCACGACCAACAGGTCAGCCACGCGTTGATCCCGCCGGCGGCGCTGGCCACCCTGCCCGCGTCGGCCGCACGGCGGTTGGCGGTGTTGCGGTGTCTGATCGTGGGCGGTGAGGCCTGCCCCACCGAGCTGGTGACCCGGTGGGCCCCGGGCCGGACGATGGTCAACGCCTACGGACCCACCGAGTCCACCGTGGTGGCCACCTGGAGCGACCCACTGACCCCCGGCACCGGGGTGCCGATCGGCCGCCCGATCCCCGACACCCGGGTCTACGTCCTCGACCCGTCGCTGCAACCGGTACCGATCGGGGTGACCGGCGAGCTGTACCTCACCGGCCCCGCCCTGGCCCGCGGCTACCTGACCCGCCCCGGCCTGACCGCCACCCGCTTCCTGCCCAACCCCTTCACCGCACCCCGTGCTGACCGCGTTGTGGGGACAGAACGCGGTCACCCGGGGGCGGGTGGGCGGATGTACCGGACCGGGGATCTGGTGCGCTGGAACACGGGGGGTGAGCTGGAGTTCATGGGCCGCGCCGATGAGCAGGTCCAGATCCGCGGCTACCGCGTCGAGCTCGGTGAGATCGAGGCCGTGCTGCGCACCCACCCCGACATCACCCACACCGTCGTGGCCCTGACCGGCCACAACGAACACCCCTACCTGACCGCCTACCTCGTCATCACCGGCACCGCCCCGACCCTGGCGGCACTGCGCGAGCACGCCAGCCGAGCACTGCCCGACTACATGCTGCCCTCCGCACTCACCGTGCTACCCACACTGCCACTGACCCCCAGCGGCAAGATCGACCGACGAGCCCTCCCAGCCCCCGACCACCACCCGGCCCCCACCACCGGTTACATCGCCCCACACACCCCGATCCACCACCAACTCGCCGACATCTGGACCCAGATACTCGGCGCACCACAGGTAGGGATCCACGACAACTTCTTCGCCCTCGGCGGAGACTCCATCCTCAGCCTCCAAGTCGTCTCCCGAGCCCGCCAGACCGGACTCACACTCAGCTCCAAAGACATCTTCACCCACCAAACCATCGCCGCCCTAGCCCCGGTAGTCACCACTGTGGACACTGCGGTCGAGCAGCCGCCCGTCCAGGGTCCAGCCCCGCTGACCCCCATCCAACACTGGTT
>JBOHGE010000122.1:0-2951 GCA_050700055.1 Pseudonocardiaceae bacterium
CTGGATACACAACGGCTCAGCTCCACTCACCAATAATCCTCTCAGTAGACCCCCGGAAAGGGGGTACCTTAGCAGAGTCAAAATCCGCCAGGATAATGGTGTGTCGCCATGACCATTTGAGCCCAAGATGACATCGTCTTTCCGCTGCCCCTTCACGAAGTCGACCCACGGCACGCCCTGATCCCGGGCGAACCGCCGCATCGCCTTGGCCAATCCGTCACTGATCGGCGCCAGCGGCGCGGTCGAGGCAATCGGCAACCCCAGCTGCCGGTGCACGAACCCGACCAGCCCGGCCGCGTACTGCAACTGCGGCACGTAGACGTTGAGATACATCCGATCGATGCACTCCACCTCGAACACCACATGATCAGCCAAGACATCAGCCACACTGCGCGCTACCGTCATCATGGGCTCCGGTCGACGGGGGCCTGTCGGCCAACCACACCGCTACAAGCGGTTTCATACACCGGACCGGCACGCCGGTCACGGTCTAGATCCCGTCGACCGGAGCCCGCCCACCCAAACCAACCACGGCATGCCTCGTCGGACTGGGGCAACGCCCCGTTAGATGTAGGTGAGGAAGCCCCAGGTGATCCGGTCGTACACGCCGGCCTGGTTGTGCTGGCCGCCGCGGTAGCGCCAGCGGCGTTGCGCGATGCCCCACAGACAGGTGGTGGCGGGCAGGTCCAGGAAGATCACATGAGTGGCTCGCTGGAGCCGGATGGGCAACGTGGCGGCATAGTTGCCGTCGATCACCCAGGTGTCGGCGGCGACGAGTTCGACTTGTACCGCGGCGAACTTCTCGGGCGGCAGCGTGCCCCACTCGTCGTCGTAGTAGACGGCGTCCAGATGGGTGATCGTGGTGCCGATCGCGGTCGCCAGGCGACGGCCGGGGGTGGTCTTGCCGCTGCCCCCGCAGCCGATGATCGCGACCCGCATCACCTCCATGGGCGGCGAGGATATCGATTGGTTCGTGGTGAGGGGGCGGGACGCGCAGGGACACGACGGGGGCGAAGTAGCGGTCGAAGGGTTCGTCGCGGTCTTACTGGTTGCCGACGTAGACCAGCGGCAGATCCCGAGGCAACGCGGCGAGCGCGGCGGTGTTCGCGCGGTCCAGAGCGGTGTCGGTGACGGGGAACAGCAGCCGTGCCGCGCCGGGGCCGGGATGCAGCGCCATGCCGTTTCCGCATCGCTCACCACCCCGGCTCTTAACCGACGCAGCATGCGGTGGTTTGAGACCACCCCCTGCAGAGCGGCCCCGGAGGACCTACCTCCATCTCAAGCGCAGTTACGCATAGTAAACAAAGTCCGATCTACACCGGACCTCCTTCCTGCGCTCGCGGCGCACGATCTTGTGTCGGTTTCTGGAGGTGTTGATAGCTTCCGGCCCGGCCTGATGGGGCGATCATCGAGGGGTGGGTGGCGTTGGTGTCGTCATCGATCACCATGACGGTCATCGTGCCCCGGCTGGGTGTCACCGCCGGCGGGCTGGGCAAGGCCAGCTCGTTAGCTCCAGTCAACTACGCCGCCGGTTTGTCCTGCTTTTCAACTAGTATGAGTAATCGACTGTTGGTGTCGCTGTGAGCGGCATCTTTTCACGAGCGAAAGGGCAAGGCATGAGTTCTGAACTCGAAGAGCGGCTGAAGGCTCGGTTTCACACATTCGACCGCAACGACAACGGCTACCTGGAGGGTGCCGACTTCGACAGTGAGGTGGACCAGATCCTGGCTGCGACCGGTGTCGCCGCCGAGTCCCCCATAGCGCGGCTGCTGCGGGCGGCGTACCAGGCGTACTGGTGGGCGATGCTCGTACACCTGGACCTGAACAGAGACAGCCAGATCAGCTTTGAGGAATACGCGCAGATTGTGCACAGAATCGGCGAGTTCAAGTCCTACGCCAAGGCTCGGGCGGACGCGGTCGATCGCTTCACCGATCTGAACGGCGACGGCTGGATCGAGAGGGACGACTACATGGCGGTCATGCTCGCCGCCAGGTTCGCCGAGGCGGCGGCCGCTGCCGCTTATGACTTGCTCGGCCCCGACCAGAACGGCCGGATCAGAGCCGGCCGGTTCGCCGGCATGATCATGGATTTCTATGACCAGATCGGCGACGCCGGAGCGGCTCAGAAGCTGGTGCCCGCGCGATAACCGCAGCGGCGCCGACGTGCTACGGGGAGATCGAGCTCGTACGCGACACGATCTCCCCGGGAACCGACGCGCTGACGCTGGTGCGCCGCCTGGTCTTGGGCGGTCGCACCGGCAGATGCCTGGTGTACGAACGAGACGGCATGTGGTTGGTCGCGCTGGGCATCCTCAGCGAGATCCGGCTGGAGACCGAAGAGGTCATCCGGCGGTGGCGCGATCAGGTCACCGTCACCCCGCGGTCGCAGCGCCCCCTCAGCGACGGGGACTGGCTGCACTGCCCCTGGCAGGGTGGAACCCCTCGCCTTCGAGTACACCTACCTGCCCGATGGCCTCGCCGATCACCTGTCCGGCCGACCGCTGCTGCACCCTGGCCGAGACCACGGCGGACACCACTGAGCCGCCCGAGCCGGTGCCCGGCTGGCTGACCAACCACAGCTGGCGCCGGGACTCCGTGCTCGGGTGGATCTGCGGCGATCACCACCATTGAACAGCGACAACTCAGATCAAGATTAACTCATTGCCGGTTTTCGCTTACCTTGTTCGACCCCCATCATGAGGTTGTCGCGCTTGCCGGGTTGGCTGCTTGCGCTGGGGTCGGGAGGCTTCGAGCGGAGCGCGAACGCGCGTTTGGTGAGCCTGTATTGTGCTCTGGGTGCGTGCCTAGGAGGCTGGTGTGTTATGGGGTGCGCTGGGATGTGGCGTCGGTCGGGTGGTGTTGTGATGGGCTCGGGCGGGTTGAGCGGGACGGCTTAAGGCGGACCTGGGGTGGCTTAAGGGACTGGTGGGGTGGGCTGTCGCGGGTGGTTT
>JBOHGE010000123.1:0-2457 GCA_050700055.1 Pseudonocardiaceae bacterium
GAGCCGTCTCGACCAAAGTCCGGATACTTGTCCATGTGGCTGATGACATGGTCCAGTGTCTTGTTGGCGCCGTTGGCGGGCGACAATTATCTTGAGCGGTCGACGACAACTATCGTGAGCGGTTGACGCGCGCGCCCGGGGTGCGTTTGCGGTCGGGTTTTAAAGTGGATTGCCTCTAGAGGAGGCAGCCACCTTGCCCGGCAAACGCATATCGGATCATCAAGTGACCAAGTACAAGGAACTACGCGGCAAGCACAGCCAGGAGGTGGCGGCTGCCAAGGCCGGAGTGAGCGTAGCCAGCGCGCGGAGGATCGAATCGACGGTGCTTCTGCCGTCCCAGAAGCCGACGCGCAACTGGCGCACGCGCGCCGACCCGCTGACGGAGGTGTGGACGGCGGAGGTCGTGCCGATGCTGGAATCGGCCCCTGGCCTGATGGCGGTGACTGTGCTGGAGGAGCTGCAACTTCGCCACCCGCATCGCTTTGACGGCACGGTATTGCGCACCCTGCAGCGTCGGGTGCGGCAGTGGCGCGCCGAGCACGGTGGCGATCGCGAGATCTTCTTCGCCCAGGATCATCCGCCTGGCCGGCTTGGCCTGTCGGACTTCACGGTGTGCGACGAGTTGGCCATCACCATCGCCGGCGTGGTCTTGCCGCACCGCCTGTACCAGTTTGCGTTCGCGCACAGCGGTTGGCGCCATGCCTGCATCGTGCTGAGCGGCGAGAGCTTCCAGGCGTTGGCGAGCGGCCTTCAGGAGGCACTATGGATGGCCGGCGGTGTGCCCGAAGAGCATCGCACCGACAGCCTGTCGGCGGCCTTCAACAACCTGGCCGAGCAGGAGGAACTCACCGCCCGCTACCGCGAGCTCTGCGCGCACTACGGCCTGCGCGCGAGCCGCAACAATCCGGGCGTGAGCCACGAGAACGGTTCGATCGAAGCGCGCCAGGGCAGCCTGAAGACTGCGCTGGACCAGTCGCTGCTGCTTCGCGGCACACGCGAGTTCGCGAGCCTCGATGGTTACGGCCAGTTCGTCGCCGACACCGTGCGGCGCCTGAACGCACGCTGCGCTCGGACGTGGGAGGTCGAGCGTGCCAGCCTTCGGCCGCTGCCGGCTCGGCGGACGGTGGACTTCGAAGAGGTCGACGCAAGGGTCAGCAAATTCGGCCTGATCAGCATCAAGGCCGCCCACTACAGCGTGCCGTCCAGGCTGGTCGGCCATCGGCTGAAGGTCCGGCTGTACAGCGCCCACCTGGAAGCCTGGCTGGGCGGCGTGAAGGTGTTTGAGTGCGAGCGGTTGCGCAGCAACGCTCAGACCAAGCATCCCAAGCGCATCGACTGGCGCCACATGCTGCCGTCACTGCGGCGCAAGCCGGGAGCGTTCGCCCGATGGATGCTGCGCGATGCCATGTTCCCGCGCAGCGAATACGCCCAGGCTTGGGAGCGCATGAGCCAGCGGCTGAGCGAGCGGGAGGCCTGCCGGTTGATGGTGAACCTGCTCGATCTCGCTGATCGGGCCAATGTGGTGGCCGAGCTCGCCGGGATCCTCAGCGCCCTGGGCGAGCGCAACGAACTCCCCGACATCGAGGTGCTGAGGGCGCAGTTCGCGCCGCGTCCGGCATTGATGCCGTTCGTGGAAGTCCTGTTGCCGGCCACCGCGGTGTACGACGACCTGCTGGAGGCCGCATGAACACGATCGCATCCGCGCGCAGCGCCGCCGATGCAGCGCGACTGCCCCTCATGCTGGGAGAACTGAGGCTTCCCACGATGAAGCGGCTGTGGGCCGACCTGGCCGAGCAGTCCAACCGCGAAGGCTGGCCGGCAGAACGCTTCCTGGGCGTGCTGCTTGAGCAGGAGGTCAACGAGCGCGAGACGCGCCGGCTTGCACGCGCGCGCATCGACAGCCACTTGCCGCCAGACAAGAGCTTGGCCAGCTTCGACTTCGACGCCGTGCCGGCGGTATCCAAAGCTCACGTCACCGCGTTGGCCGAGGCCGATGGCTGGCTCGCGCAAGGGCACAACCTGCTCGCCTTCGGACCACCGGGCGTCGGCAAGACCCATCTCATTGCCGGCATCGGCCATGCGTTGATCGACCACGGCTACAAGGTCCTCTTCGTGCGCACGAGCGAATTGGTGCAACGCCTGCAGGCGGCGCGCCGTGATCTGCGGCTTCCAGGCGAACTTGCCAAGCTCGATCGCTTCGACCTGATCATCCTTGACGATCTCAGCTATGCGAGGCGTGACCAGGCCGAGACTTCCGTGCTGTTCGAGCTCATCGCCGAGCGCTACGAGAGGAAGAGCATCGCCATCACGGCCAACGCACCGTTCTCGGCGTGGGACGAGGTCTTCCCTGACAAGGCTATGACGATCGCCGCGGTGGACCGTCTGGTGCATCACGCCACGATCCTGGAGATGAACGTGGACAGCTACCGCCGCCGCGCTGCGTTGCCGGCTCGCCGG
>JBOHGE010000124.1:0-2398 GCA_050700055.1 Pseudonocardiaceae bacterium
GAACTTGATAGAGTAGCGGCAGAATTGAATAATAGGCCACGCAAGACACTGGGCTGGCGGAAGCCGACCGAGGTGTTCGAAAAGTTGATCGCGGAGCATTGTGTCGCCATGACCGATTGAAACCGCCAGGCGATTAGGGCTTCCTGCCAGGCGGCAGGTGGCCCACTGCCGAACGTAGGCATCGGTCAGGAGGCTATGTCGGGCGGGCGGCGACGTACGCCACGGCCATGCAGGAGTCGCTTGACGGAGCGCACGCCTACCCCGTAGCGCTCAGCGATCATGCGCGCTGCGTCACCGGAGCGGTAGAGGTCGATCATGGCTTGCAACTCCTCGGCGGAGAAGCGATCACGCAGCCATCGGGACCGGGAACGGCCCCCTTCTTCAGCAGCGCGGGGAGGCCGCGCCTCCCGCGTTAGGCTGTCTCGGGACAAGATCACTGAGACCTTGCGGAGCTGTTCTGGCAGGTCAGAGCGGTTCCAATAGTGTCTTAGGAGCCCGACAAAGTGGTTCTGTGATCTGTTTTCGCAGGTCAGCGCAGGTTCCAGTAAGCTTGCGTCAGGTGTCTCTCCCCCCAGAGGACTACCGTAGGCTACGACGCTGTGTCACCGGGCGCTACCGACGGCATGGACAACGTAGGCAACCGACCCCGACCCCGGACATCCACGGCTTCCGTGCGCTGATCCTGGCCATTGCGGTTCAAGGGCACGCCCCAGGGCTCTGAGGAGGCAGGTTGTGTCACGACTCACCGCACCGGGGCAGCAGCAGCGGCGCCAGAGATGCGTCACGATTGGTTTGGTCGCAGACCTCATTTTCGAAGTCTCACCGGACTCATGCCGTTGGTTCTGGTGCTGTGGCGTTCAACTGATTCCGGATGTCGGCCTCGTAGGGTAGAGGTACGGGTGAGGTCGCGGTGACGACGGAGGAGGTGTGATGGCGGGGCTTGGCGAGCACATCACTGCTCTGGTCCGTAGCCACGGCTCGGGCGATGACTCGTCTTTCTACGCGATCGCTCTTCAAGTGGCTGCACGTGAGGCTCGACAGGGGCACCATCGGCTTGCTGATGACATCAAGCAGGCTGTTGAGGCGTCCCGGCAAGCCACCCCCCGTAGCAATGTCACCAAGTTAGCGCAGCCGCGAGGTGACCTCGCAGAACTGGTGGTCGCTTCTCATCCGGACATCAGCCTCCGTGATCTTGTCGTCCCCGCTGAAATGCTGGAGTGGCTCAACCGGGTGCTTGCTGAACAGCGGCAACGTAAAGCTCTCCTCGATCAGGGCTTCGCCCCAATCCATCGGCTCTTGTTGGAAGGGCCGCCTGGGACGGGTAAGACCATGACGGCTGCCGTATTGGCCCGAGAATTGTCACTTCCATTGTTTACGGTTCGCCTCGATAGCTTACTGAGCAAATTCATGGGGGAAACTGCGTCGAAGCTGCGGGTCGTTTTCGACGCGGTTGCTGAGCGTCGTGGCGTTTATCTGTTTGATGAGTTCGATGCGCTCGGTGGCGACCGAGCTGGCAACGATGTAGGTGAAGCTCGTCGCATTCTCAATTCGTTTTTGGTGTTCTTGGAACAGGCCAGTCCGGAGAGCATTGTGGTCGCCGCGACAAATCATCGATCGATTTTGGATAAGGCTCTGTTTCGCCGGTTCGACGCAGTTCTTACTTACGACCTGCCGGATAATAAGCAGGCGGCAGCGGTGATGCGGGGACGTCTGGGCTCGTTGGCGAAGGGTATTCGCTGGCCAAGCGTCACCAGGCATGCCGAGGGGTTTAGCCACGCTGAGTTGGTCAAGGCGGCTGAATCCGCAGCCAAGTCTGTGTTGATGCGTAGCGAGACTCAGGTCACTGCTGCGGATCTCATCACCGCACTTGAGACTCGTCGGGCGGCAAGCATTGGCTGATGCGCTTCGTCATTTGACCCACCTCCTGGTGATTGACCGTTCCGCAAACGAGGACTTCCACCGGGACGGTCGAGGTAATCCGAAGATTCGACCTGTTGAGCGACGTGCTCACGGCCTGGCGCTTCGGGGCCAAGTGGCGGAGGTCTTTTCTGAGGTCGACGAACGGCGCGCGGCTCTTAGTGTCACTGCCGATGAACTCAGAGCATTGGGCACCTTTATTACATTGGAGGGCACAGGCGCGGCCTATCCCCTAAAAATTGATTCGCTTCAACAGGGGTCCAGACATCGCAAACAGCCGAAGGTATCGATGTGGTTGCTGATGTCGGTGCAACCTGCGACTGGTACGACGCCTGAACGTGCCGTGGTGTGGGTCAATGCCACGTAGCTTAAGTTGATCATGCTGCTCGGGGTGTCAGAGTGTGGATGTGGATTGTGGGCGGGCCGGTGTGGCGGGTGCTGGTGGGGTCGCCGGGTTTCTTGACGCGGTAGCTGTTGTGGC
>JBOHGE010000125.1:0-2269 GCA_050700055.1 Pseudonocardiaceae bacterium
CTGCGCAGCGCTATCACGCTGCCGCCCTCGTCGCCCTCGAAAAACAGCACCTGACCCCGCTCGTAGGAGCGGTGACGTCCGCGCTGCTCCAGGGTGTGCCACTCTGGAGGACCCAGGAGCCCGGCAGCTGGCGGCAGCCCTTCCCGCGACACCTGGGGACGCGGTTGGAATATGCCAGCGGAGGCCGCGAGGAAATCACCAACAGTCTCACTACGGCGTCCGGAGCTATGCCTCTCCACAACGCTGCTTTCACCAAGAGTAAGCGGGCTGCGGTGAGTCCCGCTGGCCACTGCCTGAGAAGTTACCGGTTCCGGGGCGGTACGCTGTGAAACTTCAATACCTGCCCTGGCGAGTACATCACGCACTCCCGCCTCTACGTCGAAGGCCGGGCGGACTTCCTCTGCATGCGCTCGTTGCACCAGATCGCGGGCGACGTCGTCATGATCGGTCATGGCCGCTCGCCTCCTCTGTCATCCGGGGTGATCCGGTTGATCACTGGCTGAAGCGCCTCGCGAAGACGTTGCACGTGAGCGCGTGCGGTCGAGCAGGACATGCCGAGGGTCTCCGCAATCTCGGGATAGCTGAACTCTTCCAGAAAGTACAACACGCCCACCGCGCGCCGCTGTAGCGGTTGGCGGTCCAGCAAGTCACGTACTACAGGAAGGATCGTCATGGTGTCGAGCACCTTGTCATAGCCGGATTCGTGGCTGCCCCAGTCGTGCTCTTCCCCCAACGAGACCTCACGACCTCTTGATCGGTAGAAGTCAACGACTTTGCGCACAGCGATTCCCACGACGTAGCGGCAGACGTCCCCTTCCGGCTTCTCATTGTCAAGCCAGCGCTTCAGCATCACAACGTAAGCCTCTTGGGTGGCGTCCTGAGCTACATGGGAGTCGCATCCGGCGGCCCGGTAGGCCGTACTGAACGTCCGATGGACCGTTGTCTTGTAGAAGTCTATGAAGTCGTGCAGCAGGGCGGGATCTGCGGCCCCCTCACTGCCGGGCTGCTCCACGAAGATCATGATCCTGCAGACCTCAGATCCAGTCCAGACGCCCCGTCGCCAGAGGGCAGTACCTCAATCTCCAGTACGTCACCCTCCGCGGTGCGGTCCACGATCCGGATCACACCGGTGCGATCTCGGACAACGCGCTCGATGCTCGCCCTCCGAACGACATGCAGGCACAACGACACCAGGTCCCGGCACACGGCGGCGATGATCGGTATGACCATCGCCAGCACCGCCCACATCCAGCTCACCGCCGTCACCTTCCGTCGTCTGCGTGCTACCCAGTACTCGCGCACAGAACGCTGTGCGTCCACAATTAGCCGAGAAATTTCTGGCGGCGCTGGACCGGCTGAGGTGACCAGCAGCCACCAGGTCGGCGAGTCAGGGACCTTGCCGTCGTGCGCGCCGGCCGCCTTTCGAAGCAACTGCAGGACCACTCGCGCGGCCTGTAGTCGGCTCGTCGAACGAAAACGCCATCGACTCCACCAAACCGGTGTCGCCGGTGAGGGTTTGCTGAGCCAGCGAGGTTTGGTTGCGGTTGGTGAGATCCCACAACACGACGGCATCGTCGCTGGCGGTGGCCGGGGTGCATCCGTCGAGGTCAGTGCCGCTGCTAACACCGGCGCGGCAGTGCTGGCGGATGTGCCTGCCTACCAGCACGTCCTTGTTTGGGAACCTCACGTACCATCACGGCCCGGCCACGCATTCCCGCAACCGCAGGTTGGACTAATCTACCTAGTCCACATCGTGCAAACAGCCCAGATCCATCCAACGAGGCTCCTCGACGAAACCACCACCGCGCAGTACAGGTGGTAGGACGGCTGTCGCCCCCGTCACCATGCCCGGCGCCTTCATTCCAGACGAACTCGCCTCGGTGAGCACCACCGACCACTCAAGTCAGCTTGTTGTTCTCGCTCCTCGGCATGCGCTTCGGCATCTGGGAGCCGAGGATCTCGGCAGCTTTGCGGTCGGAGGCGGCGACCCACGCTGCGTAGACACAAAGGGTGGTCGCTCCTCCCCCGCCGTGTCCGAGGCGGCCGACGACGGTGCGGAGGTCGATGCCCGCCGTGAGTAGCTTGGTGGCCGAGTAGTGCCGCAGTGCGTGGATATGGGTGTCAATGCCGAGGCGTTCAGCCGTAGCTGTTCAGCTGGTTGATGGTCGTGGTGTGTCGCTACGGGCGCTGAGGTCGTAGTCTGGGATGATCTTGGTGTGTTGGATTCCGGGTCGTTGGAGGCGTTGGTCGAGCGGTTGCTCGCGCGTGT
>JBOHGE010000126.1:0-2245 GCA_050700055.1 Pseudonocardiaceae bacterium
GGCTACTGTTCCCTTTTCCTTTCGGATCCAGGTAAGCCATTAGACCCAGGAACGCTCCTCCGAGTTCCTCCTAACTAAGCTAGGGATACGGCAAGGTGCTTCGTGGCGCAGGCTCCTTTTTCTTGGTATCGACGCTGATCACAGGGTCGCCAGCGGCGAGGAACTCCGTGGCCAGCTTGTTGATGTATCGGAACTGATCATCCCGGTCCGGGTCCTGGCTCCCCTCCAACTTCTTGCGGGTTCCTTGCAAGCTGTAGCGAAGGGAATGCAGAATTTTCGCGACAACGGTGTGACTGACGGAGTGGCCCATCTTGGTCAACTCTGTAGCGAGGTGACGTGTCGATTTCGTGGTCCACCGCAATGGGGATTCGGGATCGCCCCGGGTTTCTGGCTCGATCAGGTCATCCAGTGCGTCCACTAGTTCCGGCTTGACGTCCTCGGCTTTCTTGCGACCGCCTCCCGGCGCCCGGACCCGACCAGGGGGCCGCTCCGCGGGATCGTCAGCGAGCTCGGCCATGCCACGGCGAATCGTTGATCGTGACGCGCCGGTGGCTTCATGCACAGCGCTGATTCCACCACGACCCCATGATTTAGCCTCGGTCGCCAGCGCCAGGCGGCGATCACGTTCGTTCAAGCGAGGCACCAGATCCGCCAAACGCGCTCGCATCGCCAGGTACCTCTCGTCATCCTCGCTCGCCATATGCCAATTTTTTCACGTGACTCAGAGGATTGATCGAAACGCCATGCGACAAAGCGAGAATTCACCCGAATTGATTAGTTATTTCATTACGGCTCCTTAAGCTCGGCTCTACACCTCGCGTGCTCGCTACCGTCATCCTTCGCCCCTCGTAGGCAGGGGTGATGGCCGTGCCAGTGATACCCCCGGCAGTCCCACTCCGTCACCGGCATGGTCATCCTTGATGACGGAGGACTCCACCCATGCCCGGCAAACACACCCTGAGCTCATTCGCTCTCTGCGCCCGCCCGTGTGGACCATTGCCGCAGAACCCGCTGGGTGACCTCGCGGGTGTTCGGCTCAGGGCCGGAGAGAATGGATCTGCGCTGGACGTCGAGGGCGAACTCTTCGAGCTCGGCGTAGCTGACATCGCTGAGGCGGTTCGCGATCGTGCTCGGTGCGAGTCCGAGGCCGACTCCGGTTCGCGCTGACCACGCGTTGAGCCATTCGATCTTGCCTGCGCGGGTCGGGTGGGGCAGCTCTAGTCGCAGTTGCATCCGGCGCCACACGGCCCGGTCCAGGAGCTCGGCGTGGTTGGTAGCGGCGATGACGATGACGTGGCTGGGGAGCTTGTCCACCTGGAGCAGCAGGGAACTGACGACCCGTTTGATCTCCCCGGTCTCATGGGTGTCACCACGCTCTTTAGCAACGGCATCGAACTCGTCGAAGAACAGCACACTGGGACGGATCCGCACGGCGGCGAACAAGGTCTCCATTCGTGACGCCGTCTCACCAAGGAAGCTCCCGATCAATCCCTCGTACCGGACGCTCAGCAGCGGCACAGCCAGTTCCGTGGCGATCGCCTCGGCGAGTGACGTCTTTCCACCTCCTGGCGGCCCGACGAACAGCAGACGGTGCCGTGGCTCGACGCCATGGCTGCGCAACAGGTCACGGCGATGATGCTCTTCGATGAGCTCGTTGACGGCCTGTCGCACCTCGGTCGGCAGAACCAGGTCGGTAACCCGTCGTTCGGGCTCTCGTTCATGGAACAGCGCGGCGGCGGCATCGTTGCGGGCGAGCGTCGTGATGTTGGCCCCTGCGGCGGATCGTCTCCGGGTCAGCGCATCGGCCAACTGGGAGGCCAGCACCCCGTGCTTCTTGTTCTCCTCCTCCGCGATCAACGCTTCGGCGGCACGACGAAAGGCCAGCTCGTCACCTCCCGCCCCGGACTTGACGAGGGCAAGCAGCAGATCGGCGCGCGCCACTAGCCCTCCCTGAGTCGAACAGTCCTGCCTGACATCATCGTCGCAGACCCCGACAAGACACCACCCCAGCGACACTGGACCGGCAGCTGGTCACCAGCGAGTCTCCGACGTGGGCGCGTTGCCTAGCACCTGGCAGTGGGTCAGTCCGGTCTCAGATCTCCGGTAGTCGTTGAAGGTCACGTCGGTTGACGTGGCCTTTTTAAGGCTCAATCGTTCCCGAAAATAGTTGAGATCAGCGAGGGGGGCTCGGGATGCTGCGTCCAGGGGCCTGGCTGGTGGTCTGTGCTGGTGCTGGTGGTGTCCG
>JBOHGE010000127.1:0-2244 GCA_050700055.1 Pseudonocardiaceae bacterium
AACCGCGACACCCACGCAGTAGTCACTGGAGAGCCGGATGCTCGGAAATCGAGCCCGTCCGGTTCGGGAGGGGGTCGTCGGGTCGGGTCCAGCTCCGCTGGCACCTCGCCTGACGGCCTACCTCGTTGGTCGGACAGTTCGCCCAAGCCGGACGGGAGTGGCACCCCACCGGCGAACCGGTGGAAGTCTCCACCTACGACTTCCCCCAACTAGCCGAGGGCAAGGCCATCCCCTACGGCGTGTACGACATCGCCGACGACAGCGCCTGGGTCTCGGTCGGCGTCAACCACGACACCTCCGTGTTCGCCGTAGCCACGATCGAACAATGGTGGCACCAGATGGGACAGAAAAAATACCCCAACGCACGACGACTCCTCATCACCGCCGACGGCGGCGGCTCCAACGGACACCGCCCCTGGCTCTGGAAACTCGAACTCGCCCGACTCGCCGCGGCCACCGGACTCGACATCACCGTCTGCCACTACCCACCCGGCACCAGCAAATGGAACAAGATAGAACACCGACTCTTCTCCCGAATCACCCTCAACTGGCGAGGACGACCCCTCGAAACCTACCAAACCGTCGTCAACCTGATCGCCAACACCACCACCACCACAACCGGACTCACCGTACGCGCCGACCTCGACCTCAACCTCTACCCCACCGGAACAAAACTCACCGACCAACAGAAGAAATCCATACCCATCACACGACACGACTTCCACGGCGACTGGAACTACACCATCCGACCCTCAAACGAATAAGTAATTACATTCCGGCTCCTATGAGGATGAGCTGGGTCGGTGAGATCCCACAAGATCGCAGTGCCATCGGCACTGCCGGAGGCTAGGGTTTTTCCGTTTGGGGAAAAAACCACCGACAGCACAGGTGCGCCGTGGCCGACCAATGGACTGTTCCAGGCAGTCGGCTGGGAGGGGTTGGTAACGTCCCACAAAGTCACAGTCCTATCGGAGCTGCCGGTAGCCAGAGTCTTCCCGTCGGGAGAGAAGGCCACCGAGGACACCATTTCCCTATGACGCAGGGGTTGCCTGAGGCGATGAGGCTCGGCTGGATTGGTAAGGTCCCACAAGATCACAGTGTGATCCTCGCTGCCGGTGGCCAGGGTCTTCCCGTCGGAGGAAAACGCCATCGACCACACACCTTTGGTGTGACCCGTCAGAGGCTGTCCCAGGCGGCGGGGTTGAGCCGGGTTAGCGAAATTCCACAAGACAATCTCGCTGTGATCGCTGCCAGCCAGGATCTGCCCGTTGGGTGAGAATGTCACCGATCGCACTGCTTCATGGTGGCCGGTGAGGACACCGGCGTAGCGGGTGGCGGTAAGGGTTTTTACCAGGTTGTCATGGGTTGTGCCATCGGCGTGAATGCGATGAGCTGCAATGCCGAGTTGTAGCGCAGTCCGGGGGTCGGTGTCCCGGGTGGCGTCAGCTCGAGCGACCAGCGCACGAACGATGGCGATCTGCTTCTGCTCTTCCGCGTCTCGTCGCTGGAGGACTGCGACCATGGCGCCGACCAAGGCGAGGATGAGGAGTACCGACAAGACAGTGGTGGCGCGCCTGCGGCGGTAGCGGTCGTGGCGGATGCTGGTGTGCAGGAACTCGCGGGCCTTCGGGCTCAGGTCGACACGATCGGTCACCAACTCCCGGTGGCGCCCTAGGATCCAGCGCGCCGGGGCTTCTTGTCGGAGTGGTGGTGCGCTACCCGCACAGATCCGAGCGCTGGTATCGGCCACCACCGCAGCGAGCTGGCCGCCACCCCACAACCGGGCTGGTGGGCGGCCACCGTTATGCCACTCGGTGGCGGCGTGTTCGACGGCACGGCGGGCGCGCAGAGCTGATGCGGCGGCGGTGATCGCCTGGGACAATGGGGGCCAGGCGGACAGGAACGCCTCGTGGGCGACGCCGATCACCACAGTGCCGTTGTCGGTGTCAGTGGTCAGCAGTCGCCGTGCGACGAAGGCGTTCATTTCGGCGACCACGTGACCGGGCAGCTCGTTGCGAAGGACCCGCCAGCGGGTGGGGCTGCCCTGCTCGTCGACGGTGACCAGCCGCAGCAGCCCGGCGATCACCTGTTCGCGGCTCCGGCCACCTGCAGTGACGGCGTCGGTCAGTGCGGTGTCGGCTTGGCGGGTCAGGGCACCCTGTACTCCGCCGAGTTGGTCGTAGCGTGCTCTGGACAGCCGTCCGCCGCGGGTGACGCCCTCGGCGAGCTGGGCCAGGGTGAACG
>JBOHGE010000128.1:0-2223 GCA_050700055.1 Pseudonocardiaceae bacterium
AGTTCCCCGGGGTCGTGCTCGGGGAAGGTCACCGAGTAGTTCGCCGCGGTGCACGCCTGGGCCAGCAGCCGGCTGCCGGGGGTGGCTTTGGTCTCGGTGAGCACGAAGATGTCCTCGGGGCGGGCGGCGAGCCACTCGAGTTGCCGGCGGGCCCGCGCAGGCGAGGGAGCGCCGATGTTGACGGTGATCAGGCTCAGGGACATACCAGGCTCTTTTCGTCAAGGGCACGGTAGATGAGGGACACGATCCTGGCAGCAACCATCTCGGGACCCTCGGTGGTGCAGTCGAGGGTCTGCACCGGCCATCCCTTGTCCTGGAGATCGGTCACGGCGCGGGCGTAGAGCGCGGATTCCCGGGCGCTGTTGTCAGCAGCCCGCTCGAAGCGGCTGTGCCCGCCACGGGCCCGGAGCCGCGCATTGATCACCGCGGGATCGCCGGTGAGGATCAAGGACAGGTCGGGCCGGTATACGCCGTGGTTGAGCTGCCACACGAGCTGGCCGGGTAGGTCGTCTAGCCCCTGCAGCACGAGCGAGGAGGCGACGTAGCGATCGCAGAGAACGATCATGCCTTCCCGCAGGGCGGGTGTGATCTCGGTGTCGAGCTGGTGATGCCGATCCGCGGCGCACAAGCAGGCCAACGACATGCCCTGGTAGGTGTCGGTGCCGTGCCGGGCGAGTTCGCCGAGCTCGGCCCGGGAGGGTTGCCGGGTGCCGTGCACCGCCCGGCCCGCCGCGGTGAGCAGCTCGACCGCTCTGATGACGGTGCTGGACTTGCCGACGCCACCCGGCCCGTCGACAGTGATCAACGTTCCGGGCAGGCGGGGCTGGTCGTCGGGGCCGCTGGTCATGCGGGGATCAGCGGCAGCAGCCGGTGTCCGTCGACAGTGACCGGGCACTGCTCGGCGTCGACGTCGCCGATACGCCCGCCGGCGGCGATGACCGCGGCCGGGCAGCCCTTGCCACAGCCGGAGGCCAAGGCGCACGAACCGCAGGTGGCGTTCACGCCGACCTGGTATCGGTCGTGGAAATGGTAGTCGTCCAGGCGTTGCGCCAGGTCCGGGTCGGTGAAGATGTTGCCGACGATGAACTCGGTGTCGGTGTGCTGGGAGATCGGGGTCCGGGCAGCGAAGACCAGGTAGGGGCACACGGTCACCTCACCGGGGGTGAACACGTAGATGATCGTGCCCGCCTCGCAACCCGACAGCGGCTTGCTTGCGGTGTTGGGGAAGCGGATGTGCACGATATCGAGATCCGGCCCGTCCAAAGGCGCGGTCAGCTCGAAGATCTCCTGCATGTGCAGGGTGCTCTTCGCCAGCCGGTCTTGGGACTTGACCCCTCGGCCCATGCTGCCCAGCGGGTTGAGCAGCACATAGCGAGCCCCGCAGCGGCGGGCGAACTCGCACAGCCGCGCGTACTCCTGGTTCTGGGCCAGGGTGTTCGGAGTGCACAGCAGACCCTGGAGAATCCCGGCCGCGCCGAGCTTCTCCACCGTGGCCACCGTGACCTCGAAACAGGCCCGATCGCCGCGGAACCTGCCGTGCGAGTCCGCGGCGAAGCCGTCCAGGGAGACGTTGCAGTGCACACCCAGACCTGCGAGCTCTCCGACCTGGTCGTCGTCCAGAGTGGTCGCGTTGGTGCAGATCCCGACGTCCATCCCGGCGCCTCGGAACGCACCCACGATGGCCATGAACTCGGGGTGGATCGTCGGTTCGCCTCCGGTGAGGGTGACCCGCCGGACCCGGCAGCCGGCCAGGCGTGGGATCACCGTGTCGATCACCTGGGCCAGCGGCATTCGCTGACCGATCCGGGTGGCGGCCACGAAGCAATGCGCGCACCGCAGATTGCAGTCCTCGTTGATCTGCACCAAAGCCTTGCGGTGCGGGGCATCCACCGTGGTCCGGAAGTAGCAGGACCTGGCCAGACCCTCCCCGGCGATGCTGCGGGCTCCAACCATCGGGAAACCTCCCCATCCTTGCGCTCGCGAGCAGCTCAGGTGTGCGGCGCAGCCCGGGTGGCGCACCGGCGCAAGCCTTCGCTAAATATTCGTTAGGACACTATCGCGACTAGTGTTGTTCAATCGAACATTATTGAGACAACTCGGGTGGAACTGCGAGCATCGACAACCCAACTGCCCGCTCGAACAACTCGCATGTCAGGGTGAGTCAGTCAGTGCCAGAGCGAGGAGGCGCGGTGCCCAACGGCGGAGACGACGAGACCGATGCGG
>JBOHGE010000129.1:0-2021 GCA_050700055.1 Pseudonocardiaceae bacterium
GTGCGCGGGAATGCCCTGGCCGGCGTCGAGCTCGGCCTGCCCCGCCGCGATCGCCGCTACCAGGTCCGGATCGCCGGCCACCGCGATGGTCTCCTCCAGAGATTCGAGGTACTCGGCGGACAACAGCACCGCCACGGTGTGACCATCCTGGGCGATGTCCACCCGGCCGTGACCGCGTCCGAGCTCCACCAAGACCTCCGCGAGCGGCCTCTGATCACCGGGGATAACGGTCATGCCCTAAGTATGGTCCCTCGGCGGCAGCGTCGGAGGGGGCACCGTCGTGCCGGCTCGCCCGAAGTTCGGTACCGCGGATGACTGACGGGCGAGGATCCGGCTGCGGGCCGGTCCTCGACCGCAGCGACGCCGTGGGCTGGGAGATGTTCAGGCCGGGGTCAAGCCCGGACTCCGGCGACCTGGTGGGCCATCCGGGACAGGTCTTGGGCATCGGTGCCGGGCCGGGTCGCCAGCGCATCGACCAGCGGCAGCAGACGCTGGCGGACCCGTACCGAGCTGAGCTTGGCCACCTCGGTGATCGCACCATGCGCCAACGACAGACCACCGGGCTCCCCCGCCAAGACATGGGCGGTGGCCACCACGATGCTGGAATGCGTGCGACTGCTGTGGCTGATCCCCTCCCAACGGCGCACCGACGCCGCCGCACACGACTCCGCAACATCCAGCCGTCCTCGACGCAACGCCAGCAGCGCGGCAGGACGGTCGAGGTCGCCGAAGCGGTCAGCGCGGGTGGGCACCCACAGCTGCCGCGACCTCGCCATCTCGGCCCCCGCAGCATCCAGGTGTCCCAGATGAGCCAGAGCGGTCGCGGCTTCCTCCCGTGCGCACGCCTCCCGAGCCGCCCGTCCGCTGACTCCGACCACCACCGCGCGCTGCTCGTCGCGGGGGATGTCCCACGTCTTGACCAGACCGAACTGGATCATCTTCAGTCCGTCGTCCGGGTGGCCGTGCTCCACAGTGGCCATCCCGGCATAGTTCAAGGCAGTGGCCTGCAGATAAGCGTCCCCCGCCTCGATGGCCAGCTGCAACGCGGCCCGGTAGTGGTCCATGGCCCGGTGATAGCGTCCGGCGTCGAACCCCGCCCACCCGGCCTCTAAATGCAGCTCAGCCACCGCCACCAGCAGCGCCCGCCGCACCGGCTCAGCACCCGACACACCCAACAACCGCTCAGCCCACGCAGCCGCCGCACTGAGCACCTCCGGACCGGCCACACCGGTGTTACCGGCCTCACCGAGCCGACGAGTCACATCCCGCACCTGCCGCACCTGCCCGTAATCGAGCCGACACGGCAACGCCACCGGCGCCGGACCGGGCAACTCCACCAACTCACCCACCGCGGCGACACCCACCGCAGTGATCGCACCCAACGCCAACAGATGCCTGCGCAGCATCTCCGCGATCACCTCCTCCGGCGGGTCGGCGACCGTGCCCTGCCCACCGTAGGAGCCGTCCCCACCTCCCGCGACGCCGGCCAACCGCATCCACGCCCGCGGAACACCCAGACCATCGGTAATGCGCTCCAGCACCGTCACATCCCGCACCCGGCGACCCCGGAGGATGTCCGACACCTCCGACTGCGACTGCCCGGTACGCCGAGCGATCTCCCGCTGAGTGACCCCGCCCGCACACAACAACCGGTAAACGCAGGCCACATCACGAGCAGCCAGCGCAGCCCGCATCGCTGGATCCTCGAGCGAGACCAACAGCTTGCCCACCACGAGCGGCTCCGGGATCAGACCAGCCCCCCGCTCACCCACAGACCCATCCCTCACCACAAGCCACCCGCCTCCCTCGGCATACGTCCGAACGCACACTAATCCCCCCGATACGCCATGATCGATCCGGTCGACGGCGTCACGACCCAGCCCCGGGAGAAAGACGTCAGGTCCGTGTCGTCGGAGCACGGTGTCAGGGGCGGCGGGCATACTCGTTGCTGTGAGCACCGCTGTGCCTACCCCACGCACCGGAGCTGAACAGCACCTTCGGTACGTCGATGTGCGCCCTTA
>JBOHGE010000130.1:0-1921 GCA_050700055.1 Pseudonocardiaceae bacterium
GGGGTGCGCTGGGATGTGGCGTCGGTCGGGTGGTGTTGTGATGGGCTCGGGCGGGTTGAGCGGGACGGCTTAAGGCGGACCTGGGGTGGCTTAAGGGACTGGTGGGGTGGGCTGTCGCGGGTGGTTTACAGGGTCAGGGGAGCGGGTGGGTCTGTTGGTCGTGGCGGTCAGGCCGTCGCCCATCCGGCGGGGGTGAAGCGCAGCCCGAGGGTGGCCAGGCGCGCGAGGTTGACCGCGGTGGCGAGTATCCGGAAGTCGGCGTTGATCTTGGCGGTGCCGCGGACCCGGGCGCGGTGACCGCTGTGTGTGCGGCGCATCAGATGAGCGATCTTGCGTTCGACCTTGGGTCGGGTGGCGCGGTAGTCGGCGACCCAGGCGGGGTCGGTCTGCCGGGCGCGGGCGTCGGCCAGGGCCTGTTCGTGGGGGCCGATGCTGATGGTGCGACCGGCCGTGGCGGTGGTGCACTGCTCACGCAGCGGGCACCCGGCACACACGGGTCCGAAGCAGGCGGTGCCACCACCGTCTTTGGCCGGGCGGATCGGTGTGGTGAACCCGCCGAGACACCCGACGGTGCCTGCGCCGAGATCGACCTCGAAGTGGTCCTTGCCGAATCGCCCGCCGGGCGCGGTCGGTGTCTGAGTCTTGCACTTCGACTCGATCCCGGCCCCCTCCAGCCGATCATGGAACTCGCCGGTGCCGTAGGCGTTGTCCCCGTAGACAACGCCGGCCGGCTCCCCGACGGGCCCGTCGGGGATCACGTCGCCCGGCTCGGCCACGCCACCCGGCTCGGCTGGCTCGCCCGGCGTGTCGCCGACGGGGTCGCCGGTGCAGGCCGGGTCGGGGGTGCCGGCCGGGTCGGGGAACAGGTCCCGCGACCAGGTCCGGGGCGGGGGTGGCGTCCCCGGTGTTGCCCGGGGTGACCGTGGTCGCGGTGATGATCTCACTGTCGGGATCCATCGCGACGTGGCCCTTGTAACCATCAAAGCCCCGCGCCGCGGTCTTGTGCCCGTGCCGGGCCTGGGGGTCCACCGTGGAGATCACCCGGTCCTTGGCGACCCGCCGCGCGATGCGCAACACCCCGTCATCGCCTTCTTGCAGGTCCTGGCCCAGCACCGTGGCCAGCAACGCAGCAGCCTGGGCCGCCACCTCCTCCAGCTTCTGCCCGTCCAGGACCGCCAACACCGCGAACCCATCCCGGGCCCGGGAATCGATCAACTGCCCACGGGCCGACGCATCGTCTCAGTCGATCTGCGGCTTGCCCGTCGTGGCGTAGTCATCCCCGCTGCTCAGCACCGCCCGCAGCGCAGCTTCCACCTCGGCGGCCACCACACCGAGCAGGCCCCGCAGCGCCGAACGGATCAACGTGACGGTGTCCATCGTGGCCACCGCGTCATACAACGGCGTCGAGTCCAGCACCCGACGCCGCCCGATCAACCCCGCTTGACGGGCCGCGTCCAACGCCACCTCGAACACCCGATCCGGGCGCGCCGAGGTCCGCAACCGCTCCCGCATGTCCACCAACACGGTATGCGCGAACCGGGCCCACCCAACCCCGCCGTACCCACCGACCCCCGCGGCGTAACGCCACCGCACGTCGAAGGCATACCGATCCACCGCCTCCCGGTCCGAGAGCCCATCCAGACGCTGCAACACCATCACCGTGGCCACCACCGACGGCGGAACCGACCGACGACCACGATCAGCGAACAGATCAGCGAACATCTCATCAGGGAACAACCTGTCCCGCTCCCGAGCCAACAACCCATAGATCGAGCTCGCCGGCAGCGACACCTCGCAGAACCGGACCACATCGTCAAACAAGTCACCCTGATGATCAACCCGCCCCAACGTCACGAGATCATCATCCCCTGGTCAGCGGACCGCCCAGGTCACCGACACGCAAAAGACACCAGCCACCTAG
>JBOHGE010000131.1:0-1830 GCA_050700055.1 Pseudonocardiaceae bacterium
CTAGAAGGCTAGGTCCGACGAAGTCGGTGTGATCGAGTCAAGTTTGGGTTCATGCGGCGAGTCCGGCCTGTTGGGTGAGTTGGTCGAGAGCGTTTTGGTAGTTGCGGGCGGCGGTGCGTAGTTGGCTGGGTTGGGGTGGGTTGGGGTCGGTGAGCTGTGCTAGGCCGGGTTGGAGTAGGCGGGTGTGGATGTGGGTGAGGAGCATGGCGTGGTGCAGGCCGGTGTCGGTGACCTGGTAGCGGTGGCTGTGTGGGATGCGGGTGATCAGGCCGTGCGTGCGGAGCCGCCGGAGGTCATAAGTCATTTGTCCGGCGGTGATGTGCGATCTGCCGAGCAGTTCGGCGAGCAGGGTTCGCAGGTCGCGGTTGAGGAACCCGTTGGGCAGCAGCCGAAAGACCAGCAGGGCTTGCAGTAGGGCCTGGGCGCGGCGGTCGCCCAGGGGTAGTCCGGCGGTGCGGTGCCCGTCGTCGGTGATGATCGGGTGGTGTACCGCGGTGAAGGCTTGCTCGGCGTGGATCGGGTTGTGGCTGAGTCGTTGGACGCTCAGGAGGCGTCTGTTGGCGGTGAAGCCGACCTCCCGCAGTGCGGGCAGGTTGGTCAGTCGTTTCCCGATTCCGAAGTCGCGAGTGTTGTTGATGGTGGTCTCGGTGCGCAGCGCTCGTCCTTCCTTGTGATACTGCTTGATCTTGGTGTGTTTGTAGTCGAGGTGCAGGCTGGGGGTGACCCCGTCGGTGATCACCCGGGTGCGCAGCGGACCTGGCGTGCGCCGGCGCTTGCCGTTGATCAGGCGCCGGTCGAAGATGAGGCTGATCTGGTCGGGGCGCCCGGCGTCGAGGTTGTCGCGGATGACGTGTTCGAAGAACACCCGCCCGGTCACCGGCCGGTCCAGCATCTGGGTCAGGGAGAACTCGGCCTGCAGGATCGACAGCTCGTAGTGGTACCCCGCATCACGGTCGGCCTGGGTGAACGCGCCGGGCAGGATCGCCGACCACTTGTCCAGCAGACCCTGGATCTGGGCGGGTCCCAGCCGGTCGCACAGGTCCTGCACCGCGGCCGGGTCATCGGCGGTAGCGAAGCCGTTGTCCAACGCGGTGAACGCGATCCCCTTCTTCTGAGCCTGACGCTTGGCCCATTCATGCCCATTGATACACAAACGGCCGTTATAGGGGAAATACGAGCAGAACTTCAGGAAGAACGAACCGAAGTCGTCGTCCACGGCATAGACGTAGAAGTGGTTGACCACACCGGTGGTCTTCACGATCCACGGGTAGGCCACCCCCTCGGCGTTACGGCGCTTCTCCGTGCGAAACAGGCTGGTCTTCTCCTGAGCCCGCCCGATGAACAACACCCCCTCGGTGCCGGTGAAGGCCGCCAGGTGCTGGTGCATGACGTCGTCTTTCCGCTGCCCCTTGACGAAATCGACCCACGGCACGCCCTGCTCACCAGCGAACCGCCGCACCGCCTTGGTGAACCTGTCACTGATCGGCGCCAGCGGCGCGGTCGAGGCGATCGGCAACCCCAACTGCCGGTGCACGAACCCCACCAACCCCGCCGCGTACTGCAACTGCGGCACGTACACGTTGAGATACATCCGATCGATGCACTCCACCTCGAACACCACATGATCATTGAGGACATCCGCCACGCTGCGCGCTACCGTCATCATCGGGCTCCGGTCGGACGGGGGCCTCACAGGCCAACCAAACCGCTACAGGCGGTTATATACACCGGACCGGCACGCCGGTCACGGTCTCCACCCGCCGACCGGAACCCCCACTACCAACCCGACCACGGGGCACGCCTCGTCGGGCTGGGGTGAAACCCCGTTAG
>JBOHGE010000132.1:0-1829 GCA_050700055.1 Pseudonocardiaceae bacterium
GGACAGTCATCCGTGAGGCGAACACCGTTGATGAGCTGACCCACTATCTCAACATCGCGGTACTGAAGCAGATATGACACCGATCAGTGCTGCCGCCTCGGTGCCGCGCACTCCGGGAACAACGGTTTCCGGAGCTTAGCCAGGCAACCGTGGTATAGCCATCTAGAAATTGATTCACGGCACCGAGAACTGGCTGGCATAGGGCTGGCCGCCATTCAGGAATACGGATTCTCCCGCGCCGGCGGCTACGCGCCGGCCGCCCACGGCTTGGTGGACCGGGTCACCGAGGACGTTGACCTGTTCACCAATCACCTCGATCCGGAAGAGTTCAGCCGCGCGGTGGAGGAGATCAGCGCCGCCTACCAACAAGCCGGTCACCCCGTCACCGTCGTTCGGCGCGCCGAGTTATACGCCCGCCCGCGGGCCAGGACAACCCTGTGCAGGTCGAACTGGCCTACGACTGGCGGTCGAAGAACCCGGCCCGGTTCGATATCGGCCCTGTCCTTGACCGCGACGACGTGGTGACCGGCAAAGTGCTTGCCCTGTCGGCGGTGAGCACTGGCCAGCCGCGGGTTCTCTGGGGGGTCGCTTTCTGTGCGTGATGTCATGTTGGAGCATCACCGCAGTTCATCGATTTAGGTTCGGAACCTGGCGGTCCGAACAGGTGTCGCGCATGCAGTGCCGGAGAAGTTGGCGCGTTCGCGACTGTGGCGCGGTGGAGTCTAGTGAGGCTGCGCCTCCGACCGCCGAGACGCGGGTCACCTTGATCAGTAACGCGACGTGAACCGCCATTCGGCTCCGAATGGCGCTCGACAGCGGCCGTTAACCGCTATTCGGCTCCGAATGGCGCTCGACAGCGGCCGTTAACCGCTATTCGGCTCCGAATGGCGGTCGGCGGCGGCTGTGAGTCGGCTCCGAGTGGCGACTCACGGTCACACTCAGCGTCTGGGAGGTGTGAGACGGGCGGCCATTGCGGGAGACGTCTGCAAAACTCGGCTCAAGTGTCAAGATCCTAGCGTCCAAGGGGCGCTAGGACTCGACTGGTGAGACGCCGCTTCCGCCGGGTCAGCCCGGCAGGACGGCTGGCGCTGGTCTGGTGGGGGTCGCCTCGGTGAATGCGTTCCACAGCAGGTTCAGCGGATGGTTGTGGGCGTAGCGCTCCCGTTCGCCGTTGCGGGCGAAGATGCCGGTGACGATCTCCAGGCGGGGTCGGTAGTCGTCGGCGAGGTCGATCTTTCGAAGGTTTCTGCCGGGCAGGCGTCCGTCGAGGGCGGCGTCGGCGACTCGTTCGGTGGTCAGTAGGCATCCGTGGAGCAGCTCGGCGGTGAGCAGATTCAGGCCGTAGGTGAGGGAGTCGATCTCGGCGATGACCGTGAGCACGCCGCGGTAGTCAGGTCCGTACCAGCGGCCGAGGAACTGCGCTAACAGTCCGGCGGTCGGTGCCAGCAGCGGCAGGTGGGGCAGTGTGGTTGCGGTGACCGGGGTGTCGGGCAGCTCGCGCGGGGTGAGGTTGGTGAGCAGAGCGACGCGTTCGCGGTGCCATTCGAGAAAGTCGTAGTCGAGCACTGGTGGCCGGTCGTGTTCGGTGGCGAAGCTGCCGCACACCATGTCGACCTGCTTGGCGTCGAGTTTGCGCCACAGGTCGCGGGTGCGGACGTGCTCGATCTTGAGCTGCACGCCTGCGCGTTCGAAGTCCGCGCGCAACCTCGGCCAGATCGCGCCGAGGAACTCCACGGTGAACTCGGTGGTTCCGAAGGTGACGGTGGATCCCACCCGCCGTCTGCTGCGGTGCAGGCTCTCGGTCCAGGACAGCAGGGTCTGGGCGGCCA
>JBOHGE010000133.1:0-1514 GCA_050700055.1 Pseudonocardiaceae bacterium
GCGCGGTCAGCTGCCGCACCAACGCCTCGTCCACGCCGTCTCCCGGCTCAGCCGACACATCCATCGCCACTACAGTCACAGGTGCCTCTCCAGTCTCAGGAGTTACACCGTTGATCTTACAGTCCCGATAATGAGTGTTTGATACCCGAGTTCCATGCGAAAAACATGCAGGTTACATACAAGACTCGTTCAAAAAAGATGCAAAAAATATACGAGAAACCTGGATAATCGCAGGTCACAGCGTGGGGCTGCTCGGCGCTGTGAAAGTTGGCACGGTAGGTGCTGCTTGAGCGGGCTTGGGCGGGGCAGAAGGAGGGCTCGGGGTCAGTCCAGCCGCCTGATAGGTGGTCGATCGTAGAAGGTAACACGCACATGCCTGACCACGCCCCCGGGGCGTGGTCAGGTTTTTTGTTAAGGGCATTCCCCGCTTAGTCATGCTCGGCGGGTTCGGGGATGTAGGTGTCGGCGTGGTTGTAGTGGAGTCGGTATATTTTGGCGGCGAGGTCGGTCAGTAGTTGGCGTTCCCACCGTCCCCGCTGCCAGGTGGCGGGCAGCACTCCGACACGTTGGGCAGCGATTTCGCGGCGCCGCTGCAACAGCAGATGCGACGTTGCCGGATCGACACACAACAGCACCGACAACAGGTGCCGCGCCTCGTTGCCCAACACATCGATAGCGGCCCTGATCAGATTTTCGGTCGCCATCGCCCGTTGATGAATCGTAAGCCCTGGGTAACTGCGTGCCGGGTAAAGCAGTTCAATAAGTCCCGGCGCGTGGCTTTCCAGTCGTGAGTCCTGCACGCCCCGGCGACGCGCGGCTTTAAGCGCTTCGCGCAGTTGGTCAATATCGAGTGATTGTGAACGCAGCATTGGATCACCTTCTCAAGTCATACCGGGGTGATTGTGCGTACATATGTTCGAGGAACCTTCCAGCTTAAACCTGGCCATCCCAAAACGCGAGACGGTTCCTTGATATAGCCTGTAAATCTCATGGGTTCCCCCACATAGCTCGGCGACGTTTCAGTCATTGGCTTGCCGTCGCCGCTCCCGCACCGCGCGGCGTTGGATACGGGCTCGACGGCGGCCAGCATGAGCAATGCGCGTGCTCCTACCTTCGTGTGTTATTGGGTTTGTCGTCTGCGGGGCCGGTGTGCGCGGCGTTGTTGTCGTTGTCTGTGGCGATGGTGTCGGGCTAGCTCGCGGTGGTGGCGGACTCGGCGGTTGTCACGCATGATGGAGCGGCTAGCCCGGCGGAGTTTCACGCCGATTCGTGGCAGACGGACGCCTCTGCGGAGCAGTATTACCGCTGAGGCGGTGAGCCATGCCCACCACCAGCCGCCGTGTTCGAGGGCACCCATGGCGAGGGCGAACACCACCGCACCCAAGAGCCAATGCCACTAAGTTAAGGGGCTGACCTGGGGAGATAGGCTTGGCGCTGCCCCAGAACCTCCCCGTGTCGGCTTATTGGTTCCGGATAAGGTGATTTGATGGCCTGGGGCATTTTGGCGACTCTGT
>JBOHGE010000134.1:0-1458 GCA_050700055.1 Pseudonocardiaceae bacterium
GGCGCGCACAGGGTCTCTCCTTGGGTCCGCCACACCATTCCCGTCGAGGCTACGCCTGATTTCTTAGCAGGATGCGGAAATACTCCCCTTCAAGGCGAGCCATCTCTTTCGGCGAGGATCCGCTTTTCACATAGTGCATCGGGCAGCGATTTCGGAAGCCGTTTTCGCTGACTCGAGGGCGTTTTGCTGGCCTTTGGGTGCCTCAGAGCGTCTGTGGACGGATTTGCCCCAACGAACGCATACGCGTCAAGTTGTAGGCCGTCATCGTCAGCACGAACAGGTGGTCCACGCGCTTGAGTCCCCGCACCATCACCTGACGAATTCCACCCACCGTCTTGGCCCAGCCGAAGCCCTGCTCGATAAGTTTGCGTTTGCGCTGCGACAACGCATAGCCCTCGCTCGCAGCAATGGCGTCGGGCACCGCGGATCGCCGACCCGAAGTGTTCTGGGCCACGTGCGGTGTCACGCCCATGTCCTGGCATGCCTGGACGAACTCCTGCGCGTCGTAGCCCTTGTCCGCACCGAGCGTGACCTTGGTATCCGGACTCGGGGCCGCTTGACGGGCATCCTTGATCATGACCTTGGCCGCTTCGCGCTCGGCAAAGCCATCAGCCTGCGTGACCATCGCGTTGGCAATCAGGCCATGGCGGTTGTCCGAGAGGGTATGGCCCATGTAGCGCAACTCGCTGGCGGTCTTGCCCTTGCGGTACAGACGCGCATCGCCATCGGTGCGCGAGGCGTGAGTCTCGTTGCTGCGGCTTTGGCCTTTGAAGCTGGTGCTACCCGTCGTGTTGTTGCCCGCATCATCATCGCCGCCGCCGTCTTTGCGCACGAAGCTCCTGTGGCTGGCCCATGCCTGGATGAGGGTGCCATCGACGCTGAAGTGTTCGCCCGACAGCCAGCCCTTGCGATCCGCGGTGTCGACGATCTGGTTAAACAGTTCGATGATCGCGTCGTGGGCGATCAGTCGCTCGCGGTTCTTGGTGAAGACGCTGGGTACCCAGACCACATCGTCCATGGCCAGGCCAATGAACCAGCGATACAAGAGGTTGTACTGGGTCTGCTCCATGAGCTGGCGCTCCGAGCGGACGCTGAAGAAGATCTGCAAGAGCATCGCGCGCAGCAGCTTCTCGGGTGCGATGCTGGGGCGCCCGCCCTTGATGTCGGCCTCATACATGCCGGCAAACAGGTTGTCCATCTTGAGCAGCGCCTCATTGACCATTGCGCGGATCGGGCGCAGCGGGTGATTCGCGGGTACGAAGTCCTCCAGGCGGCGCATCGTGAACAAGCTCTCGGTGAAGGTGTCGGCTCCGCGCATCGTCTGGGGTCTTCGTTTGCAACTATCGGGGTGTCAACTTCCAACGCCTGAGGCCTGTCACGCGCCGACTGGTGGGGTGGTATTTCAGCACCCTGCTAAGCGGCGTACTGCTTAGCTTGCTGTACCGCGCAATATGCGTG
>JBOHGE010000135.1:0-1428 GCA_050700055.1 Pseudonocardiaceae bacterium
CAGGATCAGCAGCATTCGGTTCCTGCGCGATGTCGCGGTGCGGCCGGTGAACGCGACGCGCACTGCTCGTGTCTGGGGTTCGGTGAGGTACTCGATCGGCTTTCTCGCGCTGGCTGGGGCTGGTAGGGCCTTGGCTGCCTGGCTGAGCGCGACGAGGGTGATGTCTTCGCCCGCGTTCCTCGACGAACGCCTCAGAGCTTTGATCGTTTTCTCGTACTGGCCGATCGTCGACTCCATGTAGCCAGCCGCACGCAGCTCCTCAACAACAACCGACCCGATCCCTGTGACCGTCGTATCCATGGCCGTCTCCTCTCCGCAGGGCGTATGGACACAGCGGACGGTAGCCACGAACCAGCGGATCATTAAGCCGAGAAATCAGTCAGGCAACCCCGCCAGCACAGGCCAGAACACGATCCCTCGACTTAACACAAAGCTCGGCATAATCGGAGTGGAAGATCGCACCGGGTTCGAGGGCATGATTCCGTGCGGCCATTCTGAGAGCGGCACTGATGAGCGGGGTCTTGTAGTTGTCGTCCATCGCCCATCCGATGATCTCCTTGGTAGGACAATCGATGACAGTCGCGAGATAGAGCCAGCCCTCCCACGTCGGAATGTAGGGGCGGTTTCAATCGGTCATGGCGACACAATGCTCTGCGATCAGCTTTTCGATCACCTCGGTCGGCTTCTGCCAGCCCAGTGTCTTGCGTGGTCTGTTATTCAGTTCTGCCGCTACTCTGTCAAGTTCCTCCTGGGGGTACGAGGAGAGGTCGGTTCCTTTGGGGAAGTACTGGCGCAGGAGCCCGTTGGTGCCGCGTTGCCAGGGTGAGTGGTGGGGTGGGCCACGCGGCGAGGTGTCTGTTCATGGCGGGTTCTTTTCCGTGTGCTCTCCCACCGAACCGGACGTGCCCATTTCCCGTCTATGCCGAATTCGGCATAGACGGGAATATCCCGAGCCCCGGATTATGCCGAGCAGGCTGTGACGGCTCGGCGTGGCCGCTGCTCAGTGGTGTGGGGTTGCTGGTTGGCTCGGCATATTCGGATTGTTTGGTCGGGTTGATGCTGTTTTCACCGGAACAGGGTGTTCCGGTGAAGGAGGCGTGGATCATGAACAGGCCGTCACCGTGGCGGGTGCGCGTGTCAGGGCCGCTGCAGGCGTATGTGGTTGGGTTTCGTGCGGGCTTTTTCGAGCTGGGATATTCGGAGCGGTCGTGTGCTGAACACCTGCAGCGAATGGCTCACCTGAGCCGTTGGCTGGATGAGATCGACTTGGCACCAGGGGAACTGGGGATGCCGCAGGCCGGACGGTTCTTGGCGTTCCATAGGGACCGTAGTTGGGCCGACCGGAACCTGACGCTGAAAGGTATGCGGCCGCTGCTCGATCACCTGCGCGGGATCGGTGTGGTGCCCACGGCGGAGCCTGCGGCGCCG
>JBOHGE010000136.1:0-1412 GCA_050700055.1 Pseudonocardiaceae bacterium
CTCCGGTGGGCTGCAGTTCAGCCCCAGGGGGTCGGCAAAGTCAGTTGATCATGAGTAGGTGGAGTGGCCGACGGGCGTCGCGGGCGTGATGTCGTAGCGCGGCGGCGATGTTGGTGGCGCCGGCGAGTCGGTGCAGGCTGATCACCAGGTTCCGCAGCGATGCCATGACCTGCGGGGCGGCGCCGGTCCGGATGGTCGAGAGGTCTTCGGCGAAGGTGACGTCACGGACCCAGTGCAGGCCGTTCTCGATCTGCCAGTGCCCACGGATCCAGGTGGCGAGCTCGTCGGGTCGGGCGTGGTGTGGCCCGAGGTCGGTGATCGCGTAGACGGTTTCGGTGCGCCAGCGGCCGCGGCGGCCGGTGCGGGCGGAGACCGGGCGGGTCTTGCGGGTGATCTGGATGGCCTGGGCGGCGTGTGGGAACTCGATCCCGGCGCCGATGGTGACGACCTTGAGCGTGCGGATCTCCCGGCGCCCGTGCGCAGTGTCGGCGCTGCGGTGCGCGGTCTCGACCTCACGCCAGGGCAGCTCGGTGAGCTGGCGGCGCAATCGGGGCTGGTTTCCCTTCACTGTCAGCACCCAGTGTGCGCCGCGTTCGTGCAGGTCGGCGACGTGGTCACGTTGTGTGTGGAGTGCGTCGGCAGTGATCACGACACCGGCCAGATCGATGTCGCCCAGGGTATTGAGCAGCGGCGCGAAAGCGGTGATCTCGTTGGTCTTGCCCTCAACCTTCACCTGGCCCAGCACGACCCGAGCGTGCTGGTCGATCACCGCGAGCAGATGCCGGCCCGGCGTGGTGACCCCGTGCGCGTCGGTGCGTCGCGAGCCGCGCACGGTCTTGCCGTCCACCGCGAGCACGCGGCGCCGCCCCGCAGGCGCCACGCTCGCGCACAGGCCTTGGACGAACGCGCCGATCACGGTATCGAATCGGTCACCGTCCACCTGGCCGATCAGCCTGCGGATGGTCGACTCCGATGGGCAGCGATCGGCCACGCCGAGCGCCGCGCCCACCTCGGCGGGCAGGTCAGCGACCCACTCGGCGGCCGCGACGAACGAGCGTGCCCCGGCCGCGACCGCGCACACCGCCGCGGTGAGCACCACGACCAGCGGGTGCCGGACCCCGCGACGCTTCCGCGGATCGATCACCTGCATCAACGCGGTGCGTAGGCCCGGCGCAAGCGCGACCGGATCGGGTAGCTCCACCCCGCCCACCTGGTCAGCGACAGCGGCGATCGACAAGGATACAGATGCGGGCACGGTTCACTTCCGATGATCAAGGCTGGCGTGAGAACCGCCATGATCACTACGAGGGCCGTGCCCGCACCCTCATCTCCGGCCGCGTGTCGTCGCAGCGCAGCACCCACTCACCGCGACTTTGCCGACCCCCTGGTGCGGCGGGTGATCTGGATGGCCT
>JBOHGE010000137.1:0-1407 GCA_050700055.1 Pseudonocardiaceae bacterium
AGGTGACGGCGGAACACTTGGCCGGTTCGCGGTTGGTCGGTTCGCCCACCCACCGTCGGGTCTCAAAGAAAACTCCGAGGCGGGGCTCGGGGCCGGAGCCGTTGACGTGCAGGGTGTTTACATGCCGCAAGTCGGCTGGGTCGATGAGGACGCCGACTTCTTCATCGGCCTCCCTAATAGCTGCGTCTAGCACGGACTCGCCCACGTCAAGTTTGCCCGAGGGTAGGTGCCATCGTCTGTCGAAGATCGGGTTGGTGTCGCGGCGCCGCGAAAGCAGGATCTGGCCGTCGCGAACCAGCAGGACGTGAACGTCAATCAGATGGCGGTCGGCCATCGGCAAAAGTCTCTCTCGCAAGCGCTATCAGCGAACGGGCCAGCGCCGCGGCCAGCCCCGTGGTCTGGACGCGGCGGAGCTTACGCGGTGGCGGAATCACTCGGTGGGAGGCCGGCCAACTGGGCGATTCGCCCAGCGATCTGTGCGGTGACCTGCTCGATCGGGGTATGGGTGATGTCGATCGTCAGCAGCGGCCAGCCGAGTTCGGCCAAGCGAGCCGTGGTGTCGCGGTAGAGGTCGGCTTCGGCGCGGCTGGTGGCGATGCCGGCCTCGAAGCGGCTGTGCGCGCCCCGCCGCCCGATCCGCCGGGTGCTTACAGCTGGGTGCGCGGTGAGGATGACCGCGAGGTCTGGGACGTCGGCAGCGGCGTTGAGTGCTTCGATGAATTCGATCGGTACTGCGTCCATCCGTTGCAGTACGTAGGAGGAGGCGACATAGCGGTCGCAGAGCACAATCCGGCCAGCGGCGAGCTGCGGGCGAATCTCGGTGGCCAGGTGGTGGTAGCGGTCGGCGGCCACCAGGCAGGCCAGGGTGTGCCCGGTGTAAGCGTCGGTACTGTGGCGAGCGATCTCGCCGAGCCGGTCGTCGGAGGGCTGCGCGGTGACACGCACGGTGTAACATGCCTCGGAGAGGTACTGGTGTAGGTGCCGAGTCGTAGTGGACTTTCCAGCCCCGCCCATCCCGTCGAGGGTGACGAACACGCGCCGATGGCCCGTGGAGGTGCCGGTCATACTGCCCTGTCTTTTCGGGCGTGCTGCTCGCGCGAGAGCGCGACGAGCTGGGCACGGATGTAGTCGATCGGCGCCTCGGCCAGCGGCAGGTTGATCGAGAAGTTGAATTCGTCGCGTTCCCGCATGGACTCGTCCACGCCCTCTGCGGTGAGGTCGACGGCGCTGTAGTTGAGCAGTTGGTCGGCGGTGTAGCGGCCGGTGGCCAACAGCCGATGCCAGTCGGGGGTGCCCGGATAGGGCCGGTATTCGAACGCCGAGGCTCGAAACCGGCCGGGAAGCGGGTCAGTCAACTCCCACAGCTCGCGCACCAAGCGCACGGTGGTGTCGATCTCGTCACGGGTC
>JBOHGE010000138.1:0-1321 GCA_050700055.1 Pseudonocardiaceae bacterium
GGGGTTGTGCCTGTTCGGTGAGGATGACTACGAAGAGGTCGCGACCAAGGTCACCGGATCGCTGTCGCGGTGGGGCTGCTGGGACGCGAGGTGGTCGGTGCCGACTGCCAGTGGGATCACCCAGGCCCGCAAGCGGCTGGGCCCGAAGGTGCTGGCCGAGGTGTTCGAGCAGGTCGCGGGCCCGGTCGCGGACACGTTGACTCGGGGGGCGTGGCTGCGGGGGTGGCGGCTAGTGGCGATCGACGGGTTCGAGGTGGATGTGCCCGACACCGAGGGCAACGCCGCGGAGTTCGGCTACGCCGGGTCTGGGGTCAACCGCTCGGCGTTTCCGAAGGCGCGGGTGGTGGCGCTTGCCGAGTGTGGCACCCACGCGTTCCTGGCTGCCGAAACCGGGGCATGGGCGGTCGGGGAGAAGACCCTGGCCAACCGGCTCTACCAGCGGCTGCGCCGCGATGAGCTGCTCACCGCGGATCGTAACTTTTACTCTTTCGACGCCTGGGGCCTGGCCGCGCGATCCGGTGCCGCGCTGTTGTGGCGGGCCCCGACCGGGCTGGGCCTGCCCGTCGTGCGGGTCCTGCCCGACGGCACCTACTTCTCGGTGCTGATCAACCCGGCGATCCGCGGCGCACGGCGCCGAGCGGCGATCCTCGCCACCGCCCATGATGTCGCCCACGATGAACGAGGTGAGCTCGACCCCACCGACGCGCACCTGGTGCGGGTTGTGGAGTACGACGTCTCGGACCGCGACGGCAACGGCACCGGCGAGTTGATCGTGCTGCTGACCACGATCATCGACCCGGCCCAGGCCCGGGCCGACGAGCTCGCCGCGGCCTATCATCAGCGGTGGGAGGAAGAGACCGGCAACGACCAGCTCAAGACCCACCTACGCGGTCCGGGCAGGGTCCTGCGCTCGAAGCTGCCCGAGCTGGTCCACCAGGAGATCTGGGCCTGGTTACTGGTCCACCACGCGCTCAGCGCCCTGATCGCCAGAGCCGCCGGGGCCGCGGACCTCGACCCCGACCGGATCTCCTTCACCCGGGTCCTGCGCATCACCCGCCGTACCGCCACCGGTACGGCGGGTTTTTCCCCCTGAGGACTGGGACGACGCCCTGCCCCACGTCCTCGCCGAGATCACCGCAAAGATCAACCCGACCCGGCGTCACCGGACCTGCCCACGCGCGGTCAAACGCGCCCGCCACAACAGCTACCGCGTCAAGAAACCCGGCGACCCCACCAGCACCCGCCACACCGGCCCGCCCACAATCCACATCCACACTCTGACACCCCGAGCAGCATGATCAACTTAAGCTACGTGGCATTG
>JBOHGE010000139.1:0-1315 GCA_050700055.1 Pseudonocardiaceae bacterium
CAGGCTGCTGAAATACCATCTATCGAATAAACTACATCTACCCTTTTGGAGCCCAACCCAATGCGTGGAGCGGATGTATTCAGCGAGCAGTTGTTCACCGTGAAGCGATTGGATGGGTTTATTCCTGCGGACCATCCACTTCGCCCCGTTCGCGAGATGGTGAATGAGGCGCTGGGTCGTCTGGATGGCTTGTTTGAGAAGATGTATGAGCCTGCCTGGAAGGGAGGCCGACCGAGCATCGCGCCGGAGAAGTTGGCCCGTGCCATGTTGCTGCAAGTGTTCTACAGCATTCGTTCCGAGCGCCAGTTGATGGAGCAGGTGCAGTACAACCTGCTATTTCGCTGGTTCATTGGCCTGTCGATGGACGATGAGGTCTGGGTACCGACGGTATTCAGCAAGAATCGAGAGCGGCTGATCAAGCACGACGTGGTGGTGGCGTTGTTCAACGAGATTGTGCAGATGGCCGATGCCAAGGGCTGGCTTTCTGGTGAGCACTTTAGTGTGGATGGCACGTTGATTCAGGCCTGGGCCGGGCACAAAAGTTTTGTGCGCAAGGAGGGCGGTGATGACGAGGATGGTTCGGATTTTCGTGGCACGACTCGCAGCAATGAAACGCACGTCTCGACAACCGACCCGGATGCGCGGCTGTATCGCAAAGGCAAGATAGCCAGTGAGCTTCGTTATATGGGGCACACCCTCTCGGACAACCGACATGGTCTGATTGCCAATGCCCGGGTGACCCAAGCGGATGGATATGCCGAGCGTGAAGCGGCCAAGGCGATGATCAATGATGCGCGCCAGGTGAAGCCACAAAGCACCTTGACGCTGGGTGCGGACAAGGGCTACGACGCAGCGGAATTCATTGAAGCGCTGCAAGAGATGAAAGTGATTGCGCATGTGGCGCAGAACACGAGCAATCGTCGCTCAGCGGTGCCCGACGAGATTGCCGCCAGTGCCGGTTATGCGATTTCACAGAACAAGCGCAAATTGATAGAGCAAGGTTTTGGTTGGGCCAAATTGATCGGCCGTATCCGGCAAGTGATGGTACGCGGAGTGGAGAAAGTGGATCAGGTTTTCATGTTGAACATGACGGCTTACAACTTGGTACGCATGCGCACCTTGGGGAAGTTGTGCCTGCAGACCGGAGAAATGGCATGAAACCGAGGTTTTGCGTGAAAAATGCGCTGAAATTGAGCGAGCAAGGCATCCAATGCGAATGTGATTGACCAAAATGCTGCTCACCCATCCGGCCCTGACAAGCCGGAGGTAGAGGCGTTGGGTTTGTGGTGTGGTATTTCAGCAGCCTGTTAGGGCG
>JBOHGE010000140.1:0-1266 GCA_050700055.1 Pseudonocardiaceae bacterium
CACCATCTTCGCAGCTTCGTCCTTGTACTCAGGAGTGAACGACCGACGATTCTTCGGCACGTAATTCCTCTCTTCCGGAAAGGGAACCCTAGTGGGTTCACTGTCCGGAAGATCCGGGACCCCTCATGCGGCAGGTGGCCTGGTTGGTGTGTTTGTTGTAGTGGATCTCCAGTCGTAGGGCTTCGAACAGGGAGCGGGCTAGTTGTTCGGGTAGCTGGTCGAGCTGGATTTTCGTGACTGGTAGTGCGTCGATCAGGTCGGGGTTGGGTGCGTGCAGGATGCGCGCTTCGACTTCGGCGAGTTGGGTCTCGAACTGGTGTTTCTGCGCGCGTAGTTCAGCGCGGCGTTCGTTGATGTCGCGGATGAGGTCCTGGTCGGGGTCGTCGACGAGTTCGAGGTTGCGAATGGTTCTTTTGATCTTGGTCTGGGTGTCGGTGATGCTGCGGTGTAGTGCCGCTACTTGCTGCTCGCGTTGCTGCCGTGTGGCCAGGTCGAGGGTGCGGATGCTGGCGTCGAGCAGAGACCGCCGGTAGGCACCGAACACGTGGTGGGAGAAGAACGTGCTGAGCCGGTCGAGCAGGATGTCTTCCCGGACGAAGAAGGTGCCTCCTGCTGGGTGTCCGTCGGGGACGTAGCCCTTTTTGGGCGCGCACACGTAGTAGGGCTGAGTGTGTCGGGTCTTGCCGAACATCCGTCGCCCGCACAGCTCGCAGAACAGGTAGGTGCGCAGCAGGTAGGACCGCTTGGTGTGGGGGTGGTTGAGGTTGGCACCGGCGCGGCTGCGGGAGCCGAAGCGGTGCGCGCTGATCTCTTGGACTTGGATGTAGGTGTCCAGGCTGACCAGCGCCTCGTGGACCGGCTCGGGTGACCAGATCCAGTCCTCGACGGGGTTGAGGGTGTTGCCGCCGGTCTTGCGGGCGTGGCGGTTCCAGACCATGTGTCCGGTGTGTTTGGGGTTGCTGAGGATGTCACGGACGTTGGAGTAGGTCCAGTGGCCGACTGCCCGGTCGGGATCGACCGGGGTAGGCGGTGGGTTGGTGGCGGGGTCGAGGTTGAGCCGCTCGGCGATGGTCTGGTAGCTCTGGACCGTACCCGATCTTGTAGACACCCGGTCGTAGACTGCCGCTGATTGCCAGCGCAGGAAATCGCGTGGCGACACGCCGAAGCTTCACCCAGGAATACAGGGATCAGGCCGTTAGCCTGCACCTCGATTCGGGCCGATCGATCGCCGAGGTGGCGACGAGCATCGGCGTCCACGAGGCGACC
>JBOHGE010000141.1:0-1244 GCA_050700055.1 Pseudonocardiaceae bacterium
TCGGTGGTGGGTTCAACGTGTGGCGGCAACACATGCCTGAAAGCGCTCGGCGGGTGTTTGGTAGTCGAGCGTTTTTCGAGGTCGTTCGTTGAGCTGCCGTGCAACGGCACTCAGCTTGGCCTGACTATATAGCGACAGATCAGTCCCTTTGGGGAAATATTGGCGCAGCAGTCGATTGGTATTCTCGTTGGTGCCGCGTTGCCAGGGCGATTGCGGATCGCAGAAATAGACTTCGACGTCGGTGGCTAGCGTCAGGCGCGGATGATCGGCAAGCTCCTTGCCGCGGTCCCATGTGATCGATTGATAGAGGTCGCGGGGCAAGTGCTGCGTCTGTTTGATCAGCGCCGATACGACGCTGTTTGTATCCTTGTTGGCCACCTTGACGAGCATGACATAGCGCGAATGCCGCTCGACCAGCGTGGCGATATAGCTGTTCTTCGAGCCGCCGATCAAATCGCCTTCCCAATGACCTGGAATGGCGCGATCCTCGATGCAAGCGGGTCTCTCGCTGATCGATACCGCATCTTTGATCTGCCCCAAGCCGCCCCGCTTGAGGCTGGCGTGTCGAGACCGGCGGACGGTGCGGCGTGCGCGCAGATGCTCCAGCAGCTCCTTCTTCAGAACGCCACGGGCCTGTATGTACAGGCTTTTGTAGATCGTCTCGTGTGACACCTGCTTTTGCAGCTCCCCGGGAAACGCGCGCCTGAGCCACCCGGCAATCTGTTCCGGTGACCATTTGCGCCGCAGCTTTGCCGATACTGCGCACCGCAACTGTGGGTAGCAAGCCAGCTTGCAAAGCTTGGGCCGCAGCGCGCGATCCCAGGCCGCCTTGTCCGACGCCGTAGCGCGGTAGCTTGTCGTCCCGCCATTGCGACCGACCTCGCGGCTGATCGTCGAGGGAGATCGCGCTAACCGCCGGGCTATCGCACGCAAAGGCTCGCCAATACTGAGCCCTCTGGATATCTCTTCGCGTTCTGCAAGGCTCAGGGCCCGGCTGCCACGCTTGCGATCGAGTGGCCGGATACCTCCCGTCGGCGATATGACTGAAAACACCGAAGATGACGCCCGATCGAACCGGCGCCCGATAGAGCTCATCGACTCCCCACGCTGCCAACGATCCCATATCTCCGAACGCTGAGAGGCCGTGTAATATATCCGCCGTCGCTGCTTCATCGCTACACTCCATCTTCTTCCAAAGATTAAAGTGTTGCCGCCACACGTTGAACCCACCACCGATTGCCGAC
>JBOHGE010000142.1:0-1198 GCA_050700055.1 Pseudonocardiaceae bacterium
CGGGCCACCATCGACGTTCGATCAGCCCGGCTTTCTCGTTCTCGGTGGGTTTCAGCGGGATCTGGGCCAGGGTGCTGGGGGTGCGACCGAGGAACACGTGCTCGATCCGATGATGAGCGCGGCCCCGGTAGATGAATCGTGACTCGCGTACCCACAGCTTGCGGCCCAGTTCTTGGAGCAGGATCCCGGATTCCTCGGCGAGTTCGCGGCGGGCGGCATCAGCCAGGTCTTCTCCGTCGTCCAGGCCGCCGCCGGGTAGTTCCCACCAGTGGTGGCCGGGGTCCTCGGGGTCCCTGGCGTGGATGAGCAGGACCCGATCGAGGGGGTCGAGCAGCAGGACCCGGGCGCCGAGGCGCGGGGCCACGCTGGTGTGGGACATGCAGGTAGGTCCTTCGTGCTGGTCGGGGTGGCGGCCGGCACGAACGCCCGGGTCAGAACAGGCTTGGCTCCAAGCCGGGCTCGCTGGTTGCCGCCGTGGCGGGGTCAGAGGTTAGCAGCGGTGTCGTGGCCGTCGTGGTCAGGCGCACGGCGAGTCCGGAGTGATCGGTCAGCCGCGATCCGTCCGCGAGAACGTCCCTGGTCTGGTGGACGTAGTCACAGCCGTGGAGCAGCGGCAGGAGTTGGGCGCAGCAGTGGGCGTGGTCGTAGCGGTAGCCGAGGTCGGGCCGTCGCGCCCAGCTGTGTTCGACGCGACGAGGGTGCAGGTGCCGGAATGCGTCGACCAGACCATGCCGATCGGTCAGGGCGCGGTAGAAGCCGTACTCGAACGGCGCGAACTGCTGGCGGTGCTCGGGCTGGTGATCGGGTTCCAGGACGTTCAGGTCACCCAGCAGCAGCACGGGGACGCTGGATCTCGTGGCGTCCAGGGCGGTGTGGAAGCCTTCGATCCAGCGTTTCTTGCGCTCGGTCTTGTCCAGCGTCGCATCCCGCGAGGGGGCGTAGGCGCCGAGCACCCGCACCGGCCCTTCCGGGGTGGCGACGATGACCCCGGCCGCGCGGGCCGGTAGGTAGCGCAGTGCTGCGGTGAGCGGATCGGGGGTGGTGGCGACCTTGCTGATGATCATGATACCGAGTTCCCCGGGGTCGTGCTCGGGGAAGGTCACCGAGTAGTTCGCCGCGGTGCACGCCTGGGCCAGCAGCCGGCTGCCGGGGGTGGCTTTGGTCTCGGTGAGCACGAAGATGTCCTCGGGGCGGGCGG
>JBOHGE010000143.1:0-1086 GCA_050700055.1 Pseudonocardiaceae bacterium
CCTGCAGAGCGGTCCCGGAGGGCCCACCTCCATCACCAACACAGCACCACACACGAAGACCCAGACCTCTACATCCGAACCTCCCTGCATGCTCGTGGCACACCCCAAACAGCGATCATGGGGGTCGGGGCAGCGGGGGACGCCGGGAATGGCTGCTCTTGATCAGTCTGGCGGCTGTGCTACCTGCCGTGCTCCCAGCTCTGCCAGCAGAAGATACTCCTGACTTCGCGGCATTGGGGCCGGGGTGGCCTGTCTACGGATGTGCCGCTGGTGGCACATCCGTAGACAGCGATAGTCCTTCCACGGACCTCGCTGACAGTGACATCAAGTCAGTGACGCCCGGGATGTCGGGCGTGTCACGGCACGCCGGGATGGCGCTGTCCGGGGATCTGCTCACCAGCACACCGAATTGGTGCTGTCCGCTGCGATTCATTGGGTCACATCTGGAGCACACGCGCGCGTCACACTGGACCGGCGGTGTCGGTCATCCAGCGGTTGTGCGGTACCGTTCCCACTGCCGACGCCCTCACCAATTTCGACGCATTCAGGCTCGATCTCACCCGTGTCCCAGCACTGCACTACCGACTTACCCGTTAAGTGACAGGAAGTGCTTGTCATATCCGCGTTGCGGCGATCTGGTGGGCTAACCGGGCGATCTCCTTGGCATCGTTGCCGGGCCGGGCTTCCAACGCGGTGGCCAGCGGTAGGAGCCGTTCATGTCGCACGGCTGCGGACTGTAACGTGCTCGCGGCGTCGATAGCCTTGCGGGCCAGTACCAGCCCGCGGGGCTCCCCGGCCCAATGCCACGTAGCTTAGTTTGATCATGTGGTTGGCCTGCTGTTTCTCCGTGGGCTCGGCGTGGCGTCGTGATGCTGGCCGGGGTGAGTGGCACGGTCGGCGATCATGGTTGAGGGTGTGGTGGTACGGCCGGATCAGGTGTCGCTGGGGGTCCTGGTCGCGGGGTTGTGCCTGTTCGGTGAGGATGACTACGAAGAGGTCGCGACCAAGGTCACCGGATCGCTGTCGCGGTGGGGCTGCTGGGACGCGAGGTGGTCGGTGCCGACTGCCAGTGGGATCACCCAGGCC
>JBOHGE010000144.1:0-1046 GCA_050700055.1 Pseudonocardiaceae bacterium
CTGGAGGGCACGGTCTGCACGATCGTCGAGTTGTCGGGACAGGACATGCGCCGACGTAAGCTCCTGCTGGGCTCGGTCTTCAGCGCGGCAGCCTTCGCCGAGCCGGCCCTGTTCGCCCTCACCGTGCCCCCGGCACAGCGCACCGCCCGGGCCGGAGGCCGGCGGATCGGCATGGCCGAGGTGGAGGTCCTCACCGAGCAGGTCACTCACCTGGCCCAGCTTGACTGCCGCTACGGCTCGGGACGAGTGCGGGAGCAGATGGTGTCATTGCTGAACCGTGCGGCCAACCAGCTGCTGCACGGCAGCTACTCGGAGCAGACCGGCAAGGCGCTGCTGACCGCCGTTGCGCAGGCCACCAGCTTCGCCGGCTTCACCGCGGTCGACGTGGGCCGGCACTCGCTGGCGCAGCGCTACTACATCCAGGCCGTCGATCTCGCCCTGAGCGCAGGCGACCGGCTCTATGCGGCCGGCGTGCTGAGCGAGATGGGCCGCCTGACACTCCAGATCGGACAGAGCGCGCGCACGGACCGTGACAGGCTCGGGCGTCAGGCCGTGGCACTGGCCCGAGCCGGGCTGGTCGTCACCCAAGGCACGGTCACCCCGTTGATGGCTGCCGACCTCCACACGGTGCAAGCACGTGGTCTTGCCCTGCTCGGTGACATCCGGGCGGCTCGCCACGCGGTGCGCGAGGCCGAGCGGTCTTACGAGTCGATACGCCCCGGCGCCGAGCCTGCCTGGACGTGCTTCTACACCGAAGCCGCGTTCGCCTCGGATCTCGGGCGTTGTCTCAGCGGCATCGGCGAGCTCGAGCAGGCCATCACGCTGAGCACCGCAGCGTTGCACGGCTACGATCCTGAGCGGGTCCGCAACCGGTGTTTCGTCCAGACCGACCTCGCCGGTACCCATCTCCTCGCCCAGAATCTCGAACAGGCCGCCGCATCCGGTCGCGCTGCGCTGCGCACCGCCGCCGAGGTCAGCTCCACCCGCACCCTCGACAGCCTGCGCACCCTGCAACGGCAGGTCCGCCCGCTGCGGTCGGCCTCACC
>JBOHGE010000145.1:0-1013 GCA_050700055.1 Pseudonocardiaceae bacterium
CCAGCCCGCGGCGCTGGCACCGGCGCATCAGAACAATGACTTCTCTCTCTGGCGTAACATCCAGCGCGAGTTCTCCGAGGAGTTCCTCGGCAATAGTGAGCACGACGGCAACAGCATCGACCCCATCGGCTACGACACCGACGAGCCCTTCGCGTCGTTCGAGCGAGCCCGCCAAGCTGGTGACTTCCGCGTCGTCGCCTGCGCCATGGTGTGCGAACCGCTCACCCTGTGGGTAGAGCTACTGACGGTCGCGGTCATCGAGGCACCCGTGTTCGATGCACTGTTCTCCAACATGGTCGCCGTGAATGAGGAAGGTGCTGCCATCAGCACCGAGGCTGGCCGTCCCACCGTGGGAATCCCATTCACCGCAGCGGCCCGCGAACGGCTGCGCACCGAGCCGTTAGCACCGATCGCGCGGGCCTGCATCGAGCTGGCGTGGCAACACCGGCACCAACTCCTCGGCCGGTGAGGGTTCTGGTCACCGGGGCTGGTGGTTTCGTCGGCTACGCGGTGGCCGCGCTGCTGGTCGAGCAGGGACACGAGGTGACCGGACTGACCCGCTCCGCGACCTCCGCGCTACCCCACGGCGTCCAGCGGCTCCAAGGCGACCTCCGCACACCCGAGACCCTGCCCAGAGCCGTCACCGAAGCCGAGGCAGTATGCCACTTAGCCGGGCTGACCAAGGTACGCGAGTCGCGGACCGATCCCGTCAGCTACTGGCACACCAACGTCGGCGGCACCCTCACCATCCTCGACAGCCTGGCCGGCGCCCGGGCCGGGCGACTGGTCCTCGCGTCCACCTGCACGGTGTACAGCTCACCAGCCGAGCAACCGATCAACGAGGCCGCGGCCGTGGCACCGAGCAGCCCGTACGCCACCAGCAAGCTCGCCGCCGACCACGCCGCCGCCGACCTCGCCGCCACCGGCGCGATCGGCGCCATCAGCCTGCGCGCCTTCAACGTGGCCGGCGCCCTGCCCGGACACCCCGACCGCGACACCACCCGGCTCATCCC